>JBGSHT010000173.1:0-1643 GCA_041752135.1 Chitinophagaceae bacterium | reverse complement strand
TATCCCCGCCATTACCATCCCGAACGGATAGTAACTATCAACCCTGTTTCAATACAATCTGTATTCTGGGGAACCTGATTTACACCCGATGTCAAAGAACAATTACCGACTCCAAAATAAAGTTTTTTCTTTTACCTAGCCGTTATTTTCAATGACAGTATTTGGAAGAAAAAAACTATTTTGAAAATAGATCAAATGTAGCTTAGTAACATCAGAGAAAATACTTTTTTCAAGCCGCGCTCCTTCCATGTACACGTCACAATATAATGGCTATTTCAAGCAGATGCGGCATCTTCCTCAGATGAATTCATTATTCTTACAGAATGATTGCCTTACGAAAAGGTTATTTTTATAGTACTTGCCAAGGCATATTTCCATTTTGACGATACGCTTTCCCTTCAAGGGGCAGATCAGCTACCTCGCAAACACTTGAATCAATGTTAATAATTTCTTGTAATGAAACAACTCTATAATCTTCATCATTTAATTCCTCTTCTGGTCCGCTAAATTGCCAAAACCCATCATTATAGTGAAATACATATAAAATTGGTGAATTATTATCAAGAATAAATTTTGTAGTGATTACAGCTGTATTCAAATTTTCGGCGAATTTTTTCATGATTTAATTAGTTGTTAGACTTTTTCAGGTTTTCCTTTTTTGAGGCAACCTGTAAGTTTGAATTGCAATTGGATCCTCCTTTTGATCTAGGATCTATGTGATCTATCTCAGCAGAATTCATATCAGCTTTATCGCCTCTTTTAAGTTTCTTAGGAGGGTTTAATTTCTGTCCACTTATGTCACTTCTTATCTCTCCATTATTCTGTCTTTTGTTTTCTTCTAATATTCTTTTACGCTGGGCAGTTGTGGTCTCCCCACCTGATTTAACTTTCTGAGGTTCTTTTAGATGTGAATATTTCCCACTTGAAGAGTTTCCAGAGGACTGCGCAGTTACAGAAGTCATCGAAGCTGGTCGTGTAGTTACAGGAACTTCTACAATAACGCCATTAGTTGTTTGCATTGCTGGCGCTTTTCCAGCCGTAAATTTACTTCCAGCTGAACCAAATAAAGGTCCTACTTGTCCTACGGTTACTGCCCCGTCATAATAACCCTGTTGAGTGGTTGTAAGTTTGTCTCGAAATTTCAACGGATCAGTTGAAATAAGCCCTGCAGATAAAGTATTCAACATCCCATTCATTAATCCACTTCCGTTGATCATGACAAAATCAAAAAGATCTTCCGCTGCCTGACCAAGACTCCCGCAACACTCTTCGCCTTCGTTTCCTAATGGATCACTAATTTTTATTGGATTGTCATACATTGAAGCATAAGGAGAATATTCTTCATATCCATTTGTAACAGGATCTATTTGCCACCAACGAGCAATTGCAGGATCTAATTCGCGATACTCTGCATCATAAAGATTCAATTCAAGTTCTGGACTAAATTCAATCCCATTATACTTCAACTTATTCTCTGTGGCATTGTTCAGCGTCTTGGAACTTATCCCCGCCATTACCATCCCGAACGGATAATAATGCGTTTCCTCCTGAATCGCCCCATTGGTATGCGATACCAGCAAATTATCAAAGAACACCTGGAGATTACTCTCGCTGCTGACATAAATATACAAAAATCCATTCTT
>JBGSHT010000172.1:0-1550 GCA_041752135.1 Chitinophagaceae bacterium | reverse complement strand
TTTCATGCTTTCCGGTTCCAAGCTGGGCAGTATATTGAAATCGGGCCTAAGGGTTACCGCCGCAGGCGGAGCCGTCCGGAAAAGCATGATCGTTTTCCAGTTTGTAACTTCTGTTTTCCTGATCATTGCCACGATAATTGTAGTACAACAATTATCCTTCATTAAAAATAAAAACCTGGGATTCGATAAAGAACGGATTGTTGTGTTGCCAGTTGACAGTAAAATGCGAAATGGTTATGAAGACTTTAAACGTGCACTGTCTATGCAACACGGAGTAAAAGCAGTAAGCGGCGCTTATGAAAGCCCTTCTTTCATCCGCTGGACGGATGGGATAACTGCCGAAACAGGCAAAGAAAAGAAAGAAATTTCCGTGAAGGCCATTCCCGTTGATTTTGACTTTATTAAAGTGATGGATATGCAATTGATCAGCGGAAGGGATTTCAACCAGGCCGATCTGCTGGAAATGGACACCTCTCAACAAAGGGCAAACTACCAGTACAGTTTTATATTGAATGAAAAAGCTGTGTCGGAAATGGGATGGAGCCCTGAAGAAGCCCTGGGAAAGAAAATCGACAAGGGTGGAACCGGAACCATCAGGGGGGTTGTGAAAGATTTTCATTTCACTTCTTTACATCAACCTATTGGGCCACTGGTTATATTCCTTGCGCCTGAAATGGTACAGGAAACCTATGTGAAATTAAATGAAGGTAATTTGCAGCAAAACATTGCCGGGCTTGAAAAAATATGGAAAGAACGGGCTCCTCAAAGTCCCTTTGAATTCCGGTTCCTGGATGAAGATTTTAATACACTCTATAAATCAGAACAACGGACAGCGCAGATATTTACCCTGTTTGCGGGACAGGCCATACTGCTTGCCTGCCTTGGCTTGTTTGCCTTATCAGCATTTACGACAGTTCAACGCACTAAAGAGATAGGTATCCGGAAAGTACTTGGAGCAACTATACCCCAGGTCATTTTTTTGCTTTCCCGCGAATTTCTTGTGCTGGTTGGAATAGCCATTATAATAGCGGTACCCTTAGCTTGGATCGCCGGAAACAAATGGCTGGAAAATTTTGCGTACCGTATAAACATAAGCAGCTGGATGTATTTACTTGCAGCCGGAATTGCCCTGTTAATTGCTGTGATGGCAGTCAGCCTGCAATCCTTTAAAGCGGCAAAAGCAAACCCGGTTAACAGTTTACGATCTGAATAAATCATAGCGCCTTTAATTCTTAGCGGTTAAATAAATTAAAAAACATAAAATGAAAAAGTTAATCAGTTTACTATTTACAGCAGCCATCAGTATTTCTCTTCTCGCCCAGGAATGGGATAAAGAACCCTACCAGGTGCAAAATTTCAGCGGTAACATTAATAAGCTTGAGGTTAAAACTTCCGGCGGGAATATAACTGTCAAAGGAGGTCAGACCGGAAATGCTAAAGTGGAAGTGTATATACGATCAGGAAATTATAAAACAAACCTCAGTAAATCTGAGATTGAAAAAAGACTTACCGAAGACTACGAGTTAAAAATGGTACAGGATGGAAATGCT
>JBGSHT010000171.1:0-1742 GCA_041752135.1 Chitinophagaceae bacterium | reverse complement strand
CCAGGGACACCTGTGTTGTCCTTCTGGTCACGTGAATGACGTCGATCCAAATGGAGAGCATGCTGATACTTTCGGTGCGTTTCAGATATTCGGATTTGAAACGCCCAGATCATGCCAGAACAAGAATGTCCCTTGTGGGCGATTCCGGATGCTCGCCCCGGGACGCGATTGGTCCCCGGGTTCACCACAAAATAGCAAGGCTTGGCGGTAACTGAAGGGATGCCGGACGTTTCCGCAAGCCGATAATCAGTTAGGTTTCCGCGATTCAGAATCCATCGAGAGCCGTGGTGGACCTTCATCATCTCCACCGCCCTCCTTGATCCTTCTGACGGCTCTGATGACATTCTCAAGTTCATCCGCGTCATTGAAAGCAACCCCGATGTAAACCATCTTCGGACTCTTTAATTCGCCCCCGACCAGTCGCTCCGGAATATCCATTCCCCACACAAATTCCAAGTCCTGCGAATACCGGCTCATTGCAAGCACCAAGTCGGCGACCCCGATTTCTTTATTGAACTGGGGGTCCAGAAAATCATCGGTTTTGGCGATCAGTGGCGGCACACATGGATTGTCCTCGTTTTGATAAAACCTCACGGTGCTATCTCTTCGTCGAACTGATGGGCTTCGTGCTCCCCTTTCACGGGGGATTGATTCGGGCGTTGAATTAGTCCATGCATCAGTTACTCCGCCAAAGAGGATCGTTGACGAGAGGCATCAATCAAGGCATGCGATCAGGTGCGGGAGACCTCGGGCGTCCCCAGGGGCGAAAATGACATGCTTGGTCGGATCGAAGCAAGGAAAGCAGCAGGACGCGAGAGCAAACTGCGTCCACCGGTGATCGAAAAACGGTTGAGTCTGGGAAAACGAGTCGGTAAGGTGGGATTAATCTTGGCTCTTCGGAGCCGTCCTGGAGTCGTCGGTTGATGAGAACAGCCCACGATTCCGTCAACCGGGGTGCGCGATGCGTCCGCCCATCCCCTGACGCTTGATATTGTCAAATGACCATAGCTAGACGCATCGTTGAGGTTTGCCGCCCATGCAACTTCCCTTATTCATCGTGAGCACCCCCGCGCCTCGAAAACGGCACCATAGGTACCGCCGCACCGCGGGAACAGGGTTCGAGCGACTTGAATCTCGCGAATTGCTCGCCGTTGATCTGCGAATGATCGAGGCCATCGTCCCCCCGAGCCTTCAGCAAGGGCAATTGGCCGAAGTCTCATTCACTATCGACAATGCGGGCGACGAATCCGCGATATTCCCCGGTACCGCCATCTACCTCTCCCAGGATGACGTGGTTGATGCGAATGATGTCATCCTGTTGAACTCGCCCGGAGGTGGGGAATCGCCATCGATAAATCCTGGCGAACCGATCACGATTGACAAAGCAGTAAGTCTCGCAGGGCAGACGCCCGGACTATACAATCTGATTTTTGTCGTCAACAGCGACCTATCGCAGGTTGACGAAGATACCTCCAACAACTCGTTAGTGATTCCCTTTGAGCTTCTCCCCAGTGAAGCTAATCTGACGCCAACATCATTCGTCGCTCCTGATTTCGTCAATGCGGGCGAAACCGTTTCGGTCAGTTTTCACATCGATAATGTCGGGTTCTCTGCCATCACCGAGCCTTGGACCAACGTCGTCTATTTGTCCTCCGACGAATTCCTCGACGAAAACGATCGCTACCTGGGCGGCAATTTCTCCGTCAATGGCGTCGGCGCCGGCGAAGGTTATGACGGCACGA
>JBGSHT010000170.1:0-4083 GCA_041752135.1 Chitinophagaceae bacterium | reverse complement strand
TTTTGCGCCCATGATATTATTGCAAAGCCAGCAAAACCTGTCAATTCCGGAGAAGATCCTGCATGCAGATTACTGGCTCATGCTTAAGGTAAATAAAGAATGGGCCGTTCCCTCTTTGGATCAAATTGCTTTACTGGCGAGGGAATCCTATGTATATGTTCCGTTCTATATATTTCTGGCCCTTTTCATGATCCTGAATTTTGGCAAAAAAGGCGCATGGTGGGTGGTAACGGTGCTGGCGATGGCCGGGTTGAACGATCTGCTCAGCAGCCAGGTGATCAAAGAAATCTTTGACCGGCCAAGGCCATGCCGGGATCCCATGATGGCGCACCAGATCAGGTTTATAGCGCGCTATTGCGGCATGAATGGAAGTTTTATCTCATCTCATGCCAGCAATCATTTTGCCGTGGCCACCTTTATATACCAGACCCTGAAATTCATGAGCCGGAAATGGTCGCTTGTATTTATTTGGGCCGCGGTCATTTGCTATGCACAGGTATATGTGGGCGTTCATTATCCGTCGGATGTTATTGCGGGTGCTTTATTTGGGGTGATAATGGGGCTTATGGCAACTCGTTTTTTTGAAACACAAATTGGTTTAGTAAATTCACATAAATGATCGAAATCTTTATAATCATCGGGTTGATCCTGCTTAACGGCCTTTTTTCCATGGCGGAGATCGCCCTGGTATCTGCAAGGAAAGCCCGGCTGGAGGCACAGGCAAACAAAGGCGACCTGCGGGCAAAAGCAGCGCTTGGCCTTGCTAATAAACCCGAAACATTTTTATCAACCGTACAGATCGGCATCACGCTGATCGGCATACTTACCGGTATTTACTCAGGCGATAAGATCGTGGATGATGTGGTGGGGATGCTGGAAAAGATCCCGATGCTGCAACCCTATGCAAACGGGATCGCAACCACACTGGTGGTGGTCATCCTTACTTTCTTTTCGCTGATCCTCGGTGAACTGCTGCCCAAGCGCCTCGGTCTTACGGCGCCGGAAGCCATTGCCAAAAGCGTGGCAGCTCCCATGAAAATTATCAATATCGTAACCTGGCCATTTGTGTGGTTGCTCAATAAAACAACCAATATACTGATCAAACTCTTCAAGATAAAAACAACCGATAACCAGGTAACGGAAGAAGAGATCAAGGCCATCATCAGCGAAGGCACCGAACACGGTGCCATTGAAGCAACCGAACAGGAGATCATAGAAAGGATATTCCACCTTGGCGACAGGAACATCACTTCCTTAATGACCCATCGCCATGATATCATCTGGTTTGACATCAACGATAATGAAACAACGATCAAAGAAAAGATACTCCAGGAACCACATTCCGTTTATCCCATTTGCCACAACAGCATTGACAATATCAAAGGCATTGTTTCCATAAAAGATATGTACGTAACGCCGGACGACATACCCTTTAAAGACAGCATGAAAACAGCCTTGTTTGTGCCGGAGAATAACTCGCCTTACCAGTTGCTGGAACGCTTCAAGGAATCGAAGATCCATACCTGTTTTGTGGTGGATGAATACGGCACCCTGCTCGGACTGATCACACTCAACGATATACTCGAAGCCATTGTAGGTGAATTGCCGCAACAGGATGTGGATGATTATGAAGTGAAGGAAAGAGAAGACGGAACCTTCCTTGTAGATGCACAAATACCCTTCTACGACTTCCTGACGAAATTTGAAAAGACCGAATGGATGAATGAAGGGGAACAGGAATTTGACACCCTCGCCGGATTTATCCTGCACCGGATGGAACGTATACCTAAAAGCGGTGACAAGATGGACTGGAGCGGATTTCATTTCGAGATCCTGGATATGGACGGGCATAGGATTGATAAAGTGCTGGTGAAAATTTCCGAAGAGATCAAACAGGAAATGGAAGAAGATTAAGGTGATTTTCTTTTCAGTTGATACATTTTAGCCAAACGCAATTATGGAATTATCGCTCACCGGAAAAGAAGCGCTGATCTCCGGCAGCACCCAGGGCATCGGCCTAGCCATTGCCAAAGAACTGGCGCTGCTGGGCGCCAATTGCACGCTGCTTGCCCGAAACGAAGCAGGCTTACAGGAGGCGGTGGCACAATTATCCAAATCACCCGGCCAGGAACACCGGTACCGGGTAGCCGATTTTCAGTTCCCGGAGCAGGTGAAAGAAGTGGTAACGGGCCACACAAAAGAATTCCCCATACAAATACTCATCAACAATACCGGCGGACCCGCACCAGGTCCCATTGTGGATGCAACGCCCGACCAGTTCCTGCAAGCCTTCCAACAGCATATCATCTGCAACCAGGTACTGGTGCAGGCGGCGCTGCCTTCCATGAAAGCCACAGCTTATGGCCGGATCATCAATATCATTTCAACATCCGTACGCATCCCGCTGAATAACCTCGGCGTGTCCAATACCATCCGCGGGGCAACCGCCTCCTGGGCAAAGACACTGTCCAATGAAGTGGCACGGTACGGCATAACCGTAAACAATATCCTGCCGGGCTTCACCAAAACAAACCGGTTGAAAAGTCTGATCGCACAAATTGCAGCCAATAAAAATTTACCGGTCGAAACGGTTTCAATAGAAATGGAAGCCGATGTTCCTGCCAAACGATTCGGAGAATCATCAGAAATAGCAGCAGTTGCAGCTTTTTTAGCGAGTCCGGCAGCAGCATATGTAAATGGCGTGAGTATTCCGGTGGACGGAGGAAGAACTGGCAGTATATAAAAAAGTGGAAAATCGAAAATCGAAAATAAAATACATTCATCGCAGAGAATGAAGAACGCGGAGATACGCTGAGGAGCTGCTATGCTGGGCACCCATCTCTTTTAGATGGCCGGGGTTAATAAAGAAAATCGAAAGTGAAATACTTTAACTGTTGAGAGATTAGGAGGCTGTTATATCCCCCTCTGGAGGGGGCGAAATTGACGAGCATAATACAGTCGAGTTTTAGGGGGAGGACAAAAAAAATGGAAAGTCGAAAATCGAAAATCGAAAGTGAATACATTTACCGCAAAGGAACAAAGGCGCCAACGGAACCCGGTCTGACGGTCTCCGTCTGACCGCCTGACCGGGAAAAGTGGAAAATCGAAAGTAAAAGGCAAAATACAGGTACTGAGAACAATTATAATAAAATGAATTTCGAAGCACATCGCGACTTTGCGGTTAAACTTGACAACCTGGATCCGCTAAGGTCTTTCCGGGAACAGTTCATCATCCCCAAACATAACGGCAAGGAACAAGTGTATTTCTTAGGGAACTCCCTTGGACTCCAACCCAAAACAGCCAGAACACAAATTGATAAAGTACTCTCGCAATGGTCGGATTACGGCGTGGAAGCTTTTTTTCTCGGCGATGATCCCTGGATGAATTACCACGACCACCTCCTGAAACCATTGGGGAAAATCACCGGCTCCTTACCCACCGAAATAACGGTGATGAACCAGCTCACGGTCAATCTCCACCTGATGATGGTAAGTTTTTACCGGCCCGAGGGAAAACGGAACAAGATCATCTGCGAGGCCAAAGCTTTCCCCAGCGATCAGTATATGTTTGAAACACATGTCAGGCACCACGGGCTCGATCCTGACCAAACCATCATTGAAGTAAAACCAAAAGAAGGGGAACACCATATAAGTTTGGATGATATCCTCTCCGCTATCGAAGCACACCAGGATGAACTGGCGCTGGTCCTCTGGGGTGGGGTCAATTATTATACGGGCCAGTTATTCGACATGCAGGCCATTGCAGCCGCGGCCAAAAAAGCCGGCGCCAAAGTGGGCTTCGACCTGGCCCATGCTGCGGGGAACGTACCCTTACAACTCCACGACTGGAACGTCGATTTCGCCTGCTGGTGCAATTATAAATACCTCAATGGCGGACCGGGAGCCGCAGGTGCTGCGTTTATTCATGAACGTTACCATACTGATCCATCACTCCAGCGGTTTGCCGGCTGGTGGGGACATGAAAAAAGCACCCGCTTTAAAATGGAAAAAGGTTTTGTGCCCATTGCCGGTGCGGAAGGCTGGCAACTGAGTACGCCTTCTCCCCTCTTATATGCCTGCCTT
>JBGSHT010000169.1:0-3309 GCA_041752135.1 Chitinophagaceae bacterium | reverse complement strand
CAATCTGAGGATATTTATCTTTAAATTCTTCATCTAATCGATTTGCTGCTTCACCTATCACTTCGAAATTTCTTATCACGGCATCAACCGTTTTACTGTCGGCAATAAATTGTTCGAAAGTATACCCCTCGGTATAGTCTATTATTTTATTGCCAGACTCAATAATATCTTCGATGAGAAGTTTAGAATTCCGCTTAGACATAGACTATTTCATTTTCTATGTCCATTAAGTATTTTCTTTTAATGCCATTTTTTGATACAAGATCAATTTTTCGATTAACATGTTTCTCTATTAAATCAGCCAAATCAATGAACTCAATACCAATTGGCTTACTAAATTCAACAAGGATATCAATATCACTTTTTGAAGGAGAAAAATCAGTCCTTACTATTGAGCCAAATAAACCCAAAGACTTAACATGATACTTGGCCTCAAGTAATGGCTTTAGACTTTTAAGTGCATCTTTAACTATTGTGAAATTAGACATGTTACAAATATAAGCAAAAGCTGTGCAAAATGCCATAGACGCCAACGGTTAAGGCTTTGTGCAGGACGGGCATTCGTATTCTGTCGCTGGGTTGGCCGGGTACCGCTAAATTAGTTATAGTTTAATGTCTGCCAGGCCAAATTACTGAAGCTCGGTCAGAATTACAAAAGATCAGGACTTATTCTGTCGCCCGGCTTGCACAAAGCTGATGTTAGGCGCAACAAAATTTGGGATAAATGCCCTCCTTAATTTGTCAGCCTGTAGTTATGTTTACATCAGACGTTTCATAAATTTCTTCTACTTGCCGATCTTCCCGTCAATCTTCGCGTCAACTATATTGCCGATCTACTTGTCGATCTACCAGTCAATCTCCTTGACGATCTACTTGATGGGAAACATATGAAATTAATGCTATTTGAAATTACTGTAATTAAGAAATGCTGCAGTTTTTAACGCCGGAAGTAACCTTTGCTTTTCTGTCACATAATTAATTTATTCAACTGATAAAATGTAGTCGATTTTCTTGTCAGCCTTTTTGAAGCTCAAAAAAAAAATAATCTTGTCGGTGGGAAAATGTCTGTTCTTTTTATGTCAGCTATAATAATAAAAGTCGATACAGGAATGGTTGCGCTTGAAGACTGGTTGTAGAAAGTAGAAAGATTTTGCTGCGCCTAACGTCCAGGGCTTTATGCTGTCGGGATAATTCCGTCCGTCCGCCCGTAGCCGCTGCTAAATTTATAATTAAATGTTCATTGTTTTTACTAAAGTTCAAAGATGCTGTTCAAGCCGAAACTGATGACCGGCTTTGCTTTTAGCTGATGTTTATTGATCAAGTCCCAATAGCATAAAGCCCCATGTTAGGCGCAGAATTAGTACTGGTCATCTTTAGGGATTTTCAGGTCAGCAAGCACTTCTGTCTTATTGGTATTACAGGCGTTTAGTCATTTATTAATTAACTGATTTTTCTTTTGGCGCAGGTTTACCTTTCAATCTATCATCAAACCATTGCAGTATTTCTATTCTGGCTTCTGCAATCACAGACCTGTGATTTTGATCTTTGTACCAGGAAACCTTGATCGTATTTCCAATTTTTTGTGATATTGGCAAGTAAATTAATGTCAGTTCAGGATTCACAACATCGTCTTCAGTTCCATGTACAATTAGTATTGGGCAAGGTGTTTTACGCTGACCTGTTTCATTTAACGCCAAAGCTTTTTTCATTACCGGATCAAAATCACCCTTAAAGAAGGGACCTTGATATTTAAGCGATTCTTTGAATACCCCAGTGATAGAAACTTCATTTACCACTTCAATAACCTTTTTGCCATCATCGGTAAAGCCGGTGAGAGGAGCATTATAAGCAGAATTGTATGATGCGGCCATTACATAAGTATGGGGAATGTTTACAAAGCGAAAATCCACTGTATTTGCAGGAGCAATGGCTGCTGTGCCAAGATGCTTGAATTCAGGTGCATATTTCGGTTGTTCCTCACCAGTAAATAAAGCTGCATGACCGCCCACCGACCAGCCAAAAGTTAGTAGATTCAATCCTGCATTGATCTCTTTTATTTTAAGTGAAGCCCTGGCAATATCCAATCCATTTCTTGCACCAGTATTACCAACTAAATATTGATGTACACCTGGCCCGCCCAGTCCATAATAATCTGTGGCAACTACCACAAAACCTTTGGCAAGAAAATCTGTAAGGTATGGTAGCCCGTAGTCTATTGGAGTAGTTTCAGATCGCTGAACAAGATTTTGAGCAGGATCATCAGCTAATGATGGAGCACAAATTCTTGCCCCGCCTGTAGTGCCATGTACCCAATTTAAAATTGGACGGGGTGTTTTACTTACACCTTTTGGTGCTACAATAATTCCGGTTACAGGTACTAAACGGTCATCCCATGTACGGGAAACATACATTACTCTCCATGCTACTGCACCTTCAGGCGCTGGAATTGACTCCTTTTTCAACAAATCGCCTGACTTTTTTCCAATGTATTCCAGGTTACTTTCATAAAATGGGGTAACTTTAAAGTCGGGTACAGATGAGGCATTGGGGTCAAAGCCTTCCATATCCTGTGCTATTAATGTTATTGATGACCAAAAAGTCAATACCAAGAACAAAAGAATTGATAAATTGATTGATTTCATGGTTACTATTTCTTATTAATTGATTTTGCTGCTTTTATGGTTTCCATCACTGAAATGTCTTTTTGGGTAGTGGGATCAACCCTTGCGCCTAACGGTAAGGGCTTTATGCAGGACGGGTATTTGTGTACTGTCGCTGGGTTGGCCGGGCACCGCTTTGATGGTTTTAATTTAATGTCTGTAAGGCCAAATTACTAAAGCTCGGTCAGAATTACAAATGCCGATGGCCTTGTTCCTCAGCCCGGCTTGCATAAAGCTGATGTTGCCTGCCGTGCCACTGTCAGGGTATTTGCATTAATATTTTGAGCTTATTATTAAGTTCTGAAATTTGAATTGGAGTCAGCTTACCTAAAAGTCCTTTTGCAAGCGATCTATCTAAAGTTGCAATTTTACTTGTCCGCACAAGCGATTCTACTTTCAAGCCATTAATTTGAGTTGGAGAAAGTGAAATATCAGTTGGCTCCTTCCATTGAAGTTGTGTTGTAATAAAACAGACAGTCAGGTCAATTTCCGTATTGGCCAATACTAGTGCAGGCCGTAATTTAGCCCCACTCAAGTCTGTAAAGGGAAATGTTATTAATACAATATCACCTTTCTCCATTATACACTTCTTTTAAGTCTGATAATGAATAGATTTCTTCTTCTTCAGCCAAGAAGTTAAATGACTGAC
>JBGSHT010000168.1:0-2027 GCA_041752135.1 Chitinophagaceae bacterium | reverse complement strand
ATTTCTCTAAATTCACTTTGCCATGTTTTAACAGAGTCATTCTGTTGACCACAGGCTCCAAGAGAAAGCAAAAGATATAATATGACTAGAGTTCTCATAAATTGCCTACAACGGTTACGGCTTTGTGCAGGACGGGCATTCGTATTCTGTCGCTGGGTTGGCCGGGCACCGCTTGGGTGGTTTTAGTTTAATGTCGCCAGGCCAAATTACTGAAGCTCGGTCAGAATTACAAATGACGAGGATATATTCTGTCGCCCGGCTTGCATAAAGCTGATGTTAGCGGTTGCCGTATTACTCATATCCATTGCCTGTAAACCAGTCATAGCCTTCAATTTTTCTGTATTCTGTTGGGACAGTGTTTAAAACCCTTAATATATCGGGTTTGACACCAAAGGGTTTACTTGTTGTAATTATAATCTTTCCTGTTTTAATTCCATTATCGTTTTTCTGATAAGAAACATATTCCAATGTGTCTACTTTCTCCCTATTCCATTTGTATTTATATAGTTCGGTATCTCCTGGATGCCCGTAACAAACACCTCTAATTATTTTTTCTTTTGGTGAAAAAGTAGGATTGATAAATTCAAAGTTATCTGAGAATAATTTTTTGTCTTGTCGGAGTAAATAAATGTTACTAAATGCTTTTAAACAACAGCCATTGCTACCGTACCAATTCACAACAAAGTCATTTAGTCCGTCTCCGTTAATGTCACGAATTGTATCATTCAAATATTCCATTTTCCATTGTTCGTGAGAAAGTACTTTTTTAAAGTGCCTATCACTCCGTGAATAAATGTCAATATAAATGGTATTTGGTTCGTTTCTTCGTATTATCAAATGTGGGTTTTCACGTGTAAAATGATAGTCTAAATTAATTTCAACACTCACGGAAATACTGTCAGGTGAAACTTTATACTTTTTGAAAAATCGTTCTTTGGAAATATTTTGATTTGCAATCTTCAAAGCATCTTGTAGAATTTTGTCAAGTCTTAAACTGTCCGCATAGTCGTTATCTTCAATTTCTAACCTTTTTTCTAACCACTGTTTTTGTTTTTTATCAACGATAGTATTTAAAGTGTCAGTTGTAGTCACAACAATACTGTTATTGTCGTTTGGTTGTCTGCACGAAAATAATATTGCAAAAAGTCCGAAAGCCAATATTTGAAGTGTCTTTTTCATACGGTTACCGCTAACGGTTACGGCTTTGTGCAGGACGGGCATTCGTATTCTGTCGCTGGGTTGGCCGGGCACCGCTAAGTTAGTTATAGTTTAATGTCTATAAGGCCAAATTACTGAAGTTGGGTCAGGATTACAAATGCTCAGGATATATTCTGTCGCCCGGCTTGCATAAAGCTGATGTTGGCTGCAGTTTTCATTCGTCATACGCGTCAAGCTTCCAACCCTTTTCCCCTCGTATCTTCTTCCAGTCCCAGTATGATCCATAAAACTCGTCATGTAACATATCATTGAATTTGTCTTCTGTCTCTTCTGATTCTTCGTCCACCAATTTAACTCCTGACCATTTTTCATCATTAACACCGGGGGAAGATGTGCCGTCAATAAGGTTGAGTAAATCGAATACCACGCCTGCGCTATTGTTTGCTAGAATTTTCCTTAAGGCATTTTTTAAATTTTCGTTATTTCCAAGTTTAAATATTTCTGCTTTTTCAGAGTCGGATAGACCATTGTTAGGTGGATAGGTTAGAAAATCTACATTTCGGTCCTCTAATATATATTTCACGGTTGCCTCTGCATACTCTTCAATATTTCTGTTTAAATCTATAACCAAAGTCATAGCATTATTCCGTGAAAGATTCATTGTCGAATATTTTTACATTAAGATATTAATTTCTTTTACCACAGCTTAGGAGTAGTCGAAAATTGCAGCCAACGCGTAAATTTATGCAATTGTACGCAGACCTCAAAACAACCCAATATTGATCCTCAGGTATGTATAATTGCGCTTATATGTTGTCAAACCCGCTCCCTCATTTTCATAAACATAAATACGCATTGCGTAAATCATG
>JBGSHT010000167.1:0-3616 GCA_041752135.1 Chitinophagaceae bacterium | reverse complement strand
ATCTTTGAGAAGAAAAAAAGCGAAACCAAATCAATAAGCATTTGTATTTTTAAACACGCATTTAGCTCTTACTTTTATTGCCTGCTTCGCAGGGGGGTCAACATCCCGGAATGAGGGGTCAACATGAACGGAATTTACATTCCGTTTTTTTATGGACATTGTTGGTCGCTCCACCTGTACCGCTGCGATACATTTTTTTTATTGGGCTAACTTAACCGCTTTAAAGTCTAAGCCCAAAATAAAGCTAGAAAAAAGCAGTGAACTTTCAATGAAATCTTAATCATCTTTATAGAAATATAATGTTAGCTGCAGCTTTTATCATTAGTGGCTATTTATAAAGTTATTAAATTCACTCTTTGCCGCTGGACTTTCAAACAGAGAAGTGTGTTCACCACCAATAATCTCGACAAACTGACTATTCTGACAATTTGTGCAACTTAATACATCTTGTTTAAAAGTTGGCCAAGAATACATTTGAATAGGAGAGTCATTTAGTCCTTGAACAAATAATACATCAGACTTAAATCCATTTGTGAAATTAAGTAATGACCTTTGGAAGTAGGCATTGGGATTGTTTGTTGTCGTTCCATACACATTTTTAAGTTTGGTACAGACAGCACCTGATTGAACTTGTCCATTTTCCTCTAATTGACATCTATAAACAAGGTTTAAAGGTCCTGGTGCATTAGCAATCACCCCATTTGTTTGATGCATTGTATTAAGTCGTGTTACCATATAGCCTCCTTGAGAGTGTCCGCCTAAGAATACTTTTTTTACTGTTATTTCTAATTCTTGGCTAGCTTTATTTTTCAACCATAACAAGGCAGCTTCGCCTTGAACAATATTGTCGCCTAATAAAACATTTTCTTGGGGATATGCTACACTTACAATCATCATATCATTTCTATCTAAAATACCCTTGAATTTGTCAAGTGTTGTATTGGCGGCAGTCATAATGCTACTATCATACATCACGGTGCCGTGAAATACTAACAAGGCATCAACTTCATTTAATGCTGGTTTGTCAATTACAACATTAACATTAACATTAACATTATTATAAGCAATAGACTTTGTTATTCTATAAGCCACAGGAGTAGGCTGTTCTGTCGTGTTGTCCTTGTTGCACGAGAAAAAAAACAATGACAATAATATCAATAATCTCATAAAAATAAATTTATAAATATTTGTTTAGACTGTTCTCATCAAAAATGGTTTAATTTACTATGAAAGCAGTTAGCTTAAGCTCTTACTTTCAATAAATGTAATATCATAGTAAAAATTCTTTGTTTGCAAGACGTTCACCAGCATTTTCATCGTGTGTCGGCAAGTAAATAGTCTTGCGTTTGGTTGCGTATTCAATCAAATTTTTATAGGTCTTCGCACTCAATTTATAGTCAGCATTCACGCCTGCTAATTCATTCATTAATACCTGCTCTTGGCTGTAGGAAGTATCTCCTGAAAATATAATGTCAAAATTGTCTGTTTTGAAAAGTATGGAACTGTGTCCGATGGTATGACCTGGAGTTGGGATATACAATAAATCTTCACCTTGCGTAATTGGGTATGCCTGATTGAAGATTTCTATTTTGCTGTTTTGATAGTTCACTTTATTGGGCTTAAACCATGTTGGATATGTGCTTGGCATATTGCTGCTAGCTCGTTTATATTCAATGTCTCCAACTATTATTTCCTGCTTTGGAAAAAATTTCAGTCCGTCTGTGTGGTCTAAGTGAAGATGCGTCAAAACAACCAACTTAACATCGTCAATGTTTAAATTGATGCTGGCAAATTGATGATTCAATTCCTGATTATCTAGTATTTTAAATTTAGCAGCGTTTTTGAATTGAAAACGCAAAAACCAACTTTCCATCATTAAATATTTGTCCAAGTCGGTTACCTGAGCGTTTTCTCCCGTGTCAATTACAATAATTCCGTCTGGATGCTCAATTACCCAAACCCAAATCGGCAAAAAATCGGTGTAGTGATTATCTAAAAGAATGTTCAATTTGGCAAGTTCGCCAATTCCCTTTTTCTTTTTGAAGTTTGCCTTTACGGCTACACTACCTGTGCATAGTCCGTGAATTTTAACGTCTTTACCTTTTAGTTTTACTGAAGTTGTCACGTTGCTAAATGTTGGCAATATACCTAGAATTTGTTCCATCTTTTTGAATTTAAGTTATATAATGAAACAAAAGTAGATGTAGTCAGTAGGTCAAAACGATAACAAAAGATAAGAAGTTACCTTTTTATTATTCTGTTTCTGATACGACTTAATGAAACAGGGGTCACACCAAGATACGTTGCAATTTGATGTTGTGGAATTCGGTTTATTAAATCTGGTCTTTCTTTTTGGAGTTTAATATAACGTTTTTCAGGGCTGTCGAGAATCTGTGAAGTAAATAGGTCATGCAAAGCCACAAATCGTTCTTCCAATATTTTTCTTACCAACTCATTCAATTTGGGATTGCCTTTTAATAACTGTTGAAAGTTATTGTAGTCTATTGCCAAAACTTCACAATCTTCAATGGTTTCGATACTGTGCCGGCTTGGCTTTTGAGAAATAAAACTGTCGTAAGCTCCAGCAAACATTTTTTCTGTAAAAAAGTATGCTGAAATGTCTTCTCCGTCTTTTTCATAAAATAGTCTGACGCAACCACTTTTAATGAAGTAAACTTCCTTTGCAATTTTTCCAGCAGTCAAAAGATTGGTTTTCTTCTTTATTGTTCTGCTGTCAAAATTCTTCGTAAATTCTTCAATTTCTTTTACTGTCAGTTCTTCCATTTATTTTTTAGATGTCGATTTTTTATGGTTGCCGCTACCGTGAGGGTCGTCTTACCATTACCGCTAACGGTTACGGCTTTGTGCAGGACGGGCATTCGTATTCTGTCGCTGGGTTGGCCGGGCACCGCTATGTTAGTTATAGTTTAAAGTCTGCCAGGCCAAATTACTGAAGCTCGGTCAGAATTACAAATGCCGAGGATATATTCTGTCGCCCGGTTTGCATAAAGCTGATGTTAGCGGCAGTTTGTTAGTCAGTCAATATACCAATTTAGCTTTCCTTCAATTTCAGAACATAACCCAATTCCCACCTTTCCAGAATCATCGTAGGCCATGTGATATTCTATTGTCAAATCGTTTTTGTTTACAATGTCATTTATGTCAGGAAATTTATTTGCTAAGACTGAAAATAAGGATTTCAAATCATCAAGCTCTTGAAGTATATTCCCTTTCGAGATATTATTGAAGTTAATAGTGTTTGTCCAGCCAGTAACTAAAAGCTTACCTGAATCACTCGTTCGAATAGTCATGCTGCCCAACTTAAGTGGAATGCCATCAGCAATTAGCCAAATTCTTTTTCTTATGTTTTCGTCAGAATCCATTTTTAAAAGTGCTGTCAATAATGGCATCCAATTTTTAACCTTCAATTATTGAACGGGTGGATGAAATTGCCGCTAACGGACAGGTATTGCTTCAGGTGGGATATTTTATAACGTCCAGCCCGGAACCGCTGCCCAATTGAAAATATAAAGTTGAAGTTAACGACAAAAAGCCAAATAGATATTCGTCTGCCCGAACAAAAGTACAGCGATGCAAACAGCCGAAGTTTCAACGT
>JBGSHT010000166.1:0-5529 GCA_041752135.1 Chitinophagaceae bacterium | reverse complement strand
ATTCGTATTCTGTCGCTGGGTTGGCCGGGCACCGCTAAGTTGGTTTTAGTTTAATGTCTGACAGGCCAAATTACTGAAGCTGGGTCAGAATTACAAATGCCGAGGATATATTCTGTCGCCCGGCTTGCATAAAGCTGATGTTGTGCGTAGACGTTTATCAATGTCGTGCTTTTAAAGTTCAATTTTATGAACGGAACAGTAGTAATGCGGATCACAAACTGAAACAATACAGCCAGCCAATTTAACTATGCCTTTTTTTGCTTTGTTCATAGTCTTTTTAGTAGGAAGACCATAGACAATTGGAATAATTTTATCTGAATGCCCTTCAATGCAAGTTGGTTTTTGGCCTTTTGAATAGATATAAATACATGTGGGAGGATATTTCAGGTTGAGTTGAAGAATTGTATCACCTTGAATTTGCAAACTGTCTGTAACAAAGTCTCGATAACCAATCTGTCTAATTGTCAAACTATAAATACCTTTATTTATTTCACCAAACTTAAAAACTCCAGATTGATCTGGTATTGTTCTTTTAATTATGGAATCACCTTGTTTCAAAAATGCAGTCAAATATATATACTCTAAAAAAGGATCATTGTTCCTTTCAATTTGTCCAACTATCTGTCCACTTTGACTATAGGCAGATACTGAAATAAAAAATAAAAAATGGACGAACAATACTCTCATTTAACAACTTTTGAAATACCAGGGTTTAAACGTTTACGCACAACGGTTACGGCTTTGTGCAGGACGGGCATTCGTATTCTGTCGCTGGGTTGGCCGGGCACCTCTGAGTTGGTTTTAGTTTAATGTCTGTAAGGCCAATTTACTGAAGCTCGGTCAGAATTACAAATGCCCAGGACATATTCTGTCGCCCGGCTTGCATAAAGATGATGTTGTGTGCAGTACAATTTACGTGTTGTAAAGTTGTGTTAGGGTTTTGGCGAACTTTGCGGCGTTGGGAATTCGTTCTTTTTTTATATACGCATGCAATTCTTTAGGATTGCTTTCCAAAAAGTCAAGATATATGGCATATTTAATTCCAAAACCAACTCCTATTCCGTTCGAGGAAACAGTTTTCGTTTTTTCACTTGCAGGAGGTTCTTCTCCCTGAGGATATTCTTCTTCAATCGGTTTATCTCTTGCAAATTTCAAAATTTGAATGCCTAATTTAATTATTGAGCCCTTTTTTAATTTAAGCTGTTCACGGATATATGTAATTGGCAAACCTGAATTGTCTATCTCTCTACGAACAACACCAATTGCAAAATCAATATATTCTTTATTTACGTAGGTCTTACATTCAATAGTAATCGCCACTTCAATTTCAGATAGTTCGTTACTAATTAATATTTCTTTGATAGCTCTGTCAGTCATTGCAAGTTCAAAGTAATGAAGTGCTCGGTTGTATTGCACACAACGGTTACGGCTTTGTGCAGGACGGGCATTCGTATTCTGTCGCTGGTTGGCCGGGCACCGTTTGGTTAGTTATAGTTTAATGTCTGCCAGGCCAAATTACTGAAGCTCGGTCAGAATTACAAATACCCAGGATACATTCTGTCGCCCGGCTTGCATAAAGCTGATGTTGTGCACTGTGCGGGCTATTTTTTATAGAACCTTTGACGAATACTGCTTTTGTCTATGACAGTAAAGGCAGCTGATATGTCAATCTGATTTGATTCCAATAAATCTTGTAATATTTGGCCAACAAAAAGTGGACCATCCCCTTTTGATCTAAAATAAACTACCGAAGGCGGATTCTCAACAGCATATCTAAAAATCAATTCCCCATAGTCTCTGTCAAAAGTAAGAATAACTAAATTCTGCTCTTGGGCAATCTTCAATACTTCGTTATCAGAAATACCCTGATGTGCTTCCTGAATGCTAATAACAACAAACCCTTGCTCTCTTAAAAATAAAATACTTGGTCGTGGAAAATTTTCGTTAGCTAAAAACATATCAGGCTGAAATAGGGAAATAAAGTTCCTGCTGCAAACAATCTTTCAAGTAGGCAAATACGGCGCGGAGTGAATCTTCAGTGAGAGACGGATATGATTCCAGAATTTGCTTCTCATTCCAGCCTGATTCAAATAATTCCAATATAAGTTCAACAGATATTCTCGTCCCCTTAATAGTGGGCTTGCCAAGTAATACTTGTTTATCAGATACTATATGGCCTTGCCATTTCATTTAGCAAATATACAATTTTTGGTGGTCCACAAAGCATAGTGCACAACGGTTACGGCTTTGTGCAGGACGGGCATTCATGTACTGTCGCTGGGTTGGCCGGGCACCGCTTGGTTAGTTATAGTTTAATGTCGCCAGGCCAAATTACTGAAGCTCGGTCAGAATTACAAATGCCCAGGATATATTCTGTCGCCCGGCTTGCATAAAGCCGATGTTGGGCGTAGTGTGGTTAATATTCTTGAATTAAAACGTCCGTCGGAATACTTAGTGAAATGTGTAATTTTCTGATCATATCAAGTGTGAGTTTTCTTTTCTTATTTAACAATTCACTCGCTCGACTTTTTAAACCCACAACTTTTGCAAGATCATTTTGGGTATACCCCATTTGCTCCATCCTAAATTTTATTGCCTCAATTGGATCAGGATACTCTATTTGAACATGTTCGTCTTCATATTTTTCAATAAGCATGGTCAAAATTTCTAATTCATCACCAGTTGGAGTTCCAGGCTTCGAATCAAATATATCATCAAGCCGATTCAATGCAGCCTGATAGTCCTTTTTTGTTTTAATAGGTTTAATTGTCATAGCTCATATTTTACTTGCATCCACTTTGTCATATTGTGCATGCGTTCCGATAAATCTTATCCAAATGATTCCGTAGTTATAATTTATTCTTACAATGAGTCGGCAAGTATTCCCTTTAATATTAAACACCACTCTATTGTCTTGTAAAAAACTTGCACTAGAATATTCAATTTTTATATCTTTTGGTGAATTCCAAATAGATTTTGAACTTTCAAGATACCAGGATTTCAATTGCTGCTCACAATCCGGATGCTTCTGCCAAAAGTCTCTAAGGGTCTTTTTTGCAATTATCCTCAATTCAGTCTTTTTACAAAGATAGAAATAGTTCCCGAAATGGGAAATAATATTATTAGCGGGGTGCCCAAGCATTACGCCCAACGGTAAGGGCTTTGCACAGGACGGGCATTCGTATTCTGTCGCTGGGTTGGCCGGGCACCGCTAAGTTAATTATAGCTTAATGTCTGCCAGGCCAAATTACTGAAGCTCGGTCAGAATTACAAATGACCAGGATATATTCTGTCGCCCGGCTTGCACAAAGCTGATGTTGTGCGAGTGCGGGCATTACTAGCGAGTTGAATAAAAAGCAGCAATTAAATCTTTCAGTTCGCGGTCCGTCAATGTTTCAATATCGCTTTTGTCGTATACATACAGTAGGTTTACGATAATCTCGTTCTCAGATTTTAGGACTTCTGTAATGAAGGAAGTTTCCAATAATGAAATTACCCTTGCTCCTCCGCTTTTACCCCTACCCTTGCTTGTAATCTTTAGCCTAATCTTGAAAGTACCATGACCTAAATATGTTCCCATCTTGGGATTCTCAAGAAGATCCTTTTCCAGGATTGAAAGATCTTTCAAAAACGAAGGATAACGTTTAATGAGGACTTTACTTGCAGATTGAAATTGTTTGGTAATTTTAACGACTACTTTCATTCAAGAACTCTTTTAAAGTCTTCAGTTTTTTACCTGACTTCCTGGCATCGTACACTTCATGAAGAGCGCTATGAATGTCATTCATAACTTTGAGTTTCTGGCGTAGTTTTTTATAATTCGTATTCAGGTCGGCCCATACCTTCACAGGAACAAGAACAGACGTCTTTTGACCTGTCTCATCTTTTATATATTTAACCGCTCCGGCCATTTCTAAAGTTTTTACAAAATTAAGGTTTTAACTGATAGCATTTCGTACAACGGTAAGGGCTTTGTGCAGGACGGGCATTCAGGCACTGTCGCTGGGTTGGCCGGGCACCGGTTGGGTGGTTTTTGTTTAATGTCGTTAAGGCCAAATTACTAAAGTTCGGTCAGGATTACAAATGCCGATGGCCTTGTTCCTCAGCCCGGCTTGTATAAAGCTCATGTTGGCTGTAGCCTTTATTCGATCTCCTCATTGGGTTTCATAACATCTTTTTTAAGCCCTAGCCAATTTGTTTCGGTTATTACTTGTGTCTGTACTAAATACTCCCAATATTTAATTTCTCTAATCCTATCAAATCTTACGAAGTCCTCTGTCAAAAAATCCTTACAAAAGTTATCTAAGTCAAAGATTGCTTGACGAATTGATACTCTTATCTCTTCAAGTGTGTTGATATGGTATTCGTTAAAGTTCATTTTAATAGCTTCACGTTGATAATCATAAGAAGGAGCAATTTTCTGTTTGATATACCATAAAGGAACACTATCAAATTCGCTGGTTGTTTTTTTGAAACCTTTTTTACCTAATAGCAGTACAGAATTCCATGGTACATCATGGGGATTAAATCCCATATGTGCTATGATGATGTAAGATGAATTCCTTTTAAAGTCAAATACATCATGCGTGTCACTATATTTATGTTTCTCTACATGATAATCGAAACCATACTTTTCCAGAAAGGGAATAAGTTTTTTTTCAATAGACGCTCTGAAAAATTCGCTTAGTTCTTCCATGTTAAAGAAAGGTTACAGCCAACGGTAAGGGCTTGGCGCTGCCGCGGTATTCATAGCTCGTCCCGCCCGGCCTATACTTCTGCCCATAAAAGTATAGATGCCTAATCACATAACCAAAAGCTGACCGCTGCTTGTCACACCCGTACTGCCGCCCGACCATGTACTACCGCCTAAAGCACAGGTTTCTTCAGCCCGCGGTATAGCCAAGCCCAATGTTGTGCGATCGCTTTTCTTGATTTAATTATATATATGAGGATAATAAAGATTTTTACAAACCCATGTCGCGATATAGTTTCCACTTGCCATCTTCTTGTTTCCACACAACAAGATATTTTCCTTTATGTTTTAGATTGCCTTTGCTGTCCCTAAATTCATATACGCCTAACTCAACGAGAAATTCTGAGTCAGTAGAAAGAGAAGTTGTGGTATATATTATGGTTCGAGTGTCATTCCCAATTGAATTTCTAATCTGCTGTCCCCAGGATAAAAGAATTTCATTGCCCCTTTTATTTCCTAAACTGGCACCTTTAGCATACATATTATATAATGAAATAGAGTCTCCATTATAAAAGTGCTGTGCGAATTGTTTGTCAAGACTGTCGATTATTATTCTTGCTTTTTGCAAGTCAATTGTTTCAGACCCTGAGTTCTGTCCATTTGTTATTGAAAAAGTGAAAACCAGAGCAAAACACATTAATGTTGACTTGTGCACAAAATAAAGCTTATACATTTAGTTGTCTTTTAGATTAATTTAATCTTTTGTAAACCAGATGGCTTGTCAGCTCCTTAAGTGACGCGCAACGGTTAGAGCTTAACGCAGGCCGTTGACCTAA
>JBGSHT010000165.1:0-1571 GCA_041752135.1 Chitinophagaceae bacterium | reverse complement strand
TGGATTTTTTTCTTTCAATTGAAAAGAAAAAACATGGTATTTTTAAGGGATAAGAAAAAGTTCTTTGAATACGAAAAGTAGTTGCCAGTAAAAGTTGGCGAATAGTGAAATAGGGTTGGTAATTACTATCCGTTCGGGATGGTAATGGCGGGGATCAGTTACAAGGCCCTGAAATCACCTTTCGCCGACAACAAGAAAGGTTTCAACGGAAATGAATTGCACAGTAAGGAATTTTCAGATGGCATTGGATTGGAATTATATGATTTTAATGCTAGAACATACGACCCTCAAATAGGAAGGTTTATACAAATAGACCCTGAAACAGACAAAGAACACCAGGATAGTTGGACACCTTACCATTTTAGTTTTAATAACCCTATTCTTTTTAGTGACCCAGATGGACGGGATCCTATTAAAGGGATAATTAAATTAAGTAAAATAGCTTATACCATTTATAAAGCTTCTGATAAATTAGCTGCAATTAAAAATGTTAAATTAGATGATGTAATTAGTGCGTTTTCTCCCATTACAATTGACCATGTGGAAATGGCTAAATCAATGCGAGATCTAAAGGCTAATTTGCATGAACAACTTAAGGACAAAAGTGAAAATTTACAAGGCGAAATTAAATCTTTAGAAAAATCAGCAAAGTCCTTAGAGAAAAATGTAAAAGAGCATGAACAGAAGCTTAATGATTATAAAAATGACCCCGACAAATATGATAATAAAGGAGATTTGCAGAATATTAGTCCGGAAATGAGGCAGCAGCGTATTGATGGCAGAATTAATTCTTTGGAGAAACAGATTAAGAAAAATCAAGGTGAACTAAATAAGACAAATAATCAATTGGAACAGAAAAAAGATGACTTGCAAAAAGTAAATCAAGATTTAGATAAGTTTTAGCAATAAATGTTTAAGAATAATGAGTAGTATTTGTATTAATGAAATCGAAACTTTATTTAAATTGGTTATTGAAAAACTCAAAAAGGATAACATTGATAATATTCAGGTTAACATTGATGAATATTGGATAATTCTAACTGATCAATGGGCTAATTTTAAAGTTCCGCCAAAACCTGCTGTCGGTTCTTTAAAAGAAGATGTACATTTTCTAAAAAAGTCAATTGAAGAGAAAGAAATTTTTTCATATAGCGATTTTGATAGATTAGCTACATTGTTGAGAGTAATTAGTGAAATGCAGGCACCTTCAGATTAAAGCCTCCTATTTAAGAAAGGATAACAAGATAAAATATAAAGTTGCCATTGGTTATCAAAATAGCCAGTGGCTTTTTTATTGTAATAAGCTTTTGGATGTTAAAAAAAGTCGATTAGAGAAGAAAAAACTTTAATTTGTAGTCGCTATTTGTTCTTTGACAGAGGCAATATTCAAGTTCCGCATAAAATTGAGGAATAGTTGAAACAGGTTTGCTCATTACTATCCGTTCGGGATGGTAATGGCGGGGATAAGTTCAAAGGCGCTGAATGGGGCGGTGGAGAACAAACGGAAATGGAATAAAGGTTCCGAATTACAAGACAAAGAGTTCAGCGATGGAAGTGGATTAGAATTATAT
>JBGSHT010000164.1:0-2156 GCA_041752135.1 Chitinophagaceae bacterium | reverse complement strand
GGTAGCACAAGCACGGACAAGAACCTTTCTTGCAAAAAGAAAACAAAAACTACGCCATATATTTTTGATCGGCGCTCTTTCCCTTTCCCTTTTTAGTAATCATAGCCAGGCCCAGTGCCCGGTAGGGACCCAGGAGGCGATTTTGAACTGGGGTTATCTTGATTTTTTTATTTATACAGGTAATTATACTTTTGCTAATGGATACCTGGCCAGTAATGCACAATCACAACTGCAGAATTTTGCATTTGGCACCCAGCGCCTTACCATTCAACATACTTATACCAATGCAAATACTATTGGAGATAATACTACTCATACAGGTGAGCTGGGAACATTTGGTGATGTAGATCTTAGCGCCATAGATGCTGATATTCAATTCATAGGTAATGGCAATGTCATACTCACCTTCGAGAATGAAGTGAGAAACCTGAGATTTTCCATGTATGATATCGACCGTGGCCAAAGGGTACAACTCAATGCCCGAAATGCAGCAAACGTAGCGCAGAATGTGACCATGGCTACTTTTGCAGGCTCAATCATCACACTCACTAATAATGGCACACCTACTGCACGCGCCGATGCTGCTGCCGGAACCAATAAAGCCAATAACGTTACCACAGCAGCGATCGACATTACAATCGCCGGACCGGTCAAGACAGTAACTTTGAATATTTCTAATACAACAACTAACGGCAGTGAAAACGGATCTTTCTGGATTTCCGACATCATAGCTTGCTCTGCCGGCACATTCCCAAGCAATTATTACCAGGTATCCCAGCCGTTTACCGGCCAGCCGGGATATATTTTACATGCGTTTGATAAAAGTGTCTACGCCGTTGATCCGTTAACAGGTGTAACTAAATTTTTATTTACTGACCCCTATATCGTTGGGGCATCAGGAACGACAAACAGGTGGAACATAAATTCAATGGGCTATGACCCGTATAATCGATTCCTATATTATGTATACAGCATTACCAGTAATCCAGCGGCAAACAGGGTACTGAAAAAATATGATTTCAATACCGGAACCATCAGTACTGTTTTAGCAGATATTAACAGCATCGGTATTCCTACCACAACAACAATGGGCATTGAATCCGGAGCAGCAGCCTTTTATAATGGCTCCCTTTATATCGGAATTGAAACATCAAATTCCAGCAGGAATTCTGGTCGCGAAGCAGTGGTTTGGCGGATTGATTTTGATGCATCAAATGTTCCATACCGTTCCAGCCAGGTATTTGCAGTCCCTGTTGATAATGGTTCCAGCCTGGAACACGACTGGGGAGATTTCGCCATTTCAAATGGTATCCTTTATGACTTTGATGGTGCTGGCAGTACTGGAAGTACGAGATTAGATGTCTATGAATTCAATTTACAAACAGGTTCAACTTTAAATTTTTCTTCACCAACATATGTCCCAGGACAAAATACAGTTTCATGGAATGATAATGTTTACGATCTGTATTCTTTAAGTCCTACCACACCCTATGTAGCACCTTACAATAAAGGACTGGGAACAATTGGCACAACCGTAAACATTACATCAACACCCGCCTATTTACCTGCCAATCCAAGTTTGGGCGATGCAGCCGAAGCCTTCCGTCCTTTAATGGATTTTGGTGATGCGCCGGCAACCTATGATCCTATTGGCACTGATCCTGCAATGCATGAAACACTGTCAACGCTTCGTCTGGGTAACGCTACAGACATAGAATGGCTGGGCACTTCCTCTGCCCTCGCAGATGCGGATGGTGCCGATGAAGACGGCATTGGCGGTACGCCTCCATTACTTAACTACCTGGGTACACTGACATACACCATCAATATAAATGTTTTCAATAACACAGGAGCTAATGCCACCCTGGTAGGATGGCTGGATTATAACTTTGATGGAGTATTCGATGCCAGTGAAGGTGTATCCGTTACGGTTCCTTCCAGTGCAAGTATGCAATCGGTTCCTGTTATCTGGAACAGTATTACTGTTCCTAATACTGCAAACCTGCAGACTTTTATACGATTTCGCCTGGCACAGGCTGCAGATGGTCTGACCACATCAAAAATGAACGGCTGGGTTGCCAATGGAGAAGTGGAAGACTATCCTGTACTCATTGGTGTAGCATTACCAAACAACAGCCTGACGGTTCAGGCACATA
>JBGSHT010000163.1:0-3068 GCA_041752135.1 Chitinophagaceae bacterium | reverse complement strand
TTATACTTCAGGGAAGTGGAAAAATGGAAGTTGCAGTAGTGACAGGCTTTTTTGCAGAAAGGGATATGAATGTAAATACCGGCCAATTTATAATGCTTTTGAACTAACCAATGTAGTTTTGTTGTAATGCCAAGAGGACTTTCCCTGATATCACTGCTAATTTCCCTGTTTTGTTTTGCCGGTAAACTTACCGCACAGGACAAATATCCTTTACAATACTTTTTCGCCGGCAAAGATACGATAGCAACACCGCAATCACTGGGTCTGCAGTCTGGTTTCAAAAATGCAGAACAATGTATGGCATATGTCAGCGACCTTACAAACGTATTGCAGGCGAAGGGTTTTTTAACGGCATCTGTGGATAGTGTGGTGTATGACAGTACAGCGGCCCGGGCCTGGGTATTCCTGGGAGAAACATACCGGTGGGCAGACCTTTCGGTGTCTCCCGGTGATCAAAAAATATTATCAGACGCAGGCTGGAACCTGAAACCTGACAGCGGTCGGATAGCAGATTTTGGAAAACTTGAAAAATCCAGGGAGCGGCTGATCGCTTACCTGGAAAATAACGGGTATCCGTTTGCGTCAGTGAAACTGGACAGCATCCGTTTTGATCCGGATGGGATCAGGGCTAAGCTCCAGATTGAAAAGGGCCCTTTGTACAAAATTGACAGCATCCTGGTTACCGGGGATGTTAAGATAAGGAACCATTTTCTGCGTAAGTATTTAGAGATAGATAAAGGAAGTATTTACCGGAAAGATAAACTTGAAAAGATCAGCACTCGTTTATTGGAACTTCCTTTTCTTAAAGAATCCAGAAATTGGGATATGACCATGCTTGGAACCGGTTCCACTCTTAACCTTTACCTGGAACCCCGGAAAAGCAGCCAGGTTAATGTCCTGGTTGGCTTCCTGCCGGACAACACCCAATTAGGAGGGAAATTATTGCTTACCGGCGAAGCCAATATCAACCTTAAAAATGCACTGGGTGGCGGAGAAACCATTGGAGTGAACTGGCAGCAATTGCAGGTAAAATCGCCACGACTGAACCTGGCTTTTTCGCAGCCATATATTTTCCGTACTTCACTTGGGTTGGATTTTAGTTTTGACCTCTTCAAAAAGGATTCTTCATTTCTGAACCTGAATACACAGATCGGTATTCAGTACCTGGTATCATCCCGCCAATCCGGTAAGGTCTTTTTTCAGCAACTGACTACAAATCTGCTCACGGTGGATACGAACCAGGTGAAAGCTACGCTCAAACTGCCACAGTTTATTGATGTTTCCACCTCAAACCTGGGTATCGATTATCAATTCAATAATACCGATTACAGATTCAACCCAAGAAGGGGAAATGATATAGGAATCACATTCAGCGGTGGTTTGCGCAGGATCAGGGAAAATGCAAACGTTACCAGCCTTAAGACAGACATCAATGGAAATGATTTTAATTTCAGTTCTCTGTATGATACTTTACAGCCAAAGGTTTACATATTCCGTTTAAAAGGGTATGCGGCACACTTTTTTAAAATGAGTAAACAGTCTGCCATAAAGGCTTCTTTGCAGGGCGGTTGGGTGCAGTCGAAAGATATTTTTAAAAATGAGATATTCCAGATCGGGGGGTATAAGATACTTCGGGGCTTTGATGAAGAAAGCATCTTTGCAACGTATTACGCGGTTTCAACATTGGAATACCGTTTTCTGATCGGCCTCAATTCGTATCTTTTCGGATTCACGGATTTCGGTTATGCGGGGAATAACAGTTTCACAGAGAAAATGGACCACAGTTATCTTGGGCTGGGGCTGGGCATTGCTTTTGAGACTAAAGCAGGTATTTTTAACCTGACCTATGCTGCGGGAAAAAGGAATGACCTGAACCTGAACCTGCGGCAATCTAAAATACATTTTGGGTTTGTAAGTTTATTTTAAAAAGATCCTGATTTCCCTTTGTTGATGGCAACCAATACTTTTGCAGGGTCTATGCTGATGACCCGGATTTATTTACTGATCATTTTGCTTTGTTGCAACACTCCTTTTTGCCTGCAAGCGCAGGACAGTGCCGGCCAATCTCCGGCTAAGGATACCTTTTTGCCGGGAAGCGCTATACAGGATACTACAATACAGCCGGCTGTTTCTGATACTTTAAAAATCATCATTCCTGCTGATCTCAACAGGTTCCCGGCTGGGGATACCGGGCTGGTATATGGAAGATTGGTCGGGAAATATGTAGCAGAGCATCCATACTTTAAGGCAATGAATAAGTCTATCAGGCTGCCGGCTCTTGTCAGAATCCCGCCCGATACCGATTGGATATTTTATTTTTTTTGTGTTTGTTTAATATACCTGGCACTTATCAGGATGGCTTTCCCAAAATATTTCCAGGATCTTTTCCGGGTATTCTTTAATTCATCGCTCCGTCAAAAACAAATACGCGAACAGCTGATCCAGGAACCATTGCCTTCCCTGATGCTGAATATTTTCTTTTTCTTCAGCGGGGGATTGTTCCTGTATTTTCTGGCCGGAAATTATGGTTTCACTAAAGCCTTTACTCCCTGGCTGGCACTCGGCTTTTGCATATTGTTGCTCATAGGGGTTTACCTGGTAAAGTTTCTGACCCTTCGTTTCATGGGTTGGATTTTTGGCAAGCAGTCTGATGCTGAAATTTATACATTCATAGTTTTCATGGTTAATAAGATAGCGGGCCTTGCCTTGTTGCCTATTGCCATAATATTGGCATTTTCAGGTGCTAGTGATAACCAGCCGGTTATCACGCTGGGCATTATAATACTCTCTATTTTATTGGTTTACAGGATGATACGGGCATTTGCTGCCATCAACAAAAGTCTTAAAATTAACCAATTGCATTTCCTGCTTTTTGTAATAGCCTTTGAAGCAGTGCCCATAATGTTGCTATATAAGGTTTTAAATAATCTATTTTAGAAAGAAACTTGTAAATTTGCACAACCATCGGCGGAAATTACATGGTAACAAACGGGATCAAGCAGGCGGAGCAGACCGCAAAGACTATTAAAAAGATTTTAATCACGCAACCCAGGCCTGAGTCGGACAAG
>JBGSHT010000162.1:0-5289 GCA_041752135.1 Chitinophagaceae bacterium | reverse complement strand
TTCCGTGGCACCCAATGCTGTCTTATTGATGTCCCGGTGCGGCGGCCGGGGTGTGTAGCCGCAAAGGTCAATGCCCTCCAGCAGAAAAGCATCTGCCGTCCTGAAAACACTGCCCACATTATGCATGCTGCGGATATTATCGAGCACAACCCGGATAGGAGTTTTCTCGGCCTGTTTGAACCCATCCACACTCTTCCGTTCCAACTCAGCCATGCTTTTTTTCTGCATGCCGCAAATATAAGCAGGAAACTTTGTGAAAGTCGCCAGTCGCCAGTCTACAGTCGGCAATAAACAGCAATTCAGTCGCCAGTCGCCAGTCTACAGTCGGCAAATAACAGCCCTTCAAAGAAAAAAAACTTTGTGTATTGCAAAGCGATACTTAAAATCTAAGGTTCTTGTATTGACTGCCTACTGGTGACTGGCGACTGGCTACTATTTCTTAACCATTTTCTCCAGCACCTTCTCGCCCTTATCATTCATTATTCTTATAAAATAAACACCTGCGGGCCACGACTGCGCCTGCAATGGAACCGTATTATTTCCCGTACGCAGATCAATCTTGCGGCTTGAAATATTCCTGCCGGAAATATCCACCGCCTGCAACTGTACCGTTTGATTCTCTTTCGACTGAATGATCAACTGTCCCGATCCGCTGAACGGATTCGGATAAGCAGAAACGATCATCGTTCCTGGTTTACCATTTGGCCAGTCGGCACAGGCACCCGCATTGGGCAGGTTATTATCGATCCAGTCGAGCCGGGCACTGATCCATGACCTCAACTGGTTGATCTCGCCCGCATAAGAGGTTGGGATCGGATTGGGATTCGGCCACACATACTGCCCAAGTATCGGCCAGCGCGTAAAATGCCGCTGCTGCGCCTCGGACACTAAATTATTCACAGAATCGATCAGCTGGTTCACACGGTTAAGGCTAAGCGAATTTTGCCTGGCCGACTTCCAGCGGCACCGCAGTTCACTGGCATAAGCGGTATCGGTCATCAACCGCTCCCACCAGAAGGGGATCAGCCCCGCGCCATCACCCGGGCACACATAATTGAACTGGTACGCCCAGCCGAAGACATCGCTGCCGCTGCAATAATTGGCATTGCGGAAAGCAAGGTCGTAATCCCATACCGGGCCGGCAATGATCTTGCGGTTGATGCTGTTTCGGTTCTTGTAGAAATAGGTACTCAGGCGGTAGCCGTCTACGTTACGGCTCACTTCGTTTACGATGAAATAATCTATAAAGGAAGGTATATCGGCAAATTTACGTACCCCGTTCACAGGGTCCTGGTATTGAGGGCCACGCAAGGCAGCTTCAAAACTATCGACATAACTTTTGATATAATCCTTTTGCTCCTGTACAATATCGGCCACCTTAGGATATGTATACGTGAACTGCCGGGTATTGTTATTAACTGAATTGTTTGGCTTGAAGGCCGAGAACCAGCCATCGGGTTCTTTATCCAGCGCAAAAATATACCCACCGGTAACGGCATCACCACTGATATCGGTCTTTGCCATTTTAGGGATATTCACCCGGTTGGCATTCCGCTTGATCCGCTCCATAAAAACATAGATGCCTTTATAATCACCATTGACCACCACTTCCACAAAGCGGCAGTTTGCCGCCCAGTGGCCCAGTTCGCGCGACATGGTATAGGCCAGGAAATTCCGCATCAGGGTTTTATCGGTATAAGGCGCATACAATACCCAGTCGCTTTCCTTGGGCATCCCCAGCATCGGCAGATCCTGTGAAGAACCATTTTCTTTACGCAGCTCAAGGCTGTAGGATTTCATGGGGAACATCTGCGACGACTCACCACGGATCTCAATCCCGATCTTGCCATTGTATTCATTAAAAGGATCGGTAATATTATTCCTGGCACCATTGGGATTATTGATCATCCCCATTTCAGCCGTGATCTTTGGGTCGTCCAGGATATCCTGCCCGTTGGTATTGATCACAATGATGGGCAGGTTGGAAGAAGTAAAATTTACCGATTGGGAAAAAATGGCGGCAACCGGAAAAAGAAAAAGAACCAAAAGGCGAAGGGCTTTGGACATATATGGCAATTGAACCTTAAAATTAAGACCCAAAGCGGGTAAAAAGAAGGATTTATACACGATAGTTGGATAATTTTTCACATCCGTTGAAATACCGTGTATAACGCACTCAGTTCCTTAATTTTGCAGCCCCGGGTAACAGAATCGGGACAAAGAACACATCTCTCCCAGCTATGTCGAAAAGCAGTGCCGATACCCCTTTAATGCAGCAACATAAGGCCATCAAGCAAAAATACCCGGACGCGATCCTGCTGTTCAGGGTGGGCGACTTTTATGAAACCTTCGGGGAAGATGCCATAACCGCCAGCGGGATATTGGGCATCACCCTGACGAAAAGGAATAACGGCAGCGCTTCGGCCTCTGAACTGGCCGGCTTCCCGCACCACTCGCTTGATACCTACCTGCACAAACTGGTGAAAGCCGGTTACCGGGTGGCCATCTGCGACCAGCTCGAAGATCCAAAGACTGTAAAGGGAATTGTGAAACGCGGCGTAACCGAACTGGTAACACCGGGTGTGGCCACGCACGATAAACTACTTGAATTAAACAGCAATAACTTTTTAGCGGGTATCCATTTCGGTGAGGAAAAAAGCGGCATCGCTTTCCTGGATATGTCGACCGGCGAATTCTTTGTGGCCGAGGGCGACCAGGAATATATGGATAAACTCCTGCAGACACTGAATCCGGCCGAAGTGATCTTCCAGCGCAGCCAGCAGAAATTTTTCAAGGAAACCTTTGGCAAAAAATTTTATACCTACTCGCTCGAGAGCTGGGTCTTTGACGAAACCTATGCCCGCGAAAGCCTGCTCAAACATTTCGGCACCCATTCGCTCAAAGGCTTCGGCATCGAAGAATACCACTACGGCATTGTGGCAGCGGGTGCGATCCTGCACTACCTCAAGGATACCGAGCATCCCAACCTGAACCATATCACGGCCATCCAGCGCATCAACCGGGAAGACTATGTATGGATGGACCGCTTCACCATCCGCAACCTGGAACTGATACAGAGCCCGGTGGAGAACGGCACCACCCTGCTCAAAACCCTCGACCATACCGTATCGCCCATGGGTGCCCGACTGCTGAAACGCTGGATCGTGCTGCCCCTGCTGGATATACCGAGGATCAACGAGCGCCTCGACCTGGTGCAGTTCTTCATATCGGAAACGGATACCCGAAATGTACTCAGTCAGCATATCCGCCAGTGCGGCGATATCGAACGGCTGGTGAGCAAGATCCCCCTGAAGAAGATCAACCCCCGTGAACTGCAGCAGGTTGCCCGCGGCCTGCAGCATATCGCACAGATCAGGCAGGCCGGCCTTACTGCCGGTAACGACTACCTGCACCGGCTGGCCGATGCACTGAACCCCTGCCAGTATATCATGGAAAAGATCCTGCGGGAGATACACGATACCCCGCCGGTCCAGCCGGCCAAGGGTGGCGTGATCGCTGCCGGTATACATGCCGAACTGGACGAACTCCGCAGCATATCATCCGGTGGCAAGAACTACCTGGTGGAATTGCAGCAAAAGGAAGCGGAGATAACGGGTATCAATACCCTAAAAATAGGTTTCAACAATGTCTTCGGATATTACCTGGAAGTGACCAACGCGCAGAAAGGGAAAGTCCCCGAAACCTGGATCAGGAAACAAACCCTGGCCAACGCCGAAAGATATATCACGCCGGAGCTGAAGGAATACGAGGAAAAGATCATGGGCGCTGAAGACAAGATCATTAAGATCGAACTGGAACTCTACGATAAATTATTACTGGAGCTGGCAGACTATATCGCACCGATGCAGGTCAACGGCAATATGCTGGCCATCATCGACTGCCTGTGTTGCTTTGCGCAAAACGCCCTGCAGTTCCATTACCGGCGGCCCGTGCTGCATACCGGCCATACCATGGACGTAAAAAATGGCCGCCACCCGGTGATCGAAAGGAACCTCGCCCCCGGTGATGAATATGTACCCAATGATATGCTGCTCGACCAGGATCAGCAGCAGATCATCATCCTTACCGGCCCGAACATGAGTGGTAAGAGTGCCTTGTTGCGTCAGACCGCCATCATCACCCTCATGGCGCATATGGGTAGTTTTGTACCTGCAGATGCCGCAGAGATCCCGCTGACCGATAAGATATTCACCCGCGTGGGTGCATCAGATAACCTGAGCGGCGGCGAATCAACCTTCATGGTGGAAATGAACGAAACCGCCAGCATCATCAATAATATCTCCGCCCGCAGTTTGATCCTGCTGGATGAAATTGGAAGAGGCACATCAACTTATGATGGCATCTCCATTGCCTGGAGCATTGTGGAGTACCTGCATGGCAACAGTTGCAAACCCAAGACCCTGTTTGCCACACACTACCACGAGCTGAACGAACTGGAAAATAAATTATCCGGCGTAAAAAATTACCATGTCACCAATAAGGAAGTGGGCAACCGCATCATCTTCCTGCGCAAACTCGCCCCCGGCGGCAGCACCCATAGTTTCGGTATCCACGTGGCCAGGATGGCCGGCATGCCCCCGTCCTTACTGCAACGCGCAAACGAAGTTTTGAAACAACTGGAAGAAAAACATGTTGACCAGTCGATAGGCGAACAGGTGAAGAACCTCTCGGCCCCAAAGGTACAGCTCTCCATCTTTGATGCCCACTCGGAAACTTTTGATGAGATACGCACTTTGCTCGGCAACCTGGATATTAACAGGCTTACACCGGTGGAAGCGTTGATGAAGCTCAACGAGATCAAGAACCGCATCAAATAAGGAGAGGATAGAGGATAGAGGGCAGAGGGCAGAAGCAAAAAAACGATTCAATTTTAAAATAATTCTTATTTTAATAGTTCATGTATTAGGCTGTTGACTATCCTCTATCCTCTATCCTCTATCCTCTACCCTCTGCCCTCTACTATCTGTTAGCTACTTTTTCCCTCCGCTCCATCAACTCCCGCATCGTCGTCAAAATGATCCCTTCTTTTTCAATAAATTTCTTCAACTCCGGATTGGTCATTGCCAGGAAATCAGCTTCCCGGATCGGACCCGAATCAGAGATATAAGGAAACACTTCGGTAGGCTTGATGCAATGCATGATCACATAGGTAATGCCCGGCTGCAAAGATTTAAGGGCATCGATGTAAAACTGCGTTTTATATTTCCGCAGGTTTTCGCTGGTAGGTTTCACGCCATCCGGCAAATGCGGGGCATAGCTGTTGTTATG
>JBGSHT010000161.1:0-3176 GCA_041752135.1 Chitinophagaceae bacterium | reverse complement strand
CTGGAACGCACCGGATACTTTTGTACTGACAGAAAAAGAATACCTGCAGTATTTCCCCTACGACGAATATGCCAATGAAACTAAAAAAGAAAACTGGCCAAAAGGAAAAGCTGCATTTGAAAAAACAGATTCAATCAAAGGCAATCAATACAAACTTGAGATCCCCGCAAATAAACTAACACCGGGATGGTATTTGGTAGAAGTACAGTCTAAGGATAAGTATGGCCAGCCTGTAATGACCAAGGAATATATACAGGTGATGGACAGCAAGACCGGCTATACAGACAAGTATGGGTATTTCACAAGCAGGCTCAGTAAACCAACGGTGCAGCCCGGGGATACAACCAAGCTACAGGTCAATACCGCGGCAGATGCATTGTGGATCATTCAATTGACGGATGGTTATAAAAATTCATCCATCAACAAAACACCCACGGGAAAGATCAGTCGCCCTTCAGATGCTATAGCCTATGAAGACCCCGGTCATCCGTATCGTTTTTACAACCTCGATAAGAAATCAAAAGAATTTCCCTTCATCATCACCGAAGAAGAGCGTGGAGGCTTTGGCGTGAGTCATGCATTTGTGAAACATAACCGGTTTTTCACAACAGTAGACATTGTGCAAGTACCCTGGGATAACAAAGAATTGAATATCTCATTCACCACCTACCGCGACAAGACGCTGCCAGGGAGCCAGGAAGAGTGGACCGTAAACATAAAAGGGAAGCAGGGCGATAAAGTGGCCGCAGAGATGCTGGCATCGATGTATGACGCGTCATTGGATCAGTTCATTGACCACGCGTGGGAGAAACCATCGATCCATGATACGTATCCAGCACGCGACGGTGTGTACAGTTATACAAACTGGACGGCAGCAAACAGTTTTCGTACTCAAGTATCGGAAAACAGGTATTACCTGGAAAGCCAGGTTAGAGCCTATGAAAAAAGCTATGATGCGTTGATCTGGGAAAGAGGCAATGAATTTGACCTGATGCCCATGCTGAGACGCAACAGGATGGAAATGAATATGGCGGCCGCCGCACCGATTGCAGACAGTGCAAGGGTTGATATGAAAAACAAAGATGCTGAAGGTGAATTAAATGATGTTGTTGTTTCAGCGCTAGGCGTAGAACGCAATAAAAAAGAACTGGGTTTTTCAATATCCAAGGAAGTAGTAACTATCCCCGAACCTTCAACCATTCAAATCAGGAAAAACTTCAATGAAACCGCTTTCTTTTTCCCGGATCTGAAAACAGACTCAGCAGGCAATGTGAAATTCAGTTTCACCATGCCGGAAGCCATGACCCAGTGGAAATGGCAGGTGCTGGCGCATACAAAAGAGCTGTCGTTTGGATTAGCATCAAAGACCATCATCACCCAAAAAGAACTCATGGTGCAACCCAATGCACCACGATTCCTCCGCGAAGGCGACCAATTGGTATTCCCCGCCAGGATATCTAACCTGACTGACAAAGAGATCAGCGGACAGGCACAACTGCAGGTGATCGATGCCGAAAGTGGCCAGGTGGTGGATGGGCTTTTCAGTAATATCTTCCCGGTGCAGTATTTCACGGCCTCTGCCAATCAAGGCACCCTGGTGAATTTCAGCCTCACCATCCCCGGCAACTACAGCAAGCCTGTGATCTACCGCATCATTGCCAAAGCCGGAGAACACAGTGATGGTGAAGAAAAAGCCCTGCCCATCCTCAGCAACCGGATCTTACTGACCGAATCCATGCCTATTCAGCTACGCGGTACCGGTAGTAAGTCATTTTCCTTTGATAAATTATTGCAATCGGCCTCCAGTCCATCGCTTACGCACCATAAACTCACGATAGAATACAGCAACAACCCGGCCTGGTATGCCGTGCAGGCACTACCCTACCTCACCACTTATCCGCATGACTGTGCCGAACAGGTCTTCAACCGTTTTTATGCCAACGCGCTGGCGGCTAAGATCGTTGCATCAACTCCAAAGATCAAGGCATACTACGAACAGTGGCTGAAGGATTCAGCGAATGGAAAACAAGCTGCGCTTTTAAGCAACCTGTCAAAAAACCAGGAACTGAAATCTATCCTCCTCGAGGAAACGCCCTGGGTGCTGGAAGCCAAAAACGAAACGGAGCAAAAGAGAAATATCGCCCTGTTGTTTGACCTCGCACGTTTATCTAAAGAGATGGATGTGGCACTGGCTAAACTTCAACAGGCACAATCACCCAATGGCGGATTTGTATGGTTCAGTGGCGGTCCGGACGACAGGTATATCACGCAATATATCATCACCGGTATCGGCAAACTGAAAAAAGCAGGCGCAATTCCGGATGCATATAAAAAAATGACAGACGAGATCGCTCATAACGGCATTGGATACCTGAACAGGATGATCAAAGAAGATTATGATTACCTCGTTCGCAAAAAAGCCGACCTCAGTAAACAACAGATCAGCAGTCTGCATATCCAGTATTTATATGCCCTCAGTTACTTCCCCGAGATGCCAAAAGAAGCACAGTACCTGAAAGCCATGACTTACTATCACAAACAGGCACAATTATTCTGGCAAAAACAAAGCGGCCAGTTGCAGGCGATGACCGCGTTGGCCTTGTACCGGAGCAAGGATGGGAAAACATCCGCTGCTATCATTACATCTTTGAAGGAAAGATCTGTTCGCAATGAAACCCTGGGGATGTACTGGAAAAATGCACGGCCGGCCTATTACTGGCAGGACGCCCCGATAGAAACACAGGCCCTGATGATTGAAGCTTTTGCAGAAGTATCGCAGGATGAAGCTTCTGTGTCATCCATGAAACAATGGCTGCTCACCCAAAAGCAAACCAATAGCTGGTCGTCTACCAAAGCCACTGCGGATGCCTGTTATGCTTTGCTGATGAAAGGCACTTACTGGCTGGATGCCGATCGTACCACAACCATCAAAGTTGGAACCACCAGGCCGCTTGTTTTCAGCAGTGAAAAAAACAGCGAAGCAGGCAGCGGATATTTCAAATCAGTAATAGATGGTACGCAGGTGCAACCGGAACTGGGAAAGATTGAAGTAACGGTAAAAGGTAGTGCCAACAAAGAAAATGAAAGCATCAGCTGGGGTGCGGCATACTGGCAGTATTTCGAGAACCTCGACCAGGTGAAGGCATCAACCTCTCCGTTGAATGTAGTAAAGAAAA
>JBGSHT010000160.1:0-3155 GCA_041752135.1 Chitinophagaceae bacterium | reverse complement strand
CTGGAACGCACCGGATACTTTTGTACTGACAGAAAAAGAATACCTGCAGTATTTCCCCTACGACGAATATGCCAATGAAACTAAAAAAGAAAACTGGCCAAAAGGAAAAGCTGCATTTGAAAAAACAGATTCAATCAAAGGTAATCAATACAAGCTTGAGATCCCCGCAAATAAACTGACACCGGGATGGTATGTTGTAGAAGTGCAGTCTAAGGATACTTATGGCCAACCTGTAATGACAAAGGAATATATACAGGTGATGGACAGCAAGACCGGCTATCCAGACAAGTATGGCTATTTCAGCAGCAGGCTCAGTAAACCAACGGTTCAGCCCGGGGATACAACCAAGCTACAGGTCAATACCGCGGCAGATGCTTTGTGGATCATTCAATTGACGGATGGTCACAAAAATTCAATCATCAACAAAACACCAATGGGAAAGATCAGTCGCCCTTCAGATGCTATAGCCTATGAAGACCCCGGTCATCCTTATCGTTTTTACAACCTCGATAAGGAATCAAAAGAATTTCCCTTCATTATAACCGAAGAAGAACGTGGTGGCTTTGGCGTGAGTCATGCTTTTGTGAAACATAACCGGTTTTTCACTACTGAAGACATTGTGCAAGTACCCTGGGATAACAAAGAATTGAATATCACATTCACCACCTACCGCGACAAGACCCTCCCCGGCAGCCAGGAAGAATGGACCATAAACATAAAGGGGAAGCAGGGAGATAAAGTAGCCGCAGAGATCCTGGCGTCAATGTATGATGCCTCATTGGACCAGTTCATTAATCATGCATGGCAGAAACCATCGATCCATGATATCTATCCAACACGCGATGGCATATACAGCTATACAAACTGGACGGCTGCAAACAGTTTCCGGGCACAGGTATCGGAAAACAGGTATTACCCTGACAAACCGGTTAAAACTTATGAAAAAAGCTATGATGCCTTGATCTGGGAAAGGGGCAATGAATATGACCTTATGCCCATGCTGAGACGCAACAGGATGGAAATGAATGTGGCAGCCGCACCAATGGCAGACAGTGCATCCGATAAAATGATCAGGGGTGCAGCCAGTGAAGAACTAAATGAAACGGTAGTTACAAAAAAAGAACTCACTGGCGCAGCATCCATTATTACTGAGAGAACTATCCCTGATCCTTCAACCGTTCAAATCAGGAAAAACTTCAATGAAACCGCTTTCTTTTTCCCGGATCTGAAAACAGACTCAGCAGGCAATGTGAAATTCACTTTCACCATGCCGGAAGCTATGACCCAATGGAAATGGCAGGTGCTGGCGCATACAAAAGATCTGTCGTTTGGATTGGCAACAAGGACCATCATCACACAGAAAGAACTCATGGTGCAGCCCAATGCACCGCGCTTCCTCCGCGAAGGCGACCAATTGGTATTCCCCGCCAGGATATCTAACTTAACCGATAAAGAAATCAGCGGACAGGCACAACTGCAGGTGATCGATGCCGAGAGTGGCCAGGTAGTGGATGGACTTTTCAGTAATATCTTCCCGGTGCAGTATTTCACGGCAGCCGCCAGCCAAGGCACCCTTTTGAATTTCAACCTCACCATCCCCGGCAACTTCAGCAAGCCTGTGATCTACCGCATCATTGCCAAAGCCGGAGAACACAGCGACGGCGAAGAAAAAGCCCTGCCGATCCTCAGCAACCGGATCTTACTGACCGAATCCATGCCCATGCAGCTACGCGGTACCGGTAGTAAAACATTTTCCTTTGACAAATTACTGCAATCGGCCTCCAGCCCTTCGCTTACGCACCATAAACTCACGATAGAATACAGCAATAACCCGGCCTGGTATGCCGTACAGGCGCTACCCTACCTTACCAATTATCCGCATGATTGTGCGGAACAGGTGTTCAACCGGTTTTATGCCAATGCGCTTGCGGCTAAGATCGTAGCGTCAACGCCAAAGATCAAGGCCTACTACGAACAGTGGCTGAAGGATTCGGCGAATGGAAAACAAGGTGCGCTTTTAAGCAACCTGTCAAAGAACCAGGAACTGAAATCCATACTCCTCGAAGAAACGCCCTGGGTGCTGGAAGCCAAAAATGAAACGGAGCAAAAGAGAAATATCGCCCTGCTGTTTGACCTCGCACGTTTATCAAAAGAGATGGATGCGGTATTGGCAAAACTCCAGCAGTCGCAATCACCCAATGGCGGATTTGTATGGTTCAGTGGTGGTCCGGACGACAGGTATATCACGCAATATATCATCACCGGCCTCGGCAAACTGAAAAAAGCAGGTGCGATTCCGGATGCGTATAAAAAAATAACTGATGAGATCGCGCAAAGCGGTATTGGATACCTTAACAGGATGATCAAAGAAGATTATGATTACCTGGTACGTAAGAAAGCCGACCTTAGTAAACAACAGATCAGCAGCCTGCAGATCCAGTATTTATATGCCCTGAGTTACTTCCCCGAAATGCCAAAAGAAGCACAGTACCTGAAGGCCATGACTTATTATCACAAGCAGGCACAATTATTCTGGCAGCAACAAAGCGGCCAGTTGCAGGCCATGACCGCACTGGCATTATACCGGAGCAAGGAGGGGAAAACATCCGCTGCTATCATTACATCTTTGAAGGAAAGATCTGTTCGCAATGAAACCCTGGGCATGTACTGGAAGAATACACAACCTGCATACTACTGGCAGGATGCGCCGGTTGAAACACAGGCGCTGATGATTGAAGCCTTCTCTGAGGTATCGCAAGATGAAGCCGCTGTGTCATATATGAAACAATGGCTGCTCACACAAAAACAAACCAATAGCTGGTCGTCAACCAAAGCCACTGCGGATGCCTGTTACGCATTGCTGATGAAAGGCACTAACTGGCTGGATGCGGATCGCACCACAATCATCAAAGTGGGAACCACCAGGCCACTTGTTTTCAGCAGTGAAAAAAACAGTGAAGCAGGAAGCGGGTATTTTAAATCGGTTATTGACGGCACTCTGGTGCAACCGGATATGGGAAAGATTGAAGTAACGGTAAAAGGTAGTGCCAACAAAGAAAATGAAAGCATCAGCTGGGGTGCGGCATACTGGCAGTATTTCGAGAACCTCGACCAGGTGAAGGCATCAACCTCTCCGTTGAATGTAGTAAAGAAAA
>JBGSHT010000159.1:0-7546 GCA_041752135.1 Chitinophagaceae bacterium | reverse complement strand
ACGCTTGACCGAAATATGCTGGACCAGACCCGGCAGCAAATCCCATTTTGGAAAGATGCAGACCCTTTCCTGATCTTATAATCCCGATGATCCTTCCTGTGCCGAGGAGAGCCTGATCAGTTCTTTCACTTTGGCCATCTTCAGGTCAATGCCCTTTCTTACGCCAGTGGCTGTTGGCGGAACATAAATATCCGGCATTACCCCCCGGCCCGTTTTAGGCGCATGGTTATACTGAACCAGCCGGAATAATGGGACCCTTACCCGCATACCAGTATTGGGTAAGGTAACATGCGGGATCATTAAACCACTATTGCCGTGTTCGCCACCGCCTGTTTCTTCGCCAACAAGGGTTACGTTTTCCTGGCCTTTTACCGTATTGCAAAAAAGCGATGAAGCGGAAAAAGTTGGTCCCCCGGTAAGCACAAATACTTTTCCATCGAAACGCTTCTTGTTAAATGGCTTGAATGTATGGTTCTCCCAGTACCTGAAGTGATATCTGTCATCTGCTTTTTTGGACGTGAATAATTGCATTCCCGTCCAATTGAAAAAACTGTTTTTAAAATAACCACGGTACTTACCAAAACTTTTCCGGATGCTGACGGCCGTATCGGCTACTTTGAAGGACGACTTTTTTATATAGCGGGCCAGTTGCGTATAATTATCAACCTTTCCGCCGCCATTACTCCTGATATCCACAACCAGGTTTTGTATGTTTTCTTTTCTTATTTTTTTGAAAGACTTTCGGTAGAATTTTTTAAGCCCGTACCCATTGTCGAAGGAGAGCAGGTACATGAGCGCCATGTTATGAGCAGAATCAATTTCCAGGGAACGAATTTCCTTCAGCCTTTCTTTACGATCGGGTTTTTGCTTTTTAGTTTTCTTCCGGCTGGCTTCTAAAGCCTTCCGAGCGGTATCTGCCTGTGGATTGTAATATGGAACATGTATTTGTTTGATTCCTTTCAACGTATCAATATAACCTACCGTATAATTTTTACTCAGGCCATAAATACTTCGGTGGTAATAAGGAAAGGCATTGCTCAGCCGTATATAATTGACGCTTTCTGAGTACCCGTCTTTTGGCATGAACCTGAACATGGTAGTAGTTAAGTCAACCGGTTTAAGTCCGTTGATGGATGTGATTTGTGTGCCTCTTTTAAGGACAGAGTCTTTCCGGTTCAGGTTATTCAATACGATCATCGTATCGCCCCATACTTTCATGAATAAAGGGAAAGAGGGCAATTGTACACCCCGGAAGAAACGCGTATATGATTTAGAAAAAGAGAATGACGTATGGCCGCAGCGGATATTTGTTGTGAGGGGCGCTATGATACTGAATCCAAACTGTTGTTCTGTCATGGAGTCGGTAAGGGCAGACCGGTAGGCGTCAAAATAAAAATCCATGCTGTCTTTGGATGTGTACCAGTAAATGGAAGGATGAAACTTTTCCAGGATATTGCGCAGCAGATCATAATCCTCCTGCAATTTTTCCGGTGCATATTTTTTTAATGGCGTGTAGCTATGCAGGCGCCCGGAACAGCTGTTCATGAAAACAGGCAGCAGGATGAGCAGCGAATACAGGATGATTTGATTAACTCTTCTTCTACACATGATTCGACCGGCGCTGGGGATGAACAATACAAACGGAAACGGCGCTTTTTTATTTTTTAAAAGCGTTCCACCCCTGTGCAGATATAGGGTAGGTATTGCCCCCTTTGGTTAAGATGGTAGCCCCTTTTTCGGCGTCGGTAATATGGCCGATCACGCTGATATGGGGGTGAAGTTTGAGCTTTTCATAATCTTCCTGCTTTATGGTAAACAGGAGCTCATAGTCTTCTCCGCCGCTCAACGCGCAGGCGGTTGGATCTATTTCAAATTTGAAGGCCGCATTCCTGGTGTCTTCCAGGATGGGGATCTTTTCTTCATACAACATGCAGCCCACGCCGCTTTTCTCGCAAATATGCAGGATCTCGGAGCTGAGGCCGTCGCTGATGTCCATCATTGAAGTGGGCAGGATGTTTTCTCCTTCCAGGAACTCTATGATCTCCTTGCGGGCCTCGGGCTTGAGTAATCTGCCGATCACATAGGTTTCATTTTCCAGGTCGGGCTGTACACCCGGACTTTCCATATAGATCTTCTTTTCCCTTTCCAGGAAGAGCAGGCCAAGATAGGCACCGCCCAGGTCGCCGGAGCAGCAAAGCAGGTCGCCTTTTTTCGCCGTACTTCTTTTGACCACTTTGTCTGCCACCACTTCACCGAGTGCGGTAACAGAGATGATAAACCCTCTGTTGGAAGAAGCCGTATCACCTCCTACCAGGTCCACACCATATTTTTCACAGGCGGCATATACGCCTTCATAAAACTCTTCCAGTGCTTCCACACTGAGCCTGTTGCTCACCCCGATACTCATGGTAATCTGGGTGGGCGTGGCATTCATGGCATAGATGTCGCTCAGGTTAACGATCACACTTTTATAACCGAGATGTTTTAAGGGGGTATAACCAAGGTCGAAATGAACCCCTTCGATCAGCAGGTCGGTGGTAACAACCGTTTGCTTTCCAAAATGATCTATAACTGCCGCATCATCACCCACGCCGAGGATGGAAGAGACATTCTGTAGTTCTATATTTTTAGTCAGGTGATGGATAAGGCCAAATTCACCGTAGGTAGAGACTTCTGTACGTTCCATACGCAAAATTAAGTATTCATTGACTTTCGCAGACCCCGATGGCCTGCCGACAATTCCGGCGTTTGCCTTATTGATTATTGTTGATCCATCCCAGCAGGTCGTTATGGATTTTTCCATTAGTGGCGACGATATGTGGTTGATAGGGTGAGTAAGGATTCCCTTCGAAGTCGGTTACTTTTCCCCCGGCTTCTTCAACCAGTAAGAAACCCGCGGCACTGTCCCAGGCATTGAGCTTGTGTTCATAAAAGCCATCGAATCTTCCGGCAGCAACCCAGCAAAGGTCAATGGCTGCTGAGCCAAGCCTTCTCACCGGAATGCCTTTTTTGATGAGCCGGCCAAAAACCTCTAATGGTCCGTTTGGCGAATCCAGGTACGTATATGGGAAACCGGTAACCAGGCATGATTCAATCACACGCTCTTTTTCGCTTACGCGTATGGGTTGGTCGTTCAGAAAAGCACCTGCTCCTTTTTCGGCAAAATAGAATTCATGCATGAAGGGGTTAAAGACCGCACCCATGATCATTTTACCTTCATGTTCTACCCCGATGCTCACACAGCAAATGGGAATCCCATTGGCATAGTTCACGGTTCCGTCAATAGGGTCAATGATCCATTTATATGCGGAGTCCATTTTAATTTCACCAACCTCTTCGCTGAGGATAAAATGATCCGGGAATTCTTTTTGAATGATGTCCATGATCAGTTTTTCCGACGCATGGTCCACTTCAGTAACCAGGTTGTTCATTCCCTCTTTATTATCTATCCGAAAGCCTGAATTGAAGCGGGCTTTCATGAGTTCGCCGGCGCCAAGGGCGGCTTTCAGGAGTGTATTTTTCAACATGTTGCGAAGGTAATATTAGATAATGGATATTAGGTTGTAGATATAAACTTGTTGTGCTATTAGATGAATCAGTAAATTAAGTTTATCAAATACCCTAAGTGTATTTCTTGGGAAAACGTATCGAAGTTTACGAAAATAGATCCTTCACCCTTTTGTCTTAAGTGAATGAAATTCGCCTGCCAACCGGTTTCAGGTTGACAGGTTTAGGGAAGATCAGTGATTTGGCAAAGGAACTTTTTGTCTTCTTCTTTTTAGCCATCTTAATTTTTTGTCATCCTATGTTTGTCATCCTAAGATTTTTTGTCATCCCGACGAAGGAGGGATCTTCAGGTATCACAATAAGATGCCTCGTGCCTCGGCATGACAGGTAGGTATTTGTCATCTTGAACCCGGGGATTATCAAAAGCATTGCTTACTCAAGTTGCCAGAGTGAAGGATCTCATGTATAATCAGTGAAATTGTAAATATTCATTTTTTAGCATAACACGTTAATATCTCATTCCATACCCATTGTCTAATCAAATATTTCCTTTCTTAAGTTCTCTGACCGCAAAATCCACGGCACGTGCGGTAAGGGCCATATAGGTGAGTGAGGGGTTTACGCTGGCGCCGGAAGTCATACAGGAGCCATCGGTTACAAAAACATTTTTAACCGCATGAAGCTGGTTCCATTTATTGAGCACCGATGTTTTCGGGTCCTTGCCCATCCTGGCGGTACCCATTTCGTGGTTGGCATTTCCCGGAAAAGACATCGACCCGCTTTGCCGGATATCTTTTAAGCCGGCCGCATCCAACATTTCTTTCATGGTGTTGATCGCATCTTCCCTCATATTTTTTTCATTCTCCCTGAAGCTGCAATCTATCGACAAGGTTGGCCGGCCAAACTTATCTGTCAGGTTTTTATTGAGTGTAACCCGGTTATCTGCATAAGGCAGGCATTCGCCGAAAGCAGAAAAGTCCACTCTCCAGTCACCAGCTTCTGTAATGGTGGCTTTAAGATCTGTACCTATTTCTGCCGATCCGCCACCGCCCCGCCCTCTCCAGGCACCTCCCTGTAAATTATATCCCCGCAGGAAATTTTTTCTCTCCTCTGTGTAATTGATGAAACGGGGAATAAAAATACCGGTGGGCCTTCTGCCAAAATAATACCGGTCTTCAAACCCATCAACCTTTGCCGAAACGCCGCCGCTTTTATGGTGGTCCATGAGGTTCCTGCCAAGCTGGTCTGAGTCGTTTCCCATTCCATTCGGAAACCGGTTACTCGTGGAGTTTAATAAGATAAATGTGGAGGCTAATGTGGAGGCGTTCAGGAAAACCACCCGCGAAAAATATTCAAATGTTTTCCCGCTTACTGTATCAATGATTTCAACGCCTGTTGCCGCCTGCTTTTTCTCATCGTAAAGAATCCGGTTCACAAGTGCATTGGTCCTAACAGTGAGGTTTCCGGTTTTTTGAGCGGCCGGAAGCGTGGAAGACAATGTGCTGAAATAAGCCCCAAACGGACAACCGCGGTGACAAAGGTTCCTGTATTGGCAGGCATCCCTCCCTGGCATTTTCTGTGTCAGGTTTGCTACCCTGCCGATAATGACTTTCCTGTTTGTATATTTTTCTTCGATCTTCTGTTTCAGCATTTTTTCCACGCAATTCATTTCCATGGGAGCCTGGAAAAGGCTGTCCGGCAGGGTTTTGATACCATCTGCCTGACCACTGATGCCGGCAAATTTTTCAACATAGTCGTACCAGGGGGCAATATCACGGTAACGTATAGGCCAGTCAACACCATGCCCGTCCTTTGCGTTGGCTTCAAAATCATAATCACTCCACCTGAAACTCATTCTGGCCCAGAGCAGGGAGCGCCCGCCAAGCACATCGGCCCTCACCCAGTCGTACCGTTTTATTTCTGTATAAGGATTTTCCGGGTCGTTAATATAAAAATGCTTGTTGTCTTCGTGAATGGAATAATGCCTGATCTGGATCTTATATTTTTCTTTTTCCGCAGGTGTGAGGGAACCGCGGTGAGGAAATTCCCAGGGGTCCATACTGGCCGTAGTATAATCTTTGGTATGCTCTACCGGCCTGCCTCTTTCCAGCAGCAAGGTTTTAAATCCCTTTTCGCAAAGTTCCTTTGCCGCCCAACCGCCCGTAATTCCGGACCCGATAACAATGGCATCAAAGCGGTTGGATTCTGGCATAAGGGGAAAAAAGATAAAAAGATAAAAAGATAATGGATATTAAATAGTGAGCGGAGAATCAGATAATTGTTATTAGATAAAAAAGATAATGAGATAATAAGATAATCGATATTAGGCATTAGATATCGGCTTCTGGCAACAATATCTATTATCAAATATCCATTATCTTATTATCTTTTTATCTTACTATCTGTTTATATATTCCCTTTCTTCAATTCACTTACAGCATAATCAGCGGCCCTTGCGGTGAGTGCCATGTAGGTGAGGGAAGGATTCACGCAGGAGGCTGATGTCATACAGGCACCATCGGTTACAAATACATTCTGTGCATCCCAAACCTGGTTCCACTTATTTAACACTGATGTTTTGGGATCTTTACCCATGCGGGCTGTGCCCATTTCATGAATACCTCTTCCCGGTGTGCCATCGCCTTCGCGTGCTTTGACATTTTTTACTCCGGCGGCTTCCAGCATTTCAACGGCATCATTCATTATGTCTTTGCGCATTTTCTGCTCATTTTCTTTCAACTCACAATCAATGGCAAGAACATTTAATCCCCATTTGTCTTTTTTGGTTTTATCCAGGGTAACCCTGTTTTCAGGATAAGGTAAAATTTCACCAAAGCCGCCCATACCCATAGTCCAGTTTCCGGGTTCGGTGAGGGCATCTTTTAATTCTGCGCCGATGGACAATTCTGCAACATTTCGGCTCCAACCCTGGCGGCTTCCGGCTCCCTGGTAACCAAAGCCACGAACATAATCGCGCTTATCCCCATTAAAATTTCTGTAACGTGGAATATAAATACCATTGGCCCTGCGGCCAAAATAATATTGATCATCATAACCTTCAACTGTTCCGCCTGCGCCAATGCCAAGGTGATGGTCCATCAGGTTCCTGCCGAGTGCATTGCTGCTGCTGCCCATTCCTTCCGGCCAGATATCTGTAGCGGAATTCATAAGGATCCAGGTTGAATTGAGTGTGGAAGCGTTCAGAAAAACTATTTTGGCTTTGTATTCGTAAGTCTTGTTTGTTTCTGCATCCAGTACTTCAACACCGGTTGCTTTTTTGGTATCCTTATCATAAAGGACCCTGGTAACAATGGAAAACGGCCGTAAAGTAAGGTTGCCGGTATTCATTGCAGCAGGCAAGGTAGATGACTGAGTGCTGAAATAAGCCCCGAAAGGACATCCCAGCCAGCATTTATTCCTGTACTGGCAGTTTGTACGCCCTGGTAAAGGTTGGGTGATATTGGCAACACGGCCGATGATCATCTGGCGCGCTCCTTTATAGTGTGCTTTAAGGCGGGCAGATACATCTTTTTCAACACAGTTCATTTCCATTGCGGGCATAAATTGCCCGTCTGGTAAAACACTAAGCCCATCCCGCGAGCCGCTGATACCGGCAAATTTTTCTGCATAATCATACCACGGTGCAACTTCCTTATACCGAAGCGGCCAATCCACACCAAAACCGTCTTTGGCATTGGCTTCAAAATCTTCTTCGCACCATCTGTAGCTTTGCCTTCCCCACATGAGCGATCTGCCGCCAACATGATAGCCACGGAACCAGTCGAATCTTTTTACTTCAGTATAAGGACATTCACTATCCTTAACCCAAAAGTCCAGGTTGGTTTCATTAAGCGGATAATCCCTTTTCAGTACCGGGTAATCTTTTATCATTTGCTGAGTGCGGCCCCCGCGGTGCGGAAACTCCCAGGGATCCTTGTTGGTATTCGTGTAGCCGGTACCGTGTTTGATATCGCGGCCCCTTTCCAGCATGATAACTTTCAGTCCTTTTTCTGTCAGTTCTTTTGCGGCCCACCCTCCG
>JBGSHT010000158.1:0-4039 GCA_041752135.1 Chitinophagaceae bacterium | reverse complement strand
ACCTGGGGATTATTAAATAGTTAAAATTTAAAAGATCGGGAAGGGCTATTTCTTCTTGCCGGATGTAGGCGGCAGATCAATCACACTACGGAATCCAATATAAGATTTAGCAGTATCCTGGTATTCATAATTACGTGCACTAGTCTGGAGGAAATATCCAACATCTTTCCAGCTTCCGCCGCGTATCACTTTACGCTTCATACGTGGAGGATCACTGTCTTTTGCATTCCAGCGAATATCCGGGTTCATATCGTGCTGAAAGTTATAAGCTCCTTCGTAATATAAAGAAGACGTCCACTCTGCAACATTACCGGCCATATTATACAGACCGAAATCGTTGGGCCAGTAAGCATCTGCACGTACTGTGTAGAATCCACCGTCTTCAGGATAGTTACCACGGCCGGGTTTGAAGTTAGCCAGTAAGCAACCTTTTTTGTTACGGAGATAATAACCACCCCATGGATAAGGCGCTTGTGAGCGGCCACCACGTGCTGCGTATTCCCACTCTGCTTCTGTTGGAAGACGGAAGTCTGACTCGGGGACCCTTTTCTTTTCTTCCAGGAAAGAATTAAGGTATTGGGTCCTCCATTCGCAGAAAGCAGAGGCCTGTTTCCAGCTTACACCTACAACAGGGTAATTACCAAATGCAGGGTGAGAGAAATATCTTTTAGACATTGGCTCATTGTAAGAATAAGAGAAATCGCGTATCCATACCAGTGTATCAGGATAGATCTTGATATCTTTCTTAACAATGAACTGTGAACGTGGCTTAGTTGAATTTTCCCTTTTTGAAGCCTCTTTGTAATCAAAAGTCTCAGAGCGATAAATTAATTTATCAGCATCGAGTTCTTTTTTACCAAAGATCCGGTTATCGGGAGTAACGATCATCGCATTCAACTGTTCAAGCGTTTTAGGATCGCTCCATTTAATGGTAGCCGCTTTTTTCCAGTCGATGATCTCAGCTCCGTCACCACCCGCTTTCTTATAGTTAAGAATGGTTGCGGCGATAGAGTCGCGTACTCTTTGTACAAACTGGCGATACTCGTTGTTTGTGATTTCGGTTGCATCCATCCAGAATCCATTAATGGATATCTGTTTGTTCCTGGCTGTAAATGCATAACTGATATCTTCATCACTTGGTCCCATATGGAAAGTACCTTGTGGAATATAGATCATACCCGGAGGTTTGGGCAGACTGTATTTTCCACCGGGAACCACACCATGCAGTTGTCCGTCGTTTGGCATTCCCTTGGATTTTGACTTTCCAAGTTTGCCACAACTAGACACCACTAAAGTGATGATAGTCAGTGTTACCAGGTTGAGCAGTAGGCTTTTCATTTTCATAACAAAAATTAAAGGGTATTTGGACAAATATAAAGTAAAATATTCAATGCTATTTTTAAGGAATTGATACTTAATGGAATTTTTAACAAGCCTGAAAGGTTGAGTTCCGGGCTTTTAAATAAACGCAGGCTGTTTTTAGATATTGTGCGGCCTGTCATTATCTTTCCCTCCCGCTTTCAATGAGTTGCATCAATTCCGGCAGGGTATTTACCGGTCTCCGGCAGGTATAATTACGGCAGAGGTACCAGGTAACTTGTGTGTCGGCTGGCTTAGCCCGCATCAGTGGCTGATTTTCATCGGGACTTTCTGCCATTTGAAATACCTTATTGGGCACATACCGGGATAGTAATTTTCCGCCTTCAGCTTTTGAATTTTTGCCCAGCAGGACTATTTCATGGGTTCCGTTTACCAGTTCCAAAAGCAAATTAGCCCATACTCCAAAAGATGTAGGGTATCTGACAACCGGTTGGTGAATCGATTCAAGCATGGAAACAGCTCTCTCCTTCCAATCAGGTTTTTCGGCCAGTATCGACAGCCTGTAAAGGTTCCAGGCCATCATGGCATTGCCAGAGGGGATTGCCCCATCGTTCACTTCTTTTTTCCTGACAATGATATCCGACTGTCCGGCGGGTGTGTAATAAAAGAAAGGTGACTGATCTTCCGGGAATTGCTGCAGCACCTGAATGACCAATTCCTCTGCCTGCTTAATATAACTGCTTTGTCCGCTCACTTCCTGTAATGCCAGTAACGCATCGATCAGGTAGGCATAATCATCCAAAAACGCCGGAAAACGAGCCTCCCCTTTTTTGTAGGTATGATACCATTGTCCAGTGCCTTTATCCCTGAATGTACTGATCAGGAATTCCATATTACGTACGGCCAGGTCAAGATAAGATTCGTTACCCAGCGCCGCATAAGCCTTACTTAGTGCCTTATTCATTAAGGCGTTCCAGCCAAGCAGTATTTTATCGTCAAGCAAAGGGCGGATACGAATAGCGCGTGCTTCCAATAATTTTTTTCTTGCCTCATCAACTTTCTCTTGTAATATATCAAGTGGCAAATCTTTTTGTTGGGCAACCTGTTTTAGGCTTTTTTTAAGGCGCAGAATATTCACATGCTCCCAGTTACCAGCATCTGAAATATCAAAAACCTCTGCGATCAGGGCAGCATCTTCACCCAAAATAAGATCTGTTTCCGCCTTTGTCCATACATAAAATTTCCCCTCTACACCCTCGCTGTCTGCATCAAGTGCTGCATAAAACCCTCCTTCCGGATCAAGCATTTCCCTTTCCATGAAAGCCAGCGTATGCCTGATGGTTTCGGCATAAAGCTCATCCCGGGTTAATTGGTATGCTTCCGCTAAAACAGAAACCAGCAAAGCATTGTCGTAGGTCATTTTTTCGAAGTGGGGTGCCAGCCATTCGGTGTCTGTTGAATAACGGGCAAATCCACCCCCTGCCTGGTCGTAGATCCCACCCTGGATCATCTTGTCAAGGCTCAGCCTGGCTTGATCCAGGGCTTGATCATTTCCATAAAAATAATGGTATCTCAAGAGGTATTCAATGGTAAAGGTTTGAGGGAATTTCGGCGCCCGTCCAAACCCGCCCCATTCCTTATCCGCAGATTTCAGGATATTTTCCAGGACCTGCTCAGTTTGTTGCCTGGTGAATTTTTCCTCAAATGGTATATTGATCACCGATGCTTGACCCATCCCAAATGAATTGGCTTGTTCCAGGTGTTTTACCAGCTGTTCCGCCTGGTCAAATACTTCCTGGCGCTTATCCCTGTATGATAAAGCTATACCTGCCAGTGTTTCCTTCCAGGAAGCACGGTTAAAGGCCCTTACCGGTGGGAAATATGTGCCACCATAAAAAGGTTTTCCCTCCGGGGTTAAAAAAACATTCAGTGGCCAGCCCCCGCTGCCAGAAATAGCCTGGACCGCATCCATATAAATATGATCAAGGTCTGGCCTCTCTTCCCTGTCGATCTTTATATTCACAAAGTGCTTATTCATGATCGCAGCAGTTTCCTCATCTTCAAAGCTTTCCCGCTCCATTACATGGCACCAGTGACAGGCAGCATAGCCAATACTCACCAGGATTGGCTTATCCTCTGCTTTCGCTTTTTTTAATGCTTCCTCACCCCATGGATACCAGTCAACCGGATTATTTGCATGCTGTAATAAGTAAGGGCTGGTTTCATTTCCAAGCCTGTTTTTAGGATGTGGCATATGTGTAAAAAACAAGGACAACCGGTAAAGGTTGTCCTCAATATTTAAAAAGATAAAATGTTAATGGATAAACTATCGTCTTGCATAAAAAAGGTGTTTTACTTCACCTTCAGGTTGATCTGCAGGAACCTTTCCAGGGCGGCTACCATGGAAGGCACCTGGGGTTCAGGGGCTTTGATGTGCAGGTTAAGTCCCGCATCTTCTATGGCCCTTGATGTATTACTGCCAAAGGCTCCTATCAATGTACCATTCTGGCTATAGGAGGGGAAATTTTCCAGTAAGCTCTTCACACCACTTGGCGTGAAAAAGCAAATCACATCAAAGGCTTTACTGTCGAGCACTTCCCTGACATCATTACTGATGGTCCGGTACATATACGGTGTATCGAATTCACATTTGTTATTCTTGAGCCAGTTCACAATTTCATTATCCTGCTGATTTTCCGAGCATGGATAAAGAAAACGT
>JBGSHT010000157.1:0-5807 GCA_041752135.1 Chitinophagaceae bacterium | reverse complement strand
CACCTGGTCATGTAGCAAGAGTTTCCTGGACAGGAAACCGCTGGGTGGACTGGATGCCACAACCCTGGCCAATAAGAAAGGGGTTGAGGCACTGCTGGTTGGCGCCTATTCCGTCCTCGACGGGTTTATCAATGGTGGTGGTATCTTCCTGGGTGGCTGGGAAAGTTCCGGAACCAATTGGGTATATGGCAGTGTTGCAGGCGGGGATGCCCATAAAGGGTCCGATGCCGGTGACCAGCCGGATATTAACCCGATTGAAACTTTTACCGCAACCCCAACCAATAACTACTTCCGTATCAAATTCAATGTGGTTTATGAGGGCATTGCACGCAGTAACTCAGTTCTAAAGCAACTTGCTGCATCTACTGATGTAACTGATGCTGAAAGGACCCGCATCACTGCAGAAGCTCGTTTCCTTCGTGGTCACTATCATTTTGAAGCAAAGAAGATGTTCAACAAAGTTCCTTTTGTGGATGAAAATGTAACAGACTTCAACCTGAAGAATGATACAGACATCTGGCCTCTGATCGAAGCTGATTTAAAGTATGCTTATGACAATCTGCCTGCAATAATGAATGCCAAAGGCCGTGTGAACAAATGGGCCGCAGGCGCACTGTATGCCAAATCGCTAATGTTCCAGCGTAAATACGCTGATGCAAAAGCTATCCTTGATGGTGTTTATACCAATGGTACAAATGCCCAGGGACAGAAGTATGCTTTATTAGCCAGGTTCTCTGACAACTTCAACGCTGATACAAAAAACAGCACAGAATCTGTTTTCGCTGTACAATACTCAGTTAACGATGGTGCTGTTGATGGTGGTAATGGTGGATGGGGTGAAGTGTTGAACTTCCCTTATACCGGCGGTCCTGGTACCTGCTGCGGATTTTTCCAGCCTTCACAGGATCTGGTTAACTCTTACCAGGTTGATGCTACAACAGGCTTGCCTGATCCGGCTAACTACAATAGCAATGAAGTTAAAAATGACCAGGGCCTTCGTTCCACAGATCCATTTACTCCTGAAACAGGAGCATTGGATGCCAGGCTCGACTGGTCAGTTGGTCGTCGTGGAATTCCATACCTGGATTGGGGAAAGCACCCGGGAATCAACTGGATTCGCGACCAGGCTTATAGCGGACCATATGCTCCCATTAAAAACACATATTACAAGTCTCAGGAAAAAATAAAAACAGATGCATCTTTTTGGACTAGCGGTATCACTGCTAATAACTATACCCTGATCCGTTTTGCAGATGTGATCCTTTGGTTGGCTGAGTGCGAAGTAGAAGCTAACAACCTGGAGAGAGCCCGTCAGCTTGTAAACGAAGTAAGGGCGAGGGCTGCAAATCCTGCTCATTTTGTATTGGACGGTGCAGTACCTGCTGCTAATTATAAAGTTGGTTTGTATACCACACCTTGGGCAAGCCAGGCAGATGCCCGTGCAGCTGTTCGCTTCGAAAGGAAACTGGAATTTGCCATGGAAGGTCACCGTTTCTTTGACCTGGTTCGCTGGCAGATTGCTGCTCCTGAAATCAACAGGATCCTTGATTATAACGGAGGAGTTTCTAACCCTTCTATCAATAACAAGCGTCCATACATGACCCAGGCAAACTTTGTTGCCGGAAAACATGAATATTTCCCAGTCCCACAAGCTGCAATTGATCGCAGTGTATCTGGTGGTGTGGCAAATATGACACAGAATCCTGGCTACTAATATCTCTTTTAAATGCTATTATAAAGGAGGCAGAACCCACAAAGTTCTGCCTCCTTTTTTATTGTATCTTTCCAGCCCATTTTATCATTACAACATGTTAAAAAGTCTGCCGAAACCCCTGTTATTATTAGTTTCTATCATTTTAATTTGTGCCACTTCCTGTTCCAGGAAACCAACGCTTTTTAAAAAAATTGACCCTTCAAAGTCTGGCATTCTTTTCAATAACCAGATCATCGAAAATGATTCCATAAATGTTATCGATAAAGAAAATGTTTATAACGGAGGGGGTGTAGCTGCAGGTGATTTTAATAATGACGGGTTACAGGACCTGTATTTCACAGGCAACCTTACGGGTAATAAATTATACCTCAACCAGGATAAATTTTCTTTTAAAGATGTTACAGATATAGCGGGTGTAGCGGGTGAGGGCAGATGGTCAAGAGGAGTGGCAACGATTGATATCAATAATGATGGCTGGCTGGACATTTATGTTTGTGCAACCTTACAGAAAAAAGCTGCAGACAGGGCAAACCTGTTATATGTCAGCCAGGGGCTTAATAAAGAAGGTATTCCCGTTTTTAAAGAAATGGCAGCATCATATGGCATCGCCGATACCAGCCAGTCTACCATGGCGGCCTTTTTTGATTATGACAATGATGGCGACCTCGACCTCTATATTGCCGTCAACGAAATCATCGAAGGTGATTATCCCAATCGTTTCAGGCCCATTCTTAAAGATGGTTCTCATCCTAATACAGACAGATTATACCGGAATGATTATTCGGACAGCCTTGGCCACGCATATTTCAAAAATGTATCTAAAGAAGCTGGTATTCTTTGGGAAGGATATGCGCACGGACTTAATATCAGCGACCTCAACAGGGATGGCTGGAAAGATATTTACGTAAGCAATGATTATCTCTCCGGCAACCTGATGTATGTAAATAAAAGAAATGGAACATTTACAAACAAGGTAGCCGACTATTTCAAACATAGCGCTGCTAACGCAATGGGTAATGATATTGCAGATATCAATAACGACGGCCTGGCCGATATCATTGAACTGGACATGAACCCGGAAGATAACTACCGGAAGAAAATGATGATGAACCCCAACAGTTACCAGACCTACCAGAACCTTGATTACTTTGAATATCATTACCAGTATGTACGCAACTGCCTGCAGGTTAATCAGGGATTAGGTATCGCCCGAAACGACAAAGCACCGGATCCGGTTTTTGCCGAACTGGGATTTTTTTCCGGTATTGCTGAAACCGATTGGAGCTGGACACCCTCTGTTGCAGATTTTGATAACGACGGCTTTCGCGATATCATCATTTCCAACGGATTTCCTAAAGACGTTACTGATCATGATTTCATCGCCTATAGAAACGAAGCATACATCATAGCCAGCAAAAAACAATTACTTGACCAGATCCCGGAAGTAAAAATAAAAAATTACGCATTTCACAATACCGGAAACCTCCATTTCAATAATGTTACCAACGACTGGGGTCTTACCACTCCGTCATTTTCAAACGGCGCCATTTATGTAGACCTGGATAATGACGGTGACCTTGACTATGTTGCCAACAATATAAACGACCCGGCATTTCTTTTTGAAAACACCCTGAATTCAAAAAAGAAAATCCAATCCAATTACCTGCAGGTTTCACTGAAGGGGGATTCTGCCAATAAAGGCGGATTGGGTACCTGGGTTGAAGTATATTATAACGGGAAACAGCAGGTGGCAGAATATTCGCCTTACCGGGGATACTTATCAACAGTAGACCCTGTCATTCATTTTGGCCTGGGAAAAGATTCCCTGATCGATTCCATACTGGTCAAATGGCCCGGTGGAAAAAAGCAAACCCTGCGTTCAGTTTCCGTTAATCAAAAGCTGGCAACGGAGTTTAAAAATGCAACGGAAACGTATAGTTGGGAATCACCCCCTCCTGCAGGCCCGTCATTATTTTCAGATATTACCGCCACCGCAGGGATAACGTACACGCATATTGAAAAAGATTTTGTGGATTTCAATATTCAGAAATTATTGCCACATAAGCTTTCGCAATACGGGCCAGCTATTGCAGCCGGGGATGTAAATGGTGACGGGCTGGATGATATGCTCGTAGGCGGTTCAAGAAATAACAGCACCACATTATTTCTTCAATCTGTCAACGGAACCTTCCGCGAATCGAAGCTTATATCCGGCCGGGATGAAATTACCAAAGCCGGCGATGATATGGGCCTTTTACTTTTTGATGCAGATAATGACGGTGACCTTGACCTGTACTGCGCCAGCGGCACCTATGAAAATCTTCCATTCACACCCAATCACCGCGATAACTTTTTTGTAAACGATGGTAAGGCAAAGTTCACACTGGATACCACCGTGTTTCCACAAAATTACCATAGCAAAAGCTGCATCAAAGCAGCAGACTATGATAAGGATGGCGATCTTGATCTGTTCATTGGTGGAAGGGTTTACCCCGGGTCTTACCCGAAACCGGTTCCCAGCTTTATTTACAGGAACGATTCAAAGCCGGGTAATATTAAGTTTACAGATGTTACATCAACCGTTGCAAAAGAACTCAATAACATTGGACTGGTTTGCGATGCCATATGGACCGATTTTGACAACGATGGGTGGGTTGACCTGGTACTCGCCGGCGAATGGATGCCTGTACGTTTTCTGAAGAACAATAAAGGCATATTATCAGATGTAAGTCCAGGTACCGGAATCCAAAACCAGGTTGGCTGGTGGAACAGTATCACGGGCGGTGATTTTGATAATGATGGTGATATGGATTATGTGATTGGAAACCTCGGCCTTAATTCTTTCTATAAGGCATCGGACCAATATCCGGTAAGCATCTATGCAAAAGATTTTGATAATAATGGCAGCTATGATGCCATCCCTTCCGTATTTATTCCCGATGTGGCCAACGGGAAGAAAAAAGAATTTCCGGCACAGACACGTGATGACCTGGTTAAGCAAATGATAGGCTTCAGACAAAAGTTTCCTTCCTTCCAACCCTTTGCAGTGGCAACCATGGAAGAAGTGCTAACTCCGGAAGAAAGAAAAGATGCGCTGATCCTGAAAGCCAACCAGTTTCAGTCGGTAATTTTGCTCAACCAGGGGCAGGGAAAATTCAACTTGGTTCCGCTGCCTGTCCAGGCCCAGTGGTCGCCACTTTATGGAATGGTGGCTGAGGATATTGATGGAGACGAGAATCTGGACCTGCTGATCACCGGAAATGATTATGGAACGGAAGTGGCCGTTGGCAGGTACGACGCGATGAATGGGCTTGTGCTGAGGGGTGATGGTAAAGGAGGATTTTCGGCATTGACCCTGAACAGGGCCGGTCTTTTTGTTCCTGGTGACGGAAAAGCACTGGCGAGGTTAAACGGCCCCAATAATTCTTTTCTCATAGCTGCATCACAGAACAGAGGGCCTCTAAAACTATTCAAACATATAAACCCCGTAAAATTGGTTCCCGTTACGCAAAACGATATTAGTGCGATTTTATACCTTAAAAGCGGAACGCAACGGAAGGTGGAGTTGTATTATGGAAGTAGTTTTCTTTCACAGAATTCCAGGTATATTCCTGTTAACGCTCCGGTGAACCGTATTGAAATCACCAATACACAATTACAAAAAAGAACTATTGAACCCTAATTGACCTGATATGAAAAGGAGTTATCTTTTACCTGCACTTCTTGTGTTTTTTGCTGTTTTTTTTGTGGTTTCCTGCAAACAGGAAAAGCCTGTTGAAAACAATACGGCTGCCAATGATCCGGCCTTTTTACACCGCGGTATAAAGCGGCTAAACGATGTGGTCATCTATGAAATATTTTCCCCGCCTGTAGCCAGCCGAATTTACGGTTATGCGTCACTGTCTGCCTATGAAGCAATAAGGTTTTCAGATTCAACATATCCTTCTCTTGCGGCAAAACTTCATGGTTATCCGGAGATGCCCAGCCCTGACCCGGCAAAAAAATACCAGTTCACTGTTGCGGGTATCAAGGCCATGTTTGATATAACCCTGCGCCTTACGTTTACAAAGGACTCTTCCAGAATCACCATGGA
>JBGSHT010000156.1:0-4381 GCA_041752135.1 Chitinophagaceae bacterium | reverse complement strand
CTATGTAGTTTAGCGCCTTTTCTTCCCTGCAAACGAAGGCCTTCTTGACCTTGGCTGGTAATTGGGCACAGGCCCCAGTTCATCCGGCACTTTGGCCTTTGGCACGGGTTTACCCAGCAGTTGTTCAATGGCCGCCATCTTATTTTGTTCCTTTTCAGTTACAAATGTATAGGCTGTTCCATCGGTTTCAGCCCGTGCAGTACGGCCGATGCGGTGTACATAGTCTTCCCCATCATGCGGAACGTCGTAGTTTATGACAAGATCGATATGATCGATATCAATACCGCGGCTAAGGATATCTGTTGCCACGAGTATGGGTAACCGCTTATTGGAAAAGGCACGCAGCACTTCTTCGCGCTGTGCCTGTTCCAGGTCTGAGTGTATCTCTTCTGCAGGGAACCCGGCTCTCTTCAGGTCGCGGGTTAGGGCTTTTACATTAATTTTCTTGGAACAGAATATCAGTATGGATTTGAAGGTTTTGCTTTTAAGCAGCAACTTCACGAGGGGTATTTTTTGTGTTTCGTAGATCACGAAAGCTTCCTGGATGATCTTTTCCGGCGGCTTGGAAATGGCGATATTGATCTCCGCCGGGTTCTTCAGGATCTTTTGTGCCAGCGACCTGATTTTTGGCGGCATGGTTGCCGAGAAAAGCAGAGTCTGCCTTTTTTCCGGTATCTGCGAAATGATACGCATGATATCGTCATGGAATCCCATGTCGAGCATACGGTCCGCTTCGTCCAGCACCAGGTATTGCAGTTCTTTCAGCTTCACATAGCCCATATTGATATGGGAGATGAGTTTGCCGGGCGTACTTACAACGATATCGGCGCCTTTTGACAACGCCTGTTTTTCCTGGACAAAAGTATTGCCATCACCTCCGCCGTATACGGCAATGGAACTGATGTCTGTAAAATACGTGAGCCCGTCCAGGTGGCCGCTGATCTGCACCGCCAGTTCCCGCGTAGGCACAATGATCAGGACATTAATATGATGGTCAGCAGATGGCTCCGTGATCAGTTTTTGCAATAATGGAAGCAGGAAAGCGGCTGTTTTACCGGTACCGGTCTGGGCAGAGGCTATGATGTCTTTTCCCTGGAGGATCAGGGGCATAACCTGTTCCTGCACCGGGGTTGCTTCTTCGTAACCGCTGGCGGCAATGGCTTCCAGTAAATTTTCGTGGAAATTAAATTCAGTGAACTTCAAAAGAAATAAAAGATTGGGTTTATTAGGATAGTCGTAAAGGTACGACAAATATATGAGGAAAGGGGCGAGTGGGGGGTAGATAATAGATATTGGGTATTGGATAATAGATATTGGGTGTTGGATAATAGATATTAGATAATAGAGAGTAGATATTGGAAATTGGGGAGTGGAAATGCTGTTGCAGTAAATAACCCATAAATACCACACACAAAAAGTTAAAAAGACATCTAATACAATTGAAACAGGCTTTGTCTCTTTAATTTTACTTCCAAAATATAAAGGCTCTGGCTGTTGAATATCCAATATCCAATATCCAATATCCAATATCCAATATCCAATATCCAATATCCAATATCCAATATCCAATATCCAATATCCAATATCCATTTCACTTTTAATATGATCCGCTTCAATGCTACGATAAAGAAGTATGGCCAGCAGGGTGAAAAGACGGGCTGGACCTTTGTGGAGATACCAGAATCACTGGCTCAGCAATTGTACCCGGGGAACAAAAAATCATTTCGGGTAAAAGGCACATTAGATGCATTACCGATTGTCGCCCAGGCGCTTATTCCCATTAGCGGAGGGGATTTTATCCTGCCGTTGAAAGCAGAACTCCGCAAACTATTGGGTAAGCGGATGGGGGAGAGCATCCTCTTGAAAATCACCTGGGATAGCAATCCTGACCCTGTACCCATGCCGGAGGATTTTGCTACCTGCCTCGAAGATGAACCGACGGCCTCTGAAAATTTTAAAAAACTGCCCAGGTCTCACCAGCACTATTATATCCGCTGGTTCAATAGTGCCAAAACAGAACCAACCCGTGTAAAGCGTATGGCACAGGCAATCATTGCATTGTCAAAAGGAAAGCATTATGGCGAAATGATACGTGAACTGAAAAAAGAATCCGAAGCATAAAACCTATGATCATGAAAAATGCTATGAAACTGATTGATGGCCATGTAAAAAGATTTTTTCTTTCAGGCCTTTTTTTATGCGCCCTGCACTTATATATAAGCGCCCAGACAGCCAGTGCGAATGTGAAAACATCCTCGGTTGTGGAGTTATACGACGAGGAAGGAAAGCCTATGTCTACACCGGGGAAAAAAAATATAACCGGTTCGCCGTTGCTAAATCCGGATTGGGGATCGGGCACCATCTTTTTTAAAAACGGGAAGGTCAACCTGATGATGGAGATCCGGCTGAACCTGCAGAAAAACGAATTGTATTTCCGCCGCGAGGGGAAATCATTCATGTTCTCAGATACGGTTTCTGGTTTCAAGATCATTTATGCTGTTCAGGACCTGGTATATAGTGATATTTTCCAGTCTGGCTACCCGGAGACGGGCAGGAATAAAGCAACTCATTTTTACCAGTTGCTGGTTGATGGGAAAGATATCCAATTGCTGGCCGACAGGTATAAACAATTGGTTGATGCATATACATACTCGGGAGGTGAAAAGTCCACTTACCGGGAAGATGAGGCGCTGTATATTTTTGATGTGACTAACCGTAAAATGACGGAGATAAAAAACCTGAAGAATGTAAAAAGTACCTTATTATCAGCCTTCCCCGATCGGGCAAAGGACATAAACCTGGTATGTGATCAACAGAAATTAGGGATGAAAACAAGGGAAGACCTGATAGCGCTGGTGAAGGGATTGCAGTGAAATTCTTCCCACTCACCCCCATCCCCTCTCTTCAAGAGAGGGGTGCCTACCAAAGCAACTCCTCTGCGAATCTCTGTCTCCTCTTTTCCTGGCGTTAAATGTATTTTGCCTTTTACTTCCTTATTTCTTATTCCTTATTTCCCGGAGTTTATTCAATTAAACCTCTTGCACTTGTACACCTTCTTCCTGCCTTATCTGCTTATCTAAGTAGAATGTGCCAAACGGTACCAGGGATAAAATAAAGGCGACAGCCACTTTTTTGATTGACCATTTTTCCATTCTCCACACATGGGCCAGCGCCACCATAAAACCCACAAACAGGAAACCGTGTATGCTGCCGGCAATTTTAACCGCCCCCGGCATGCCGGCCAGGTATTTCAGGGGCATGGCAACGCCCAGCAAAATGAGGTAAGAGATACCTTCTATATTTCCAATTACACGTAATCTCGACAAAGGGGTTTTCATTTCGCTAAAATTTTGCGCAAAGTTAATGGCCGGATGCCTCTCTGGCAACTTAAATTTAACCTTTAACAAAGCGATTTTCTCTTTTTATTCGTACCTTTCATGTCCTCCTGAACTCCGTATGGAAAACCACCCAAAACTCATTATTTTACCACTTTTAAATTGTATCAACATGTCAGAAAATCTTGCTAACGAACCGGTAAAGGATTCAGCTGAAAAGATCACCAGCGCTCCAGAATCAACAACAGAAAAAATCACCGCTGCCGCTGATCAGCTTGCTGATAAAGCCGGTGAAGTATGGGATAAAGTTGAAGACAAAGCGGAAGAACTTTGGGATAAAGCCAAGTCAGGTGAACTGAAAGAAGAAGCCAAAGAAAAACTCGAGGATCTGAAAGAAGGCGCTGAAAAAATATGGGATAAAGCAAAATCAGGCGAATTGGCTGATGAAGCAAAAGAGAAACTGGACGAATTAAAAGAAGGAGCCGGTAAATTATGGGATAAGATCGTTGACAAATTCGACGGTGATGATGTTCCTGAAAAAAAAGCGTAACTAACGCGATTTATCTTTTTAAAAACCTGCCACCGGCAGGTTTTTTTATTGCCCTTATTTGACAAGTTTATCAGCCATGCCATTGAAAATGAAATAATGAAAAGGCAGTACGCTGTACCAGTAAAGTCTTCCCCACAATCCCCTCGGCCGAAAAGTTGCTGTCTGCCGCAGGTAAGGTTTGTTATTTTTTTTCATGATCCTGAATTCGAGCCAGGCCTCACCCGGTAATTTCATTTCGGCAAACAATAGCAGCCTCTTGTTTTCTCTATCGGAAATGAGTACCCGCCAGAAATCAAGCGCGTCACCGGGTTGTAACTCCTTCGGGCTCGTCCGGCCGCGTCGTAAACCAACACCACCAAAAACTTTGTCGAGCAGTCCTCGTATGCGCCACAGGAAATTGCCATAATACCAGCCTCTTTCACCACCGATCCCCCAGATATTATTCAGCACGGGTACTGTATCACCTTCGATCTCCCGCCATTTCTGGTCCTTATAA
>JBGSHT010000155.1:0-3889 GCA_041752135.1 Chitinophagaceae bacterium | reverse complement strand
TCCGCCCATGCAAAGCCAGGAGATTTGGGCAGCCGGTGTAACTTATTTCCGGAGCATGGAAGCACGCATGGAAGAATCCAAAGAAGCAGGCGGCGGTAGTTTTTATGACAAGGTTTACCAGGCAGACCGGCCTGAAATATTTTTCAAATCCCTTGCACATCGTACGGTAGGGCATAAAGGCAAGATCAGGATCAGGAGGGATTCTGCCTGGAACGTTCCTGAACCGGAACTCACTTTGTTCCTTTCTTCCAGCGGGTCGATTGAAGGGTTTACCATTGGTAACGATGTGAGTTCCAGGAGTATCGAAGGAGAAAATCCATTATACCTGCCCCAGGCAAAAACATACCAGTTCAGTGCTTCACTGGGCCCCTGTTTGCTTGTTCGTGAATTACCCCTTCCCTCTGATACCGGAATACATTTGCAGATAGTCCGACAGAAATCCATTGCCTTTCAGCAGGCTGTAACCATCAGCCAGATGAAAAGAAAACATGAGGAACTCGCAGCCTGGCTTTTCAGGGAAACCCTTTTCCCGCATGGAACTTATCTTATGACAGGCACAGGAATTATTCCACCTGATGAGTTTACCCTGCAACCCGGGGACGAAGTGATTATCCGGATAGATGGCATTGGTGAACTCTATAATATCACCTCACAAAAACCGCTTGCATGATTAAAAGTATTTCAGTTTTATTGCTGTTCGTATCTTTCCTGCCTTGTATGGCCCAGGTAAAAGATCCTGAGCCGTATGGCGTAATTCCTTCAGAACGCCAAATCAGCTGGCACGAAATGGATATGTATGTACTTGTACATTTTACACCAACAACATTTGAGGATAAAGAGTGGGGTTTTGGTGATGCGGATCCTAAAATATTCAACCCAACGCAGTTTGATGCCACACAGATCATTAAGGCTGCCAAAGCAGGAGGGTTCAAGGGACTGATCCTGGTTTCCAAACATCATGATGGTTTTGCACTTTGGCCCACAGCAACAACTCCGTATAATATCAGCAAAAGCCCCTGGCGCAATGGCAAGGGCGATATGGTAAAAGAATTTGAGCAGGCCTGCCGAAGCAATGATTTTAAATTTGGCGTGTATTGCTCACCGTGGGACAGGAATAACCCGGTGTACGGAACCTACGATTATATTAAGATATACCGGGCGCAACTGAAAGAATTATATTCCGGCTATGGGAACCTTTTTATGTCATGGCACGACGGCGCTAACGGCGGTGACGGATACTACGGAGGGGCAAGGGAAAGCCGCAAGATCGACCGTACCACTTATTATGGCTGGGACACTACATGGACCATGACCAGGAAAATGCAGCCGGGTGCATCCATCTTCAGTGATGTGGGCTGGGATGTACGTTGGGTGGGCAATGAGCGTGGTGAAGCTGCTGAGACATCATGGGCTACCAATACGCCGGTTCCGCTTGAAGGGAAAGAGAAAGCCGGTCCCGGTGAAGTGCGCGACGACCTTAATCCCACGGGTACCCGAAATGGTAAATACTGGATGCCCGCCGAATGTGATGTACCGTTGCGTAAAGGCTGGTTTTTTCATCCGGCGGAAAATGAAACAGTGAAGTCACCCGAAAAGTTGTTTGACCTTTACCTGAAAAGTGTAGGACGAGGCGGGTGCCTGGATCTCGGGATTGCCCCGGACACAAGGGGATTGCTCCATGAAAATGATGTCAGGGCATTAGCGGATTTCGGTGTTTTACTAAAAAAAACATTCTCAACCGATCTTGCTAAATCAGCGTCCATCAAAGCAAGTAATGTAAGGGGCCATGGTGCAAAAACTTATGGCCCGTCTGCACTTACCGATAATAACCGGTACAGCTATTGGGCAACGGATGATGCAGTTAAAACACCGGAACTCATTCTCGAATGGAAGACACCGCAGACCTTTAACCTTATCAGGTTGCGGGAGAATATTAAGCTCGGCCAACGGATAGAAGCAGTGGAGCTGGATGCCTGGATGGACGGAAATTGGCAAAAGGTTGGGGCAGCTACCAGTATCGGGGCATGCCGAATCATTAAACTGGATAATCACATTTCGACAACCAAATTCAGGCTACGGGTAACACAGTCCCCGGTTGCTGTAGCCTTAAGTGAAATCGGTATTTTTTAACCGCGAATAGAGATAACCGCAAAGGATTAAATATATTAGGAGTATGAAACAGATTCTTGCCATAATCTTCAGCCTGGTTTTTTTATCTGCAAATGCACAGCAGAACTACTTACAGGAAAGCGCATCCGAAAAGGACAAACGTATGCAGTGGTGGCGTGATGCCACCTTTGGCATGTTCATTCACTGGGGAGCGTATGCTGTCCCTGCCGGAGAATATAAGGGTAAGGAAGTCAAGGGCATTGCCGAGTGGATCATGCATTCTGCCAACATTCCCATTCCGGAATATGAGCAGTTCGTTAGGGATTTTAACCCGCAGTCTTTTAATGCCAAAGAATGGGTGCGGTTAGCCAAAGATGCAGGTGTTCAATATATTGTAATTACGTCCAAGCACCATGATGGTTTTGCGTTGTGGGACAGTAAAGTATCTGCATATGATATAATGGATTTTTCGCCTTTTAAGCGCGATATCCTAAAGGAGATTACGGAAGCCTGTAAGGCCGCAGGCATAAAAATGTGTTTTTACCATTCGATCATGGACTGGCACCAGCCGGATGCAGAAAGTAAAAAAGACTACACGCACCAAAATACACCCAATCCTGATTTTGCCCGCTACCGCGAAACATACCTGAAACCTCAGCTGGCCGAACTGATCAAAAAATATGACCCTGAAGTGCTTTGGTTCGATGGTGAATGGATCCCCGAATGGACGGAAGAGCAGGGTAAGGATCTCTATAATTATCTGCGCAACCTGAAGCCAGGACTCATTATCAACAATCGAGTCGGTAAAGGGCGGTCCGGTATGCAGGGGATGAATAAGTATAAAGACGCAGCCGGCGATTTCGGCACTCCTGAGCAGGAGATACTGGAGGGCACTTCAGATTCAGACTGGGAAAGCTGCATGACGATGAATGACACCTGGGGTTATAGTAAATTTGATCAAAACTGGAAATCTGCAGAAATGCTGATCCATAACCTTATTGATATCGCAGCTAAAGGCGGTAACTACCTGTTGAATGTTGGTCCTACAGCAGAAGGATTGATCCCTGCACAAAGTGTCGAACGCCTTGGTGAAATGGGCAAATGGCTGAAGGTAAACGGAGAAGCCATCTATGCAACACATAGCCTTAAGCAATACAGGGAAGGCGATAATATCAAATATACCACCAGTAAAGATGGTAAATATGTTTATGCCATCGTAACAAAAAAAGCGGGTAATACTGTTCACATCAAACAAGTGAAACCTAAACCGGGTTCCAAAATATTCCTGCTGGGCGTGAAGAAACCATTGGCCTGGAAATCAACCGGTGATGGAATTGAAATTACCATGCCGGATTCATTACCCTGCGACTATGCATGGACGCTAAAGATACAGCCTTGAGAAATCGAAAGTGGAGAATCGAAAATCGAAATTAAATACAACTGACATACATCATTAATGCATTATGCAAAGTCAAAATAGTTTAAAGCATTATTGTAACAAATGTCCTGAATGATTTTGCCGGTCCATTCAATATCGTTGGGCAATTCACCTTTTTCTATGTCTTTGCCAAAGAGATTGCACAATATGCGCCGGAAATATTCATGCCGGGGGTAGGACAGGAAACTCCGGCTGTCTGTGAGCATGCCTACGAAGCGGCTTAACAGCCCCATATTTGACAAAGTGTTCAATTGGTCGGTCATGCCGTCTTTCTGGTCCAGGAACCACCAGGCAGATCCCCATTGGATCTTTCCTGGAAAGGATCCGTCATTGAAATTGCCG
>JBGSHT010000154.1:0-3067 GCA_041752135.1 Chitinophagaceae bacterium | reverse complement strand
TTATACTTCAGGGAAGTGGAAAAATGGAAGTTGCAGTAGTGACAGGCTTTTTTGCAGAAAGGGATATGAATGTAAATACCGGCCAATTTATAATGCTTTTGAACTAACCAATGTAGTTTTGTTGTAATGCCAAGAGGACTTACCCTGATATTACTGCTAATTTCCCTCTTTTGTTTTGCCGGTAAACTTACCGCACAGGACAAATATCCTTTACAATACTTTTTCGCCGGCAAAGATACGACAGCAACACCGCAATCACTGGGACTGCAGCATGGTTTCAAAAATGCAGAACAGTGTATGGCATATGTCAGCGACCTTATAAACTTATTACAGTCGAAAGGTTTTTTAACGGCCTCTGTGGATAGTGTGGTGTATGACAGTACAGCGGCCCGTGCCTGGATATTCCTCGGAGAAACATACCGGTGGGCAGCCCTTTCGGTGTCTCCCGGTGATCAAAAAATGTTATCAGACGCGGGCTGGGACCCGAAACCGGACAGCGGTCGGATAGCAGACTTTGGAAAACTTGAAAAATCCAGGGAGCGGCTGATCGCTTACCTGGAAAATAACGGGTATCCGTTTGCTTCAGTGAAACTGGACAGTATCCGTTTTGACCCGGATGGGATCCGGGCAAAGCTCCAAATTGAAAAGGGGCCTTTATATAAAATTGACAGCATACTGGTTACCGGGGATGTTAAGATCAGGAATCATTTTCTGCGTAAATATTTGGAGATCGATAAAGGCAGTATCTACCGGAAAGATAAACTTGACAAGATCAGCACTCGTTTATTGGAACTCCCTTTTCTTAAAGAATCCCGCAATTGGGATATGACTATGCTTGGAACTGGCTCCACACTAAACCTTTACCTGGAACCCCGAAAAAGTAGCCAGGTTAATGTCCTGGTTGGCTTCCTGCCAGACAATACCCAACTGGAAGGTAAATTATTGCTTACCGGCGAGGCCAATATCAACCTTAAAAATGCACTGGGTGGCGGAGAAACCATTGGAGTGAACTGGCAGCAATTGCAGGTAAAATCGCCACGACTTAACCTGGCTTTTTCGCAGCCGTATATTTTCCGTACATCTCTCGGGTTGGATTTTAGTTTTGACCTTTTTAAAAAGGATTCTTCTTTTCTGAACCTGAATACACAGATCGGTATTCAATACCTGGTTTCTTCCCGCCAATCCGGTAAGGTTTTTTTTCAGCAACTGACCACAAATCTGCTCACGGTGGATACGAACCAGGTGAAAGCTACGCTCAAACTGCCACAGTTTATTGATGTTTCCACCTCAAGCCTGGGTATCGATTACCAATTCAATAATACAGATTACAGATTCAACCCAAGAAGGGGAAATGATATAGGTATCACATTTAGCGGTGGTTTGCGCAGGATAAGGGAAAATGCAAACATTACCAGCCTTAAGACAGATATCAATGGAAATGATTTTAATTTCAGTTCTCTGTATGATACCTTACAGCCAAAGGTTTACATATTCCGTTTAAAAGGGTATGCGGCACATTTTTTTAAAATGAGTAAACAGTCTGCCATAAAGGCTTCTTTGCAGGGTGGTTGGGTGCAGTCGAAAGATATTTTTAAAAATGAGATTTTCCAGATCGGGGGGTATAAGATACTTCGGGGCTTTGATGAAGAAAGCATCTTTGCAACGTATTACGCAGTTTCAACATTGGAATACCGTTTTCTGATCGGGCTGAATTCGTATCTTTTTGGATTCACAGATTTCGGTTATGCGGGGAATAACAGTTTCACGGAGAAAATGGACCACAGTTATCTTGGGCTGGGACTGGGCATTGCTTTTGAGACTAAAGCAGGTATTTTTAACCTGACCTATGCTGCGGGAAAAAGGAATGACCTGAACCTGAACCTGCGGCAATCGAAAATACATTTTGGGTTTGTAAGTTTATTTTAAAAGATCCTGATTTCCCTTTGTTGATGGCAACCAATACTTTTGCAGGGTCTATGCTGATGACCCGGATTTATTTACTGATCATTTTGCTTTGTTGCAACGCTCCTTTTTGCCTGCAGGCGCAGGACAGTGCCGGCCAATCTCCGGCCAGGGATACCCTTTTGCCGGGAAGCGCTATACAGGATACTACATTACAGCCGGTTGTTTCTGATACTTTTAAAATCATCATTCCTGCTGATCTCAGCAGGTTCCCGGCAGGAGATACCGGGCTGGTATATGGAAAATTGATCGGGAAATATGTAGCAGAGCATCCTTACTTTAAGGCAATGGGTAAATCTGTCAGGCTACCGGCCCTTGTGCGAACACCGCCCGATACCGATTGGATATTTTATTTTTTTTGTGTTTGTTTAATTTACCTGGCACTTATCAGGATGGCATTCCCAAAATATTTCCAGGATCTTTTCCGGGTATTCCTTAATTCATCGCTTCGTCAAAAACAAATACGCGAACAGCTGATCCAGGAACCTCTGCCATCACTGATGCTGAATATTTTCTTTTTTTTTAGCGGGGGATTATTTCTGTATTTTCTGGCCGGCTATTATAATTACACTAAAGCCTATGCACCCTGGCTGGCACTCGGCTTTTGCATATTGTTGCTCGTAATAATTTACCTGGTAAAGTTTCTGACCCTTCGTTTTATGGGTTGGATATTTGGCAAGCAGTCAGATGCTGAAATTTATACATTCATAGTTTTCATGGTTAATAAGATGGCGGGCCTTGCATTATTGCCTGTTGCCATAGTATTGGCATTTTCAGGTGCTCGTGATAACCAGCCGGTTATTACGCTGGGCATTATACTACTGTCTATTTTATTGGTTTACAGGATGATACGGGCATTTTCTGCCATCAACAAGAGTCTTAAAATAAACCAGTTACATTTCCTGCTTTTTGTTATAGCCTTTGAAGCAGTGCCCATAATGTTGTTATATAAGGTTTTAAATAGTCTATTTTAGAAAGAAACTTGTAAATTTGCACAACCATCGGCGGAAATTACATGGTAACAAACGGGATCAAGCAGGCGGAGCAGACCGCAAAGACTATTAAAAAGATTTTAATCACGCAACCCAGGCCTGAGTCGGACAAG
>JBGSHT010000153.1:0-3947 GCA_041752135.1 Chitinophagaceae bacterium | reverse complement strand
GAGTATGGCATACGTGAATACCCGGAAGAGAAGTCGCCGTTTGATGTGCTTTTTGGGAGTTTTGGTAAGAATTACAAAGCCGAAATGTTGCGTAGTGAATTGGGCGAGGATCAGTATAAGATGTTCCTGCAGTTGAAAAAGCTGAAAGCTGAAACCGGGGAGCCGAAGGCGCTGATGCCTTATGAGTTGGAAATACATTAACCTGGGAAATAGAGAATAAGGAATAAAGAATAAGGAATAAAGGAAGTGAAAGGCAAAATACATAGACCGCAAAGAAAAGAGGACACAGAGATTCGCAGAGGCGTTGCTATGCTGGGCACCCCTCTCTGGAAGAGAGGGGTCGGGGGGAGTTGGAAATACGTTAACCGCAGAGAATAAAGAATAAGGAATAAAGAATAAGGAAGTGAAAGGCAAAATACAATTACCGCGAAGAAAGGAGGACGCAAGGATACCCATTTCAGTTTAGGTCTTCTTATTTTTTTCTGATAGTTTTGCGCTTCAATTGAAAGGAATGTCGCAACCCTATAGTCAGTTTCAGGCCATGTTGGCCATCGCCAGGGCTAGCCTGCTTTCAATTTTCAGAAGCCCTTCTGCGGTAATTTTCAGTTTTCTTTTTCCGTTGATCTTTATCCTTGTTTTTGGCTTTCTAAGTTCAACGGCACCAGTTATCCGGATTGCTTTTGACAAAGCCACGGATACAAATAATCCTTTATATGAAACGCTGATCGCCAAAAAGAACCTGAAGATCATTGTACAGTCGGAGAAGATAACGCGCGAAGAGCTGGAAAAAGGCAGGATCACAGCGGTGCTGAACATTCAGCCGGTTAATCCGCAGGGATATCCTAAATATAAAGTGGGCATTAGATCTTCTACGGCTTCGGTTGATCGGTTGGGCCTGCTGCAATCCATCATTCAGCAAAGTATTGCTGAGATAGATCGAAAGATCGATCCAAACCGGCCCATTTATGCATTTACGGAACTCACCCAGATTCCCGGCAGAATTTATCGGACCATTGATTTTATCTTGCCGGGACAATTGGGTTTTTCGCTTTTGAGTGCGGGTGTTTTTGGCGTGGCGTTTATATTTTTTAATCTCAGGCAAACGCTTGTACTGAAGCGCTTTTTCGCTACGCCCGTTAAAAGGTCCTATATTATTTTTGGCGAAGGATTGGGCCGGATCATTTTCCAGATGATCACGGCAGTTGTTATCCTGGTGATCGGTCATTTTGCTTTTAAGTTTACCCTAATACATGGCTGGGTGACATTTATGGAATTGATGGTTCTTAGTTTACTGGGATTACTTGTTTTTATGGGTTTTGGCTTTATCGTTAGCGGTCTGGCCACAACCGAAAGCACGATCCCGCCTTTTGCCAACCTGGTAACCCTGCCACAGTTCCTGCTGGCCGGAACTTTTTTCCCGGTAGAAAATTTTCCGAGCTGGCTGCAGCCCATTTGTAAAATATTACCGCTTACCCATTTGAATGAAGCAATGCGAAACATAGCTTTTGAAGGAGATCACCTGATGCAATGCGGCAGCCAGATAGGCTACCTGTTGATTTGGGGTATTGTGTTGTATGCGATAGCCATAAAAGTGTTCCGCTGGGAATAAAAAATATGCGATTTATTAAACCAATATTGATAGCGTTCACCGGGCTCAGTCTTGTTTTGCTGGCAATTTCCTCATTATTGCCCGGAGAAGTTATGACATCCAAATGGGTCATTGTTCACGGTGAAGCATCTCCTGTGCTTTCAGAAATCCGGGATCTGCGAAACTGGCCAGAATGGAATGGTTTGTTGTCGGGAGTAAATGATTTTACTGTTATACCCAAACCCAATCCTTCAGATACAGGTTCTGCCATGTTCTGGACCGATCAGCGTGGCGGAAAGAATACACTTGTTGTAACCGAGAATAACGAAATGGGACTGGTCACAACCATGACCCTTGGGGAAAACCGGCCTATGGAATCCGGATTCAGCGTCGAAAAAAGGCAGGCTGATTCGGTGCAGGTTGTATGGTTCATCATCGAAAAATTAAAATGGTATCCCTGGGAGAAATTCTATGGAATGATGGCTGCTGACATGAAGGGTCCTTTGATGCAGGAGAGCCTGGATAAATTGAAGGCGAAACTGGAAAATGATTAACAGAATTGCTCATATTAGCCTTTAATGAGAACGTTTTTTTGTATCAAATTGTAATTTTGAACGTGTTTGTAAAAAAACGCCGATGATTTTACCCTAATTTCATGAGGTAAAACATCGATATGAAATTAATTTCAGTTCTTTTTGTCGCTTTAACCTTTTTCGCGGCATGCAACAATTCCAAAAAATCTACCGGTAATATGACAGACACAGCTGTTTTAAATGGCACCTGGGAATTGAATTATATTACAGGGCCCCGGATCGCATTCGACGGGCTATACCCGGAAAAAAAACCCACGATCACTTTTGATTTAGCTGCAGGTAAAATTTCAGGCAATACCAGTTGTAATAATTTTAATGGCCAACTTAATGTCGATGGCAATAAGATCAATTTTAATGACCCTATGGCCATGACCCGCATGTTTTGCCAGGGCCAGGGTGAAACGACTTTTCTGGAAACCCTTAAGAAAATCAACAGTTGGTCTGTAACGGATGGCAATACACTTACCCTTATAACGGGGGATATTGCCATGATGCGTTTTTCAAAGAAATAGATTGATTTAGATTAATTTATAATTCCCAAATTGCAAGGTAATATGAAGAACAAACATTGGTTTACGCTAAGTGTCCTCTTTATTGCAGGATGCTTTTCCGTTAACGCGCAAACGGGCTGGCCCAAGGAGATCCCTTTTAAGAATGGCGGCAAAGTAACAATCTATCAACCCCAGTTTGAAAAATTTGAAGGGAACAAACTTTGGGGTCATGCTGCCGTATCTGTTAATGAAACAGCCAAATCTGAAGCAGTCTACGGTGCTATATTCTATACATCCTATATGTCTACTGATAAAAATAGCAGAACTGCTTATCTGGATTCAATTGACATCATCAATGTAAAATTTTCCGGAGTGGGAAATAAGGAAAAAGAGGATCTGTTTATTGCATTCCTGGAATCTGAGATCCCTAAATGGAATCTGGAAATAGCAATAGATGCTATCGTAGCTACCATCAGAAGAGATTATCCAAACGCCGAGATCTATAATAATGATCCTCCAAAAATCATTTATACCAATAAGCCTACAAGCCTGGTAATACTTGACGGAGAGCCAAAGATTAAAAAAGATAAAGACCTGGATGCTGAAAGGGTTTTAAATACCCCGACATTGATTTTTAAAGAAGGCAATCAGTGGAACATGTATGTTGGAGGTAACTGGTATAAATCAAATTCAGTGACCAGTGGCTGGACTGTAGAAAAGTCTATGTCGAAAAAAGTAAGTTCCATCAATGATCAGATTAAAAAGCAGGAGAAAGAAAGCAACGATGGTAAAGCATCAACAGAGAAGCCCGAAGTTACTGATATTGTAGTGAGTACCGAACCTGCAGAGGTAATACAATCAAAAGGCGAGGCTGTGTATAAGAATATTGAAGGCACGAATTTGTCTTATGTTTCCAATTCACCTAATAATATTATCAGGGATGACGCAACGGGTACCATTTATATTCTTATTGCTGGTCGTTGGTTCAAATCGGCTTCCTTCAACGGCCCCTGGACTTTTAATGAACCGGATAAATTACCGGCTGATTTTTCCAATATTCCGGAAGGTTCGGAAAAGGATAATGTACTGGCCAGTGTTGCAGGAACAGACGCTGCAGAAGAAGCAATGATTGATGCGGAAATTCCCCAAACGGCAAAGGTTGACCGAAAAACAGCCACAGTTAAAGTAGAATACGATGGTAGCCCAAAATTTGAGCCTATAAAAGGTACTTCCCTTTTCCTGGCTGAAAACAGCAATATCACCATATTGAAAGAG
>JBGSHT010000152.1:0-2748 GCA_041752135.1 Chitinophagaceae bacterium | reverse complement strand
CTGAAGGAGATATCTGAAAAGGCCATGATAGCGGATTGCGGCATACTCGTGAACGTCAGCCGGGCAATTATTTATGCTTCAGAAAAGGAAGACTTCACTATTGAAGCCAGGGCGATTGCACAGCAGTACCAGTTTGAGATGTCACAGTACGTTTAACCGGAGGAACTACATTAACAATATATGTCAGGCATTTTCTTGTACTGAATAGGGTGAATACATAATCTCTGGGAAGGATCTGTTGTAGTTTTTTTTTATGAAGTTGTTGAAAATTGATGATTACAAAAAAACACAAATTGAAACTGGCACTAAAAGAGGGGGAGCTTACAATATCTGTTGGGATCATTCCATCTGGGTCTATAAAACGAAGTGGATTATTAAACGCATAGTTATAAGGTGAATGCCTACGCATCTTATCTGCCATAGGGTCTAACACATGCCAACGGCCTATCTGTGGGTAATATATACGGTTTCCAAAATCAAGGTATTCTAAACCGCTTCCATATGAAAATTCTCTAGCTTGTCTTTCTTTCCCTGCAAATTTATACTTATTTTCAGCACCTCCGAAGGCTAATGCTTTAGATCTTATTCCCGCTTGAGCCATGCCAAACGGATAGTAATGTGTTTACCCAAGTTAAATTATTCTAATTTTCTCTTGATTAATTTTTTCCCATCCCATATAAAGTTGATTCGCTCATTTTTTTTCCTTCCATCGGGTGTAAATTGCATTACTTCTTTATATGACAATCTTCCTCTTATATAACTATAATAAGATATTACTTCTCCTTGCTCAATAATTTTTATATTATCGATATTAAATGTCATATCATAAGGTAACTTGGGCACCATTGAAGGTGTATAAAAATAATCTGTTTGGAAACTTAATATGAAATTTCCTTTTGGAAATTCTTCGTATTCTCTAAAAAGCATAATCAAGTCCCTTACATCTTTTTGCTTAAAATCTTCATTTGAAGCGACAATAGAATCATACTTATCAATAATGGATAACCCTAGAGAATCTGGAGAAACAGTGATTTCCTTCTTAATTCCTTTCGATTTATTTACAATATTTTGATTTGAATTATTTAATTCATATAATGTATCGATCAGCCAACGTTTAAATTCATGATCTCTATTAATTAATCTTTCCGAATTTTCTGATGTATTATGATCCAAATTTACTTTACTCGTGTGATTTGTTTTAAAATCACAACTTGCTTCGAGCTGTATGACACATATCAGGAACAATTTCAGAATCATATTACTATAAAATTTTATTTTGAACATTGACGGAGAATTTAATTAAATCTTTTATTGTTTTGCTTGCGTTCTCCTCGACCACCCTGCAAATTTGTGTACAATGTTTTTCCAACTATTTTCCTTGCCGAGATTTCATAGTTATTAGATTTATAAGAAAAATTTGCAACATCAACTCCTCCATTGTTATCATTTTTATACCGCATTAATAAATCTTTTGAATCGGAGCTCCAACTATACCCCCTATGGGCATTAGTCCACTTACTGGAAACTAGATCAATACCATCCCATGAATCTGCTCCACTGGAGTAGTCAGAAAACCCACGCATCCCCTTACTATTACCAATAGCATTAATTGCAGCACCTATAGCAAATTTGCTGTTCTGATTTCGTGGTGATAATTTTAAAAAGTCATTATAATTCTCTTGAGTTGCACCTTGTGCAAATGAGTTGTCATATAAACTCACATCTTCTAAAGTTTTCAAAGAAGAAGATCCTCCCTCTGATAGAAAATTCATAGTGGTATTAGCAATTGCATACGATTCATCTTTAGCTCCACCTGATTCTTGGTTAATTACTGCAGCAAAAGCGATAAGTGTTGTATTTGTAACCCCCAAATCGGTTATTCCGCTTTTACTTAGTACCCATTTAGTAACTCCTGTATTTACATCTGTTTCTCCGGAGCGAACAGCCTCATCTTTAACTACATAAGCCTTGTCATCATCAATACCATCATTGCCTAAATAAGAACCATCTGTTCTGTAGTAGTCTCCAAACATTCCATCAGGGTCAATAAATAATAAAGGATTGTTGAATACGTATGCATAAGGAGTAGCTTTTCTATCTGATTCAGCCATTGGATCAATTACATGCCATCTCCCAATCTGCTGATCATACATCCTTGCACCATAGTCAAGCCATTCCAGACCTGAGCCGTCAGAGAACTCTTTTCTTTGTTCTTCTTTACTGTTGTATTTAAATCTGTTTGATGGATTTCCAAATGATAAAGATTTGCTTGAAATGCCCTGCATTTGCATTCCAAACGGATAATAATGCGTCTCTTCCACCAGCGGCCCCCTAACATGGCTCACCTGCAAATTGTCAAAGAACACATCGATATTGGGTGTTTCATTGCTCACATAAATATACAAATATCCACTGGCCGTTACCGGTAAATTAGTGCGCATATGGGTTTTTAAAACACCGTTGTTATCCACCTGCTCAAATCCACTGCCCGTGGATACATACTTAAACTGCTCATCCAGCAGGATCCAGTTGATATAAGCTTTGGGTCTGCCGGCCACATTACTCTGCGAACCCAGAAAGGAAGTGATATTGGGCGACAGCACCGTTGCCGCCTGCAACTCTGTGGCCAGCGCCTTGCCGCCACTCACCGGCGCAATGGCCGTGGCCATGGCCAGGATCAGGTCGTTGAGCGGACTCACCGCCGTGCCGGGTGTAGCTGCGGCGTTCCACCAGCTGTTGGCCTGCAGG
>JBGSHT010000151.1:0-2230 GCA_041752135.1 Chitinophagaceae bacterium | reverse complement strand
GGTAGTGGTGGTGGTGATGGTCTTTCCCCCTACGGAATTATCCACCGTCACTTTTTTGAGCTTACTGCCCGATGCGTCATAGGTATAGGTGATATTTCCCTTTGCCGTTACGGTAATCACAGAAGGCAGGTTCAGGTGGTTGTATACAATAGCGCTGATGGCTTTATTATTGTCCAGGGTGAGGTTGCCATTTCCGTCATAGGCGTAATCGATATTGCTGCCATTGGTGCCATCATTGAAATCACCCAGTTTATTATTGGCTGTTACAAAATCAACCACCTTTTGCAGGCGGTTGGTGGCTTTGTAAGTTCGTTCGAAATTTTAGTAAGGTCAATTAATATCCGTTCCTTAGGGATATGTTTTTGTTTAAATCTGGAACAGGCTGCTATTTACGAACCACAGATAAGCAACTTATTACATGTTTGGCACACCACTAGAAAAGCAACTTATTTGACTTTGTAGTATATGTCATTCTTAAACGGTAGATTACTTTCATTCAATGGAATGAGGCCCCGTTTCTGTACAATCCATTTTCTTATAGCAATTAAGTATATTGATGGAATAAATTGCTTATCATAAATCATGACTGTAACATCATTGCATGAATTATGACTTATAGAAAATTCCCTGCTTGCTATGCCTTGATACTGTACCCTCACTTTATAAATATTATCTTTTACATAAGCTTGAGCATGATCATCCAATTCAATTGGAGTATCAGCATCGTTAATGAATACTTTGGCAAGTGTAAAAGGAACTGAATCCTGCACTATAACTGTTATTTTGTTACTTGCGCTTAATTTACAGATTACCTTTTCTTTCTTGATTAGGCTATCGTCATTAAAGGGTTCCATAATTCTTAATATAACAGTATCCCTTTTTAAACGCCAGTTCCCATGAAGAAGAGTACTGCCTCTTAAGTCGGTGTTAATCCTATAATAAAATGTACTGTCGTTATTTAACACCAATACGGATTTGTCAATCATGTTTTGTTTACGCGAAGTATATTCGCCAGACAACTTTTGAGTGCAACCAATGACAGAAAGTATTGTCGCTAATATTAAAAATATACCGTATTTGCTAATAATATGTTGTGCCATTCACTCTAAATGCTTGGTTATAAAATGTTGCAGCTCGTTGAAGACCTTTCGTATTACCTATATCTGCAGCAGCTTTTACCGCTTCGACAGAATGAACTGTCGTACTTGTAGTTGGCAATGATGAGTATAAAGCATTTGCATGCACGCCAGCAACTGTATTCATACCATATTCAATTGATCCGAACAATGATTGCCGATCGTATCCCGCAGCTTCATCAGTGGCATCCAAAAGAAACCCTTTGGCTAATGCATTGGGACTAAAGCCTAGACTAATTGCACCTTCTTCGAATTGATAGGCATGATTAAATTCGTGTGCAAGAATAGCAGTTTCTCCACTTCCTGGTATTTCAATCTGTACCGATTTATTAGTTTTATCAAAGTATGTTATCCCTGTATTTGTAGTATTTCCAAGAGCATCTTTTTGAGATAAACTGGGGTTTAAGGCAACATTATATACTTGCGTAGATGCATCTAGCTTTTTGTACTCACTCAATGACGCATTGAATCCGTTTAGCCTATTTTGTGCATTCCCTATTTTCCTGTCTATTTTATTCAGTTTATTTGAAGATGCACCACTACTTACAGCATCAGCCCTTTCTTTATTCAAATCAGAGACTGATTTGTTGCCGTCCGTAATTCCTTTATTGACTGCATTTAAATAACCATTAATTGCCTTTTGATCTCCTCTAACAGTGTCTCCAAAAGGGTCATTATATCTAATAGGGTTATTATTCATTGCTGCATATAAGCTTTGGCCATAGTCCGGTTTCGGATCAATTTGCCACCACCTGCCGAGTTGCGGGTCAAGCTCCCTAAAATTGGTTGCATACATCTCGAGCCCTGTTCCATCCGAGAACTCCTTGTTCTGAAGTTCACTTCCCTTATTAAACTTGTATTTATTCTCAACCCCGTTTGCGGATTTAGAAGATATCCCCGCCATAGTAAGTCCAAACGGATAATAATGCGTTTCTTCAAGGAGCGGCCCCCTGACATGACTCACCTGCAAATTGTCAAAGAACACATCGATATTGGGTGTTTCATTGCTCACATAAATATACAAATATCCACTGGCCGTTACCGGTAAATTAGTGCGGGTATGGGTTTTTAAAACACCGTTGCCTTCCACCTGC
>JBGSHT010000150.1:0-2559 GCA_041752135.1 Chitinophagaceae bacterium | reverse complement strand
CTTGTCGCCGGCGGTCGGCTTTCCGGCTGTGAAATAGGCCACCGGGTCGGTGCCACGCAGAGCGACGCCTGCATTGTCAATATTGATGGCGGCCTTTGAATTTTCGTCATACGCGAAGGATGCGGTCGGTAGAGTGAAGGCGGACCAAGCAATGACGCCTGCGCCTATGGCGAACTGGAGCAGCTTACGGCGTGACGTGTTGGGCTGATTTAACATGCTGATTTCCTCGGCAAACAAGCCACCTCGGTGGCCCTGTAAGGGGTTTCGACACGTCCGCCGAAATAGTTACGGCTTCACGGCGACGTGAAGCGATTTTGCCTACGAAATCGTGCGCGGCCATTGAGGTCGCATTCACGCTTGACAAATCGACATCTCACGGTCTGCCGGAGTTCTTTGCGAGACTGACCGGCGCTCGCAACGTCACAGACTTGTCGGCAAATCGTTTGGCGAGCGCGGGCTGGTGCAGACTGCAGAGCAGGGTCATGCGTTTTTCGATCACAATATCCCGCAGCAGCGTCAACACGCTGACCGATGCTTCGGGATCAAGGCTTGCCACGGGCTCATCCGCCAGGATGACTTTGCTTCGCTGGACGATGGCTCGCGCTATGGCAACACGCTGCTGCTGCCCGCCCGACATCTCGTCAGACCGTTGCATAGCGTGTTCGAGCAGCCCGACGCGGTCTAGCGCCGCGTAAGCCGCCTTTCGATCCACGCTCGAATATAGGCCGGTCGTCAGACGCCACAGCGGCATCGTGGAAAGCCGGCCGGAAATGACGTTTGTGATTGCGGACCTGCGTCGCACCAGATTGAACTGTTGAAAAACGTAAGCGATGTCCCGTCTTGCCAGACGCAATGAGCGTCCACGCAAATTGTGCATCGGGTGACCTGCGGCGTAAATCTCACCGTGATCAGCATCAGTCAATTGCGCGATGCAGCGGAGCAGGCTGGTCTTTCCGACCCCACTGGGTCCAATCAAGGCCACGAATTCGCCAGGAGCCGCGGTCATCGAAAATCCTTCAAAGACCCTCCTGTCACCGTATTTCATCCAAAGATCGCGGACCTCTATGCCGTTCACAGAACTCATGTCAGTCGCTTACGAATGAATGCACTGGTTTGATCAACCATAGTGACCATCACAAGAATGATGATCAGAATTGCGAAGACCCTCGGAAAATCGAGAAGGTCAATCCCGCTCTTGAGTTCCTGCCCGAGACCGCCGGCTCCAACAATTCCAAGGACGGTTGAAGCCCGAATATTGAATTCCCAGATGTAGAGCGTGATCGAAACGACCGAAGGCAGAACCTCCGGCAGGAGAGCAAAGATCGCGACTTTCACCTCCCCCGCCCCGGTCATTCTCGCCGCCTCCAAGGGCCCCTTTTCAGCGGACTCGATCGTCTCGGCCCACAATTTGGCAATCGAGCCGGCTGAATGGACAGCTATGCCCAACAGTCCCGCAAAGGGCCCAAGACCCACGGCCGCCACGAACAGCAGCGCGAAGACGAAGCTGTCGACTCCACGAAGAGCATTGAGAAGCCACCGAGCCGGAAGATAGATGACCGCGGATATTGCAATGGTGCGAGCGGCTATCAGGCACATAGGAATGGCGATGATGGCACCGAGCGTTGTGCCCAAAGTCGCCATTGCAAGGGTTTCTGCCGCCCGTGTCAGCAACGTCTGAAAGTCGGAAAAGTCCGGGGGCCATGCCCGCGCGGCCCATTGAGCCATTCGCGGCAAACCGGTCCAAAGCCGGTGAAGATCAACCTCGGCAAAATGCAAGCAAATCGAATAGACCGCAACAACTGCAGCGAGAATTGCAACAAACCGGATTGCCCGGCGCCGTTGAACATCGAGTCGCTGGAAGGAGACCAGTGTAATATTCCGATACTTTATTTCTTGATGACTCCGACCGCGATACCCGCATCCTCGATCGGCTTGTAGGAGGAATGATCCGCAGCTATCCAGCCCGTATAGTGCTTCGGCAAGATGGTCCTCGCCTGATCCTCTGTAATCGCCAGCGCCGCCGACCTCAATTTGGCAACAAGCGCGGGATTGATCCCTTTACGTGCGACCAGCGCGTCATTCGGAAGCCGATCGGAAGTCCAGATGACCTTGACCGAGTCTTTGGATATCAAGCCTCGCTCGATCATACTATAGAGATTCCGATCGTAATCCGTGGCCAAATCCACGTGCCCGTTGGCCACAGCTATTTCGTTAGCCGGATGTGACGCGCCTTCGCGATACTTGAAGTACGTCTTTGGGTCGATCCCCTTTGTCTTGAACCAATGGGTTGGGATCAGCCAACCCGACGTTGAGCCTCGATCGGCGAAGGAAATGCTCAATCCCTTCGCATCGTTTGGCCAGTCGGCAATGTTTAATCCCGGCCGGGCCACAATAATAGCGTGGTAATATGGCTTCCCGTCATACTTGACGGTAGCAATCGCCTCCGCACCGCCATTTCGATTCGCCAGCACATAGCCACACGGTCCCATCCAGGCAAAATCCACGTGCCCGTTGGCGAGCGCCGTGGCAATTCCAGCCCAGTCGGTTGTGACCACGAGT
>JBGSHT010000149.1:0-5790 GCA_041752135.1 Chitinophagaceae bacterium | reverse complement strand
GGCGCGTCCGATCAATGGCAATCCATGAGGTCCGAGGTTGTTCACAACATGGTCAAACGAAACGGTGAGGTGATCGAATAATGTCCTGGCTACACTTATATCGTTATCGAATGGAACCATCTCATCAAGAATGCCGAAATCGCCGGACTCTTTGATATAGCTGATGGTGCCCAGGATCAGCCACATGGGATCGTCGTTGAAACCGCCGCCGATATCGTTGTTGCCTTTTTTAGTAAGCGGCTGGTACTGGTGATAGCAACCGCCATCCTGGAACTGTGTTGAGGCAATATCTATGATGCGTTCACGGGCGCGCTCCGGGATCTGGTGTACAAAGCCTATAAGATCCTGGTTAGAATCCCGGAATCCCATACCACGTCCTATGCCGCTTTCAAAATAAGAAGCAGAGCGCGAGAAACAGAAAGTGATCATACACTGGTATTGGTTCCAGATATTGACCATGCGGTCGAGCTTCTCATCGCCGGAATTCACTGTATAAACGCTCAGCAGGTTATCCCAGTATGCACGCAGTTCTGCAAAAGCAACATCAACTTTTTGTGCCGAATCAAAATTGGCAATGGTGGCTTTGGCTTTTGTTTTATTGATGATATTTTTCGATTCCCATTTTTCGGATTCAGCATTTTCGATATATCCTAAAACGAAAACAAAATCTTTCGTTTCACCGGGCTGAAGTTCCACCTCAATGCAGTGAGATGCAATGGGCGACCAGCCATGGGCGACCGTATTTGTTGGATTACCATCGGCTACAACCTTTGGTTCATCGAATCCGTTGTAGAGTCCAAAAAAGGTTTCACGATCCGTATCAAATCCTTTTATGGGTGTATTCACTGAATAATAGGCGTAATGGTCCCGGCGTTCTTTGTATTCTGTTTTATGATAAATAACCGAATCTTCAACTTCAACTTCACCAGTTGAGAAATTACGCTGAAAATTTTCCATATCCGCAGCAGCATTCCACAAACACCATTCTGCAAATGAAAAGAGTTTAAGTTTCTTTATGGTAGCAGCGTTATTCGTTAACGTTAGTTTTTGAACTTCGGCCCAGGTCTTCAGAGGAACAAAGAACAGGACTTTGGCAGTAACGCCATTCTTTTCTCCCTGTATGGATGTGTAATTCATTCCATGCCGGCATTCGTAAGCGTCGAGCGGTGTTTTACAGGGTTTCCAACCCGGAGACCAGGTTGTATCTTCATCTTTAATGGAGAAGTAGCGCCCACCGCTGTCCATTGGCACATTATTATAACGATAGCGCGTTAACCGACGAAACTTGGCATCTTTATAGAAAGAATATCCGCCGGCGGTATTTGAAACCAGAGAAAAAAAATCTTCATTACCCAGGTAATTGATCCATGGCCATGGCGTTTGTGGGTCAGTGATCACATACTCCCTGTTCTTATCATCAAAATATCCGAATTTCATATCTGTATTTTAAAAGATTCTTAATAATATCATATCTATTGTTTGGCCATATCCTTCTCACGCCGGTTATTTAATTCAATAGTTATAGCATCCATTTTCTTTTGATTTAAAGGATAGAATGCCATAACCCCGGCGGCCACAAATGCTACCAGTGCCGGCACCCAGCTCATAAGCATGATGATACCGGGTACGGCACCTTTGATGGCCACTTCATCCTGACCATTGTAATGAAATGCAGCAAGGACAAACCCGATGATTGCTCCGGCAACACCCCCGCCAAACTTGGTGGAAAATGAACCTGCCGAATAAACAAGCCCGGTGGCCCTTCGCCCGTTTTTATATTCAGAGTAATCAGCGGCATCCCCCAGCATGGCAAAAAACAGTGTGGGGAATATGGCGGCGGCAAATTCAGAAACGATCCCCAGCACAAAAATACCTGTTGTATTTTCCGGACCACACAGTACAAGCAGGGCATTTACAACACCTGAAAAAATCAAGGCATAAATAAAAAGATTTCGCTTACCAAGTCTTTTACCCAATGGGGCCGTTATCATGGCACCACCAATGGATGCGAGCATTAATGCCACCATATAAGATGCCGACAGCAACTGATTGTTCAGATAATGGGTGAAATATATGACAACAATACCTTGCTTTATAGAGTTGTATACCTGGAATAACAAACCAATGATCAGTAATATTATCCAGGGCCTGTTTTTCACAAGATCTTTCAGGTCCTTTGCCAGGTTGCTTTTTTGTGTTTGCAGTGGCTTTACCCTTTCTTTTGTAGTATAAAAAGTAAGGAGCAGGGCTAAAGACAAGAATACAGACAATATATAGATCGCATTGCTGTAACCCTTCTTCTGGTCGATGATTGTTATGTTTGTTGCATTCAGATTTGCCTCGCCTGTTACGATAAAAGAATAATCTTTTTGGGCTTCCATTGAAAAGCTTTTTCCTTGCGTAGGAATATTATCACCCTCCCTCTTAACGGCATCGGCCCAGGTAAAAAGTGCAATACCGTCCTTGGTTTTGATGTTCACATTTTTAACATCCCCTGGAGAGGAAACAGTTATTGCATATTTTTTATCTTCTAACTTACTAACATCTATTGTTGGATTAATATTACCGAAGTATGCAACCAGGAACAACAAAGCACCCTGTACAATCATACCCCCGGTAAACGCACCAACCATCCGGTAAGATCCAAGACTGGTGCGCTCTTTATCATCACCTGTCATAACTGACATTAATGCACCATAGGGAATATTGTTTGCTGTATATACTAGTGTAAAAATGATATACGTTGTATAAGCATAAATGATTTTCCCGGCAGGGCTTAAGTCAGGGCTGGTGAACAACAACGATAATATGACGCCCATGGGAATCGCAGTCCATAATATCCAGGGACGAAATTTTCCATATTTCGTATCCGTCCTGTCGCCAATAACCCCCATGATCACATCTGTAACACCATCACTGAAACGCGCTATCAAGAGTAGCAGGCCTACAGCTGCAGGATCTAACCCAAAAACATCGGTATAAAAGATAAACAGGAAAGTGGATACACCCCGCCAGGCGATATTGGCTGCTCCATCACCTAATGCATAACCGATTTTCTCGGAAACTTTCAGCTTTTGATTGATCAGATTCATGTCTGTGAGAATATGTTTTTAGTTGTCATTTTCAACATAGGGGATTTCAACTCTTTCGCAATATGGGTTGAAAATAAGCTTAAGCATAAATCTATTTTATTTCCATCAATTCTGGTTCTTTGTTTTTCAGGTTATGCCAAAGACTCTGCAATTGTTTGAAAACCATGCTTTGAGAAAAAACAGAATTTTAAATTTTCGCTTTCGGCATTTTTGGCACAAGTATGCTGAACAATGACCATGCAATGATGTATGCGAGGGCACAAATTATAAACATGATATAGTACCCGGCTTCAATCGATCCCAAAGCTTTATAATGATCAAGCAGCAATCCAGCTGTTCTTGCAATGATGATCCCTCCAACCGCGCCAATCATTCCACCGATACCCACCACAGACGCTACAGCTTTCTTTGGAAACATGTCCGACACCGTCGTGAATATATTTGCCGACCATGCCTGGTGGGCAGATGCAGCCAGCCCAATGATCAGTACAGCGTACCAGTAATTGAAGGTGCCCAGCCATTGTGCCGAGAGCATCGGCAAAGCACAACAGGCAAATATAAGTAAGGCCGTTCTACGTGCCTTATATACAGGCCATCCACGATTAATAAAATGACCAGACAACCATCCCCCGGCGATACTGCCAAACATCGCCATCGTATACACAACTGCAATAGGAAATGCAAGGTCCATTTTTGTCATCCCATATTGCTTATTCAAAAAAGAAGGTAGCCAGAATAAAATAAACCACCAGATCGGATCAGTGAAAAACTTCAACAGCGCAAAGGCCCAGGTCTGACGGTAGCCCAATAATGTGATCCACCTTACTTTTTCGGTAACCTCTGTTGAATCTTGTGATGATGCATCATCAGAATGAATATAATTATATTCCTCCTCTGATATTTTTTTATGCTTCCGGGGACTATCATAAAATATCCACCAAAAAATTAACCATATAAGCCCGATAGCCCCTGTAATTATGAACGCCCATTCCCACCCGTAAGCTCCGGCGATCAAAGGAACCGTCAGTGGCGCTAAAATGGCGCCTACATTTGTTCCTGAATTAAAAATTCCGGCGGCTAATGCACGTTCCTTTTTGGGGAACCATTCTGCAACTGTTTTAATGGCAGCGGGGAAATTTCCTGCTTCGCTGAATCCCAACACCCCCCTTGCAATGGCAAATCCCACTGTAGACCTTGCAAAGGCATGACCAATAGATGCAAGGCTCCAGACTGTCAACGCAAGCCCATAACCTAATTTTGTGCCGATCCTGTCTATAATGAAACCCGAAGCAATCATACCAATTGCATAGGTTATCTGAAAGGAAATTACAATATTGGCATAATCGGTTTCATTCCATCCAAACAAAGGCTCCAGGTAGTCGTCCTTTAGCAAACTGATCACCTGCCTGTCGAGATAATTGATAGTGGTTGCAAAGAAAACCAGCGAGAGTATGATCCACCTGTACTTTTTTACACCTGCTATATCAGAATCATTTTTTCTCATTGAGATAATTTGCATTCGGGAGCTTTCAATAGAACCTGAATAAATTAATAAAACTGAAAAAACTGTTTATATCGGGATATTTGATTTGTTCTGGATTAACGATACCTGTTTATCTAAAATAAATAATTCTTTTAACCTTCGGCTGTATTTAGCTGAGAATGTAAAATTTATTTTGGATACAATTCCTGAAAAATGCAAGCAGGTAAACAGTTCGCCACACTGGAATTTCTTAAGGATGTTCTAACTGTGTATCCGGTTTTCACAAATAAGTCTAAAACTTACCTGCTGGCTGCTGAAGGAATAACTGTTTAATAATTAAACCCGGCAACAAACCTTCCCTGTTCATTCAATTTTCAGGCTGGCGCATTTTTATCATAGCGATGTTCCGCATTTGAATACCAACACTGCCGGTTCAAATGAAGTGTTTATTGAACTGGTCGGACAGTGAACAATTTACTTCCCCTTTTCAAAGTCTGCAAACAACATTAATGACCGGATTGATACAGATAATTTATTGTTTTTTAACACATTTAGTTAAACTAATTAACAAATTAATTGCTTATTAGCAGATATGACCCATGCATACACATGGTGTATTCTATGAGAAAAAATTGTACCTTCGAAAATGTGCCACAAGAATATTTCTGATGGTATTTCTTTTAGGACCGGACTAAATAAAACAATATGAAAAATGGACTTTTAGGATTGATGCTGCTTTTTTCAACACCCTTATTTGCCCAGCTGACTGTCAGGGAACAATTTGAAAAGATCACAACCGTGGCACAGGCACAAAAATTCATTGATGCCAATGCACCGCTCAAACCAACATTGCTTTACCTGTCATACGGAAGAGATACTGCCCTCATTGAAAAGCGCTTGCTCAAACAAAATAAAGGTGATGTATTTTCTGTTGGCTATGTTACTTATAAAGTAATTGAAGCTACAGAAACAGTTAATTACCGGTGCAGTTATATTTTCCTGGATGGCGGATCTTTGTCTAAGTCTGAAATAGACGAGCTTAAAAAAGTTATTTTGAAAAAGCATTCAGATGGCGTTTCCTGGGAGAAACTTTCCGATGAATATACCATGGATGGCAATACAACACAAGGTGATACCGGCTGGTTCTTCGGTGAAGAAATGGTGCCCAAAGAATTACAGGACGCTGTTAAAAGCCATAAGCTGAATGATATCTTC
>JBGSHT010000148.1:0-5797 GCA_041752135.1 Chitinophagaceae bacterium | reverse complement strand
GGCGCGTCCGATCAATGGCAATCCATGAGGTCCGAGGTTGTTCACAACATGGTCAAACGAAACGGTGAGGTGATCGAATAATGTCCTGGCTACACTTATATCGTTATCGAATGGAACCATCTCATCAAGAATGCCGAAATCTCCGGACTCTTTGATATAGCTGATGGTGCCCAGGATCAGCCACATCGGATCGTCGTTGAAACCGCCGCCGATATCGTTGTTGCCTTTTTTAGTAAGCGGCTGGTACTGGTGATAGCAACCGCCATCCTGGAACTGTGTTGAGGCAATATCTATGATGCGTTCGCGGGCGCGTTCAGGGATTTGGTGCACAAACCCGATAAGATCCTGGTTAGAATCCCGGAATCCCATGCCACGACCGATGCCGCTTTCAAAATAAGAAGCAGAGCGCGAGAAACAGAAAGTGATCATACACTGGTATTGGTTCCAGATATTGACCATACGGTCGAGTTTATCATCGCCGGAATTGACCGTATAAACGCTCAGCAGGTTATCCCAATAAGCACGCAGTTCTGCAAAAGCAACATCAACTTTCTGAGCCGTATCAAAATTTGCAATGGTGGCTTTAGCTTTTGTTTTATTGATGATATTTTTTGATTCCCATTTTTCAGATTCAGCATTTTCGACATATCCTAAAACGAAAACAAAATCTTTCGATTCGCCCGGTTGAAGTTCTACTTCGATACAATGCGATGCTATGGGCGACCAGCCATGGGCGATCGTATTTGTTGGATTACCATCAGCGACAACCTTTGGTTCATCGAATCCGTTGTACAGACCAAAAAAAGTTTCACGATCCGTATCGAATCCTTTTATGGGTGTATTCACTGAATAATAGGCGTAATGATCACGGCGCTCTTTGTATTCTGTTTTATGATAAATGACTGAATCTTCAACTTCAACTTCTCCGGTTGAGAAATTACGCTGAAAGTTTTCCATATCCGCAGCAGCATTCCACAAACACCATTCTGCAAACGAAAAGATTTTAAGTTTCTTTAAAGCCGATGAAGTATTCGTTAACGTTAGTTTTTGAACTTCTGCCCAGGCCTTCAAAGGAACAAAGAACAGGACTTTGGCAGTAACGCCATTCTTTTCTCCCTGTATGGACGTGTAATTCATTCCATGCCGGCATTCGTAGGCATCGAGCGGAGTTTTACATGGTTTCCATCCCGGAGACCAGGTTGTATCTTCATCTTTAATGTAGAAGTAGCGCCCACCGCTGTCCATTGGCACATTATTATACCGATAGCGCGTTAAACGGCGGAACTTTGCATCTTTATAGAAAGAATAACCGCCGGCGGTGTTTGAAATCAGAGAAAAAAAATCTTCATTACCCAGGTAATTGATCCATGGCCATGGCGTTTGTGGGTTAGTGATCACATACTCCCTGTTCTTATCATCAAAATATCCGAATTTCATATCTGTATTTTAATAGATTCTTAATAATATTCTCTCTATTGTTTGGCCATATCCTTCTCACGCCGGTTATTTAATTCAATAGTTATAGCATCCATTTTCTTTTGATTTAAAGGATAGAATGCCATAACCCCGGCGGCCACAAATGCTACCAGTGCCGGCACCCAGCTCATCAGCATGATGATACCAGGCACGGCACCTTTGATGGCCACTTCATCCTGACCATTGTAATGAAATGCAGCCAGGACAAACCCGATGATTGCTCCGGCAACACCACCGCCAAACTTGGTGGAAAATGAACCTGCCGAATAAACAAGCCCGGTGGCCCTTCGCCCGTTTTTAAATTCAGAGTAATCAGCGGCATCCCCCAGCATGGCAAAAAATAATGTGGGAAATATGGCGGCGGCAAATTCAGAAATGATCCCCAGCGCAAAAATACCTGTTGTATTTTCCGGACCACACAGAACAAGCAGGGCATTTACAACACCTGAAAAAATCAAGGCATAAATGAAAAGATTTCGCTTACCAAGTCTTTTACCCAATGGGGCCGTTATCATGGCACCACCAATAGATGCGAGCATTAATGCCACCATATAAGATGCCGACAGCAACTGATTGTTCAGATAATGGGTGAAATAAATGACAACAATACCTTGCTTTATAGAGTTGTACACCTGGAACAACAAACCAATGATCAGTAATATTATCCATGGCCTGTTATTCACAAGATCTTTCAGGTCCTTTGCCAGGTTGCTTTTTTGTGTTTGCAGTGGCTTTACTCTTTCTTTTGTAGTATAAAAAGTAAGGAGCAGGGCTAAAGACAAGAATACAGACAATATATAGATCGCATTGCTGTAACCCTTCTTCTGGTCGATGATCGTTATGTTCTCAGGACTCAGATTTGCCTCGCCTGTTACGATAAAAGAATAATCTTTTTGGGCTTCCATTGAAAAGCTTTTTCCTTGCGTAGGAATATTATCACCCTTACTTTTAACGGCATCGGCCCAGGTAAAAAGCGCAATACCGTCCCTGGTTTTGATGTTCACATTTTTAACATCCCCTGGAGAGGAAACAGTTACTTCATATTTTTTATCTTCTAACTTACTAACATCTATAGTTGGATTAATATTTCCGAAGTAAGCAACCAGGAACAACAAAGCACCCTGTACAATCATACCCCCGGTAAACGCACCAACCATCCGGTAAGATCCAAGACTGGTGCGCTCTTTATCGTCACCTGTCATAACTGACATCAATGCGCCATAAGGTATATTGTTAGCGGTATATACCAGGGTAAAAATGATATATGTTGTATAAGCATAAATGATTTTCCCTGCAGGGCTTAAGTCCGGACTGGTGAACAACAACGACAATATGACTCCCATGGGAATCGCCGTCCATAATATCCAGGGACGAAATTTCCCATATTTCGTATCAGTCCTGTCGCCAATGACCCCCATAATCACATCAGTAATGCCATCACTGAAACGCGCTATCAAGAGCAGCAGGCCTACTGCTGCAGGATCTAACCCAAAAACATCGGTATAAAATATAAACAGGAAAGTGGAGACACCCCGCCAGGCGATATTGGCCGCACCATCTCCTAATGCATAACCGATTTTCTCGGAAACTTTCAGTTTTTGATTGATTAGATTCATGGCAGTGTGAATTGGTTATTAGGTGTCATAATCAATGTAATGTTTATCAACTTTTTATGAAAACTTGCTGATAAATATCAACAGATATAAATCTATTTAATTTCTATCAATTCATGTATCTTGATTTTCAGATTATGCCAAAGACTCAGCAATTGTTTGAAAACTATACTTTGTGAAGAAAATAGAATTTTAAATTTTCGCTTTCGGCATTTTGGGTACAAGTATGCTGAACAATGACCATGCTATGATGTAAGCGAGGGCACAAATAATAAACATGATATAGTATCCGGTTTCAATCGACCCCAAAGCTTTATAATGATCAAGCAGTAATCCTGCTGTTCTTGCAATGATGATGCCCCCAACCGCACCAATCATACCACCGATTCCAACCACTGACGCTACAGCTTTCTTTGGAAACATATCCGAGACCGTAGTGAATATATTTGCCGACCATGCCTGGTGGGCAGATGCAGCCAAACCAATGATCAGTACAGCGTACCAGTAATTGAATGTGCCCAGCCATTGCGCCGAGAGCATCGGCAAAGCACAACAGGCAAATATAAGTAAGGCCGTTCGGCGTGCCTTATATACAGGCCATCCGCGATTAATAAAATGACCAGACAACCATCCCCCGGCGATACTGCCAAACATCGCCATTGTATACACAACTGCTATAGGAAATGCAAGGTCCATTTTTGTCATTCCATATTGCTTATTCAAAAAAGAAGGGAGCCAGAATAAAATAAACCACCAGATCGGATCAGTGAAAAACTTCAACAGCGCAAAGGCCCAGGTCTGACGGTAGCCCAATAATGTGATCCACCTTACTTTTTCTGTAACCTCTGCTGAATCTTTTGATAGTGCATCATCAGAATGAATATAATTATATTCTTCCTGTGATATTTTTTTATGTTTCCGGGGACTATCATAAAATATCCACCAAAAAATTAACCATACAAGCCCGATAGCCCCTGTAATTATGAACGCCCATTCCCACCCGTAAGCTCCGGCGATCAAAGGAACCGTCAGTGGCGCTAAAATGGCGCCCACATTTGTTCCGGAATTAAAAATTCCGGCGGCTAATGCACGTTCCTTTTTGGGGAACCATTCTGCAACTGTTTTAATGGCAGCAGGGAAATTTCCGGCTTCGCTGAATCCCAACACTCCCCTTGCAATAGCAAATCCAACTGTAGACCTTGCAAAGGCATGACCAATAGATGCTAGGCTCCAGACCGTCAACGCAAGCCCATAACCTAATTTTGTACCGATCCTGTCTATAATGAAACCTGAAGCAATCATACCAATTGCATAAGTTACCTGAAAGGAAATTACAATATTGGCATAATCGGTTTCATTCCATCCAAACAAAGGCTCCAGGTAGTCGTCCTTTAGCAAACTGATCACCTGCCTGTCGAGATAATTGATAGTGGTTGCAAAGAAAACCAACGAGAGAATGATCCACCTGTATTTTTTTACACCTGCTATATCAGAATCATTTTTTCCCATTGAGATAATTTGCATTCGGAAAGTTTCAAAAGAACCTGAATAAATAAATAAAACTGAAAAAACTGTTTATATCGGGATATTTGATTTGTTCAGGTTTAACGATGCCTATTTATCTAAAATAAATAATTCTTTTAACCTTCGGCTGTATTTAGCTGAGAATGTATAATTTATTTTTGGGGTACACTTCCGGGAAAATGCAAGCAGATAAACAGTTCGTCACACTGGAATTTCTTAAGTATGTTCGTAATGGTGTATCCGGGTTTTCACAAATAAGTCTAAAACTTACCGGTTGGCAGCTGAAGGAATATCTGTTTAATAATTAAACACGGTAACAAATCTTCCCTGTTCATTCAATTTTCAGGCTGGAGCATTTTTATCATAGCGATGTTCCGCATTTGAATACCAACCCTGCCGGTTCAAATGAAGCTCTTAGCGAACTGGCCGAACAGTGAAAAAATTACTTCCCCTTTTCAAAATCTGCAAACAACATTATTTGACAGGATTGATACTAATAATTTATTGTTTTTTAACACATTTATTTAAACTAATTAACAAATTAGTTGCTTATTACCAGATATGCCCCATGCATACAGACAGTTTATCCTATGAGAAAAAATTGTACCTTCGAAAATGTGCCATAAGCATATTTCTGATGGTATTTCTTTTTTGACCGGACTAAATAAAACAATATGAAAAATAGACTTCTGGGATTGATGCTGCTTTTTTCAACACCCTTATTTGCTCAGCTGACTGTCAGGGAACAATTCGAAAAGATCACTACCGTGGCACAGGCACAAAAATTTATTGATGCCAATGCGCCGCTCAAACCAACATTGCTTTACCTGTCATACGGAAGAGATACTACCCTCATTGATAAGCGCTTGCTCAAACAAAATAAAGGTGATGTATTTTCTGTTGGCTATGTTACTTATAAAGTAATTGAAGCTACAGAAACAGTTAATTACCGGTGCAGTTATATTTTCCTGGATGGCGGATCTTTATCTAAGTCAGAAATAGACGAGCTTAAAAAAGTTATTTTAAAAAAGCATTCAGATGGTGTTTCCTGGGAGAAACTTTCCGATGAATATACCATGGATGGCAATACAACACAAGGTGATACCGGCTGGTTCTTCGGTGAAGAAATGGTGCCCAAAGAATTACAGGACGCTGTTAAAAGCCATAAGCTGAATGATATCTTC
>JBGSHT010000147.1:0-12051 GCA_041752135.1 Chitinophagaceae bacterium | reverse complement strand
AGAAGCTGAACGTGCACTAAGCGAGGTGGATAAAATGATTTCTGCTGTAAAAGAACATGGTTGGGACGGAGAGTGGTTCCTGCGTGCATATGATTATTATGGCCGGAAAATTGGCAGCGAAGACAATGAGGAAGGTAAGATATTCATTGAGTCAAACGGATTCTGCACCATGGCTGGAATTGGTGTGGATGAAAGGATGTGTGAAAAGGCACTTGACTCTGTTAAGGAAAGACTGGATACGGAATATGGTATTGTACTGAACAATCCTGCTTTCACCAAATATTATATCGAATATGGTGAGATATCCAGCTATCCTCCGGGTTACAAAGAGAACGCCGGGATTTTTTGTCACAACAATCCGTGGATCATGATTGGCGAAGCGGTGATCGGCCGCGGTGACCAGGCATGGGAATATTATAAAAAGATCTGTCCGGCCTACCTGGAGGATATCAGTGAGCTTCATAAAACAGAACCATACGTATATGCGCAGATGATCGCCGGCAAGGATTCCTTCAAGCCGGGGGAAGCCAAGAATTCCTGGTTAACAGGTACGGCATCATGGAACTTCTATACCATCAGTCAATATATTTTAGGCATTCAACCGGATTACGATGGATTGAGGATCGATCCCTGCATCCCAAAAAAATGGGATGGTTTTGAAGTTACCAGGAAGTTCAGGGGCGCTACCTATAAAATAAAAGTAGTTAATGGCAGCCATGTAAATAAAGGGGTTTCGAAAGTGACGATCGACGGCAAAGTTTATAGTTCAAATGTATTGCCCATTTTTGAAAAAGGCACAACACATTCAATTATCGTGGAAATGGGATAGGGTTAATGTGCTGGTTTCATTTTATCTGATTATTTAAAAACCATGAATGCAATCCTGTTGACAAAAAAGGCCGGGAATAAATCTGTATTGTTTTTCTTATGAATTTATGTTTGTAAACAGGATTGCTCATGGGGCTAAGATTTGTGAGGGAAACTGTAATTTGAATTTTCTTAACCGGCTATTTGATAGCTTTACAGTTTATTCATAAAATGAGTATATAAAATATAACGTGTTGTGCTTTTGGGTGAATTAGTAAATTAAGTTTATTAATTGCTTTATGAGTATATCTTACGAAAAAGTTTAGAAGTTTACGAAAATAGATCCTTCACCCTTTCATTCTAAGTGAATGAAATTCGCCTGCACCCGGGTTCAGGATGACAGGTTTAGGAAAGATCAGTCATTTGGTAAAAGAACTATTTGTCGACATCTCTCTTGTCATCCTATGTTTGTTTGTCATCCCGACGAAGGAGGGATCTTCAGGTATCAAAATAAGATGCCTCGTTCCTCGGCATGACACGTAGATTTTTGTCATCCTGAGCCCGGGGATTCTCTAAAAGAGTTGCTTAATCAAGATGCCAGGGTGAAGGATCTCATATATAATCAGCGAAAATGTAAATATTCGTTTAATAGCACAACATGTTAAAATATAATCAGATGCCAAATAAGCAATTTCCATCTTACGGTACAGCCCATTACAGGATGGAGCAAACCATGAGATGGTATGGCCCTGACGATCCTGTATCTCTATCGGATATTAAACAAGCAGGCTGTACAGGAATTGTAACGGCACTTCACCATATTCCCAACGGGGGTGTATGGACAATGGAAGAGATCAGCCGGCGAAAAGAAACTATACTGCAGGCAGGTTTGCAATGGTCTGTAGTGGAGAGCGTTCCCGTACATGAGGCCATTAAAACACAAGGCCCTGGATTTGAACAGTACATTGAAAATTATAAAGCAAGTATCCGGAACCTTTCAGCCTGCGGGATAAAAAATGTGACTTACAATTTTATGCCGGTACTGGATTGGACAAGAACTGATTTAAGTTATGAGGTACAGGATGGTTCAAAAGCATTAAGATTTGAAATGGCTGCCTTTGTAGCGTTTGATCTTTTTATATTAAAGAGAAAAGGTGCTGAAAAGGATTATGATGCCGATACAATTGAAAGAGCCACCCAGAGATTTCACCGGATGAGCCCGGATGAAAAAAATCAATTGCAGCGTAATATAATCGCAGGGCTTCCGGGCAGTGAAGAAAGTTTTACAATCGAACAATTTCAAAAGGCATTGGATGCCTATAATAGGATCGACAGGACTACATTAAAGAATCATCTTATTTATTTCCTGCAGCAAATCATTCCGGTTGCAGAATCTTGTGGTGTTATGATGTCTCTTCACCCTGATGATCCTCCGTTCTCGATTTTAGGATTGCCACGAGTGGTAAGTAATTCAACCGACATTGAAGATTTGATAAAAGCGATACCTTCCACACACAATGGTCTTTGTTTTTGTACCGGGTCATATGGCGTGATCAAAGAAAATGATTTGCCGGTAATGGTAAGTATGTTTTACGATCGTATTCACTTTATACATTTGCGCAGTACAACAAGAAATGAGTTTGGTGATTTTTATGAAGATAATCACCTGGAAGGTGACGTGGATATGTACGCCGTGATTAAGGAATTGGTAACTGCCATGCAGAAACGAAAATCTCGCATACCCGTCAGGCCCGACCATGGTCACCAGATGCTTGATGATCTTAAAAAGAAAACCAATCCGGGTTATTCTGCCATTGGCAGGTTACGCGGATTAGCGGAGATCCGGGGTGTTGAGCTGGCTGTGTTGCGCGGCATGCTTGAATAGTAAATCATTTCAAATAAATAAAATGAACCACTGATACCCGTTAAAGCCCAATTTCAAAAAGCATAACAGAATCATAGTATTTGCTGATGAAATATAATTTTTATAGTTACATGAATAATTGTCTCAAGTGCATAAATTTCAATTAAAAACATGCACAATTAAAAATTATTATACTTTCACTTCACTTTTATGAGTGAAGTGAAATTTGACGATATATACCATGGGCATAAAAAGCTTGTGTATAATGTCTGTTTGCATTATGTGCTTAATCCCGAAGATGCGCAGGATATCGCCCAGGAAGTATTCGTAAAAGTATACCAGCACCTGCATCAGTTTGACCCCGGCTCTGCTTCCTTAAAAACATGGGTTTACCGCATCACCATCAATCAGTGTCTTGATTTCCTTAAGGCCAGGAAATCAAAAAAACGATTTGGTTTCTTAACTTCCCTTTTCCGGAGCGAGACAAATGAGCCATTGCCGATGCTTAAAGATTTTAATCACCCCGGTGTGGTGGCAGAAAAAAGGGAGGAAATGCATGAACTTTTCCGCGCAATCCATTCCCTGCCTGAAAACCAGCAAACGGCACTCATCTTAACAAGGATTGAAGACCGATCGCAGAAAGAAGTGGCCGAGATCATGAATGTGAGTGTAAAGGCAGTGGAATCACTGCTCCAACGGGCCAAACAGGCTTTGATAAAAAAGTTAAAGAATAGTGAAGGGTTTTAATATTACCGTCGTATATAATAAAAGATATGGACATAGAAAAAAAACTGGACCTGCTCAAAAATATCCAGTCGGTGGATGAACCGTCTTTTCTGCTCACCCGGATAAGGCAGCGTATACAATCACTGGAATTGTCGCCTGCTCCCGGGAGTTGGAAATTGGCGCTGGCATTGGTGGGAGCGGCTATCCTTGTGCTTAACCTCGGGATCATTTTCAAAACTGCCAATGCCCCTGAATATACCAGTGTAGAGTCGATTGCTGTTTCCATGAATCTTTCATCCGGTAATAACCTGTATGATGAGTAAGATCAGATTATTGACTATCGCCGTTATTGGATTGTTCCTGCTCAATATGGGAATGATCACATTTATGTTTTTGAGGACTCCTTCTCGACCGGGTGATGGCTGGCCGCCAATTCATAAGGAAGCACCCCGAAAGGCGATTGTACAGATGCTCCATTTGGATAAAGAACAGTCTGGTCAATATAAAGAACTGATTGATCAGCATCAGGGTTTAATTCGTGATCTCGACGAAAAGATCGCGGAAACCAAAAATGAAATTTACCAGACACTTTCAACGGAAAATACTCCGGTAAAAGATTCACTGCTGCTGACTTTGGCCGATCTGCAAAAACAGGTTGAGTCAGTACATTATGATCATTTCATGGATATTAAAAAGATTTGTAAGCCTGATCAACTGATTGAGTTCGACAATTTGACAAAAGAACTTTCCCGCCTTTTTTCAAGAAATGCAGGAAATAACCCACCACCGTCAAAGGATTAGGTAGCAACAATCGTAATATTATCATATATATCGATTTAAAATGCTTCACATCGATTGTTTAATAATTTTGTTCTTATTGAATTTAAATTCTTTATGATGACTTGACCATTCCAGGAATTTCTTTGCCGGGATGTTTAAGTATGTTAAAATATGTTGATTATAATGCCTTTATATGTTTTTGTTTAAAAAGAATAATTGCATCGTTCATCAAAACATAAAGGAAAATATAGTCTGTTGATCATTAATCAATTAAGCAAAACCCTTGCTGGGATTATGTAATATGAGATATTCACTGTATTTTACCATCACTTTTTCGGATGGTAATTTTTGGGAAAAACAATATAATCAATCATAAACTGATTGTCAGGTTCTTTTTTTGTGCCTGCTTCAACTTAGTTTATACTTCACTGTTTGCGCAGCAAATTCCTGTTGTTGTGCACATTATCAGTGCCAATCCCGATGCCGTTACCGATGCACAGATCATCAATGCCATTCAGGACCTGAATGATGCTTTTGCCCATACCGGCGCATATAGCGATGGCCCCGGAGCAAATACCGGCATCACTTTTTGCCTGGCAAAAACTGATCCTTTAGGGGGTAATACTAATGGTATAACCCGTACTACATCAGTCCTTGGTAATTTCGATTATGATATTGAAAATAACCGGCTTAAAAATCTGGTCTCCTGGGACACAAGAAAATATTGTAATATCTGGTTTGTTGAAGAAATTAAATCTGAAATTAACCCGGTGTATAGTTGCGGCAGATGGCGGCGTGACGTGGAAGCCGGCTATGCAACATTCCCGGGGGGAGATTTTCGTGATGGTATTGTAGTTACCGGCTTTGGTAAATTACTAGCTCACGAAACTGGCCATTACCTTGGATTGAGGCATAGTTTTACATTGGGCACATGTGCCAATAATAATTGTGAAACAGACGGAGATGGGATTTGTGATACACCTCCTTCCGCAGTGGCAAGTGGTTCCTGTGCATTCCCTCAAAATTCATGTACTACGGATACTTTATCAGGCTTTACCGAAGATCAGCCCGATATGAATGCTAATTTCATGACCTACAGCCCTTGCCGAAATATGTTTACTGTAGGGCAGGCTAACAAAATGAAAGAAGTCCTCAGTACTGTAAGAAACGGGCTGCTGCAAGGTAACAGGTGTGAAGCTCCCTGTTCAGAAAATATTTTCGCGAGTTTCACCCGGGATAATTGGTTGCCTCCAACTGGAAGTACCATCAATTTCACCAGTACCTCATCCGGCGGCGGAAACTATCAATGGTCCGTTGATGGTGTTGTGGCAGGATCCAATAGTCCCAATTTCAGTTTTACTTTCCCGATAAATAAAAAATATTCGGTTACACTTAAGGTTTATAGTGGGTCTGCCGGCTGTTATGCGAGCTATACGGATGACATTATCGTAACCTGCGGAGTGTTGGCCAGGTTCTATCCCGATAAAAGGGTGATCGCGTCAAAGTTGCCTATTCTTATTGATACAATTTTATTCAAAAACAGGTCAGAAAATGCAACCGCTTTTCAATGGTTAATGAGTAACAACCAGGGGATGGCAGAACAAATTGTATCCACTGAAACTGATCTTGCCTATGGATTTACTCAATCAGGCAATTATAAAATAAGAATGATTGCCACTAATGGCAGTTGCAGGGATACTACGGAAACCTTCAACTTTTCTGTCCTTGATCCTACCGTAGATGGCACGGTCAATGTTTCGGATGTGCAGTGTTACCAGCAAACAAAGATCCGGGTTACTTTTTCAATTTGCAATAATGGATACGCCACCATACCGGCAGGCACCCCGATCTCCTTTTATGATGCAGACCCAAGATTGCCGGGTGCGCATAAGATTGATACCACTTTTTTATTACCCAATCCTGTAACAGGCAGGTGCTGCGGAATATCATATACCTTGATTTTAGATGTCAGGAGAATTGGATTGAATACACTTTTTGCTGTATTTAATGATAAGGGTGCCGCATTACCCGTTCAATTGCCCAATACTGACCTCCCTGAATTAAATTATACCAATAACTTCCGTGCCGTAACCGGATTCCGATATACGGTTTCCATTAGCCCTCCGCAGGCAACCCTTGAACCGGGTGATACATTGCAGCTAAGAGGCAATGCAAGGCCGGGTACAACAACAAATTTTGTATGGAGCCCGGAAGCAGGGTTAAGTTGTATTGATTGCCAAACTCCTTTGTTTATTGCCGCAAAAGAAGACGTTATAAAAAAACTTATTGCAACCAGCAGTTACGGATGTTATGACAGCGCTTTTGCTGTTATTAAAGTGCCGCCGGCTGATGATTATGTGATTACGATAAATTCGGTTGATTGTTACCAGGGCGAGCGGTTGCGTGCGGAATTTACAGTATGTAATCAATTCAGGAGAGGCGTCATCCCCACAGATCTGCAGGTTAGTTTTTATAATGGTAATCCTGCCTTCGGTTCGTCTAAACTTTTAGGGCCGGTTTTTAAGATTGCTGCAGGCTCAAATGCACAATGCATGTCTTTCACACATATTATTAATGGACCTGCGGCAGACAGTATTTATGCAGTTGTCAATGACCGGGGTAATGCTCCTTATCAATTTCCGGATGATACGCTTTTCCTTGAGAGAAACTCACGGAATAATACAGGATCATACAGATATAAAACAGATTCAATTGTCGTTTCACCGGCCAATGCAGTTGTCGTAAGAAATCAAACTGTTCCGGTTACAATTCTGTCAACAGTATATGATCCGTCTTCCATTGCATGGGTTAGTGGAACTGAATATGCGCTTAGCTGTACAAGCTGTGTAACCACACAGGCGTCAGTTGAAAAAGACGCAGTTATCAGGGTTCAGATGGCAAGCCAATATGGATGCCGGATCTATGGAGAATCAAAGATCAGCATACTTCCTCCGGATATGGTTATTCGTATATCAGATACAAAATGTTTTACCAATAACAGCACATTGGTTTCATTTCAGCTTTGTATGAATAACGGATATGACAGTGTTTTCAAAGGAGTTCCGGTTTCATTCTATGATCGGGATCCTTATGCCGGAGGAGCAACATTACTTGGCAACACATTCCGGACGCCTTTTTCGTCAGCCGGATCCTGTGATACCTTTTCAACCGTGATAGAAACCCCCACAACCGGAAATATATTTGCAGTAGTTAATGACAGGGGCAATAATAATTTCCCTGATACTGCATTTGCCGAAACTGATTTGATGAATAATGCGCATTCTGCACCAGCCAGTCTTTTTTCGGTAAGCGTATCTCCGGCGGATACAAGTATTTCCCGACTGGGCAGTGTTTTGCTGACAGCAGATGCGCAGGGTGGATTGCTAACGTCCTTCACTTGGCAACCTGCTCAATACCTGTCCTGTTCAACTTGTCTGACACCTGTAGCAAGGCCCCCATATACCATGGAGTTTTCTTTTGAAGCGAAAAATGAATATGCATGTACGGCAGAAACTACCGCCATGGTTCGTACACATACAGAGGATAAGGTTCATATTCCCAATGCATTTACGCCTAACGGTGATGCCCGTAATGATGTTTTTTATATCATGGGAACGCGAGATATCGCTTTGGTGAAAGAGTTTTCTGTGTACGACAGATACGGACAGCGAGTCTTTAATGCAAAAAATGTACCGCCCAATAATCCGGCTTTTGGCTGGAACGGTATTGCTGCGGGCAAGCCCCTGGCCTCCGGTACCTATGTTTACCAGGTTGTTATCGAATACACCGATTTACGTAAGGAAGTCTTTAAAGGTCATATTACGCTAATACGGTAATCACAGTAGAAATAGGTTTGTACTTTCTCTTTATTAAAATCTGTTTGACTTTAAAAATTCAATGGGTAGATGTGTGCCGCCTTTAATTGCCAGGTCGCACATTATTTCACCAACAGCTGATGCAAATTTAAACCCATGCCCGCTGAAACCAGTGGCGGCCATTACATCTCCATCATAACCGGGAACAAAATCAAGTATGAAGTTTTCATCCGGTGTATTAGTGTACATGCAGGTTTTAATAACCATTGTTGACTGATATCCCTCTGGCAGGTATTTATTAAGCGCATATATTAATATGGATTCATCTGCCGGTGTGGGAACCCTGCTGACCATATCAGGATCGGTTTCTGAACCGGGATAATGATGTGCAATTTTTAAGCCAACTGGTCCGCCATAATTTTCTGCCGGCAGCATGGGAAATCCATAAAAGATCCCCGGATATTTATCGTCTGCAATGGTCCAGCAGGGGAATCGGCCTGATTCAAATTCTTTAGGCTTTTTGGTTTTTACCCATGCAAGCGCCTGCCTGGTGACCTTCAGATTTTTAGCAAAGCCCGGTATTAATTTACCAGCCCATGGGCCTGCTGTAATGATCAGTTTTTTAGCTGAATACTTACCGGCATCAGTGGTTACAATTACACCTTCTTTATCCTTTTCCCAATGGACAGTCTTTTCTTTTGTTTTAATAATAGCACCAAGTTGAATGGCTTGCCGGGTGTATGCGAGGATCGCTTTTTCCGGACTAACAAAACCTGCATCAGGTTCAAAAATTTTTTCATAATCATCCGGAATGTTAAACTGCGGATAATCTTTTTTAACTGCTGCGTCGGTCATTGTATTGACTTCAATACCGTACTTTTCTGCTGATTCTTTAACGCCTTTGATCAATTGCTGATCCGGTTTGCCAAAATACATAAGGCCCGTTTTCGTATAGATGGAAACACTGGATTTCTGCTCAATTTCCCGCCAGTTCCGGTATGCCCTTTCGAGCAAGGGTACATAATCCGGATGTTCAAAATACGCTTTTCGGATCAGCCTGCTCTGGCCACCATGTGAACCCATTTCATGTGGTATGTCGAACTGTTCAATCCCTAACACTTTTACGCCCTGTTCTGCAAGGTGGTAGCAGGTGGATGATCCCATGGATCCTACACCTAATACAATGACATCGAAATTATTCTGACTGTTCATATTTCCTGTTCATTTATTTAGCTAATTAAGATAGTTTTTTATACTTCATAACGTCTGGATACTGCACGAATTGATAAAACTAATCTTCAGCCTGTTGTGCCATAAAACATAACAGTTATTATTATCGGTATTGAATCTGTAAGATCTCTCCTTCGTCGGGATAACAAGTCAAAAAGACTGATAAATAGCAAAGATCCCGAATGAGGTTATCTACTTCAGGTTGTCTTCCCGACCATTAAATTAAAATAGTTAATTTGTTTAAGAGGTGTCATTTACACAAATACCTCTCCTCCGGAACTTGATACATCATATATGACTTCTCTGCAAGAATATCGCCCCGTTGGGGCTCAAAGGTAAGAATATCATTTAGCTATAAGAATCACACTCCTCCGGAGCTTTAATTCAATAGCACAAAAATGCAGTATGTACTTAAGCTCCGGAGGAGCCTGAATCTTGTAACAAAAACCTGTGTATTGTATAAAAAGCCCCGGCAGGGCGGCATTCTTGTAGCATAATCGCAATTTGACATTCAATTAAAAGCTCATTGTGTCATTGGCACGAAGGAGGAATTTATAGTAATTTCAAATCAGATGACTTGTGCTTAAGTATAAGAAGATTAAAGGCCTCCAGATTTTCTATCTGGAAGTTAGATTTACCTTATGCACCTACCTGCATGTTTGTGAAAATGAGCATGCCTCAATAAAAGGAGAAGGGTATACAATTAGATATGATCACAGGGTAACCCTGGTCTTGTTGGTCTTATTGAGTAGATGGCTTTATACAACATTTACCTATTATCTTTATCGCAGTAGTTTCATGAAAGCCTTTTTTATGGAGTCTGTTGATTCTGAAAGTTTGGGGAGTGATTAGTAAAGACCTCACCGTTTTTGGGTTCCCCTTCCTGGAAAATATTCACTTCTTCAATACTCCGTTTAAGCCTGCTTCTTTCCGCAGCAAAAGCCATCAGGTGGCTTTCCACGGAAACCTCTATGGAAGAACTGAGCAGGTCTTTATTTTGCTGGGCAACAGCCTGCAGCCAATCCTGTACAAGCCGGTGGTCGCCACCGCCATGAGGGTCTGTTTTCAGGTTCCAGGAAGTTTGCTTTTTAGTCTCAAAATTTGTCATCACAAAGGTTTCCATATCTCCGGCGATATCGCCTTTAGAACCCATGATCCTGGTGCGCCGGCCTTCATAAGACACATGGGCTTCCATCGAAAATGCAGCCGTAATACCATTCTTGAAAAGAATATTCACTGTCAGGTGGTCAGGTTGGTCATTGTCCATCTTGTACACACAGCGTCCATAATCTGTTGTTTTCAGATTTTGCATGATCAACTCATCCCAATTGCTCTTGTCTTCAGGCAGGTCAAAAACGTACAGGCGTTTTCTGTCACGGTAATAGATCTGCAGCGCAGAATAAGGGCAACTGCTTTCTACTTTACAGCCATCCGTGCATCTTTCGGTACTTCCTTCCGGTGCATTGATATTGGTAAACCAGCGGAGGTTACCGAAACAGTGTACATCATTAACCGGACTGTCTGCCAGCCATCTCAAAATGTCTGTATCATGACTTGATTTTGCCAGTATGATTGGCGTGGCAACTTTGCTGTTCCGCCATTTACCTCTTACATAAGAATGACTCATGTGAATATGACCGATCGGTTCCATATGCTGGATACTGATGATATCCCCAATCAGGCCGGCATCCAGTATTTCTTTCAACTCACGGAAATACGGCGAATATCTCAATACATGGCACACTCCAACAATCCGATTCGTCTCAATTGATTTTTGCAGGATCAGCCTGCATTCTTCTTCTGTCGGGGCAATGGGTTTTTCGAGTAAAATATCATAACCAGCATCTAAGGCAGCAAGGCAGGGGGCGGTGTGTAAGTGGTCGGGTGTTGCAATGATAATGGCATCAGCAAATTTCTCTTTTTCAAAAACCTGTTTCCAGTCGGGAAAAATCAGGTTCTCGGGGATTTTATGTTTATTAGCGATAATCCTTCTTCTGCGTGGATTATTATCTGCTACTGCAACAATTTTCATTTCTTCCGGATGCATTTGCGCATACTCTGCATAAATAGATCCACGATGTCCTGCCCCTATAAGTATCACCGAAACGGGCTTTATAAAATGCTTATGTTTCGGATTGAAAAATACATCATCATGCAGGCCAAATAATTCAGCCACCTCGTCCCAAAGCATCGTAGCTGATTCGGAAAAGAAATTCAGTGATCTTAATATTTTTCTGGCGGAAATGAACTGCCGTAGCGACATCTATTGTTTGCTTATGTGAAGGTCAAAATTAAGCTGATTAAACCAGACCGTAAAAGAAGGTTTTTTTAAAATCAGCAAATTAACATTTTGCTTAACAGTTCTTATATTGCGAGACAGAAGTGGTGAAGTGTTGGACAAAAATGGCCGGTACAAAGGGAAAGGAAAGTTGTATCCCAATATACCGGCGTTTTTAGGTTATGTGCCAGTAATGTAGTGTTCCAGGTTTTCAATAATATATTTTTGTTCGCCGATGATATACTTAACAACATCGCCAATTGAAATAATGCCTGTAACCTTGTTGTTTTCCAGAACCGGAAGATGGCGAATGAATTTATTGGTCATGATTCTCATGCATTCATCTACCTTGGTATCCGGCGTGACGGTTATGAGATTTGTAGTCATTATTTCTCTTACCATGGAAACCCTCGAAGTTTTGCCTTTAAGTACCACTTTTCTGGCATAATCTTTTTCTGTAAAGATGCCCACAAGTTCGCCTTCTTCCATAATCAGCAGTGCGTTTACATTTTTTTCCGACATCAGTTCAAGGCCTCTGAATATTGTCGTAT
>JBGSHT010000146.1:0-3054 GCA_041752135.1 Chitinophagaceae bacterium | reverse complement strand
GAAACAACATTGTTTCGATTTTTGATGATAGCACTTTTTATAGGTGGTATCGTCCGAGCTGCTGCTTTTGTCAATTATCCAGCAACTCCATTTCTTATTTTTCTTATTGCCATAGAATTAATTCCGCCTGTTCTAATGCTTTGGTTTCATTCCAAACTACACAATGCAGGTTCACTTTAAAATATAATATTCATAATGATAAAATCAAAACAAACAGTATTGATTACAGGCGGTGGTTCAGGAATTGGTCTTGCTATAGCCAAAAAGTTTTTGGATAACGACAATACCGTTATCATCACGGGAAGAAATCTTTCTAAACTGGAAAAAGTAAAACTAGAACTTCCTAAAATCAATATTTTTCAAAGTGATGTTACACAAGAAGTAGACGTCAAGCAATTGGCAGAAACTGTTCAAAATCAATTTGGCGGCATCGATGTACTTATCAACAACGCAGGTATAATGACACTTGTTGATACAGGAAATGAAGACAACGACTTGAACAAACAAATGCAAGAAATTGAAATCAATTACAATTCTCCAATTAGAGTGTTGCATTATTTCCTTACACTACTCAAGAAAAGTAAAAATGCTGTTTTAGTGAATGTATCGTCTGGCTTGGCGTATGTTCCTTTTGCACAAGCTCCTGTGTATTCAGGGACAAAATCAGCTTTGCACTTTTGGACATTAGGCATTCGTCCACAATTAAAACCTCACGGAATTAAAGTGATTGAATTATTGCCACCCGTGGTAGATACACCCTTGGCACACAGAGCTGATATTGCTGAAGACGATAACTTAAAACCAATGCCACCCGAAAAGTTAGCTGACATTTTTTGGAAAGATTTTATTCGTGGTAAAGAAGAAATCACCCCAGGTATTTCAAAACAACTCAGATTAATGAGCAGACTCGCACCAAAATTTATATTCAAGCAATTAAATAAACAGCCAATTCCAAAAAAGTAAAACTATGAGACAAACAATATCAATCATTGCCATAATTGGCATAGCAGCATTTGCAGGTAATATGCTCAACATCGGTTTAAGTCACGCCATTTATTGGCAGTCGCTTGACCCAATTGACTTTATGAAATTCTTCGCTATAGATTTTCCGCTGCTTTTAGTTCCAACAGCAGTAACGCTTTTACCAGCTTGGTTAGGAAGTCTTTTTGTTTTTTTGAAAAGCGATAAAAAATCAGAAAGCCGAAAGTATTGGCGGTTTGCTTTTTGGGGTGTTACGCTTACCATTATTCAGACTTCTATCTATCATTTGCCTATGAACTTGGATTTTATGGCACTGAAATATGATGATGCAACAGCCACAAGTAAGCTAAACGGTTGGATTATTTCACATTGGATAAGAATCGGAATTGCAATCATTGCAGGTGTTTATGCCATTAAAGGTTTTCAAAAATCAGCATTAAATCTATAAAACTTATGGATAATTTCGCAATAATTAATTTACAAGCAATCACAGGTTCGGTGGCTATTTTCTTGGGATTTAGGTATTGGATTCAACCCAAAATTTCAAAACTTTCTATTCACGAAGCACTTTTGCCTTTCGTATTCCTAAACACATTTCGGTATTTAGGTTTGTCTTTTATGGCAAAAGAGCAATTCTATGACGGCTTTCCAACCGACTTTTTAACCACAGTAGGACTTTGGGATTTGACCACATCAATTTTAGCAATAATTACAACCATTGCATTAAAGACAAAATGGAAATTTGCAATTCCGTTGGTTTGGATTTTCAACATAGTTGGATTTACTGATTTAGTTACTGCATTCCCACAATTTTTTGGATTAAAACTTTATGACCATAATTTGGGTTTCATTTGGTTAACGTTCATTACCTATGGTTTGGCTGCTTTTATGAGCCACATCTACATTTTTTACAGACTGATACGAACTAACCCAAAGAAGTAAAATAATTAATCGGACAAACGAGAGAATAAAAAACTACCGCTAACAAGGTATTGGCAAAATTGGGGCAGAAGTGATAAATTCAACAGCAGTTCTTCGATTGAACTTTTGTGCAAAACTGAGCTTTTATGCCTTGAATGCCCCAACTTCGCCAATACCCAAACTGTTGTGCGTCAGCTTTTCAGCTATTCCTTATAATTTTAGACCAAAATTAAAGTTTCCAAAAATAGAAACTATTTACTACATTTGTATAAATTGGTCAAGTGCATTATTTCCGGACAAGATTCTTAGAGCAGGCAAATGAGTTTATTGCCGGTCTTGATGCTAAGGCGGCCAGGAAATTGTTTTACTATATCGATTTGGCAGAACAGACAAATGATCCCAAGCTTTTTAAGAAGTTAAAAGATGATATTGGGGAATTCAGGGTAAGGTACGGAAGTAATCAGATCCGTTTATTAGCATTTTGGGATAAATCTGACAATAAAAGCACTTTAGTCATAGCAACTCACGGCTTTATTAAAAAAGTGGATAAGGTCCCTGAAAATGAAATAGAACGTTCAAAATACCTACGAAATAAATACTTTGAATCTAAAAAGTAGAACCATGGCAAAGACTTCAATAAAAACATACTCTCTGGATGAGATGAAAGAGAAGTACATTGGTAAAAAGGGTACCAATGCGAGGGATAAGTATGAGTATGAGCTTAACATGGACATTTTGGGTCACATGATTAAGAAAGCCAGACAAGAAAGGAATTTAACACAGGAGGAATTGGGTAAACTTATAGGAGTGCAAAAAGCGCAAATTTCAAAACTGGAAAGCAGTACCAACAGTGCGACTATTGATACAGTTATAAAAGTATTCAAAGCGTTAAAGGCAGATATAAATTTCAATGTGACAATTGAAAAAAAACATTTACAACTAACGTAGATATCGGCGGCGTGCAACATGAGCTTAAACGCAAGCCTGCATACTTCAAATTAAAATCATATTTTAGGTCAACGGCCTGCGTTAAGCTCTAACCGTTGCGCGTCACTTAAGGAGCTGACAAGCCATCTGGTTTACAAAAGATTAAATTAATCTAAAAGACAACTAAATGTATAAGCTTTATTTTGTGCACAAGTCAACATTAAT
>JBGSHT010000145.1:0-1776 GCA_041752135.1 Chitinophagaceae bacterium | reverse complement strand
TACCGTTGTGTGCAATTTTGTTCACACTAGCAAAAAATGGAGAATAAACATTTTAAAAAACTCATTGAGGAGAATGCAAAAAAAATTGGTTTTCAAAAGTTGAAGACTTCATTTTTTAAGGAAAGTGACGATACTTTAGTTTTTCTGATTCCTCGAAAATCTGGTTATTCAAATTCGTATTATTTAAGGCTCAAAGTTGAGATTAAACCAATCGAATATAATTTCGATTTTAGCGAGTACATAAGGCATGATGTAGGTGATATTATAATGAGCATCGACACTGACATGCGAGAATTATTTGACCTGGAAAATGATTTAGCTGACTCGGAACGCATTGAGAAAATGGAAGAATTTTTCAAAGGAAAAGTAGATTCTTTGGTAAAAATAATGCTTAGTAAAGAGAAGATTATTGAGTCAAGACAAAACGATAATTTATTTATACTTCCAAATACAAAGACAAAGCTTGGACTATCATAGATAAAACTGCACACAACATCAGCTTTATGCAAGCCGGGCGACAGAATATACCATCAGCATTTGTAATTCTGACCGAGCTTCAGTAAATTGGCCTACCGACATTAAACTATAACTAACTTAGCGGTGCCCGGCCAACCCAGCGACAGAATATAAATGCCCGTCCTGCACAAAGCCGTAACCGTTGGCAGTAATTTTAAACAGACACCCATTTCAAAATAATGTTTCACATTTTTAAACGGAAAAATAAAATAACTCTACCCGAAAACTATATTGACTTAATAGACGAAAAGAATTACGAAATCTTTTTGAACAAGTGCCTGTCAACACTCAAAGACTTAGACTATAATGTTGTGAGTTGTGACAATGGTGACATTGTTTATGAAAAAGATAACAGTCAAGAAGCTCATTTTTATTTAGACAATCTTTTAAGAAAATACATTCTAGCGGAAATAAACGAAAAAGAAGCAGAAATACAAACTCACTTCACTAAACTAAAAGACCAGACAAAAGCATATGATTACTTATACAAGGACTTTGATTATGCAAAGCAATTTTTAAAAGTGTTACTGAAAGCAGAAGATATTTTACCTAACAATGACGACTTTGTTTATCAAAAAAATCTCCCAAACCTTTTGACATTTCTGGTTTTAGATTTTGAAGAGCAATTTCATTATGTGGAAAGGAGTAAACAAGTTCAATGGGAAGTAGAAGAAAAAGAACTATTTGAAATTGCGTTAAATAATATCAGAAAAGAGGAAATCGAAATAAAGCAATATAGCTTTGATGATAAATTTGAAGTTTTTGCATTGTTTAGTGGAGACTTTTCAGCATCTTATACTTTACTAATCGAAGAGGAATTGGATTTTGCAATTGGCAAGTTTGGTTCATTAGTGGCTCTTCCAACAAAAGGAAGTGCTTTTCTTTATCCGATAGACACAGATAATGCTTTAGATGTTATTGTGACAACTTATCCAACAATCGAACAGTTTTTTAATGAAGATCCAGGCAATATAACCCTTGACTATTATTGGTATTATCAGGGACAATTTGATATATTCGAAAAGACAGCTAATGAGGAACAAACAGTAACTATTAACAGCCCAAATAGACTAACTAAATTGTTTACCGAGTAAAAAACTACTGCCAACATCAGCTTTATGCAAGCCGGGCGACAGAATAAGTCCTGATCTTTTGTAATTCTGACCGAGCTTCAGTAATTTGGCCTGGCAGACATTAAACTATAACTAACTTAGCGGTGCCCGGCCAACCCAGCGACAGAATACGAATGCCCGTCCTGCA
>JBGSHT010000144.1:0-5083 GCA_041752135.1 Chitinophagaceae bacterium | reverse complement strand
CATCATAGAATTGCTCCTTTGCCATAAATGATAACCCCAAATACCGAAAGGTGTTTAAGAACACAAATGGAAGAAGTGCTTCGTGAATTGAAAGTTTTGATACTTTTGGTTGAATCCAATACTTAAAACCCAAAAAAATTGCCACTGACCCTGTTAATGCTTGTAAATTGATGATTACTAAATTGTCCATAAGTTTTATTGAATTAATGCTGATTTTTGAAAACCTTTGATAGCGTAAACACCTGCAATAATTGCAATACCTATGCGTATCCAATGTGAAATAATCCAACCATTTAGCTTACTTGTGGCTGTTATAGCGTCATATTTTAATGCCATAAAATCCAAGTTCATAGGCAAATGATAAATAGAAGTCTGAATAATGGTAAGCGTTACACCCCAAAAAGCAATTCGCCAAAATTTTCGGCTCTCCGATTTTTTGTCACTTTTCAAAAACACAAAAAGACTGCCTAACCAAGCGGGTAAAAGCGTTAAAGCTGTTGGAATTAAAAGCAAAGGGAAATCTATGGCGAAGAATTTCATAAAGTCTATTGGGTTAAGCGACTGCCAATAAATGGCGTGACTTAAACCGATGTTGAGCATATTACCTGCAAATGCTGCTATGCCAATGATGGCAATGATTGATATTGTTTGTTTCATTGTTTCATTTTTTTGGAATAGGGTCTTTATTTACTTGACTGAAAATAAATTTTGGTGCCAATCTGCTCATAAGCTTCAGTTGTTTAGACATTCCGGGTGTAATTTCTTCTTTCCCTTTTAAGTAGTATTTCCAAAAAATATCGGCTAATTGTTGAGGAAGAATAGGTTTAAAATCCGCTTCGCTTACTTCAATACCATCAAAAATGTCTGTTTTTACCACAGGTGGCAATAATTCAATTACTTTAATACCGTGAGGTTTTAATTGTGGACGAATGCCTAATGTCCAAAAGTGTAAAGCTGATTTTGTCCCTGAATACACAGGAGCTTGTGCAAAAGGAACATACGCCAAACCAGAAGATACATTCACCAAAACGGCATTGTTACTTTTCTTGAGTAATGGAAGGAAATAATGCAATACTCTAATAGGAGAATTGTAATTGATTTCAATTTCTTGCATTTGTTTGTTTAAGTCGTTGTCTTCATTTCCTGTATCAACAAGGGTCATTATGCCTGCGTTGTTGATAAGTACATCAATGCCGCCAAATTGATTTTGAACAGTTTCTGCCAATTGCTTGACATCTACTTCTTGTGTAACATCACTTTGAAAAATATTGATTTGAGGAAGTTCTTGCTTAACTTTTTCGAGCTTATAGATATTTCTTCCTGTTATGATAACGGTGTTATTGTTATCTAAAAACTTTTTGGCAAGAGCAAGTCCAATTCCTGAACCACCGCCTGTAATCAGTACTGTTTGTTTTGATTTTATCATTATGAATATTATATTTTAAAGTGAACCTGCATTGAGTAGTTTGGAATGAAACCAAAGCATTAGAACAGGCGGAATTAATTCTATGGCAATAAGAAAAATAAGAAATGGAGTTGCTGGATAATTGACTAAAGCAGCAGCTCGGACGATACCACCAATGAAAAGTGCTATCATCAAAAATCGAAACAATGTTGTTTCTGACGGATTCCAAGCGACATAGAAAAACGCTAAAGATGTAGCCATCCAAATAGCTGCCACATAGCGATGATTATTATCTGTCATTGGGTCTGTTAGGGCTGCATTGTATTTAGCTGTTGTTCCCATAAAGCCTGTGGCAGCAGCAATAAGTCCATAAAGCACCAAGAAAATACGGATGAATAGTAACATAATTAAGAATTTTTAGAAGTTGGTTTTAAAAAACAATAAGCGGCAATGATTATAGGAATGGCAAATGGAATATGTTGTAAAATATCCGTTGCACCTGCGTTAGGAACGAAACTGCCCCAAACAAACATATCCACTATAATCACTAAGAAAAGCGTGACCAAGTGGAAATAACCTGCCAACTTATACTGACGAAAAGAAATGGCTAATAAAACGAAAATAGGGGGTATAAAATCTCCAATCGCTTTGAAAATGGCGGTGATTTTTGCAAATCGTATCGCAGCATCCGAATCTGGAACTATGGAAAACGAACCTTCGGCAGCAGCAGGATGTGCTAACCCAAAAATGCCAATACCTATCAGCATTAGAGCCGATACGATACTCGCCCAAATGCCCGTTTTAATGTGTCGGGGCTGACTTTTGTCTAATAATTTTAACGCCATTCCTTGTCTCTTTTATTATTTAGACAAGAGATGTTGGAATGTGTAAAGACTTTGAGAAAATTATTTTTAGTTCAAGTTGAGGCGGCTTTGCCAATTGGCATCTTCCAAAATTTTTACGAGGAAGTTTTTCTTGTCAAAAGTGGTTTTAAAACTATGGTCTTGGTGCAGTTCTGCAATTTTCAATTCGGAATCGTCAACCAAAAAATCAGCATCAGGTTCTAATTGCTCTTTAAAGGTTGAATATTCTTTTCGGTTGAACAGCAAATTTTTGGCATCAACCATTCCATTTTCTGTGGCAAAGGTTACTTTCTTATGGCATCTGCAAGGATTCGCTTTATTCACCAAACCGCATTTGTTTTGCATAAAACTGTATAAGTCTTTTCGGGCTTTGCTCAATTTCATTCGGTAGTTGTCCTTTGTGATTTCCATAATTTCAGAACCTACTGTATGGTCTGCACCGAAGATTTCGCCAATTATATAAATCATTCTTTGCTCTTTGGTCAAGCATAGCAACATTCCCGACAAACATTGCAATCTTACTTCACGAATAGTATCTGCTTTTCCCAAAATTTCATCATCGGTCAAGTCAATATTGGGGGCGTTATCTAAGTTGTCCCCTAATTCTTCAAATGTGTCTGCGAAAAAATTGGCTGTTTTTTTTCTGTCATTCAGAAAATGATTTTTTGTAATTCTGTAAGCCCAAGTTGTAAATGAACTTTCTTGTTTAAAGGTGCTTAAATTGGAAATAATTTTTATCAATGTTTCCTGTGTCAAGTCTTCTGCGTCTGAAATATTTCCTGTCAGTTTCCAAGCAAGATTATAAATAAATGGTTGGTGTCTTTCTACAAGTGTTGTCAAAGCGGTTTTCTGTCCGTCCAAAATTTGTTGGATAAGTTCGTTGTCCGTTTGGTCTGTTTGATATGTTTTTTTGAAAATGTTCATTGTTGTAGGGTGTTCGTTAAAATTACCGCTAACGTTTTGGGGCTTGGCGAAGGGCGGAATTTTTAGCACTAATGTTCATATGAAGTACAACTGCCGAACCTTGCACAAATATTCCTACGAAGGACGTCAGCCCGCCTTTTGCCAAACCCCTGTTAGCGGTAGTGGTTTTTTGGCTACCATTTAAATAGTCACCATCAATACCTTTTACAATTCAAAACAAATGTAAGAAAAAATATTTCTCAATTTATTTGGAATGTTCGTTCCGTTATTTATATCTTTGCGGAACGTTTGTTCCAATTATTAATATTTTAAAAAAAAACAGAATGAGAAAATTAAAAAACAAAGTAGCCGTTGTCACAGGTGGTAACGCAGGAATTGGCTTCGCAACAGCCAAAGAATTTATTGCACAAGGTGCAAAAGTGGTAATAACAGGTCGAAATCAGTCCTTGATTGATGAAGCTGTCACGCAATTAGGAAATAATGCTACTGGCATACTTTCAAATGCTTCAAGTGTTAAAGACACTGAAAATTTGGTCAGTAAGGTTAGTGCGTTGTTTGGAAAAGTCGATGTATTGTTTGTCAATGCAGGTGTATTTTACCCCACACCAGTTGGTCAGATTATTGAGGAAGGATTTGATGAACAAATGGGAATTAATTTCAAAGGTGCAATATTCACAATTGAAAAGTTTCTTCCAATCCTTTCGGAAGGTGCAACAATCATCAATTTGTCGTCTGTTAACGCATACACAGGAATGCCAAATACAGCTGTCTATGCAGCAAGCAAAGCTGCACTGAATTCTTATACAAGAACTGCTTCAACTGAATTAGCACATAGAAACATTAGAATTAATTCTGTTAATCCAGGTCCAATTGCAACTGGCATTTTTGGTAAATCAGGCTTATCTGATGAAATGATACAGGGTTTTGCTACTGCTTTGCAAAATAGAATTCCATTAAAACGCTTTGGTCAGCCTGAAGATGTTGCAAAACTTGTTACTTTTTTAGCTTCTGATGATGCTTCTTTTATTACGGGTGCAGAGTATAATATTGACGGTGGAATTATTGTAAATCCATTGGTAGGTTAAATTTTTTTGCGTTTTATTGGAATATTCATTCCAATATCATTACCTTTGTAGAGTTAGTTTCTCTACAAAGGTTTTTTTATGGCAAGAACAAAAGTATTTGACGAAGAGATTGTATTAAACAAAGCAGTAAATCTGTTTTGGGAGAAAGGATATAATGGCACTTCTGCTCAGGATTTAGTTAATGAGCTTGGAATAAGTCGTTCAAGTCTTTATGATACATATGGAGATAAGTATCAACTTTTTAAAAATTCCTTGTTGCAATACCGAAAACAATTTGCTGGTGCAATGATAGAAATGATAGATAAATCAGTTGACTATGAAAAAACCTTAAAAGATGTTTTTCAATATGTAGTAACTGAATCGTTACAAGAGAAGTTTTCAAAAGGTTGTTTTATGGTTAATTCGTCCATTGAATTAGCTCCACATAATTTAGAAATTGCTGAAATAGTCAATGAAAATATGCAGGATATTGAAGATGCCTTGTTTAGTCTAATAAAAAAAGGGCAAGACATTGGACAGTTTTCAAAAAGTCATTCAGCACGGTCGTTGGCAAGATTTATTTTTAATGCTATTTCTGGTCTTCGTGTTGCGTCAAAGTCAGGTGCCGATAAGAAAGTATTTGATGATATAGTAAAGGTTACTTTATCTGCCATCAAATAAATTCCGTTTGTAGATTCCGGACCATGTTGACCCCCCATTCCGTTTCATGTTGACCCCTCATTCCGGGATGATGACCCCACCCTCAGAAATTGACTAATTTCTGTTTTTGATGATTGGTTTTTTACATTATTTCGGGATGATGACCC
>JBGSHT010000143.1:0-34998 GCA_041752135.1 Chitinophagaceae bacterium | reverse complement strand
GATGTTGGTAGCCGAAGCTAACCAAAAATTTGAAAGCAAATCACAACGTGGCTCGCTCGATGTTAGCGGTTGCGACGATGTTGGTAGCCGAAGCTAACCAAAAATTTGAAAGCAAATCACAACAATAATAACACTCATGTTGGGGGCTGCTTTGATGTTGGTAGCCGAAGCTAACCAAAAATTTGAAAGCAAATCACAACCTCCCTTTGTTTGACCATACCTGTGACTTCGATGTTGGTAGCCGAAGCTAACCAAAAATTTGAAAGCAAATCACAACACCTTTCGGATATGAGGTTTGGGTTAACGAGATGTTGGTAGCCGAAGCTAACCAAAAATTTGAAAGCAAATCACAACTAACACCAACACTTCTGTTTCCTTACCCCAGATGTTGGTAGCCGAAGCTAACCAAAAATTTGAAAGCAAATCACAACAACGACTGAACAGGAAGAAAAATTTTTTAAGATGTTGGTAGCCGAAGCTAACCAAAAATTTGAAAGCAAATCACAACTATAATCGGATAAAGAATAAAATAAAAAAAGATGTTGGTAGCCGAAGCTAACCAAAAATTTGAAAGCAAATCACAACTCAACTGATTTTGTTCCTTCAGAAGTATTGGATGTTGGTAGCCGAAGCTAACCAAAAATTTGAAAGCAAATCACAACCCATCCTTGCAACGATGCAACTCGTCCACAGATGTTGGTAGCCGAAGCTAACCAAAAATTTGAAAGCAAATCACAACTCGGAATATTCGGACCTGAAAGACTGTCACGATGTTGGTAGCCGAAGCTAACCAAAAATTTGAAAGCAAATCACAACCGGGTTGTGCCTGGTTGTTACCAGTATTGTGATGTTGGTAGCCGAAGCTAACCAAAAATTTGAAAGCAAATCACAACTATGAGATGATATATTGGGGATTGTGGAATGATGTTGGTAGCCGAAGCTAACCAAAAATTTGAAAGCAAATCACAACGGTAACATAACAACAGGGTACGGTAATACTGATGTTGGTAGCCGAAGCTAACCAAAAATTTGAAAGCAAATCACAACCTGCCCGCCAGGAAGTTGTCGATGGATGAGATGTTGGTAGCCGAAGCTAACCAAAAATTTGAAAGCAAATCACAACGTTAAGGGTAAATATGGGCTACATTGGGCGATGTTGGTAGCCGAAGCTAACCAAAAATTTGAAAGCAAATCACAACATTGGTGATGTATTCGCTGATGCCCATAAAGATGTTGGTAGCCGAAGCTAACCAAAAATTTGAAAGCAAATCACAACGAACAAGGGCGTGGTGCGCAAGCAGGGAGAGATGTTGGTAGCCGAAGCTAACCAAAAATTTGAAAGCAAATCACAACCAGCGAGGGGTTTGGTGTTACGTTGTTGAAGATGTTGGTAGCCGAAGCTAACCAAAAATTTGAAAGCAAATCACAACTCATGGGATTATGCGATTACGATGTTGGATGATGTTGGTAGCCGAAGCTAACCAAAAATTTGAAAGCAAATCACAACACACAGGATAAGGCTTTTCCAGCCTTCTGTGATGTTGGTAGCCGAAGCTAACCAAAAATTTGAAAGCAAATCACAACACAATCCATAAGGACAAACATGCGGGAGGCATGGGCGCCATCTCATACAGAATGTAGTTTTTAAAATCAATCAGAAATCATCTTTGCCGGCCAGCTTTTTGTTAATCTCGTCTCTAAAATCAATACAAAGAGCCTTCATTTGGTTATTCATGCCAACCATAAACTTCTGCTGATAGTTTTTATTTTTTTCCGTAAGCCGGATAAAGGGAATTTTTCCGTCAGCATCTGCCTTTCCCTCCTCTCGGGGGTCATAGTAAGAACTAATTGATTTAAACTGAACGCGGTATTTTCCCGTCTTTATCTGAATATCAATGATAAATGGAACTCTTATTCCAACAACCTGAATAGTTCCTACAAACTCAAAGACAACATTGCCTTTACCCATTAAGTGACCAGCATTTTTATCGGCCACCTCTAAAACCGCCTTACTGTCCTTAAACTTTTGAACTAAAGTTGATTGGGCTGCGACAAAAATCTCTTCTTTTGTTTTTCCGGGGTATGTACTATCTATAATTTCATATACGATCTCTCCGTCCTTAACCGGGATATTATATTTTTCTAAAAGTTCCGGCAAAGTTTTAATCTGGCCAATTGCCAGATTCGGTAAGATTCCGCATAGTATAAAGTAGCATAAAATGCAATTAATCTTTACCCTTATAGGCTTCATGTTTTTTCTCTTTATATGGTGTTTTAAAAAATGTTTCTGGCTTGTAATACTACTATTTGTAATTTCTTTAATGCCCATATTTTCGTCTCATAAAGGACTAAAATGAAAACGAACCTTTGTTCCAATTGTCTTCGTAACTACTTTTTTTATAAACGGCCTCATGAAAACTTATAGAGTATAGAGATATTGTGTTGCTAAAGAACGAATCTACAGAATAATTTAAAAGCAAATAACTCAATGCTGATTGAAAAAAGACAATAAAAAGATGAAATAAATTATTCCCTTCAGGCGGTCAGACCCGAGACGGTCAGACCGGCCACGGTATTATTACTCACAAAAACACTCGTAATATTATATGGCTGTTAATCTCATTAATCCCAAAAATCCCCCCAAATCACAGTTCAGACAAAAAATAAACGCAAAGAGCGTTGCACGCTCTCATAGCGTCCTTCTTTGCGGTAAAAAAAACTTTTTTACAGTTCGATGCTTTTTATTTAGATTCATATATCTTTTCATACCCTCTGTGGCTTTTCTCTCACGCTCATATTTATGGTAAGTCAATAATTTACCCCTATCAAAATGCTCCATCCTTAGTCTGCCCTGATTAAATAATCATAAAAATTGTATTATGAAAAAAGCATTTTTTTTCAGTCTGTGTTCTATTATCTTATTCTCCTGCGCCAATCAAAAACCCGAAGCAGAAAAAACCGAAACCACTGTGGCTTCAACAGAAGTTGCAGCAGCACAACCGGCTGAATTTGCAGACCCTAAGTATGGGGAAATAGGCAAATCAGGCATTGCTAATCTTTCCTCAGGCAATGTTGATGCCTGGATGGCCTCTTTTGCGGATAATGCCGTTTGGCAATTTAACAATGGCGACAGCCTTGTTGGCAGAGCAGCGATCACAGATTACTGGAAAAAAAGAAGAACAGAAACTATCGACTCCATTTCATTCAGCAACCAGATCTTCCTGCCGTTAAAAATAAACCAGCCGCAAAGTATTGAACAACCCGGTGTATGGGTCTTGTGCTGGTATATGACCACTGCTAAATACAAAACAGGTAAAACTATGATCCAGTGGATACATACCGACCTGCACTTTGATGCCAATGATAAAATTGACAGGGTGATCATGTACCTCGACAGGGTGCCGATCGCTGCAGCCATGTCGAAAAAATAATAATACTTACCGCAAAGCAACAAAGGACGCTATCATTGCGTCCTTTGTTGCTTTATCGTTGTCCTCCCCCTACATCCTAATGTAATCAATTTTGCCTTTTGGTTAACCCCCTCCAGTAGGGGGACATACAGCCAACAGCCTTCACCAGCGCAGCCTCCGCGTCCTCGCGTCTTCTGCGGTTAATGTATTTTGTCTTTCACTTTCGATTTTCGACTTTCGATTTTCCACTTTATTTTAACGCCCATTCAAAGAACGCATCCACATCTTTCTTAAACTGTATCAACGACGGCTTATGGATATAATACATATGGCCTGATTCGTAGAAAGAAAATTTGATCCGGCTCCTTTGCTCGGGCCTCAGCAGCATATGCTCCACATCATACTGTGCCGTGAAATATGGCGTGGCAAAATCATAATACCCTGCACCCACATACACTTTCAACGCCGGGTTCTTAGACATCGCATCTCGCAGGCTTTCCGCTACATTAAGGAACTGGTTCTGTACATTGCTGTAATTCCAGGGATATACATCACCGAAAATATTATAGGGCTTCTCTTCTTTGAAATTTAATTCGCGCTGGAAATAATCATTCATCATTGTGGTGAACGGACCATCAATATTGGCAAAGGAAGGATCAAATGAAACATTCTCACCGGCATCATCCAGGTCGCGGCCGGTAAAGCGTGCATCCAGGCGGCCGATTGTAAGTCCGTCTTTCCGCCTCAGCTCCTTATAAAAACGGTCTTCCGTAACCCTTAACTGTGCTTTCAGGCAATAGTCCTTAGACAGCCCGGTATAGTAAGCCATCTTTGAGGCAACTGCATCTTTTTCGGCATCACTGATGGCCGTGCCTTTTAATAACGCAGAGGCATACTCGCCCAAGGCGAATTTTTCACTTTCCGCCAATGTCTTCTTCAGGTCTGCCTGCAACTCCGGTGTAAGTTTTTTATGGTACCAGGCGGCTGCGGTGAAACTTGGAATGTATAAAGCCCGGGGCAGGTCGTTGCCTACATAATAATCATTGGAGCCGAAATTCAATACTGCGGAAATCAGGAATATGCCATTGATATAAATGCGGTACTTGTCCTGCAATAATTTCGAAAGGCCTGCTGCCCTGGTGGTTCCATAGCTCTCCCCGGCAAGGAATTTGGGCGATGCCCAGCGCTCATATTTCGATAAAAAATTACGAATGAAAGATCCCATCGAAGAAATATCTTCCAGGTATCCATGGAACTGTTTTGGATTCTCTCCCGATGCTGCCCGGCTGTAGCCTGTTGAAACGGGATCAATAAATACCAGATCAGTTTTGTCAAGCCAGGTGTATTCGTTTGATACCAGGCTGTATGGCGGTGCCGGGGCTGTACCATCATCTGATAAAGCTACCCGTTTTGGCGCCAGACCGCCCATGTGCAGCCATACTGATGCTGAACCAGGCCCGCCATTAAAAGTGAATGTCACCGGTCGCTTGCCGGGCTCTTCGCCATCTTTCTTATAATAAGTAAAAAAAACATGGGCAATGATCTTGCCGGTATCGTTCTTCAGGTTGAGGTAACCGGTCTGGGTTGTATAGTCGATTTTTTTACCGGCAACAGTCATGCTGTGTTTGACTGTTACCGGATCCTGTGCCATTAACTGAATAAAAACAAAAGACAATATAAAACTAATCAGCAGCCTTTTCATCATTGTATTGATTTAAGGGCAGAAGATAAGAAAAATTGTCTGAACGGGGATTTGGGGGGATTATAATGATTAAGGTGATTAACAGCCATTAAACATTTAAAATGTCTTTAAAATGTATTGGCTGTTAATCATATAAATCTAAAAAATCCCCCCAAACCTGTCCGAAGAAGTGAAACGGCGGCGGATCCCCGTTCAGACAAAAAACTGCAATGAATAAATACTAAGCTCTTCGTTTTTTGGGTTTTAATAAAGCCTCATCCACAGCCTTGCACAGGTGAGCGTAATCAGGAACACCGGTATACCGCTCATCGTTGATGAAAACTGCCGGCACATCGCGTACGCCTAATTCAAGTCCGTCAAGCAGATCGGCCCTTACGGTCCAACCGTAAACTGAGTCTATCAGGTTGGGAATAAAATTCTTATCCTTTACACCAGCTTCAATGGCATAATCGCGCAGGCTGATACTGCCAAGATTTCTTCGGTGATGAAATAAGAGGTCGTGCATCTCCCAGAACTTTCCCTGTTGTGATGCAGCCACTGAAGCTTCTGCGGCTTTATGTGCTTTCTGGTGTATTTGTGTTAACGGGAAATGCCGGAACTGGAATTTCATTTTTCCTTCATATTCCTTTAACAATTTCTGGATCACCGGCTGCAGTTTTGCACAGGCTTCACTCTCGTAATCGCCAAATTCAACCAGGGCTACGGGTGCATGCGGATCACCCACCCAGATATGCTTGGGTGGTATGATATCTATCGCTTTGTTTTTATGTGACATATAAGTATTTTATTCCTTGCGTTCTTCCCTGCCCGCCGTAGAATTTCGAAGGCGGGTTTGCTTCGCGGTTAAACATAAAAAGCCACCTGCAATGCAGATGGCTTTGGTTTCTTTATAACGTAGACGCTTATTTTACCTTTTCAGTTGCTTCATTCCTGAACACTACCACACCGTCAAAAACATCCACGATCACTGGCCTGGCTTTATCTATATCTCCTGCCAGTATCCGCTTCGACAACTGGTTCACAATTTCCTTCTGGATCAAACGCTTCAGCGGCCTGGCGCCAAACTGCGGATCAAACCCATTCTCTGCCAAATAATCAATGGCATAATCGGAAAATTGCAATTCGATTCCATTTGTAGCAACCAGTTTTTTCAGGTTGTTGAGTTGTATGATGATGATCTTCCTGATCTCGGATTTCAGCAGCGGCTGGAACATGATGATCTCATCCACCCTGTTCAAAAATTCAGGCCTGATGGTCTGCCGCAACAAGTTCATCACTTCAACTTTGGCCTTGCGGGTAGCATCTTCCAGGTCGGCTTCCTGTATATTCTCAAAAGCTTCCTGTATAAGGTGACTGCCGATATTGCTGGTCATGATGATGATCGTATTCTTGAAATTCACCACCCGGCCTTTGTTATCAGTGAGGCGCCCGTCATCCAACACCTGAAGAAGTACGTTCCACACATCTGGGTGTGCTTTTTCGATCTCATCCAGCAGGACAACACTGTATGGTTTACGCCTGACCGCTTCCGTTAGCTGTCCACCCTCATCATACCCTACATAACCCGGAGGCGCACCCACCAGTCGGGAGACAGTATGTTTTTCCTGGTATTCACTCATATCTATCCTCGTCATCATCCCTTCGTCATCAAAGAGATATTCTGCCAGGGCTTTTGCCAGTTCCGTTTTACCCACACCGGTTGTACCGAGGAAGATAAAGGAACCGATGGGTTTTTTAGGATCCTGTAAACCGGCGCGGCTCCTGCGGATGGCATCTGCAACAGCGGTGATGCCTTCTTCCTGGCCCACTACCCGCTCATGCAGGTGTTCTTCAAGATGTAATAATTTCTCACGGTCGCTTTGCAGCATTTTAGATACCGGGATACCAGTTGCCTTGGCTACATTCTCCGCAATATCTTCAGCATCCACTTCCTCTTTCAGCAGCCTCTTTTCGCCTGTACTTGCCAGTTGGTCTGTAAGCTGGGCGATCAGCGCTTCCTGCTCCTGCACTTTACCGTAACGGATCTCTGCCACTTTTCCGTAATCTCCTTCCCGCTCGGCACGCTCGGCCTGTGACTTGAGGCTTTCAATATCTGCCTTGGCTGTCTGCACTTTTTCAACCAGCTCTTTTTCTTCTTTCCACTTAGCCTTCAGCGTATCCCGCTCTACAGAATAGTTAGCGATCTCCGTATTGAGTTCCCGCAGCTTCACTTCATCATTCTCACGCTTGATGGCCTCACGCTCGATCTCCAGCTGGCGGATCTGCCTTTCGAGTTTATCCAGTTCCTCCGGCATGGAATTCATTTCGAGGCGCAGTTTTGCTGCGCTTTCATCAATCAGGTCTATCGCTTTATCCGGCAGGAAACGATCAGTTATATATCTGCTGGATAATTCCACCGCAGCAATGATGGCCTCATCTTTAATGCGCACGTGGTGGTGGGTCTCATACCGATCCTTCAGTCCGCGCAAAATAGAAATGGCATCTTCAATGCTCGGCTCATCGATCATCACTTTCTGGAAGCGGCGTTCAAGCGCCTTATCTTTTTCAAAAAATTTCTGGTACTCACTGAGTGTTGTTGCGCCAATGGCCCGGAGTTCCCCGCGTGCAAGGGCGGGTTTTAAAATATTGGCCGCATCCATCGCGCCTTCGCCACCGCCTGCTCCAACGAGTGTATGTATCTCATCAATAAAGAGGATGATCTCTCCATCGCTGGTACTTACTTCTTTCACCACGCCTTTTAAGCGCTCCTCAAACTCACCTTTATATTTAGCGCCGGCTATGAGCTGTCCCATATCAAGCGCATAAATGATCTTTGACTTTAAATTCTCGGGCACATCGCCATTGATGATCCTCATGGCCAATCCTTCTGCAATGGCTGTTTTACCTACACCAGGTTCACCCACTAAAATGGGGTTGTTTTTTGACCTGCGGGATAAAATATGCAAGGTGCGCCTGATCTCTTCATCACGACCAATAACCGGATCGAGCTTTCCCTGGCGGGCGAGCTCATTCAGGTTTTTGGCATACTTATTAAGTGCGTTGAACTGTGTTTCCTGGGTCTGGCTTTTAACCGTATCACCCTTGCGTAAATCTTTAATGGCTGTAACGAGTCCTTTTTCATTCAGCCCGGCATCCTTTAGTAATTTAGCTGCGTGATCACTTCCCTGTAGAATGGCTAGGATCAAATGTTCCGGCGTTACGAATTCATCACCAAACTGTTTCAGCACAGCACCGGCACGTAAGATCGCCTGGTTGGCATCACGACCAATTGCCTGACCGGCTTCGCCTTGTGTCTTAGGAAGTTTTGCCAGCAGTTCATCAAGCTTGGTTTCCACCAGGTTGATGGTGACATTATTTTTCTTCAACAGGTATTCCACAGGAGAATCATCCTGATCGAGCAGCGCCTTGAGAATATGCTCTGTTTCGATATTCGGATTCTGTGAATTAAATGCTAATTGCTGTGCCTGTTGAATGGCCTCAGCCGCCTTTATGGTAAAGTTGCTTAAATTCATATGCGTATTTTTGTCTCTTAACAGGTATCAAATCATAAACCAATCCTTTTTCCCCGTAATTATGACAGTAAAAACGAATGTTAACTGCCTGAAGTGCAGTCTCCTTGCCCTTTTCCTGCTATTCTTTCAGGTGAATTTTGCCCAGGCAGATTTCAGCGGGGTGGAATCACTACTCAAACAATATCAAAAGACTTTTGGAAAGGATGTTACCGTGATGGTAAATAAGGATGGCAAGAACCTGTACAAACGTGAAACGGAAGAATTCAAGTTAAAGACCCCCTCACCTATTGGCAACAGCAGTACCTGGCTGACGGCCGCAGTGGTGATGATCTATGTGGATGAAGGAAAGATCTCACTCGATGATCCCGTTAGCAAATACCTTCCCGTTTTTGAAACCTATCTCAAAGGGTATATTACCATCCGTCAATGTCTCTCGCATACTACCGGCATACAGGCCGATGCACAGGGCCTGGCGAGCATGGTACAAAAAAATAAATTTTCCAGCCTGGAAGAAGCAGTAAAAAATTATGTCTCAAAGCGCCAGATAGAAAACAATGCAGGCGAAGTATTTAAGTTCAGCAATGTGGGGCCGGATATTGCGGCCCGTGTGATCGAAGTAGTTTCCAAAAAGACCTTCGACCGGGTATCGGCAGAAAAACTTTTTCGGCCGCTTGGCATGCGCAATACCAGTTTCTATAATGAGAAGGGCGGCGTGAGTCCGTCGGACGGCGCGGTGTCTTCTGCATTTGATTATATGAATTTTATGATGATGATCCTTAATAAGGGTATGCATAACGGTAAGAAAATATTAAGTGAAGCATCGATACTGGAAATGCAGAAACAGCAATATGGAAACCTGCCGGTGAAATATGTCCCCAAATTACTAGAAGGCTTTGGCCATGGCCTTGGCTTATGGTTACAGGAAAGAGATGATGCTGGTAACGCCACCGTGATCAGCAGCCCCGGGCTTTTCGGTACCTGGGCCTGGATAGACCTGAAAAGAAACTATGCCGCCATAATCCTTCCTAAAAAAGAAGAGAGCGATCAGAAAAAAGAAGCCTTCCTGGGCATTAAAGATGAAATTGATGCGCAGATACAATAAATCAATTACAACTTGACCGCAACCGAAAAACATACACAACTGGTCAAGGGCTTGTCTGCGGAGCTGGGTTTTGATTTCTGCGGTATTGCAAAAGCGGTGCGGCTGGATGCGGATGCGCGGCGGCTGGAAGCCTGGCTGAATAAAGGGATGCATGGTTCGATGACTTATATGGAAAAATACTTCGACCAGCGCGTTGACCCTTCCCTGCTGGTTCCGGGGTCTAAATCTGTGATCACCCTCCTCTTGAATTATTACCCTTCCGAACATCAAAATGAAACGGCCCCTAAGGTATCCCGTTATGCTTACGGCAGGGATTACCATGAAGTGATCCGGGAGAAACTGAACGTCTTTCTTTTGCGCATGCGCGAATCCATCGGTGAGATCAACGGCCGCGGCTTTGTTGATTCCGCCCCCGTGCTGGAACGCGCCTGGGCGCAACGCACCGGCCTGGGTTGGGTGGGAAAAAACGGCAACCTGATCAACCGCAGTATGGGCTCATATTTTTTTATCGCCACACTTATTACCGACCTCGAACTGGAATACGACGATCCCTACGCCAAAGACTATTGCGGCAGTTGCCGGAAATGCATTGATGCCTGTCCAACGGAAGCCATATTACCCGACAAGCAGATCAACGGCAGCAAATGCATTTCCTATTTTACCATAGAACTGAAGGATGCACTGATCCCAGATGAAATGAAAGGCCGGTTTGAAAACCGGGCCTTTGGTTGCGACATCTGCCAGGAGGTTTGTCCATGGAACCGCTTTGCACAACCCCATCAGGAACCCCAACTGCAACCGCTACCCGAAATACTTAACTTCACAACCCGTGATTGGGAAATGCTTACAGCAGAAAGTTTCAAAAGAATCTTCCGCCATTCTCCTATCAAAAGAACAAAATTTGCCGGATTGCAACGTAATCTAAGGTTTCTCTCTTTGCGTCCTTAGCCACCTTGCGGTTAAAAAAACGCTGTTAACTCACCCCCGACTGCGAAGCAGCCCTCTGGTATATATTATGTACTTGTAATCGGTAAATTTTACAGAAGCATAACTGCTCCGAAGGGCTGTTCGTCCCCTCTCTATTTTATAGAGAGGGGGGAGTCACGCCTGGCGTGACGGGGGTGAGTCAGCGTTACGGGAGTGAGTTCGGTTAAAAAAACTGCCGGCCCAAAAGAGCCGGCAGAACATTAGTCATATGGAAACAAAAGTCTTGGTCGTTATTCGGAAAATTGCTGTGACAAAGCGTTAGAAACAACTTTATAGTCACCATTCTTCAGTTTGAGCACATAAACATTATTCAGTGCCCTGATATTTGGATTGGAGAAATGCTTCTCATTATAAGGTTTCACAATATCATGTTCCTCAACAACATTACCGGCATCGTCAAGTGTGATAGACACAACACGGTAACTGAAATGCCATGGGTTCATATCATCTTCACTTCCATTTGTATTGAAATTATCATTAAAGCCTTCGAAAATAAGTTCGTTTGCAAAGTTCTCCTGCGGATGGAGCAATTTTGTCAGTTCAACCGCCTTATGCAATTTGGGATCGTTATGGATAATTCCGCTATCCCAGATCATTTCCCCGTTTAGGAAAATAACCAGGCGGTTATCCACATTGCCAATTTTTATCCAGTATTCTTTTTTCATGATGAGTATAATTTAGAATAATTGTTGTTGGTTTCTTACTGGTTGTAAAATTGCAATATTCTGAAATACTCCGGCATGATCAATGTTATACCATTAGCTGATTTTGATTAGTGGTCTTTAAAAGGCTGATCCTCAAGGCCCCGAAGCAAAGAATGAGGCACCCGGGTTAAAAACGCCAGCCTATCTTGAAAGAAAGCCTGTTCAATTTATAGATAAATTCGGATTGATAGGGCTCGCATGGATAACCAATAAGGCATAAGGGGAAAGCAGTAATATATTCCGTGAATGTTTTATAGGAATACCCGGCACTCAGTACCAATGCATCATTTTTACCAATACCCTTCTGGTATCCGAGGCCGATATCCGTATAGAGCCCACCCTTCAGATCGGGCTTCTCATTTGAACTGTAGTAATATATCCCATTCCCCGGCCAGGGGAAATTGAAGCCAATATCACCATATACAAACACCTGGTTCTTCCCTTTACCAAATGATTTTCGAAGATCCAGAAATAAAGGAGTGGTGCCTGCCCGGTAGAAATCAAACCCTATACCAGCACCGGCAAAAAAGGAATTCCATTCTATTCCATTGACCGATTGAATGCCGCCGGATACAGTTTGCTGGCCTGTAAGCAAAACGAGGCTGTTATAAGAGCGAAATCGGATGTTTTTCTTTTTGGGTTGCAACGGCTGGCTTTGGGAATACAAATCAGTTGAACAAATACACATGACCAGTCCTGTGATTATTAGTATCCTTCTCATAAAGCTATTTCCATTTTACTGAGTAATTTGACCGCCAGCGGGTTAGTGTAGTCATATTGATATAATCCGCCTTTTGCAACCACCAGGGCGATCCCTTTCCAGGCGATCACATCATAGGTTTCAATATCGGTAACAGTATTGAGCAACCGAAGGTCCTGCACATTGGAGGCATCATAGATCTTCAGTCCGGCCTTTCCATCGCAGATCAGCAAACGGTCGCCGTCTTTTGACAGCCCGTGCGGATTGCTCATACTATAGGTCTTTACAAAAGCCGGGGTGGCGGGGTTCTGCACGTTAACAATATCCAGCTGGTTACTGAAACCTTCACATTCTGTTCCGGAACGCAAAGTGATAAAGGCATTGACATCATCTGCCACCACCGGATCACAACTGCGGGCATGTTCGAAGCGGCCAATTTGCACCGGGATATTGGGATCCGCAACTGAGAAAATAAACATCCCGCTGGTGGAGCCCACAAATAACCGGTCACGGAACGGATAGATGGTTTCTATGTTCCACCCAATGGGTACTGCTCTGCTGAACACAGGATTAAGAGGATCATTTATGCTGAAGACATTAAGATCAGCGGTGGTCACCGTATACAAGTGATTATTTAAGATAGAAAACCTGGCCATGGAACCGCCCATACCAAAGGGGGAATTGTTACCAGATGCCTGTGGGCCGCCTGTTGAGTTATTACTGAAAGCGATAGCATCAGCCTTCATGGTTGTAAAACCAAAGAAACCGCCGCCACCGCAATCCATCTGAACCGTAGTATCCCTTTTAACCCAATCAGTGAGCACTTTGGATGTATCCTGTACAAACCAGTTATTATAAATCCTGTTAGGAAACACCCCCTCAATAATTTTTTTAAGGCTAACCTGCAAAGGATTGGAAATGTCCAAAACAATAAGGTCTGAAAAAGCGTCGGCATATAATGTATTCCCTTTAACTGCCATATCTATATTTCCCGGAATATCCACAAAGGCAATTTTCTGTGGTGATGCCGGATTACTGTTATCGATGACATGAATACCCTTATCCATTTCATTCAGGAAAATATATCGGCCGTAGATATATATCTTCCCGGTATTTTCCATTTCCCGGGGGGCATTGCTTTTAATATTCGCCCTTACTTCAGCTGTTGTTTTATAAACAGGCAGATAATAACTATAGGTCTGTATGCATTGATCTTTTATACATGAACTGAACATGACGATGAACAATGAAATAACGCCGAGTCGTAAGAGACATATACTTTTCATATTAGCATTTTAACGATTGACAAGAATTTTTATACTACCGTTGCTTTTATTTCAGGTTAAATAAGGTCCATTCGGCCCGCAGTCCTATGAATGATAAATGACCTGAATAATTTGCACCAGTTTTAAAGACAGGACTGATCATATACCGAAAAACCGGGCCCAATTCTACCGGCCGCCTCGATTTGTTCCATAAGCGAAAACTTAAACCGGACTCCAATCCAACCTGGAACCTGTTGAATAGGTCCTTATCACTGTAAAGCATACCCGAAGTATCCTTTACCAGCGCATTGGATCCCATCAGCCAGCCTGGCTCGATACCCGCATACCAGGAAACCGGCAGGCTTTTCCCTTTATTTAAAAGAAATGAAAAGGTTGCCGGAACAGATAGCAAATGATAGCGGTTCGTAAAAGACATGGAATCCCCCTGCCGGAAATACTGGTCATAAGACATACTTCCTGTTACAAATGTGCTTTGTCCCTGGCTGCCCACAGGTGTGGATGTACGGTATTGGTGATATATTAGTCCCGACTGTAAACTGACTTTAGCACTAAGCGGTTTCTTTATCCAGGCACCGAGGCTCCACCCAAATAATGGGGTTTGTTCATAAGGATAAAATACAACCGGGCCGCTGCCGGTGCTGGGTACACTGTTCAGATCAGCACTTTTTTGTGTGGCCAATAAATTTTCCGGAGTGGAAGACCTGCCGGCTTCCATGCGTAATCCAAATGTTACAGGAAGCTTTGGGGCTGTGATTTTCTTTGCTGCGTCCGCCGGCAAAACGGAATCAGCAGCAACAGCTTTACTTCCTGCTACGGGCGAAGCGATCTTAATGATACCGTTAATCTCAACAGGAAACGGCAATTTTTTTTGACTGCGCACAGGATCAACCATGGCCAGTTCCGGGATGATCTCAACAACAGGATTACGCGCCAGCTTTTCAACCGGATAATCGGCAGCATAAACCCGATCATTACCAGGCACTTTGCTTTTAACTTTGCCTGTGTTCCTGTTGTCTGTATTTCTTACCGGTGGAATCAGAAGAGATGAACCGGTGGCCGGTAAATTGAGTTTCTCCGTATATGCATTTACGTTACTTACAGGATCAGCAGCAGGTAATTGGGACTTTTCTGCAGGATCAATTGCACCTGAGTCATTTTGTTTACTGCCTTCATTATTATCCACAACCGTTTTCAGATCACCTTCCGAAATGCTGTTTGAATTGTTTGTGATCGTATCAGATACCGGCGTTTCTTCATTATTCCTTGAAACAAAAATGAGGCCTGCGGAAAGCAGCAGCACGCCCGCGAAAAACCAGATAAATCCGGTTCTGCGTTTCTTTCGCCTGGTAAGTTCTTTTTCCAGTTTTTGCCACACCGCATCAGAAGGGCTGAATTTGAAATCACCCATCTCTTCGTTCAGCTTATTTTCAAATATGTTATCGGGCATAGTTTTCCGATTTAAAATTTTCGTCCCATTTTTTTATCCACTCGCACAACAGGTTCCGCGCCCTCATGTATTGCGACCTTGATGTGTTTTCACTGATCCCTAATAATTTGCCGATTTCAACATGTGTATACCCTTCCACGGCATGCAGGTTAAACACAGTCTGGTAACCGGTAGGTAACTGGCGGATCAGGCTGGCGATCTCCTTAGCCTGCAATCTAAGCTCCGGGGTTTCCTCTATTACGGGGTGCAGGGAAGGTTCCGTAAAAACCATATCATTACGGTAATGGATATGCTTTTTTAGATAATTAATCGAAGTATTGACCATGATACGCCTGATCCAGCCACCGAGTTCGCCTTCTTCGCGATATTGATGCAGGCTTTTGAATACCCGCATGAAACCTTCCTGCAACACATCTTCGGCATCCTGTACCGATTTTGTATACCGGTAACAAACCCCCATCATGGACTCTGCAAAAGCCTCATAGAGCGTTCGCTGGGCCATGATTTCCCCTCTTAAGCAGTCTTTTATGATTTGTTTTTGGTTGGTCATCCGGTTACTTCCCCCAAACTGACAATCAAGTAACCCTTATCGTTGCACCTCAGGTAATTATTTACTCCCATAACCTAACTTTGGGTCATGCCCAGTGAACTTATCCGTAAAGACCAGCAATATATCTGGCATCCCTTTACCCCTCAAAAACCTCAGCCTGAGGCTATTGGCATCATAAAGGGTAAGGGCAGCCTGCTTTTTGATGAAGAAGGCAAACAATATATCGATGCCATCAGCAGTTGGTGGGTGACGCTGCATGGTCATGGTCATCCATATATTGCCGAAAAGCTATACCAGCAGGCACTTACCCTGGAACAGGTGATCTTTGCCGGATTCACCCATGCGCCGGCGGTAAACCTGGCGGAAAGATTAATAAGCATACTTCCGGGTGATTTTTCAAAGATTTTTTACAGCGATAACGGATCTACGTCTACGGAAGTGGCGATAAAGATGGCTGTTCAGTACTGGAGGAACAGGGGGGAAATCGAAAGTCGAAAATCGAAAGTCGAAAATGAAATACACAATACAATCACCGAAGTGGAGCAGGTATCTGGTGAAGAGGGGCTGTTGGCTGTTACTCCCCTCTCTGGAATAGAGGGGCCGGGGGAGAGTACAGAAAATCCAAAATCGAAAATCGAAAGTGAAATACAATCTCAAACCAGAAAGAAAATCCTTGCCTTTAAAAACAGTTATCATGGCGATACTTTTGGAGCGATGAGTGTTAGTGACCGGGGCGTGTTCACACTCGCATTCCATGATATGTTATTTGAAGTGCTTTTTATCGATTCTCCCACAACAGAAAATATCGGGGATATCAAGGCCATCATACACGAACATGGGCAGGAAATTGCCTGCTTCATTTATGAACCGCTGGTGCAGGGAGCGGGTGGCATGAAAATGACGGATCCATACCTGTTAAATGAGCTGCTCAACACCGCCAAACTGAATGAGATCATTTGCATTGCAGATGAAGTGATGACCGGCTTTGGCAGGACCGGAAGGTTTTTTGCGAGTGAATACATGCAAAAGAAACCGGATATCATTTGCCTGAGCAAAGGGCTTACAGGGGGTACCATGGCACTGGGGGTAACGGCCTGCACGGAGAAAATATATTCGGCTTTTGTAACAGACAATAAACTCCATACTTTTTTCCATGGCCATTCCTTTACGGCCAATCCCCTCGCCTGTACAGCGGCACTCGCCAGCCTCGAACTGCTGGAAAAAGAAAGCTGCCTGGAAAAGATCGAATGGATATGTGAACAACAAGCCGGTTTTATTGAGCAACTGCGAAATAACGAAGAACTATACCCGAAGAAAATCCGGAACCCAAGACAAATAGGAACAATAGCAGCGTTTGAGATTTCTTCCGGCGCAGATGAATACCTGAACAATATCAGTGGCACCATTACGCGCAAATGCATGGAGCAGGGTGTATACCTGCGTCCGTTGGGCAACACCGTTTACATCATGCCACCTTACTGCATTACATCAAAGGAACTGGAAAAAGTTTACGCTGTTCTTCTTAGCGTGCTTCGCGGTTAGGTTTCTGCCCAACCAGTAATAGCAATAACCCCAAAAACATCACATTGGCCACAACAAACAATGCCTGGGAAGTATATGGCACTGTTTCATACCGGATGGACCGTACGCCCTGGACCATCAGTAAAGTTTCATTCAATACTACGCCCGTAATGAACAAGGCCAGGCCTCTTCTCGCTATCAGCCTGGAAAGATTCAGCAATTGCTGCTGGACCAAAAAACCCAGGATGGAAAAAGTTACCAGGCCCAATAATACCAAATGCAGGTACCCTATGACGATAGGTCTATACGCAAAGGCAAAATGACTTATAGATGGTATAACTGATAAAGCCTGCATCACGATTTTCAGAACAAATGCCAGTGCTGCAAAACCCCAAAGCCATTTTACAAAAACAGGAACATGATCCTGTACCCCTGTTACACATCGGCGAATGAGCTGACCGAATAATAATAACCCAACCAATTGTGCAAGGCCGGCTGCCACGCCCAGCCAATACATCCAATCCGGAATTTTCATCCATAAGGCCGATAAAAAAAATGCAGGGAACGCCGACCAGAAAAAGACCCAGAATAATAACGGACGGGCATAACATCCCTTTTGATAAGGCATTCCGGCAATGAAATACATGAAAAAGCCCATGATGCTGAACAGGAACCAACCGTTATATTGAAAATGCAGGAAAAAATAAACAGATCCGATATACCATTCCTGGTTGTGGTGTGCAGTCGACATCAGGTAGGCCAGGTAAAAAGTGCCAAAGGAGGATATTACGAGGAATACAAATGCTGCCTTGAACCAATTAGAAACCTGGAGTGGCAGTGAAGCAAGGGAAATATCCTTCCACGCCCGGTAAACAAACAAATAAGAAAAAATAACTGACAGGGTTGAGAAAGCTATGGAAGGCAGCTTATAACCCATGAATGGAAATGTAAACAGCATTCCAAAACTGGCTGCCTGTCCGAGCCAGAATAAGCGGTTATATTTTTTAAAAGAGATCTCAAAATGTTTTGAAATGACCCAAACTATTCCTGTAAACAAAGCCATGGTCACCCATCCGCTGAAAGCAAAATGAGAATGTGCATGCAACAGGTTTTTTTGGTTTACCCAGGGCAACGGCAAAATGATCTTATACCGAAGCATCATTCCTACTGCAGATAAAATGAGCAGGTTCAACACTGAAAAAAATGCCCAGCTCCTGAATGGCTTTTGTTCCATGAAGAAATTATTCAGTCAAAGAAAAGGAGAATGAAAGTCTGTTTTTATGCGCAGGGTCATCTTTAGCAGAATACCTTACCTTTTTCTATGGTCAGCTGGCCGGCTTCATGTAGCGTCCTGATCGTACGGATCACTGTCTCCACGCGCAATCCGGTCATATTGGCGATCTGCTGGCGTGTCAGGTCGATCTTTGTTTTCCCGGCACAATTAACTTCTGTGTTCTCTTTGTAATGATTAAGAACGGTGATCACCTTACGCTCAGGATCTGTATGGGTCAGCTCTTTAAGGAAAATAAACTTGGACCGCAGCCTTTCTGTCATGAGCCTTGTAAACCGGAAATGTATCTTTGGATTTTCGCGGAGCAACTGGAGGAAAATTTCTTTTCTGAGCCTCAGCAGGATACTGTCTTCAGCTGCGGAAGAAGATGATACATATGGGCCATCATCCAATAAGGGAAGCTCGCCAAAACTTTCACCTTCACAAATAAGGCATTGCAAAAATTCCTTGCCTTCTTCATCTATATTATACCATTTAACTTTCCCCTTTACCAATTGATGATAATAAAAACCGGTGCTTCCCTCCTGGAAAATGATCTCATCTTTTGCAACCTTCTTATAGGTCGCTCCCCAGGTAAGTAAGAGATCCTCATCAATCATCGGTTTGAGCATAATGGTCCTTTTATTATGAACGAAACTATAGAAGTGATCAAGCCTGCCGGATGACAGATACCATTCTGTTTTATGATTATGGTCATCCTCTTTGATTTATTTCACTAATTCATTTAGGTGCATCAATGCTGAACAACATATATCAAATCATTTTCCATATTGAATTTTGCCTAAAATCGGGAAAGCCCTGGTCAACATAAAAACTATATAAAAAACATGATATTGGTCAGTTTGTGTAAAATACTAAGTTAATATGACTGTACGCATAAAAGCCCTTTTGGCTTGATCGTAATCTTGCATATAAATTAAAAAAATACTCCAAAATGAAAAAATGGATAATTATCGCCGGAATGGCCACTTTTCTTTTCGCTTGCGGCGGTAATGAAGCTGCCAAGACGGAAGAAACCGAAACCGAAGGTTCAACATCAAAGGAATCTGCTTCACCAGCTGATGCAGACAAAGCAGCGGCAGATGCTAAAAAAGGTATCGGCAAATTCACCAAAGTTGAAGTGGGTGCAACACTTGATGCTGCCATGGCAGAATCCGGGATGAAAGTGTATGATGTAAAATGCGGATCCTGCCACAAACTGACTGAAGAAAGGTTGGTAGGCCCGGGTTGGAAAGGTGTTACCACCAGGCGGTCGCCTGAGTGGATCATGAACTTTGCCACCAATGTTGATGAAATGCTTGCCAAAGATCCGGAGGCACAGGCCCAGTTGGAAATTTGCCTTGTACGCATGCCCAACCAGAACCTCACAGATGACGATGCCCGTCATGTTTATGAATTCATGCGTAAAAATGATGGCGTTAAGTAAATCTCTAACAATAAACAACCTGTTTTATGACGAACAAATCGATCTTAGGCCTGGCGGCAATTGCAATCGCCTTGTCCTATTCATCCTGTAAACCCAAAGATGCGTCCACAGCGGTAAGTGGTGATGCAGCCATTAAAGCTTATGTGGCGCCCGGAAAATATGATGAGTACTACAATTTTGTATCAGGCGGATTCAGCGGACAAATGTCTGTGTACGGACTTCCATCCGGCCGCCTGTTCCGTGTAATACCCGTTTTTTCCGTTGACCCCGAAAAAGGCTATGGTTACAGTGAAGAATCCAAGCCGATGCTGAACACCTCTCATGGATTTGTACCCTGGGATGATTTGCACCACACTGAATTATCACAAACCAATGGTGAAATTGATGGCCGCTGGGTATTTGGTAATGGAAACAATACCCCCAGGGTTGCACGGATTGATCTGAAAACATTCCGCACGGCAGAAATCATCGAATTACCCAATAGCGCCGGTAACCACTCCTCCCCTTTTATTACAGAAAATACAGAGTATGTGGTAGCAGGTACGCGTTTCAGTGTACCGATGGGAGATAACCAGGATGTGGCTATCGATACCTACAAAAAGAATTTTAAAGGAACCATCAGCTTCATCAGCGTAGCTAAGGAAGGCGCTATGGATATTGCTTTCCAACTGATGCTACCCGGTGTTAACTTCGATCTTAGCCATGCCGGTAAAGGCCCGAGCCACGGTTGGTTCTTCTTTAGCTGTTATAATTCCGAACAAGCCAATACCTTACTCGAAGTAAATGCATCACAAAGAGATAAGGACTTTATACTGGCTGTAAACTGGAAGAAAGCGGAAGAATACCTGAAAGCCGGAAAAGGCGTAAAAAAACAAGTACGGTATGCGCATAATGTTTGGGATGAATCTACCCATAGCGCAAAATCTGAGATCAGAACAGAAGTAACTGTATTGGATCCGGCTATTTTAAAAGATATCTGTTATTTCATCCCATGTCCTAAATCACCACACGGTTGTGATGTGGATCCTACAGGAGAATTCATTGTTGGCAGTGGTAAACTCGCTGCACTCATTCCTGTTTTCTCTTTCACTAAAATGCAGAAAGCCATTGCCGACAAAGCATTTGAAGGCGATTTTGAAGGTATTCCCGTTATCAAATATGAAGCTGCCCTTCATGGTGAAGTTGCAAAACCAGGCCTCGGCCCTTTGCATACAGAATTTGATGGCAAAGGAAATGCCTATACTTCATTCTTTGTATCTTCTGAAATTGTTAAATGGAATATCAAAGACCTGAAAGTGCTTGACCGCGCTCCAACTTTCTATTCCATAGGCCACTTAAGTATTCCTGGCGGTGACACCAAAAAGCCATCAGCAAAATATGTTGTGGCTTACAATAAAATCACCAAGGACAGGTACCTCCCAACAGGACCTGAACTCGCACAAAGTGCACAGATTTATGATATCAGTGGAGATAAAATGCAACTGATCCTGGACTTCCCCACCATTGGTGAGCCTCACTATGCGCAGTCTGCACCAGCCGAATTGATCTCTAAGAATTCAACCAAGATCTATAAGATCGAAGACAACAAAAATCCATATGCCGCAAAAGGTGAAAAAGAAGCCAAAGTGGTAAGGGAAGGAAATAAAATACATGTGTATATGACTTCCATACGCTCACACTTCTCGCCGGATAATATTGAAGGGGTGAAACTGGGTGACGAAGTATATTTCCACGTTACCAACCTCGAACAGGATTGGGACGTACCACACGGCTTTGCCGTTAAAGGTGCCAACAATGCTGAACTGTTGATCATGCCTGGTGAAACACAAACCCTCAAGTGGGTACCAGAAAAAGTTGGCGTCTACCCAATGTATTGCACCGACTTCTGTAGTGCCTTACACCAGGAAATGCAGGGTTATATCCGCGTTTCTCCGGCAGGCAGCAATGTTCCGCTGACCTACCACCTGGGTAAATTACCAGCAGCTGAACCCGCACCAGCAGGGCCGGCAGCAGAGAAAAAATAAAGAATTGATACCTGGCCTTTGTTGAAAACATGCCTGCCAGTATAATTTTACTGGCAGGCTTTTTTCAGACCATTTCCTTTTAAAGGATCAGAAAAGAATAATATTATGAATAACAGGTTAAAGCCCCTCAGCAGAATAATCGCCATCATTTGTTCCCTGGGTTTGATTGCCGTTTTGTTTGTCCCGCTTTGGCAGATAGAACTCGCTGCACCACAATATCCTGAAGGGCTTGTACTAAAAATTTATCCAAATGCACTGAGTGGCGACGTTGACGTTATAAATGGTTTGAATCATTACATCGGCATGCGCACCCTCCATACTAAAGATTTTGTGGAATTCACAATCCTTCCTTACATCATTGGTGCATTGGCTTTATTTGGTCTTCTATCTGCCTTGATTAACCGAAAATGGTTTTTCATTTCATGGGTGGTATTTTTTATAGTATTCGGCATAGTAGCCATGGCGGATTTCTACAGATGGGAATACAATTACGGGCACAATCTCGATGATACTGCGGCCATTAAAGTACCCGGCATGAGCTATCAGCCTCCATTGATAGGTTATAAAAAATTATTGAACTTCGGTGCTTATTCCATCCCGGATATTGGTGGCTGGATATTTATTGCTGTTGGTGTACTTCTTGTATTTGCCATGATAATGGAACTACGGAAAACCGTAAAAATCACCAAAAACTTCGAAATTAAAACAGCGCCTGTAACCATATTAATGATCCTGGCTTTAAGCGGTTGCCAGTCAGGTCCGGCGCCTATCAACTATGGAACCGATGGCTGTGATTTTTGTAAAATGACCATAACAGACAGGCGGTTTGGCGGAGAAATTCTTACCCAAAAGGGTAAAGTTTACAAATTTGATGACATCCACTGCATAGCTGGTTTTTTAAAAGCAAACACGGTCAATTCACCCGACATAAAAGAAATCTACCTGGTTGATTTTGCTAACCAGGGTAACCTTATCCCAACAGGTGAAAGTTTACTGCTAAAAAGCGAAGAACTCAGAAGCCCGATGGGCGCTAATATCGCAGCATTCAGGCAGAAGGACAGCCTGGAAAAATACAAGCAACTGTTTTCTGGAGAACTGATCAATTGGGAACAGGCAAAAAATTAATGGATGCGTTTATCCTTTTCTACCATATTAATATTTATATGTTTCCTGGCAACTTCAGCTAAAACCATCAGAGTAGGCAAAGGCATGGAACAAACTACCATAAAAGGTGGGCTACAAATTGCAAACCATGGTGACACCATCCTGGTTCAAAAAGGGATTTATAAGGAACAGAATATCATTGTAAACAAATCTGTGTACCTGAAAGGCATCGAATTTCCGGAAATCCATGGCGAAGACAAATATGAAAACCTAACCATCAAAGCGAATTTTGTAGTAGTTGAAGGATTTCATTTCACTCATTCCGGAAAATCAAGTTATATCGATTTGGCTGCACTAAAGATCCTGGGCTGCCGGGATATTCTTGTACTCAACAACCGTTTTACCAATAGTTTTTTTGGTATTTATTGCCAGAATGTAAACCGTGCAGTCATTGCCGGCAATAAACTCTATTCAAACGCCAGGGACGAAATTTCTTCAGCAAACGGTATTCACTGCTGGAAAAGCGATAACCTTCAGATCATTCAGAATACGATCAGTGGACATCGGGATGGTATTTATTTTGAATTTGTGACGGGTACTACCATCGAAGGAAATAACAGTTATAATAATGTACGCTACGGGCTCCACTTCATGTTCTCCAGCCATAACCTGTATAAGTCAAATATCTTTAGGGATAACGGAGCCGGAGTTGCCGTAATGTACAGTAACCATGTGACCATGCTGCGCAATACATTCTCAGACAACTGGGGAAACGCAGCCTATGGCATACTCATGAAAGATATTATCGACAGCGAAGTGGAAGGAAATATTTTTTCCCGCAACACGGTTGGTATTTACCTGGAAGGCAGTAACAGGATAAACATGAAAGCCAACCGTTTTGATGATAACGGCTGGGCGATAAAAATGCAGGCCAGCTGCACCGATAACCTCATCACCAAAAACAATTTTACCAGCAACACCTTTGATGTGGCTACAAATGGTTCGCTGGTGCTTAATACTTTTAAAGACAATTACTGGGAAAGATACGAGGGCTATGACCTTAACCGCGATGGTACAGGTGATATCCCCTACCGGCCAGTTAGCCTCTACTCCATGATCGTTGAAAGAAACCCGGCTACACTTATGCTGTTCAGGAGTTTCATGGTAGACCTCATGGACAAGGCAGAGCGAATCATTCCGGGCATGACACCGGAAGACCTGAAAGATGACGAACCCCGGATGAAAATGATAAGATTCCCGGAATAATTAAGACTATGATCATTGCAACCAACGTAACAAAAAAATTTGGAAAACTCACAGCGCTGAATGATGTGAGCACTACCTGCAATAAAGGACAGAGCATTTCTCTCATCGGACCTAACGGTTCCGGCAAAACGACTTTTATAAAATGCCTGCTGGGCATGGTCGTGCCGGACAGCGGCTTCATCACCTTTAACAAACAAAATATCACGCGCGACTGGAAGTACCGTGAACAGATCGGCTATATGCCCCAAATAGGGCGTTTCCCGGATAATATGACCATCGCACAGGTATTGGATATGATGAAGGATATCCGGAAAAAATCTGCCCGGCAACTTGATGAAGAACTGATCGAAAGCTTTGGACTGAATACCATGATGGATAAGCGTATGCGAACCCTTTCCGGTGGCACCAGGCAAAAAGTAAGTGCGGCACTTGCCTTTATGTTTGATCCCGAAGTACTCATCCTCGATGAGCCAACCGCCGGGCTGGACCCTCTTTCATCCGAAATACTCAAGGAAAAAATCCGTTCGGAAAAACAAAAAGGCAAGCTCATTCTTATTACATCACATATACTGAGCGACCTTGACGACATCATCAGCGAGATCATTTATATGCAGGACGGCCAGCTTGTGTTCCATAAGACATGGGAACTCCTGAAAAAAGATACCGGTGAAGAAAAACTTTCCAGGGCCATAGCAAGTGTTATGAAAGCAAAATAAACATGAAAAAAATCATTAAATATGTCATGATGGATATCCTGCGCAACAGGATCATCCTCGTTTATATGGCCTTCCTTGTATTGCTCAGCTTCAGCTTCTTCAATATGAACGACAATGCTTCCAAAGGATTGCTGAGCCTTATGAACGTGGTACTGATCATTGTACCACTTGTAAGTATTATCTTTTCTGCCATCTACCTCTATAATTCAGCAGAGTTTATTGAACTGCTTGTATCCCAACCCATTAAAAGAACCCATCTATGGATGAGCCTTTTTGTGGGACTCAGCTTATCACTTGGACTTGCCTTTTTTATAGGTTGCGGAATACCCGTATTGCTATTTGCAGCAAACAGCACCGGCCTTATGATGATCCTGATGGGTGTTATGTTATCGGTCATTTTTGTTACCATCGCTATGCTGGCAACGGTCATGACCAGGGACAAAGCAAAAGGCATTGGGCTGTCTGTGCTCATCTGGCTTTATTTCACATTGCTGTTTGATGGCATCGTATTATTCCTGCTCTTCCAGTTTATGGACTACCCGCTCGAAAAAGCGATGATAGGATTCAGTGCCCTGAACCCGGTAGACCTTTCGCGGGTGTTGATCTTATTGAAAATGGATATCTCTGCACTGATGGGCGTAACAAGCGCTGTTTTTAAGGATGTATTTGGTACCGGGATCGGTATGGGCTTTGCCCTCAGCATCATGCTGATCTGGACATTTTTACCCCTATGGTTTTCCGCTAGAAAGTTCAACAGGAAGGATCTTTAAAACTATCCATGATGAAAAGAAAAGACATTACTCAAAGAAAAGATATAGAGCTTCTGGTCAATTCATTTTATGACAAAGTGAAACAGGATCCTGAGATCGGTCCGATCTTTACGGAAGTGGCAAAGGTTAACTGGGAAAAGCACCTTCCCGTCATGTATGATTTTTGGGAGAACATCATTTTCCAGACCGGCAATTATACCGGTAATCCAATGACCGCACATTTTCGCATAAATGAAAAGAATCCTTTCACCAAAGCTCATTTCACACGCTGGCTGGCACTTTTCCAGGAAACACTGAATGATTGCTTTGAAGGCCAGAATACAGAACTGGCGAGGCAAAGAGCTTTATCTATTGCAACCGTAATGGAGATCAAGTTGATTCATACACAACAAAAAGGCCAGCAAGGTTTTTAATCCTCATGGCCTTTAAATCTCTTACGTTTACAAAATTGAATTCGAGGTTTTTTAGTGTGCCATGGTTCGTGTCCTGAGGCTGACCGAGAATTCTCTTCTCTGTGCAGCCAAAATTAAGTGATCATTGTCATTGAGTTATGGATAAATTCAAGCCTGTTAAAAATGAGCAGTTATATTTACTGCCGCCTAGTATTGAAGATTTTATTCCTGCCGGACATTTAGCGAGAGTTATCAGTGATGTGGTGGAAACGATAGATGTGAGTGAGATTGCTTCCAAATACAGCTATCGCGGTCAAAAGAGTTACCCACCGCATTTACTGCTTAAATTATTGTTTTACGGATACAGTATTGGGATTCGTTCAGGCAGGAAAATAGCAGCGGCCTGCGAGAGTGATACGGCATTTATGTTTCTGGCCTCGATGTATAAACCTGACTTCAGGACGGTGAACGACTTTAGAAAAGACAATATTTCTTTTATTCATAAAGCCTTTATTCATATTGTACAAACCTGTAAAGGGCTGGGTATGTGTAAAGCAGGTACACTTATTTTGGATGGGACTAAGCTTAAAGCCAATGCCAGTGCTGGCAGAAGTAAGAATAAGGAGCAGTATGATCAATGGATGGAACGCATTGATGGGGATATTAAAAATATGCTTGATGAGGCTGCCCGCTTAGATGAACAGGAAGATGCGGAGTATGGAGACAAGCGGGGTGATGAGTTGCCCGAAGAGCTCCACTCAAAGCAAAAGCTAAGGGAAAAGATCCGTCAGGTACAGCAACAAATGAAAGACGATAAAGAGCGGATCAATTTAACAGATCCCGATGCGCGGTTTGTAAAAAATAAGGGGCGTATCGATCTGAACTACAATTGCCAGGCGGCTATAAGCGAAGACGGCATCATTGTGAGCGCCTATGCTACCAATAACTGCAGCGATCGCAATGAAACAATAAAATCAGTAGATACAGCTGAGCAGGTAACCCAACAGGTCTTTACATCGGTTTTGGCAGATAGCGGGTTTGCATCGTATGATAATTATGAAGAACTAGCCAGCCGGGATAAGCTGATCTACATACCGGACCAGCAAATGAACACAGAGTCAGACAAGGAACAAGATCCTTATCATCGCAATCATTTTGTTTATGACGAAAAGAAGGACTGTTTTATCTGTCCTGAAAATAAGGAACTTCCATTTTATACTAATAATACCCATAGCAGAACAAAACAGCAAAGCAAAGTCTACAAGTGCAGGGCATGCGATCAATGTGATAAGCAAATCCTTTGTACTAAAGGGAAGTATAGGGAGATCCATGTTGAAAAAAGAGAATACCTGCGAAAGCAGATACGAGAACGGTTAAACAGTGTAGCGGGTAAACTGGTTTATCTGAAAAGGATGAGAATAGAATCGATTTTTGGAAATATTAAACATAACCTAAATTATGTTCACCTTTATCTGAAAGGGTTGGAAAAAACGACGGCTGAATGGCAATTAATCTGCATCGGGCATAATCTGAAGAAAATACACAAGCTTACGATGGGTTAAACCCCCATTATACCTAAAAAAACTGCTTTCGAAAAGAACATATTTGAAACTAAAAAATATTTAAAAATCCATCCTTTAAAAATCACCTTGAAAAATATTCTCGGTCAGCCTCGAGACACGAACCGGGGCGGCGATTGGAACCATGAAACCTGATCCTGAATATAGGAATCGGTTATCCGTTTTAGTTAGTGATACATTAACCGCAAAGCAACGAAGAAATCCTTTGCTTCCTTCGCTGCTTTGCGGTAAACTATTGAGTAATCAACTTCAACAATTTCTCATCACGCTGATAAACATCTTCCCGGAAATTCACATCCCCATCAGAATCCACAAAAGCAGTGAAATAGGCAATGACCACAGGGATCTTCTTTTTCAGCATAACCGTTTTCTCAGTGGTACCCGCCATGGCCTGATCAATTTTTGCCGGGGGCCAGTTGGGATCATTGCGCAGGATACGCAGGGCCAGATCCCTGGGTTGAGCCACACGTACACAACCATGGCTGAATGCCCTGTTGTCTTTATCAAAAAGGCTTTTTGAAGGCGTGTCGTGCAGGTAAATATTATTTTCATTGGGGAAAATAAATTTAACCCTGCCAAGTGAATTATGCGGACCCGGTGTTTGACGTACATTCCCTCCGTTCCATTCCATATGATGAGAAGCCAGGTAATTCTTATTTCGTTTCATACCCGGTACAACTTCCTTTTGTATGATACTCGGTGGCACATACCAGTAAGGACTTAAAACAACATGCTGCATCAGTCCGGAAAAAATAACAGTTTTATTCATGGTCTTACCCACAACTACATTACAATCCCAGACCTGCTTGCCATTTTCAAAATAACGAAGCTTGTAACCAGGGATATTGACAAAAATAAATTCATCAGACTTTTCGTGATTAGGCATCCATCTGAACCTTTCCAGGTTCACCATGATCTGCTCGATTCTCTTTTTCAGAGGTATATTCAATGCAGCAATCATTTCATTGGTAATAACAGAATCCTGCTTTAAACCAATCGATTTTTTATACCGGTTTACAGCAATTGAAAGGGAAGGATCATATTTTGCGATCGTATCTGTATTATCCAAATAGCCGAATAAATTAAGCCTTTGTCTTACCTGGGTCAACACCGATGAAGTATCCCCGGGCTTCAAAGACTTTTTCAGCTTCGCAATGGACCTGACATCTCCGGATTTTTTTTCAAATTCCCGATATTGTTTTAGAGCTGCCCTGAGTGCCAGGTATTCCGGATTCAGGATTTCGTGCTCAATTTTGGGCAGATTATTTACGTCAAGGCTTTTTTCCAGCAGCTCCTCATATGAAACTTTTTTGCGGGGAATATTCCAGCCAATTGTCTCAAGATTTTTAGTATAAGCCCCTGACCATATCTTTTTAGCTAAAAGAAGGTATTGACCTGTAAGCATCAATTCACCATTAACATCAGGCTTAAGATGTTCTGGTCTTTCTGTGAAATCCCCTAAATGAAACATCCCCTGAAGGCTGTCTTTATATGGTGCATTAACGGAAATACCGTCAATAGATTCCTGGCGCAGTTTGTCCAGAAGTAAATGAGCCGGTTCTCCCAGTCCATCTTTTTCATACCAGGCATAATTATAAGACCGGTTCCGGTAAAAAACATATATATCTTTCGAGAATTCTTTAAACTGAGGATACCGATTGAGAAAACCTGGAATTGAAGTACTGTCAAAAACAATATCCGACATAGGATGCGGCATAACCTGCAAAACAGTATCTATGCCAGCTATTATTCCGGAAGTATCTTTATTATCTTCTGTTTCAGTATTTCCGGTGTTGCCCTTGCATTGAATCAAGGAGGAAGAAAACAAAAACAGGACAATGGCTAACCTTAAAAGATACATATTGATATTTTACTGCAAAAATAGGGGGTCGGTTACAATAGATACATGCTTTTTTTTACACAGACTGTTTAATTTTGACGTTGATTATGGCAGGATTACCCATTCCCCATAGTCGGTATGAAACACCTTTTTATAATGATTCAGGTCATTACGATCTCATCAACTATTTGGACAAATTCATCCCTGAATACTGCCATCTTACATAATAAGCATACGCCTGCAACAAAACGGTTAATCTTAATTATAATTTCGCTGTTATCCCTCCTGAAAGAAAGATTATTTCATCCGTTTTCTACCCCTTTGAAGCTATCCAGTCTTATCAAAAACCAAATCAGTCATTTTATTCATAAAACAAAAAAAACATGAAACATTTCTTCGTTGCTGCATGCTTTCTGATCATTCAAAGCGCAGCAGGACAAACAATCGTTAAAGATCATTACACCGTATCAGGAGGTTTACTGGGTGCTGCAAATTTCAGTAAGTTCCGTATTTCCGGTAACGACAACCTCGACTATAATACAAAATTCGGCTGGGGTGCCGGTGGCTGGGTTAATTTCCCTTTAGGAAAAGTAATTTCCCTTGAACCCCAAATCATGTATAATTCATATACCTACAGCTCTGACGCTGTTGGGGCTTTATTACAAGATGGGAAAGCAAATTATTTATCATTCCCTGTCTTGTTGAAATTTCATTTAGGTAAAAACTTTGCCATTACAGCAGGACCTCAGTTTGACTTCCTCACAGGCATCGATGATAATTTAAATAATAATAAAAAAGAAGATATAACAAGTTCCAGCATCGCCATCAATGCAGGAATTGAGATATTTCCACATGCAAGGGTTGTGCCTTTTGTACGCTATATACATGGCCTGACCAATATGGATAATACCGGAAATCCAAACACAGTTGGAGATTTCTACAACCAGAATATCCAGGCAGGTTTGAAGCTCCGTCTTTTTGGCAAGCATATCCTGGCTGATTCCGATGGCGATGGTTTCAATGACAAAGTTGACAAATGCCCATCTGTTGTTGGTCTTGAAAGATACCAGGGATGTCCTATTCCTGATACCGACAACGATGGCATCAATGATGAAGAAGATAAATGTCCTACCGTTGCAGGTTTGGCAAAATATCAGGGTTGCCCAATTCCTGATACCGATAAAGATGGTATCAATGATGAACAGGATAAGTGCCCAACTGTTGCTGGTTTAGCCAAATATAACGGCTGCCCGATCCCTGATACCGATGGTGATGGTATCAATGACGAAGAGGACAAATGCCCTTCTGTTGCCGGCCTCGCCAAATATAATGGTTGCCCGATACCTGATACTGACGGTGATGGCATCAATGATGAAGAAGATCGTTGCCCTGATGTAGCAGGTGTAGCTGCAATGAGAGGCTGCCCTGCATTGGAAGAATTCCAGGCACATGAAGTTACTTTTGCTTCCGGCAAATCTGTACTTACTGCTGCAGGTAAAAAAGAACTGGATATAGTAGTGAACTTCATGCAGAAACATCCTGAAGTAAAAGTAAACCTTGATGGATATACTGATAATACCGGAACAGACAAGGTAAACAATCCATTATCTGCCAACAGGGCAGATGCTGCAAAGAAATATATCGTTGGCAAAGGAATTGATGAATCAAGAATAAACACAACCGGACATGGTTCAGCAAACCCCGTAGCAGATAATAAAACAGCAGCCGGAAGGGCCCAAAACCGCAGGGTTGACGTTGTTGTTCAATAAAGTAATCTTAACAGAAAAAGCCTTGTCAGATAAGGCTTTTTCTGTTTTACACTTTAATATTTTTTTAATTTACCCTCGAAATTTATCAAGATGAAAGCTTTATCATTGATCATAGTGTTTTTTACTGCGTTCTTTTGGAGCTCAGCAATACAGGCACAGGTAGTGGACGTACCTAAAAAAGCAAAAGATCACTTTTTTAAAAAATATCCCGATGCCAAAAATGCCGACTGGAATAATAATGTAGTGAGCTATGCAGTGAAATTTCAATTGAATAATCATACAAACCGGGCATATTATCATATGGATGGCCGCTGGGATTATACTGATACCTACGTGGAAGAATCTGAATTACCGGCTGCTGTTAAAGAATCATTATCTAAGAGCAGGTTTTCCGACTGGAAAAAAGAAGCCTTTGCCCTGGTCGAAAATAATAAGGGCAAGAAAAAATACAGGATAGAAGTACAAAAAGGCATTGAAAAAAAGAATGTCTTTTATAATAGCAAAGGCAAAGAGGTTAAATCATCCATCTCGTTATAATCATCTTAAGGATGATTCGCATTTAAAATAATTTTTTACAACCAAAACTAACTACTATGTCATGGAATTTTCTGGATGCCGTAAAAGGCCAGTTCACCAATGAATTATTAAGTAAAGCAGCATCATATTTAGGCGAGTCGGATACAACTGTTCAAAAGGGCCTGGATACTGTTATACCGGTTGCTTTAGCCGGTATAGTTAAAAAAGCCGAAGGCGGTAATACCGAAAGCCTTTTGAATTTTGCCAAGCAGGCTTTAGACAGTGGCATCCTGAATAACCTTGTTGGTTCCTTTACCTCAGGCGGCAGTGGCATCCCATCAATCGGCCCATCCCTGATAAGTGGCTTATTTGGTGATAAATTTGGCGGTATCGCAAATGCGGTTAGCAGTTTTACAGGAATGAAAGGAGCATCCACTTCCTCTCTCTTTGGTTCTGTGGTACCTTTGGCACTGGCTGCACTCGGTAAATTTGCAAAAGATAATAACTCAACACCAGGTGCGATATCATCCCTCTTAAGCAGCCAGAAAAGCTCCATTATGTCGAGCCTTCCTTCAGGTTTTGATCTGTCTAATTTGCTCGGCGCGGCTGAACCGGTAAAAGCAACCATTCATCATACAGCTCAGGAACCTGCAAAAAGCAGTAATAAATGGTTAGTGCCTTTATTATTATTACTTGGCGGCGCAGCTTTATTGTGGTGGTTTTTGAGAGGAACCGGTGAAACTAAAATTGAAGAACCGGTTGTCGTGCATGACACTTTAACAAAAACAAATGTTATTGTAGTAGAAAGAGAACCCCTGAAAGTAAAACTGCCCAATGGTGTTGAACTCGATGCATACAAAGGCAGTATCGAAGATCTGCTGGTGGCCTTCCTGAACGATCCTAATGCCAAGCCAGGCAATGACAACTGGTTTGATTTCTCAGACCTCAATTTCAAATTTGCCACTGCCGAAATAATTCCTGAAAGCAGAAAGGAACTGGATAACATTATTCAGATCCTGAAAGCCTATCCGAACGTAAAAATAAAACTGGGTGGCTATACAGATAAGATTGGGGATGAAGCCGCCAATAAAAAACTCTCAGGCGAAAGAGCCCAGGCGGTAATGACAGCCTTAAAAGATGGTGGCGTTGGCGCCCAGGTAGAAGGAGCAGAAGGATATGGATCTGAATTTGCGAAATATCCTGAAACCGCACCAGAAGAAGACAGGCTTAAAGACAGAAGAGTCTCTGTTTCCGTTAGAGCAAAATAATCACGTCAATTTTTTCATTTGTTAGTTTCATATTCCCGCCGGATGTCTATCCGGCGGTTTTTTTATGCAGGGAATTATTTTATAGGATTATCCATTTAAGTCTCATTTGCAATTTGGCTCAAGGGTTGGTGGTTATACCTTTAAAGCTATTGCAGGATTTAACTATTAATCTGTAAACTTTTTTTAGGACGAGTCAATGTCCTCCCCCTACATCACTATTGAGCAATGCCTCCGCGGTTCACCCCTCGCCTGCACTCCGTTTCGGCGGGCAGGCCCTCCAGAGGGGGATATGAACAGCCCTTCATCGCAATATACAAAGTGTACTACTAAAGAGAATTAAATGCAAAGGAAAACTGCGGAGAAGTATTATCGCCCTCCGGAGGGGGTGGGTTTCGAGCTTTACACTCACTCAGACTTTAGGGGGAGGATTCTTTGTCAAATTAATTCCCTCACGTGCGGGTTAATTGTATTTATTACTTTTTTTTGATCAAGTAAAATTTTTCATTTGTTAGTTTCATAATCCCGCCGGATGTCTATCCGGCGGTTTTTTTATTCCGGGAATTATTTTGAATTATCTTTGAAACAAAAATGAAAAAAATACTCGTTATTTTTTCCTTACTCATATGCTTTACAGGTTACATGAGTGCTGATGCCCAGGTTATTAATGTACCTAAAAAGGCTAAAGAACATTTCTTCAAAAAATACCCTGATGCTAAAAATGCCGACTGGAACAATAACGTTGCAAATTATGTAGTAAAGTTTCAGTTAGATGGTGCCACATCCCGGGCCTATTATTATTTAGATGGCAACTGGGATTATACTGAAACCTACCTGGAAGAATCACAAGTCCCCGAACCGGTGAAAGATTCTTTTTCAAAAAGCAGGTATGCCGAATGGAATAAAGAAAATTTTGCTTCCGTAGAAAATAATAAAGGCAAAACATCTTACCGAATAGTAATTAAAAAAGGGATTGAAAAGAAAACCATTTTCTTTGATAAAAACGGCAAAGAAGTAAAGTCTTCCAGAACTTTATGATCAAACTTTGCGCTCTTCATTACTCCTATGTTTACAAATTGAAGTAGATTTTTTTAGAGAGCCATGGTTCGTGTCCTCAAGAGTAAATATTTCCCGTTTCGGGTACAAATTCATTTGAAGATGACACATTCATAAGTGACGTTAAGGATTTAAAATAATGTCGCCCCGCTGGGGCTCTTTTGAACAATCAATTATTTTCTACAACAATGCCGCTCCTCTGGAGCGGAAAGGCACAACAACAAAACATCATTTTTGTATTAAAGCCCCAGCGGGGCGATAATCTTGTAGAACCGCATGTATTTAAATAATGTCGCCCCGCTGGGGCTCTATTGAACAATCAATTGTTTTCTACAAGAATGCCGCTCCTCTGGAGCTGAAAGGCACAAAAACAAAACATCATTTTTGTATTAAAGCCCCAGCAGGGCGACATTATTGTAGCCCCGCACGTCTTTAAATAATGTCGCCCCGCTGGGGCTGAAAGGTAGAACACCATTTTTGTATCAGAGTCCGCCGCAACGGAACGAAATTCTTGTAGCCCCACTTTTATCATGTATTAGAGCCCCAGCGGGGCGACATTCTTTTAGCACATTTCAATCAGTTTTCGCCGTTGTTGGTGTTGCGTTTGAATTTCGGAGTGATATTTTGCTGAAACCCAACGCACACCAACAACCCGGAAGGTTAGAGCAAGCAAATTTGTTGGTGCGCGCAAAAACTTTCATCTATTTTATAAATATTGCATGAGCAACACCAACAACGGCGAGGATTTAAAATAATATCGCCCCGCTGGGGCTCTATTGAACAATCAATTGCTTTCTACAAGAATGCCGCTCCTCTGGAGCTGAAAAGCAGAACAACAAAACAGCATTTTTGTATTAGAGTCCGCCGCGGCGGAGCGATATTCTTGTAGACCGTGCATGCATTTTGTATTAGAGCCCCAGCGGGCGACATTCTTGTAGCACATTTCAATCAGTTTTTATCTATTTGATATTTAATTAGATACGCGGTGAGTCATTGGCAGGAAGGAGGGATCTATCAATGCGCACCATGAAATGTCTCTTGCGTTGGCATGACAAAAAGAGC
>JBGSHT010000142.1:0-15154 GCA_041752135.1 Chitinophagaceae bacterium | reverse complement strand
ACCCATGCGGAGGAATCTTCCATCAGGCAAATATCCACTCTGCCGGTTGGCTTGCCGTCATTTATTTTTATAGGATCCTTGAAAGTTTCGCCGCCATCAGTTGAGAATATAACTTTCACTTCCGGCTGGTTATTGGGTTCGGAATACCATGCAATAGCAATGGTATTGCCTTTTGCATCAAGCTTTGGTCCGTTTACCGGGCATCCGTTGATTTTCCAGTTATCCGTAAAAATTGGTTTTGGTGCAGTCCATTTGTTATCGATCAATCTGACTATTGAAATATCACGTATCTCATCTTCTGAACGATCCCGGTAAATTACAACGGGGCCATTATTTGTTTGAACAGCTCCGGTCTGGCAACAATCACAAACCCGCTTATCCAGTTCCCATTCACGTATTTTTTTGCCTGTATAATCAAAAATGCCTCCCCGTAAGGTCATTGCGCCGCCATGATGGTCCATATCATGATCTTCACCACTCATTGCCGAATTTCTGCCGTCAAGCCAGGAAATCATTATATCATTGCCTGTTGAAGCCATGGATACAAAGCCATGTTCCGCTTCTTTATCATCATCGTGCGGAAGAACCGGCCCGTTCCAGTTTATCCCATTCGGCGAATGATAAAAATGAATGTCATAGGCATAGGTACTTTTTCCTCTTTTCACCAGTGTGCTCGCGAGAAACCCGTTTTTTCCATTGGTGATAAACTGAGGGAAGTCTGCCCAGTTAATGAACCAATCTTCGCCTGATGTTATTGTAACTGGATCTGTCCATTTGTTTTTTACCAGCTTAGCATATTTCAGCGTTCCCGCTTGCCCGATTTTTTCTATCCATGTCAGATAGATATTGCCAAGGCTGTCTGTAAACAGGTTTGGTTCTGCGGAAGAGTGGCTGGTTTCAAATGGAATAGGCGTAATGGAAGGTACAATAGGCTTTTCATTGACAGAGCACGCGTAAAGGAACATAAAAAAAAATGGCAGAAAGGATATTCTTTTCATTGTATGTTTATACATATATCGGGCAGGTATTGCTGCAGGTGGAATATTTTTAACGTCCAGCCCCAAACCGCCGCCCAATTGAAAATATAAAACTGAAGTTAACTATAAAAAGCCAAATGGAAACTCGTCTGCCCGAACAAAAGTACCACGATGCAAACAGCCGAATTTTGAACGTCCAGCCCAGCTTGCAGCAATACCAATGATGATGGCAGTGGTTTACCTTATTTTTCGGTTACCCACTTATTCGTCTTTAAGTCTAATGAATCACCGGTGTCATGAAATGTAAGATAAATAGGAATAGTCAGTTTATTATTGTCGGTTTTATTCCAGCAATTCATAAACCACTTGATGAAAATTTCTCTTTGAGCTTTGTCGAATTTGTCCAAATCCTGGTTGTCTTGTTCATTTTGAAAATCATATTGATCTAAGTTTGGATTTAATTCATCATCATTCAGTAATCCGTTAGAATATTCATCTTTTAAAAGGCTTCTGTAACCAAGTTGGGTTGATGAACTGTCCATTGGATACAAGGATAGTCTGTACCCGTCAATAAATACTTCAATATCTAACCATTTTACTTTGTCAATATTATTTGATTTGCTGATTCCCCAATCCCCTTCAATGACATTGGTTAGTATGTCAATTAGTTGATTGCTTAGAGTGTCAAGATGTTTTTCTGTTTTTAATAAAATGTCTTTTGTTGCTTGTCTCATTGTACAATTTTTAGCGTCGGTTTGTCCATTGCCAGCAATGGGTTTGATTAATTCAGGAATGAGTGTACTGTATTTCCTTTGCGATTAGTTTTACCCTTTGCGGCTTTGTGTTTTAATTAACCGCAAAGCAGCAAAGGGCTCTATAATGTTCATTTTTATATCGATTTATTAAATGACTGTATCACATATTCAGCGGGTTGGTAAAGTATTGTTTCGTTCACCGTAAGGCGCGTTTCATTCTTTTTATTAAAAGGCGGAATCCTGATTTGGTATGATTTGTTTATAGACTCCTGAAATTTTTTCCCGTCTTTCCCTTCGGATAAAGTAAACGTATAAATATTTGTACCGCCATTCAATGGGCTGATCTTTATGGCGGATAGTTTATTCAGTTCTGTAAATATTTCATTGGCTCTTTTAATACTGATTTGCAACCTGCTTTCAAAATCTTCCAGCCGATGCAGTGCCATGGCAGCATTTGTCCAGTTTCCATACATTGACCCGCCGTGAATTTTCATTAAATGGGGCATATTTTCGATTAAATTCTTATCCCCGCATAAAATTGCCCCCGCACTGGCACCCAGATATTTATATAGCGAAATATATACGGTATCGAAATAGGAAGCATATTCTTTAATGGATATCCCTGACCAGCCTGATGCCATGAAAAGCCTGGCTCCATCAAGGTGAAGTTTTATCTTTTTACTCCTGCAGTACTCACTTATCTTTTTGATCTCATCCAGTGGCACCATTCTGCCGTCTGTTCTTCTCACCGGATTTTCGATTGACACTGCACCGATCCCTGAATGAAAGACTTCTTCCCCGGGGAGAGAATCGATAGCTTCCCGTAACTGTTCCGCCGTAAAGTAAGTTTCATTTTTGGCAAGCGGCATCAGTCTTTTCCTGAAAACAGATTGAGCGGCATCTGCTTCATCCCTGTACACATGACTTGTTTCCTGCACAAATACTTTAGTATTGTTTCCGCTTAACGCAGCGATGGCCATTTGATTTGCCATAGTTCCGCTTGGCATAAAGATGGCACTTTCTTTGCCGGTTATTTCCGCAAATTTCCTCTCCAACGATTCAATTGAACCACCCGAACCATATCTGTCTTTTACAATCTTATTGATGGCATTGGCTTTTTGCAACTCATTTATATAGTCACCCGGTTCAAACATTTCGCCATCACCCCAGAATTTTATAATTGGGGATTCCGGTAAGGGGTTTGTTTCAAGGCCTACAGATGCAGCTGAAGTCAGTATTGGGCTTATCACCGGAAGTATTGAAAGGGCCGATGTTTTTAGAAAATTCCTTCTTTGAATCAGGGGCATATGTCTTATTTGAATGGATAAGTGAATATACTGGCTCTATTGTTTTCAAATCGATTCATGTAATCAGATACAAAATAACTAAAACCTGAGAATTGACATTTATTCAATACTGCTTGTCAATTTTAAGTTGGGATAATTGGAGAAATTTAGTTTTTGCAATGCCATTGGAGTTGTTCGGAAAGTTCCAATCTTTAATAGTAATAAATTTTGGATGCAGGCTTTTAAGTATAATATTTCATAGCCTGGTAATATCAATCAAACTGGCCATTTATGTTTTATACCGTCAGAGGACTTTTTATTTTTAAATTCAGTATTTAGTTAACAGGAAAACAGTATGTAAACAAATGATAAATATTTGCGAAGTTTCTAAATACTATATTATTCAAACCGAAAATATTTTGAGTATTTTTCTTTTCCTGATGAGCTGGAAGTATATTTCTTTAATTATGCTATCTGCGGCCTATGGTTTTTGAGTTTCTGATGATATCAGCAATGTGAAGATACCTGCTATTGTCAACGGTATTGAAAAGAGCAGGAAAATCTGTTGTATGGTTAAGCCTTTGCTGATCATCAATCCACCCGCCACCGGACCAATTATCGCGCCCAGGCGACCCAATCCTATCGCCCAGCCGATACCCGTAGTGCGCACTTCGGTTGGATAAATTTTTGCCGCAACAGCGTATAAGCCAATGAACCCACCCTGGATGCCAAAACCGATAAGGCTGAATAAAATTAATGCATGGGAAGATCCTGCATAACCACTAAAAAATAACATTAGAAAAGCAGTTAAGATGAGGAAAATGAAAATTACTTTGTGTAAGCCGAACCTCACAGAAAGATATCCCTGTGTGATTATGCCGCCAAAAGCGCCCAGGTTAAAAAAAAGTCCGGCCAATATCGCTATAGTGAGAGAAATGCCGGCATCCGCGGCCAGCTTCGGTATCCAGCTGGTCAGAAAATAAAGTGTCGTAAAGGAGAGGAAAAATGCAATCCATAATAAAACCGTATCCCTTTTTAATTCTTTTCCAAATAAAGAGGAAAGCGGAAATTTTGAAATCCTTTTTTCAATGGGTGGTAAATCTGCAAGCTGCTGCAATCTCATTTTACGCAAAATCCTGTTGGCTATTTCCAATGCATTTTTAGGTTGTTTTGAAAACAGGAAGGCCAATGATTCATGAAGAAACAAATATAACAATGCCGGTGTGAGCAGGATGAGCAGCCCCGATACCAGGAAAGTGCTTTCCCATCCATATACGGGTGTTAAGTAAACGGAGAGTAATCCGCAAAGGACTGCTCCAATTGGATATCCAGACATAACAAAACTAATCCAGAAGGCTTTTGATCGATTGGGTGCATATTCAGAAGCCAATGCAGAAGTATAGGCAAGCATACTGAAAAGGCCAGAGACAAACCTAAGTAAAACCATTTGGCTTAGGGAATGTGTAAAGGCTGTTAATGTTATGCATGTTCCCATTCCGGCTGCACAAAATATGATCATTGATTTTCTGCCGATCTTATCTGCCAGCGATGACATGAAAATTGACCCCAAAGCCATGCCGGTTAGCCCTGCACTGAAAACGACACCGAATTTTCCTGACTCTGAATGCCACTCTTTGATAATTGAAGGAGCAGTATAGGAAATTATCATTACACTCAGCCCATCGCACATATTCATGAGAAAACACATACCTATGACCGTTGCATGAACGGAAGTCATATTATCATTGTAAAACTGAGATGGCACTTGTGCACTCATCGATAAGTGGAAGATTTATTTAAGGTGCCTATCCAGAAATTGAAAAACCTTTTCCAGATTTTCTACGGCTTCAAACGCCGGCCCGCCATGATTAGCCCCTTTGAGAATCTCGAAATAAACCTTATCCTTACCGAGTACTTTTTCCAGTGCAGCTGCAAAATTAACCGATTGTTCTGTTGGCACCAGCCGGTCTTCACTGCCGTGCTGAATAAAAAATACCGGATCATCTGAAGAAATATAGGTTGATGGATTTGCTGTGGCAACCAGTTCCGGTACAAGCGTGATCTGCTTTCCCAATATCTTTGATTCCGGAGAATTTGCTTCACTGTGATCCGGTTTGCCTTTACCACTTGCTTTTAGTTGTGGGTCCATCTGTAAAAAATCAATAGGACCAAACCAGTCAACCACTGCCTGAACTTTACTTGAATATGCTGCGTTACCCATTGAAAGGTCTTCCAGCGTTTTTACGTCGCCGGATGTGCCAGCCATTGCGGAAAGATACCCTCCGGCCGATCCGCCCCATACTGCAATTTTATCCGGGTTGAATTTATATGAAGATGCATTAGCACGTACATACCTGATGGCAGCTTTAACATCGTACACAAGGGCTGGGAAGATGGCTTCCCCACTCATCCTGTAATTAATGGAAACCACGGCATATCCTCTTTTGATCCCTTCCAGCATGGGGTTTACCTGGCCATCGGCTTTATCGCCCATCATAAATGCACCACCGTGAATACTGATAATTACCGGGAATGGTCCGTTGGCATTTTCAGGGATGTAGATATCCATTTTTTGAGCGGGTGACGTTGTTGCATAGGCGATATCAAGCCATTTGTTTTTGATCTGCTCATTTTTTGCTTTCGGCATTCCTCCCGGAGGTTGGGCAGCTGTATTTAAATAAGCAACAGATAAAATGGATAAAATGATATTAGATATCAGATATTTTGAATACATGTCGATCATATTTTAAAAGTTGTTTTATTTACCTGATCAGGGTTTTTCCCTCTTTGATGTATCTTAGGGATACAGTGAAACATTAGTTTAATATACTAAGGTTAGGATGACAGGTGAAGTTCATTGTTCCTGTATTTATTAAATGAAATAATTAGCGCTAAATAGGATACTTTTCGAACATAAAGACTGTTTACCGGTGAAAAAGATCAGGCAATATGACGGATTATATGGCGACCTTGAATACAGGCACCGTCCAGGGTACGTTTTTTTGGAGATGATAGAGACAAGAAGCAAGAGGTTTGACTGGGTGGTTTTACCGCATATCCACGCACATCTTTTACAGGTTTTTTTTGTAGTATCCGGACATGTTACATTTCAGGCAACAGATTCCGTTCGGCACATGAAATCACCCTGTATTTTAATTGTGCCACCTGCTACATTGCACGGGCTTGTATATAGTGAAGATGTTACGGGCAGGATTTTAACCATGTCCGACGATGTGCTGGAATCATTGTTACCTGAAGCAGAAAGTATTTCTGGAATATTACAATCTCTGCAAATTATAAACGTTTCGAAACATGCTGCAAAAGACTTCAAAGCTATTCTTGATTTACTCATTCAAACAGAACATGAATTATTTTCAAATCTGGCCGGTAAGGATTTAATGTTAAAAGCACATCTTATAAACTTATATGTACTGATATACCGGTTATTTGAATTACAGGAGTTGGTGAAGAAATCTGATGATGATCCCAAAGCATTAAAATATTTCCGGGCTTTTCAGAAGAATGTATCCAAATCAGAATTTCCGAAAAGTATACCCCGGTTTGCAGAAGAATTACATATATCAACCGTTCACCTGAACAGGGTTTGTAGGTCTGTAACAGGTAAAGCTGCATCGCTGATCATCCAGGAGTACCTGGTAAAACAGGCACAGAATTATCTGAATCATACGAGCTATTCCATTTCAGAAATTGCTTATCTGCTCAAGTTTGAATACCCAAATTATTTTGCAAGGTTTTTCAGAAAGCATACGGGCATCTCGCCAAAAGAATATCGCCGGAAATACAGGTAAGTTATTCGTGCTGGTTTTGAATCTATCTCATTACTGTGGATGTTCTGAAGTCATTAATCCTGGTATGTTTAAACACATTCAATAATTTTTCGGCGTTTATTTTCCTGTTACTTATTAATGTGTCCATTGTGTTTAGTCTTTCTACCTATTACAACTACTATGTTTAATCAGTGGAGTTTTATTCTTCAATTTCTAAACTTAATTGAATAGTATTGTGTTTAATGATTTAACTAAAAACTTAAACATATGAAATTCTTCTTTTTGGACATTGTAAAAATTCCGGTGGACGATCCCGTTATTTTTACCTTCTTTACAGGATATATGGCAATGCTTGCAGCTTCAGTTTTTTTCTTTTTCGAAAGAGGACAAGTGGAAGGAAAATGGAAAACATCTTTACTGGTTTCAGGTCTAATCACGGGTATCGCCGCCGTGCATTATTATTACATGCGTGATTATTATGCGGCTACCAATGAAACACCAACAGCGCTTCGTTACATCGACTGGACACTAACTGTACCACTGATGTGCCTGGAGTTCTATTTGTTACTGAAACCAGCAGGCGCTAAAAGTTCCTTCATGTGGAAACTTATTGGCGCATCTGTCCTGATGCTGGTTGCCGGCTATTATGGTGAAGCATTTACGGACGGAAGTACGGGACACTCTGTTTTATGGGGTGTAATTTCATCTGTTGGATATGTATACATTCTTTACTCAGCCTGGTTTGGCGAGGCACACAAACTGGCAGCTGCAAGCAACAGCCCATCCGTACAAAAGGGTATCAGGGCGCTTGCATGGTTTGTATTGGTTGGATGGGCAATCTATCCAATTGGTTATATGGCAATGCCCGGCGGATGGTTAAGCGGGATGTTTAAACCAACCGATATCAACCTGTTTTACAATATTGCAGATGCAATCAATAAAATAGGATTTGGCCTTGTTGTTTATGGTATCGCTATTGCTGAATCCAAAAAGTATACGGCTGCGGCATAACGGTAATGATTAATGCAAACAAGCATTGTATCAATCTTTTGCCAAAGAAAAATATAATTCAAATGAACTGTTGAATTTCTATGACAAAGCATATGCTTTGTCATAGAAATCAATAGCTATAGAGATTAGTTTCTCGTTCACCGGATGAAAATAATCATATGCTTCAGATTGCACTTCTCTTGTTGGGATTCATATTGATGCTTTTGCAGCATTACCTGCAGCCCTTTTCGGATGCACATCAATTGTTCATTTTTTTAGCTGGTATTATCCTTCTCGGCGTGCCCCATGGTGCCGCAGATCTCTTAGTTGCAATGCAAAATGCCGGTTCTGGGAAGAAAACATTTTCAAAACTCAGTTTCTTTAAAACATACCTGGGGCGTTTGACCCTATTTGCCGCTGCTTTATGGTTCTTTCCCATATTCGGGATAATGCTGTTTATTCTTTTTGCAGCATATCATTTTGGCGAGACCGATCTGCATCACTGCAAAACAGATACTATTCTCGGTAAGATGCTGGTAACATCATATGGTTTGGTCATACTCAGCGTACTCCTGCTGGTGCATCTTGATGAAGTAAAACCCATCCTTCAAATATTACAGCCAGGTTTGGAAGGCGCTGGTATTTTCAGCTTTTTGGAATCACAACGCACATTGATTATTTCACTCTGTGTGGTGGGTTTCATGATGAAATCTGTGCTGTATCATCTATACAACAAGATCGCGTTTTACAAATCAGATATTTGGATTCTGTTAAGGTTCGGACTGATCCTGATAATCATATCCAATTTACCACTGATCATGGGCTTCAGTTTTTATTTTATAGTATGGCATTCCGTTTTGTCCATGACCAATATTTTTAAATACCTGCGCAGGGATAATCTTATATCTTTTATTTCGATCCTGAAACAAATAGTCTTATACAGTTTGCTGGCAATGGGTGGTATCCTGCTGATGGGGCTTGCCGGAGTAATGTTCCTAAACAGCGAAACTATGATGGGCTATGTATTTATGGGGCTGGCGGTCCTGACAGCTCCGCATATGCAGGTGATGCATGATATGTATAATAAAATAAGAGCGAATTAAATATTTTTTCATTACTGAATGTGTGAATTTAGTTTCGGAATAATCATTAATAAGAAAATATTCTTTGTGCTTTAATTTTCTATTAAAAAATCATTTTCTTTAACTAAAAACGGGATAAATTTCATAGTAATCATTTACTTATTAGATCACAGAAATTTCTTTTATTCATTTTTTGTGAACAATTTGAGGATCTGAATAAGGTTTATTTTAAGTATTTATATTTCAAACACTACAAAAATTTAAAAAAAATCGCTTACAATTTATTATGAAAAAGCAATTGTAATTATTTAATCATTCTTTATATAGATGTCAATTAACTTCCCTTTACCTAAAAAAACATCTGAGCTTTCTATTTTTGAATAGATATTTGGATCATCTTCGGTATTTTCATTTCCATAGGTATCGAATGAAAATTTCATTTTTTTAATTGCATCAATTCTGACAATAAGAAACAAATTGTTGATTACAGTATTATTTTTTGATAATGAAAGATCAGGATAAAGTGAAGATATTTGAGATTCTGAGCAGGTTAGGTCGACGAAAAATTTTCTGACAGGTCCTTTTTCAATACTGACAATATAGTTTGAGTCTATTTTCTTAATATCAATAATTTTAAATCTATCAATTATTACAATTTTATTTTGGTCTAACATTTTTTGATATTGATAAGTAAGATTATATCTAACTGTATCAAAAGCTGCATTTGCGTTATATTTTTCAGCTATTTCCATAATGGCTTCAATTCGTTTCTTTTGTGATATATCTTTTTGATCCTTTTCTAAGGAAGCGTTAACTTTTTTAGGCTCACAAGAATTCAATAAAGAAATAAATAAAAACACTAGCGTTTTGATATTAGTCGAAGATATTCAATTGATTATGATTTAGCTCTTTGAAATTCTGTTGTATTGGGTTTGAAAAAAGCTCTCTGATAGGCACTTTATCCAATGTAGAGATACTGATAACTTGAAGGATTTCATATAGTGATTGCTTTAGGTTAAATCTTTTCTTTGCTATTGCTACAAGTATATATACGGATATGGCTATCCATATCTGAACCTTGACTGCATTTTCGCTTGTACCCCAAAAGGATTTAATTTTTAAGTTTTGTTTTATCCATTTGAAGAACAATTCAATTTTCCATCTGTGTTTATACAACTTGGCTATTTCTGTTGCATCTAAATCTATATTATTTGTCAGAAAAACAAGTACCCGATTGTGTTCCTCATCAAAGAATTTTATACGTCTGATTTTATCTGGGTAATCCTGTGAAGCATAAAATCCCTGAACCATAATTAATTGGTCAGCTAGGATTCCGAGAGATTTATTTTTCTTGTTCGATTTGACACATTTAAAGCTAAGATTATCTTTGGCCCTGATCACAAAAAAAGCTTTAGATGTGTGGATTCGATGCAAGCGCATAAAATCGATGTAACCCCTATCCAGTATGTAAAAGCTGTCAATTTGATAAGAGATAGTATCGAGAATATTTACCTCATGAATGGCGGCTGGTGTAATTTGAATAAACTCTGGAATTGCTGATCTCAGATCGAGTTGAACATGAAGTTTTATACCTGCTTTTGTTGATCTAAAATTTGCCCATTGGAAAAGAGAAAGACACATATCAATGGTTGAAGCATCAATTGCGAAAACAGGGTTATCAATAGAAAGTTCAAGATCTTTTTCGCCAACATATAATTGTTTTGCTTCTTTGATTAACACCCAGGCAAAGTCCGAGAATATTCTCCAGTCCCTGTTTTCATTTGCGGTAGATAAAGTGCTTTTTGCAATTGCCTCACCAATTCCAATATGGTACAGTTTATTCGAGTTAGCTTTTAAACAAAGTATTGTATCGGATAAACTTTCTCGATGCGTAAGCTGACCGAAAACCATGCAGAGATATTGCTTCCAACAGTTAAAATGTTTGGTTTTATAATCACCATTATATCGTTTGACACAAGTTCTAAAGCTGGTTGGAGAAATAATCGAAATAAGCTGTGAGAATAAATAGGCGCCTTGATTCATATTAATTGATTATCAAGGTGTTATATTAAGCAAAAACCTTAAACTTTTCAAATCGTGTTAGGCCCTAAAACCGCTGAAACCCAATACTGACAAGACTTTCAAAGAACTTATATTTATAACATCAAAACGCTAGTGTAAATGTATACATATTTTTTGTAGAAAAGAGCCTAAACACAACTGTACTATCTGTAGAAATATTTTGAATTGGGGCATCAGAGGTGCTTTGAGTAAAAGCCGAAATTGTCCACAAAATTATAATTGATGTAAAGAATAATTTTCTCATAATGCTACAAGTGTTTGGATTGTCTTTATAGTTGGATCTTCATATGCTGACACACAACGCATAAATATATGAAATACTACGATTTCTTACAACACTACTGATTGAAAGTCAACTCTTAAGTAATTCGTTTTTTATGTATCTAAATATGCGAACCATTTTCACTATAAAAAAATATAAAACATAATGCCAATTTGTTATATATAGGTCTGAAATTCAATTTTGTTTAAATGATTACTACCCACTATATCATCTATCATCTCCAAAACTGTAATAAATACCTTCCCCAGTTAATATAATATGATCCAGTACCTTTATATCCATCAGCCTTGCTGCTTCTGTAATCTTATGAGTTAATTCTATATCTGTGCCCGATGGACGAACACTTCCAGAAGGATGATTATGCGCTAGGATTATACTGGTAGCTGCAATTTTCAATGCTACAGATAGGATTAACCGAATATCTGCTACAGTGCCAGTTATCCCTCCCTTGCTTAAAGGATATATCCCCAGAACCCTGCTGCTCCTGTTTAAGTACATGACCATGAACTGCTCCTGTAGTGCAATAGTTTCCGGGTCAAAGAACTTTTTGAACTCATTGTAGGCATCTAAAGCAGAACAAATGATTGGTTTTTCACCAATGGCAGGTTTGTAGGTGACCTGTATTTCTGATACTTTATATTTTGCTTCCATGGTAAATGTTTTTATCGGCGGTTGCCGAGTGGTGAATTTTAAATAAAGAACCCCGAGACTTTTATCCCGGGGTTTAAGATTGTCTGTTATAGAATTGGTAACCTGAAGTATTTGTAGGGAAACCATTTACTGGAAATCCTATAAATTATCAGGTGATGCCTGTGTGCTGCTACTTCATCAATGTATACCCATGTTTCAGGACTGAGGTGACCAATGTCAGCGGTAACCTGCACACGAAATGGAGTATGTAATCTTTTTACAAGCCCCTTTCTATTTACAAGCATTAAGCTGTGAGGGTTCTCGATATAAATGTCTGGTGGATCCATTTTTTACAACTTGAAAGAGTTATTAATTCAGGTACCAGTTTTCGCCTTTTCCTTCCAGTGCCCATCTAATCTGTTCAGCAAACTCAAATGCGTTCACAGACCTTTCAGTGAACTGGTCAATGTAGGTGCTCTTATTAACCCCCGTAAAAAGGTTGTACAGTTTCCAGAGATTAATATTCCCCTGATTATCCCTACAGAAACTTTTATCCCGGTAATAATCCTTGCAGATGGCACTAATCTGTGATTCCCCAAACAGGAGGGGAGGAATACCTTCTTTTTGGATGGTGGGTAAATGAGGATACATCCGGCACCTGCCCAGCAATGTGGCAAACTGATGTTCTGTCAGCGTGTATTTGCTCAACTGTTTGAGGTGGAAGATGTGCAGGTTCTGATTGTAGGATTCCAACAGGGTTTTGATGGATGCTTTCAACATGCCCAGATTTTTCACTTTCAGGTCGCCAATAAATCCATCCGTCCAAATACAGAGATTGGTACACACTTTATTCTGAAATCCAATGAAGACCTTAAAATGTTCATCCCCTCCTTTCTTACTATAGAGGTTATCCTGTCCATAGGATTTTACCCCGCCTACCATCAACGATAATGGATTGTCATCCACTACTTCCGTAATCGACGGGATTTCCAAAACAAAAGCCATCCTTTCATAGTAAAGGGTTTTTTCGTGCTCCTTTAATTCATTGGCTGGCTTATCCTTAGCTTCCGGGATTCTTCCTTTTATAGGATGTGAAAGTCGAATGAGGGGTCTAAGGATTGTTTCACCGGCAAATACCTGTGAGGTGATTTCCTGAGTAGCCTGGATGAAATCTCCATGTGATATTAGCGGCTCATTATCCTTGGCAAACACAGGAATAATATGCTGCTGTTGTACCTCTGCCAGACTTCCGGTAATAGTATTGGCATTGATAAATGTCCTGTCACTTTCCAATTCTATAATCTCCTCTGGTTCGATAACCGCTATATCCGTATTATTCATGAGTAGGGGTTCCATTACTTAGAAATTTTGTGGGAGTAGCCAATTGTTCTTTGACTTCCCGGTTAATAATCAGCTGTCTTTTACGCTGTTCAAATTCTTTTTGTAGGATGGATTTGTATTGTGGATAGTCGTGATACAAGGCAAGTAGTTCCTGTATACTCCTGCATTCACCAATACGGGCTGAAACCTCATCCACAGATTCATTGGTTCCTGCCATGCACCAGTCAAGGATTATTTTTCCGGTTGTAGAAGAAAGCTTTTGTTCCGGCTTACCGAAGAATAAACCTGTCCTGTCTTTACTGGCTATAGCGCTATTCTTGATATCCAAGTCAAAGACAAGGGTAAATTCATAATCCATGCCGTCCCGGGTCACTGCTTTTAACCCTACTTTCTCAGGAACCATTTTCCCATTCTTATCCGCCAAAACATAATCCTGTTTGGAGCGAATGGTAGCAATGATATGAACCGGGGATTGAAGGATTTCCTGAGTGAAAGCGTTATGTCTGGGAGTTAGTTTGGACCAATTGGTAAAGCTGTTTCCTGCCATATTACCAAGTTGTTCCAGGATACCGCCAGTACCTTCCCATTCATGAGAAATACTGTCTATGATTATGACCGATATTCCTTGATTGACACAGATGCGGATGGCTTCTATATATCGTTCCGGAGTAAAAGGTGCATCTAGACTGAGAACATTGAACTGTCCCAGATGAGCATACAGGTCTGAGGAGTGGTTTTCGGTATCAATAACAGCTATTTTTGACCAGTCATTACAAAGACCATAAGCCAATAATAATGATGAGTAGGTCTTTCCTGATCCGGATGGCCCCTGTATCGCCATTTTTATCTTGGCCTGTTTTCTTTCTGATTTTCTAAGTTGCATATATAACGCGTTTTACGTTGTTGAAAAATCTGTTTTCTTTCAAGTGGATATTGTATATATAAAAAAGGGACGATGATTACTCACCGTCCCCACCGACCATCAGAAACCATCCTTTACGAACCTTAATGACTTTTTCTGAGGAGCCATCTCTGCTGATGCTTCGTCTGGTCGATATTCCCATCGATGAGCCAGCTTGATGATTTCTCCAGATTCCGGAATGGCATACTCATACTCGTCACAGTCCTGTCTGACAATCCTGCCCGGCATGACAGTTCCAATAACGGCTTGGGCTGAAGCCTCATCAAAAGTCGAAGAGATAGAACAGCGTCTTGCCGTAGCATAGAATCGTCCTGTTTCCATGGATTGAACCATTTCAATATCACCCTGTAATTCGAGGGTAATGAATTGCTTACCATCCTTACGTTCACGCAAGTGGTAGTTTTTAATCGTAATCATAAAATCTGTTTTTAAGATGAAAAAATTGTTAATGGGAATGCCTCACCCGGGAGCTATCGGCACCCCTAATTTCAAGGTGGGGTTGTGAGTGGGAGTACCTATCTCTCTTTTACACACAAAGGGTACCCCCATCCGAAAAAAAATATCTTTTTCAGTCTATAGAAGGAAGAGATTAAAAGAAGTCAATGACTAGGCGTGAAACAGCAAATGAGATTTTAATGCTATATATGATTATTGCTGTTGAAAATTTGGGGGATAGAAAAGGGGAATAGGGGGTGGTGGGGGTATCGCTTTAATTTTGTACGCGTTGAATATTTAATATAATTTACTCATCAGATTATTTTTTTGAAAGAAAGTAATTGCCTATGATTTCATTTGTTTTCTCTAAATCATAGATGTTTTGTTTCTCATTTGTTGCCCGTTGTGCGGAAAGTCAATGGAATAGGGCATTCTTACTTTCTGTATCGGAAAGTAACCAGCATTTTCTCCATCTTTTATGTTGTTTTGATCAGTTTTAAATAGTTGGAATCAGATAATATTGGAAGAGTATTTATTTTTTGAGTTCGCTGTTTGCCAATTTCGAACAAAAAATAAATGCGCA
>JBGSHT010000141.1:0-57345 GCA_041752135.1 Chitinophagaceae bacterium | reverse complement strand
AAATCCTTCAAGTTATCAGTATCTCTACATTGGATAAAGTGCCTATCAGAGAGCTTTTTTCAAACCCAATACAACAGAATTTCAAAGAGCTAAATCATAATCAATTGAATATCTTCGACTAATATCAAAACGCTAGTGATACATTTATCAAATTAAATACTAGAAATGGTCAAATGTGGCAAGTTCAATGGAGCAATGAAAGCAAATATCGGTTCGAGACTACACTATCAGACATCTCTCGGGTAAATAAAGATGAAGAGAAGAATGGTAGATTCTTTCTTTATCCTACAACAAACATATATAATTTCATTCTGCTTGACCAAATAGACGGTAGAGCTTGGCAAGTACAATGGGGAAAAGAAGTAGAACGAATGGTAATTCCGATATATTAAAAATTATGAGTCTTGATATTCAAGATCGCAATAAAGAAGTTGAATGCGATTATAAAAATGAACGTTACTCTGTTCGTGATAACGGAGCGGTATTACGCTACCCACTTGACGGGAAACGACCACGACCAACCGATAACAATTGGACTTTTGGCAAACTAAACAGCAAGACAGGTTATTTAGAAATTGCTTCGGTTCGTATTCACAGAATAGTTGCAACTGCGTTTCACGGAAAACCGCCAACGAAAGAACATGTTGTTGACCATATTGACACTAACAAACAAAATAACAGAGCAGAAAATCTTAGGTGGGTAACAAGATTGGAAAATATTTTGCTTAACCCAATCACTGCAAGACGTATTGAACTTGTTTGCGGAAGTGTTGAAGCGTTTCTTGCAGAACCCTCAAAATTCCGTGACAAATTTCAAGACCCAAACTATGATTGGATGTGTTCTGTTTCAGTAGAAGAAGCGCAAGTAAGTTTAAATCGAATGCTGTCTTGGGCAAAAAGTGATAAACCATTGCAAGGAGGTTCGTTAGGAGAATGGATTTTTAGCAGAGAAATTTTTGAAAATCCATATGTTACAAGACCCAATTACAAAATGTCTAAAACGCCTAATGCAGCACAACGCATTGTTTTCACCTTTGAGGATAAACCAAACGAATATCCAAGCACTCCTCAATTTTTTGAGGGCGACCCATTGACGGCATATAATGAACGTTTGACCAAGGGAGCGACTTTCTTCCGAAACCATAACGGAGAATATGTAGTTGTGAAAAGTGGATTTTCCAAAGACAGGCGAACCCTATGTGTACTGACAAAGGCTGCTTATGTATATCGGGAACAAAAAGATGGGGAATGTCAACCCGTACCCATAGCTGTACTTCCGGAAAAAGTTTCTGATAAAGATTTGCCTCATTCACTTGCGGAAGTAACCTATGAAGATGGTTTATTTGTGCACGCAAAGGCAGAATCAGGTTTCCATCCAACGGAATGGTTAGAAGAATTATTCAATGACTATATACAAGGAATATAGTTTTATTATTTTTAAAAGTGAAATATGTAACATTTGACAAAATGCCGAACCGCTAACAAGGTATTGGCAAAAAAGGGGCAGACGGAAGTAATTCAACTTTTGTAATTCAATTGTATATTTAGAAATATTTTGGCTGACAATTTACAAATGCCCCTTCTTCGCCAATACCGTAACCGTTAGCTGTAACCCTTAATGAACATCACGTTCCTAAAAATAATACATGGCGACATTCTTGACAGGAAATGACTTAAATGCTCAATTAGAAAATCTTTTTGAGTATGCTGACGAGTATATAATACTTATTTCTCCATACATCAAACTTCACGACAGATACGCTTCGGCTTTGAAAGCCAAAAAGGATAATCCCAACCTTAAAATTATTGTAGTGTTTGGGAAAAATGAAGATGACTTTTCAAAAAGCATGAAGCAAGAAGACTTTAATTTTTTCAAAGACTTTCCTAACATAGAAATTCGTTACGAAAAAAGACTTCATGCAAAATATTATGCTAATGAAAGTTCAGCAATCTTGACATCAATGAACCTTTACAATTTTTCACAAGACAACAATATTGAAGCAGGAGTTCTTACAAATAGAAAAGGAATATTGGGAAACATTACCAGCCAGGACACTTTGGAAGATGACGCTGCTGTATATTTTCAAAGAGTTATAGAGCAATCCGATTTACTTTTTCTTAAAGAACCAAAGTTTGAAAGCACGATGTTGGGGCTTTCAAGGCGTTACACAAACTCTAAAACGGAGACAGACAAACTTTCTGACTTTTTTAATAACAAGCTAAAGGCTGACACTTCATTTAAAAAGGACACCTTTATTCCTAAGCAGGCGACAAAGCAAATGGGTTTTTGTATTAGAACTGGAACGCAAATACCATTCAATCCAAAACTTCCAATGTGTGACATAGCTTTTCAAAGTTGGAAAAAATTCAGTAACAACGAATACCCTGAGAAATACTGTCATTTTTCTGGCGAGCCATCAAATGGTGAAACAAGTTTTTCAAAACCAATTCTTAGAAAAAATTGGACAAAGGCAAAAGAGACACACAAACTCTAACAGGCGACACAATAGGGTGTACAGCTACCATTGGGTTTGGCGTTATTGGGGCAGGACGTTGTTATCTTCAACTGCAGCAACATGGCAGCAGTTGTTCGGGCTGGACGTTTTTCAATTTGGCTTTTAGTTGTTAACTTCATCATCAGTTTTTCAATAAGCTTCAGTTACCAGGCGGACAGTCATAAAATATCAGCCCTGCGGCAAGCCTCGAACGTTGGCAGCAATTATAACAGCACCCTACTATGAGCGCAGATGTTACAAAAATTGAGTTAGCAAAAGCCTTACGAGCTATTAAAGCAATTTCCACAGATGAACAGTTTGAAAAAGTAAAACAAATTTATATACAGGATCGAGGAGAAGAATCTGTAATGAATTCTGTTAATGGACTATCAGAGGAAGATGAATTTGCGCTATTAACGAAACTGATGGGAACAGCCTCCCATATAGTAGGCTTTGAACAGCGACCTTTAGTTGAAGGAAAATATATTGTTGCTGATTACTTTTTAACCATCAAGCCGGGCTTTACTTTAGGCAATAAGCCAAAATCTAAATTTTCTGAATTTAAATGTCTTGTTGATGTAAAGTCTACCGGAAAAGACTTATTCAAAATTGGAGGAAGTAAACTGCAGAAACTAAGAAATTTTGCTGACTTATTTAATCTAAGGCTTTTTTTTGCAATCAGATTTTTACGCTTTAAGCAAAGCGCATTTTGGGCTATTGTTGAAGACGCTGACCGGACTTCTACATATTTACATGCAGATTATGGAAATATTGTAAAAGGGTTTCGACATATTTTCTGGGATGAATATACTTTATCATCACATCCTGACTTATCTCTCATTTGCAAATTTTCTAAATCAAGTACAATAGATTCAGTTAGCCATGAGATATTTGGTAAACAAATAGAAGCTACAATTACAAATGGTGTGGATACGGTAATACTAGATGCCGATGCATCATTTATGCCTTGTGCATTTTTAGAAGCCTATGATTTAGTTGAATCAAAAGTTGAAGTAATTAATAGCGATGTTACTCTTCAATATCTGAAGCCAACTCTTATTACAGTCTTTTTAGCTGATTTTATATTTAAACTCAATAGTCTGCCAGTAGATGAACATGGAAATATAATGTATGATGCTTCCAAGTTAATAGTAAGGTCTGATACTGGTGTTCACAGTAAATTAGCTGACAGAAGCTTAATCGATAAAATTGCCAAATTCTTTTTACGCAACAATTTTTTATTTCTAGGATCTATTGGCGATCAAAAAGAGAATTATGAACTTTGGAAATCTTTGGGCGGTTCAGAATAACTGCTTCCAACAAAAGGCTTTGTGCAAACGGGCTTTAATTTGAAACAATCATCGGCAGTTTATATCCCAGCTTTAGTTTCGGCGGACGTAATTCTGTTTGGCTTTTGTTTGTTAGCTTCATCTTTTGTATTTTTATTGTACAGCAGTTGCGGGCTGGACATTATAAAATTCAACACAGCATCAAGCCCTGCCCATTAGTGGAAATTTTATACAGCCTTTAAATTTAATCATGCCATCAAATAAACCAAAACTTGGATTTAAATTATGGAAACGAAAAATTATATCTAAAGTCGGGTCTAATAGGAACTCTTATTATAAAAAACTAAGTGTATTTGGTGGTCTGATCTTAACTTTTGGAGGAATATATTTAGCATACACTGCAAATACTTTAGCGCGACAAGGAAATAAATACTCCCAAGCTGCTTTAATTCTTGCTAAAAATGACACTAGCCAACAAGCACAATTGAACAAACTTGGGGACATAATTAAAAATCAAAAGCAGCAAATTGATACTTTGGTTGAAATAGCAAAAGAATTAAAAGAATTAAATCAATCTTCAAGAAATCAAATTGAACAACTCGTATATCAAAAAGACCTTTTAGCAGACAATTACAAACCGCTTTTAAAAGACGTTATTTATCAATTTAAGCCTAAAGATGGAAAGGATTTCACAAAAGAGATTGAGTTTATTTTTATTGTTAAAAATTTTGGACTAAGACCGGCTTACGATTTAACGATATCCGCAATTTTTTTAAAAATGAATGGCATGAACGTGGAATCTCATGGTACGCAAAAGACTCTTGCATTTGAAAAATATCAAAGCATTTTATATCCAGGAGAAGAAAGAGAGTACAAACAAAATAACCGTCTATCTTCCAGTGGAATTACTGACTTAAATACACTTGTAACAGTTTTTAGATTTAAATATTTTGACAAACCCCTAAATAAATATGAAACAACCACATTTTATTACGAACATTCAGTGATTAATAGTAACTCCTATTCTATAAAAACGGCAAGACCAGAAATAAAGAAAATTGTTGCCGATTATATCAGCTTCAAGAAAATCTAAATAAACCTCCGTTAACATCAGACTCATATACAAGCCGGGCGAAAGAATAAATCCAGTTCATTTGTAATCCTGACAACTTGAGTAATTTTTAATTTGAGCTTTTCAATGCAAAAACAAATTCTACAGGAATTAAGAGAATTAAAAAATGCCATCTCTACTCTCATTGGGTCATCTGAATTGCCTCTTGATCAGAAATTCTCCAAAGAAGCACTGGATAAATCAGCTAAGGAGTTTCAAAAATTAAGCATTGAAAGAGGCGAATGGGTGGAGGAATCTAATATCAGAGCATACATAAAAACTGCAAAATACTATTCAGGAGCATTTATCAGGGAAGAATTCGGATTTAAGAATTTCTTTAAAAGGGGACGTATTTATTACTACAATAAAAAAGACTTGATTGCATTAGGCAGCGAACTTAAGGAAAGGAATATAAATCTAGGACTGTATATGGATTTAAAGGCCGACCAGGCCAATTTTAAAAAATCCATTACTGATGCCGGGAATAGCAAAAAAAGTAATGGAAAAGGAAAGGCTTACGATATTTCGGATGACTTAAGCGATATAACTTCCACTCCTATCAAGATGCCTTCTGCGGACATTATTAAGGAAGATCTTGCCAGGCTCAAAGAGGAATTTTTCCAATATAATCTGACAGATTATGTAACTATTTACAAAGGAAATTACGCTATGATTAAAGGCATCTACTTCATTCAAAAGTACCTGGAACCCGGTCTTAAAAAAAGATGCAAACGCTGGTGTGAAGATTTCAATTACGCCAACCACGCTTATGAGGAAGTAACCAAGAAAAAAGAAAACTTCATTTCGGTTAAAAGTGAGGATATGATTCAATTATGAGTTTCTTTTCCGGCCTTCGATTTTGAGGACTTCAGATTCCAGGTACATTGCCTTTTTCCGGCCTTTTACAAGCTGAGGTTTCACTACGCCGTCGTTAACGGCCTTTAAAAAGGTAGTATTGCTTATCCCCATCATTTTAATAGCACCTTCCTTAGTAAGCAATTGATCTTGTTGAAGTGAAATTTTTATTTCCTCCTTGATAATGGAGCGTAGCTTTTCCCAGAATTCTTCGGGAGTGAGTTTATGTAGTAAAATGGATTCCATGGTAATTATTTAGTTGAAACGTGACTACAGGCTTACTTCGTCCAATTCATAAACTAATATACAAATTGGAACATTAAACTTTCTGGCCAGTTCGCAAAATACTAATATTTTTAGTATTTTTAGTCAAATTTTCCTTTTGCCGTACTTCAGAATAACCATCCTATTAAAAAGCGGTAAATTATACCGGGGTGTTAGATTGTTAAACACCTGGAACCCTGATACTGCATACCGGATGGTGGAGAAAAAGGCTCTGGACTATTTCGGTGAAAGGAATGTTAAGCAATTGGAGGTGGTAATGCTGCCGAAAAACTCTGAGGATGTGAAGGTGTTTATAAAAAAGGGGTAAAATTAAATATCAATATTCGAAAGGGAAATCTATGGGGGCAGGGTTTCTTATACCTGATTGCTATTTCTATAAATAATGAAATATAGCCCGCTTTTGCTCTAAGGGAGTAAATCCTTTGGCTTCAAATCTAAAGATTTTGCAATAAGGGTAAGGTAGGATACTGTAAAATTCACCTTCCCTAATTCTATCCTGTTTATTTGAGAATAGTCGCTGTCATTGCATTTAAAAGCAAGCTCCATTTGGGTTAGACCTTTCTTTAGCCTGAATTCTCTTATTCTTGCCCCTACAAGTGAAAGGAATTCTTCATCCCGGTAATATGTTCTTTTTTTCCCTTTTTTCACTCTACAAAGGGAAATTTTAAGGAGAATTCGTCATAGGGACAATTATCCTTATTATCAATACGTTACTACATTTATATGGGCTGTGGAATCAATCTCAGGAATGATGCGGGAGAATCGCTTCTAAAAAATGCGGCTAAACACTCCTGAAGTAAATTTCATCCTTTAATATTTTATTGGTGGCGGTAACCTGGCGTATTTTGGATTTAAGACTGCTTATAATTTTTAATTATCCAAATCGCTTCATAAAATTACTCAATTGGAGTTAATATCAAACTTGTAAAATATCTCTATTAAAAAATAACTAACCATGAAAAAACTACTTTACGGCTCAGCATCATTGGCTATTTTCGCAATCTCGATCATTATTTTCGAGATAAGCTGTACGAAAGACACAATTGCACAAAATACAAATTATGTACTGCCACCTGCCACAAACTCTACATTAGGCGGAATAATTGTTGGTAATGGTTTGAGTATTACTAGTAACGGAACACTTTCTGTAAATGCTCCTACATCTGGCGGTACACAATTGAATAAAATTATCTATTTACAATATGATCCTGCAAAGAGTAACGAAATATGGATAATGAATTATGACGGGAGCAATAAAACCAAAGTAAATATCACATTACCAGCAGGAATTGAAATTCATTATCATTACCCTCATTTAAGCCCTGATGGTAGTAAAATAATTTTCCAAGCCGGGAAAGAGACAGCAACTGATCGTGATGAGGATATTTATACTTGTAATTTGAATGGCACAAACGTTATCAAGGTATATGATATGCCAAACAAAGCTGGCCATACGCTAGTTGGTGGCGCTTATTAATATTTTTAATGTGGGTATATAGTGTCAGGTAATTCATTCTGCATCTCAATAAATTTTGCCATCAATAAATATTTTAATCATGAAAACCACTTTTTTAATATCAATTTTACTCGTGGCTGCTTTTTGTTCTTGTAGTAAAAATAATGATAATACACAAGCCACAAGTCTAAATAAAACATCGTTAGAAGGAGTGTGGAAATTACAAAACATTCCAACTGGTTCAAGACTTACCTTTGAAGGTCAAAATTGGGAATTAGTGTCAGGAACTGTTACAATTACCGGTACGTTCACTCTTAATGGCAACTTAATGAATGCAGTGGCAGTAAGTCGTACTGGTGCAAATAATGCAGCATTGCAACCAAATACTTTTAATGGGAATGTATCAATATCAAATAATAAAGTAACATTTACTAATTTTAGTGGTAATTGGAATGCTGTATTTTCAACTTGGTATCAGAAGCAATAAATCACATTATCAAAAAATGAAAAAGCTCTTTTTAAGATTAGTGTCTTCGCTTTAAACTTTTTTACATTTTTGCTTACCCTGCCTACCCTACTACTAATATATTGAAAGACAATGTAATATGATTGTTTTTCCCCTGGGTAAGGTGGGTAACCATATTCTGTCAAACCTTCGGTTTTCCCCTCCAAAGGCTTGATTTTTTCAGGTGTATTCACAGGGAAGACCCCGGAAATTGGATTTTTTGAAAAATTAAGCTTTGGAAAGGTTCAGTATGCGTGGAAAAGCTTGTAAACATACTGCTCAAGGTACCTATGGCTCCACGTCCCCTCGTTACTACCCATAAATTCATATAGATTTCCACTGCTGACCGACTAAAATAGATTTTTAGCTATTTTGTCGCCCAGTAGCCTTGATTATATTAGGTTACTTAATATTTATCCAGAGGAGACCCCTCCCACATTTTCAAGTTGAAAACAAATCTGGTGCAGTTAATCTGCCTGCTGATTTTATTTTTTCCCATGTTCTTTTTGTGTTTTGCAATAGTTCATAAACATCAAGCATACTTACCAGGTGTATCCGAACCATGGTGGCTATCGTTGAAAAGGCTTTTTTCACCGAGGCCTTCTGTTGTAGTACGGTTAGCAACAACTGTGCAATTAATGTACACCATACCTGTGTGCGGATGGCATTTTCTGTTTCACCATAAAAATAATGCAACTGAAAATTCTGTTTCATCTTCTTGAATAACAATTCAATTCCCCATCGCTTTTTATAAATCAGACATATTTCCTCGGCACTAATCTCCATATGATTACTGAGAAATACAAAGTTCCGGTTCTTTTCATCCTGATAACAGATTCTTCTCAACGGCAACGATTTCTCTTCTCCCTCAATCTTATAGCGTATCTCAATCAGTTCTTCCCTCGTTATCCGGGCTGTATTTCTTTTACTCCGTTGCCAGGATACAGTGCTCATAATAGTATACACTGCATTAGATTTCTGGCGCGTAACAAAATAAATCTCATCTTCCGTCCACCGGGCAAACTGCCTGTAATAATTATAGGCTTTATCAAAGACCAGCATGCTGTACCTGGGTACCACTATGTCTTTCAGAAAGTTCTTGTCGTGCATTTTTGCCTCCGTTATCTTCATAAACTTACCCACTGACTGCACCGCATCTATGAGCATATGAACCTTCAGTCCTCCCTTTTTGCGGCCATCCCCAATCGGATTACGGCCCACACCTTTTAAAATGTCACTGAACAACCGGATAGTCGTAGAATCCACAATATACAGTTCCTTTATGCTCAATCCCTTCAATCGGCTGACCGACAAAAATGACTGATAACGCTTGATTAACTGATAGTACAAGGCCTCAAAAAAAGCGTTATCCCGGTTCCTTAAACCATCTCCCGCAGAACTCTTCGCAGGTGCCTTTTTCAAATCCAAATGATTCAGCTTCCCACTCATTCCCTTAAGCCCTTCACATGTTTCCGACATACTATCACAACGGCTCAGGATCCCAAAGAGCATCGTTACCAGATGATCCCAACTCTTAAATGCCTTGTAATAATGATCGCTTTTTTGCTCCTTCACCAGCTTGCTAAAGGACCATTTGTCAATTAATTTCAGCACCTGACCGAAAATCGGCTGACCGACTAATTTTAGTTCTGTATTTTTGCTCATGTTATAGGTTGTTTGTCGTAAAACAAATCTACAACATAAGTGGGCCCCCATACCGGGGCCTATTTTTTACCTTTTTTGATTAGTTTACTCGGTCACTAGTGTTAATTTTTATAATTCATCGCAGAGAAATAAGTTAGCAGAGTTTCGCAGAGATAAATACTTAGTCTGCGTTTCTCCTTATCTTAAGTTCTCTGCGGTTTAAATTCTTAAGTATGACCCCTGAACAAAATTTCGCAGCCCTCAACGAAACCTTGCCCGTTATTCCAACACCCAAAGCCATTTACAAACCCTGCCTCATTGATGGAAATTATCTCTACGTGTCAGGCCATGTGCCCATACGTCCGGATGGTACCCGCATTGCCGGAAAAGTAGGCCAGGATATGGATGCTGATGAAGCGCAAAAGATCGCAAGACTGGTGGGCCTCTGTATTTTATCAACTATCCGTAATAAACTCGGCAGCCTGGATAAAGTAAAAAAAGTGATCAAAGTTTTGGGTATGGTCAATGCCACGCCGGAATTTGAAAAACATCCCTTTGTGATCAACGGCTGCAGTGAACTTTTTGCCCAGGTCTGGGGCGAAGACAATGGCATTGGCGTACGCAGCGCTGTGGGCATGGGTTCTTTGCCAGACAGGGTTCCGGTAGAAGTGGAAGCTGTCTTTGCGTTACATGATTAACTTTTGCACCTTTGCCGTTAAATTAATTTGCCATGTCATGGTATGCTGTTAATAATATTGATAAACTTGATTCCCCGTCACTGGTAGTTTACCCCAAACGTGTAAAGGAAAATATCCGTCGCATGGTTTCCATGATCGACGAAGTTTCCCGTTTGCGACCGCATATTAAAACGCACAAAACAGCAGAGGGGATCCAACTGATGATGGCTGCGGGTATCAGCAAATTCAAGTGCGCAACCATCGCGGAAGCAGAATTACTGGGCCTCTGTAATGCCCCCGAAGTGGTTTTGGCATACCAGCCCCACGGACCTAAAGTAGAACGGTTCATTAATGTCATTAAAAATTTTCCGGGAACAAACTATGCCTGCCTTACAGATAACCAGGCCTCGGCTGAAAGAATGGCCGCTGCATTTTCTGCCAATGATTTTATGGTCCCTGTGTATATTGATCTGAATGTGGGCATGAACAGAAGCGGCATCATTCCGGGTGATGCGGTTGTGGAACTGTACCGGTTTTGCAGCACACTAAAGGGTATTGTGCCAAAAGGCCTGCATGCCTACGACGGTCATCACCGCAATCCCGATATCGTACAACGTACCATCGATTGTGATAAGGGATTTGAGCCGGTGCTTTTATTACAGAAACGCATAGCCGAAACTGGGTTGCCAGTGCCCGTCATCATTGCAGGCGGTTCACCAACCTTTCCGATCCACGCCCGCCGGCCTGTTGTGGAATGCAGTCCCGGCACCTGTATATTCTGGGACAAGGGCTACAGTGATCTCTGCCCGGAACAACCTTTTGAACCGGCAGTCGTTTTGGTGACGCGTGTCATTTCACTGCCCACGGCAACGCGTATTTGCCTCGACCTCGGCCACAAATCCGTTGCTGCCGAAAATGAGATTTCACGCAGGGTCTTTTTCCCTGAAGCTCCGTCATTAGTTCCAGTCGGACAAAGCGAAGAGCACCTGGTAATGGAAGCCCCTGTAGGGCATAACTTCAAACCGGGAGATGTATTATATGGAATCCCTTATCATATTTGTCCCACAGTTGCTTTATACGAAAGACTGATTACTGTTGAAAACGGAGAGATCACTGGTGAGTGGAAGGTTTTAGCGCGTGCGCGTAGGATTTCCTTGTGAAAAAATATTTGATAATAGATAATAAGATATTAGGCTAATAAGATACTAACCTTTTGTGCTATTAAAATTTGTTACAAATCCCAATTGAAAAGGGAAAAAGGATACTGTTTATGCCCCTTTAGGGGCTACCTGTTTGTAGTGATTGGTTTATAATTTGTGTATTGCCCCGTTAGGGGCTACCCTTTAAAAGGGAATTTCCGGGTAGCCCCTAGCGGGGCAATAATTCCTCGGAATTGAAAATTTCTACAAACAGGTAGCCCCTAACGGGGCAAAATACATTTGAAACATTATACCTCATTTAAACATTTATGCTGTAAACATATTTTAGGATATTTAAATTTGGAGAACACCTCAATTCAATAGCACAAATCGTTAAGATATTAATTACCATAAATTGGATATTACTCTTGTTATTTTGTAATCTGTAATTATTCTTCTTTATCTTATTATCCTAATATCTTATTTTCCAATATCCGTTTAATATTAACCACTCACCATGTTCACCATCGACATCCATCTCGACCTCTCCATGAACGCAATGGAATGGAACCGAAATCTTCGGTTACCCGTTTCAGATATTAATAAACGTGAGGCAGGAAAAACCGATATGCCCGGAAGGGCTGGCGCCACAGTTTCCCTTCCTGCCCTCAGAGAAGGTAATGCCGGACTTGTTGTTGCCACCCAGTTGGCCCGTTATGTGGCATTGGATAATCCCCTGCCCGGCTGGCATTCACCGGAACAGGCATGGGCGCAGACTCAGGGCCAGCTGGCATGGTACCGGGCGATGGAAGAAGCGGGAGAGATGGAGCAGGTCAGGGATCTGGAGCAATTGGAGAAACATCTGTCATTGTGGAATGATGAAAGTATTACATCACAGAAACCCATCGGGTATATTCTTAGCCTGGAAGGAGCTGACTCCCTGGTTACGTTGCATTACCTGGAACGCGCCTATGCTTACGGCCTGCGTGCCCTGGGTCCTGCACATTACGGCCCGGGCAGATATGCCAATGGAACCGATGCAACAGGGAAGATGGGAGAAAAAGGGATTTCATTGCTTAAGGAAATGGACCGCCTGCATATGATACTGGACGCTACGCATCTCTGCGATGATGCTTTCTGGCAGGCCCTTGATATTTTTAAAGGCCCCGTTTGGGCAAGCCATAATAATTGCCGCTCGATCGTAAACCATAACCGGCAATACAGCGATGAGCAATTGAAAGCGCTTATTGAAAGAGGGGCTATCATTGGTGCGGCCATGGACGCCTGGATGATCGTTCCCGGATGGGTACGTAAAAAATCCACGCCCAGGGAAATGAATTGTAATCTTGATGCACTGGTCAACCATATTGACCATATCTGCCAATTGGCGGGAAACACTAAACATATTTGCATTGGTTCTGATCTGGACGGTGGCTTTGGTAAAGAGCAATGTCCATATGATATTGATACTATTGCCGACCTGCAGAAATTTCCTGGCCTGCTTGCTTCCCGTGGGTATAGCACAGCAGATGTGGAATCTTTCATGTATGGAAATGCTTTGAGCTTCCTTAGAAAAGCATGGTCCAAAATATAGCGAAGCCTTGCTGCTTTGCGCTAAATGTATAACTTTGTTCCCCATGACTATTCACAAAGAAGGATATACCAGTATTGCCATTGCAGGACTGATCTATGTGCTGATCAGTTATCTGGCTTTTTCATTTATCAGTTTTAATCATCCGGTAATTGCCTGGGCTTTGTTCATACTGGTTACCGGCTTCTTTTTGTTTATCATTTCCTTTTTCCGGGTTCCGAAAAGGGTCCATACACAAAATGCTAAAAGCGTTATTGCGCCTGCTGATGGTAAAGTAGTGGTGATAGAAGAAACTGTGGATCCGGAATATTTCAAAGACAAACGCCTGCAGGTATCCATATTTATGAGCCCGTTAAATGTACACGTTAACCGCAATCCTATTGACGGGGAAGTGCTGTACAGCCAGTATCATAAAGGGAAATACCTGGTGGCTTGGGATCCTAAATCATCTACTGAAAACGAACGCCACAGTGTGGTGATAAAAAATAATTATACTACCATACTCGTAAAGCAAATTGCCGGTGCCGTTGCAAGACGGATAGTTAATTATCTCAAACCCGGTCAGGCAGTTGTCCAGAACGAAGAAATGGGGTTCATTAAATTCGGCAGCAGGGTAGACATACTGTTGCCTCCGGGCACACCGGTTAATGTAAAGATCGGAGAAGATGTCAAGGGCGGAGTTACCGTCATTGCTGCCTTTTAATATTCGCGGTTAAGTTTAAAGCAGTTTTTTCAACTCACTCAGGGTATTAATTACATATGTTGGTTGTATAACTCCGCTGGCCGGAATGGCCGGATTGTAGTAAACGGTATCGATGCCCGCATTATTAGCGCCTTCAATATCAGCATCCAGCGTATCGCCGATCATGATGCAGTGATGCGGACTGGCACCGGCTTTCTCCATCGCATACTCGAAGATCGCCACATGTGGTTTCATGATGCCCGCTGCTTCTGAGGTGATCACATGCGTGAAAAAATGATCGATCCCGCTGTTCTTCATCTTGGCATGCTGCGTTTTCTCAAATCCATTGGTGATGAGGTGTATGGGATATGATTTTGCCCGCAGGTAATCAAGGATGTCCAGGGTGTCGTGGAAAAGATTTTTCTTGGTGGGGAGTATTTCAAGGTATCGCTCACTCATGTCCCTGGCCAGGTTTTCGTCGGCGATCTTGAAATCTACCAGGGTACGCCACATGCGTTTCCATCTCAGTTCTTCCCGGTTTATAAATCCCTTGCGGAAACGGTCCCAGAAGATCAGGTTATAATGATGGTAAACAGTATGGAATTCTTCAAAGGTATGAATGCCCCTGCCTGCCAGTTCCAACTCCAGGTACAGGTCCTGCAAGGTCTCGCGGGAGTTGGTTTCAAAATCCCAAAGGGTATGGTCCAGGTCAAAAAAAATGTGTTCGTATGTGCGTATGCTCACTGCTCAGGTTTTATTTTGCAAACTTACTATAGCTTTGTCTTCTTTATGCAATATTGCTGCCAGGTTATTACCGTTTAAAAAATCCGTTTATGAATGTAGTCATCACTGGTGCCAGTAAAGGAATCGGCAAAGCGATTGCCGAGCATTTTGCCAAAAAAGGCGCCGACCTTTTTCTCTGCTCCCGGAATATGGATAAGACCCTGCATTGGCAGCAGGACCTGATGGAACAGTATAATACAAGCATCATGAGCCACAACGCCGATCTGGGTGTTGAAGAAGAAGTCAAATTATTTGGTAAAAAAGTACTTGAAGCTTTCGGACAAGTGGATATACTGGTCAATAACGCAGGAATTTTTGAACCGGGCTCCGTACACCAGGAACCGGAAGGCCAACTGGAAAAAGTGATGCGGGTAAACCTTTATGCTGCCTATCACCTTACAAGGATCCTGGTGCCGCAAATGATCAGCCAAAAAAGCGGGCATATATTCAATATTTGTTCCATCGCAGCACTCCAGGCATATCACAATGGCGGATCCTACAGCATTAGCAAATGGGCCTTGCTTGGATTCAACAATAATTTACGGGAAGAACTTAAAACTCATGGCGTCAAAGTTACGGCAGTGCATCCGGGCGCAACCATGACCGGTTCATGGGAGGGTTTTAATATTGATCCGGCTCGTATCATGGAATCCGATGATATCGCTTCCATGGTGATAGCCGCAACACAACTGTCTCCGCAGGCTTGTGTGGAAGAAATCCTCATCCGGCCTCAGCTCGGCGACCTGTAACCATCGGAATAAGGGAATTGTGTAAAGTCCGAACCTTTTATGCCATTTATCCATTTTATGAAACAAGGTGAAGGCCATAGCTTTTCGTCTTTTATCTTTGTGCCTGTGTTTAATCAATACAGTGCGTTGAGGGATACAGCAACATGCGAAAATTTTCCATTCGGTTTCTGATCATTAACCTGCTCCTGTTTTTCGGGACAATTTCCGTTGCCCAGATAAGGATGACTGTGCAGGTTGATGAAAAGATAATTTCCCCCGAAGATTTCCTGCATATCCAGTATACCATTGAAAATGCCAAAAAGGTTACAAAATTTGTACCTCCGGCGTTCAACGGATTTAAGGTGGTTCAGGGTCCGGATTATACCAATGGCTGGACGCTGATCAATGGAGAAATGAAGGATTATGTAGCCATCAGTTTCATTTTGCAACCTGTCAGAAAAGGTAAATTTCTAATACAACCGGCCGCTGCAAATGCAGACGGACAAAATATCCGCTCCGGAACAGTAGCCATTGAAGTTACCGACCGCGGCTCGGGAGGCTACGTACAAATCGACAAGGACCCGGGCAATCAACCGCTGAATGATATGATCCTCCATGCGGGTGAATCGGTTCAGCAGAAAATCAAAAACAATTTATTTGTCAGGCTGGAAATCAGTAAGACATCAGTTTATGTTGGCGAACCACTGGTTGCCACCTACAAATTATACACCCGCCTCAATTCTGAATCCCGGGTTACCCGCAGGCCTTCCTTCAGTGGATTCAGTGTTTTCGACATGGCTGATCCGGAATCAGAACAAGCACAATATGAAAAATTCAATGGTAAAGAATTTAATGTTTACCTGCTCCGGAAAGTTCAGTTATTCCCGCTGCAGGAGGGCCGTTATGAACTGGAAGAAATTCAGGTAGACAATACCGTTAGCTTCATAAAGGAATCATTTGCCCGCGACCAGAATACGTTGAACGGGATTCTGCGTGCCTTTGGTGAAGAAGGCCTGGGTCCTGCTGCCTGGGTAAAGGAACAGGTCAGCTTGTCCAGCCAGCCGCAGGTTATTACGGTCAAACCTCTTCCTGCTGATAAACAGTCCGACTTGTATGCCGGAGCCGTTGGTCAGTTTACTATTCGGTCCGAAGTGGAGGATAAGCAACTTGCGGTGGGAGACGTAACAAACCTGAACATCGTGGTTTCCGGTAGCGGCAACCTGCCACTCATGGGCAGTCCTGTGATGCATTGGCCTCCGGGTATCGAAGCGTTTGAATCAGAAAGTAAAGAAGAACTGAATAAAACAGTATCGCCAATCACCGGTAAAAAAATCTTTACCATACCTTTTTCTCCTGCTGCAGCCGGACAGTATGTTCTGCCGGCAATAACCCTCGTTTCGTTTGATCCCGTCGCCGGAAAATTTGTTGAGCTGAAAACAGATTCCATCCCGATAATGGTAATTGACGCACCTGTACAAAAGTCTGCAAATGGAAATATTAACCGGGAACCTGGTTCAGGATCGGCTGGCATTAATCAATTACCATGGTACGTTTACCTGTTGGTTTTTCTCATAGTTATGGGCATTCTTATTTTCCTTTTTGCGTGGAGGAGAAAAAATAAATATAATATCAGTGAAGGTCAAAAAGGTAATATAGTTTCTGAAGAATCAGTAGTAACAGAAATGCCCGTACAGCAACTAAGGCTTTTCCCTCATGTCTATACACTCGGGAAGGCAAAAGAATATCTTGACAGCGGCCAGACCAAAGCCTTCTATAAAGAAACGGAAACCGTTATCCTGTCTGTTTTAAAGGAGCGGTTTGCCATAGAGACGGAAGCAGGCCGGGAAAAAATGGAGAAGCAATTATCTGCTAAATTCCTGCCGGCAGAAACGATCAGGTCCGCTATGGATATGTTGAATATTTGCCAGGTGGCAATTTATGCCCCTTTCTTTGTTGAAGATAAAATCCGTTTTGACTATGAAAATGCACAACTGCTTTTAGCGGAACTGCAAACTTTTTAGTCATGGCCCACAATTCTATAATTTAACGTGTTGTGCTATTAGAATGAAAAAAATACCAGGCCACAGAGAGCCCCAGAGCATTACTGATTACTCTCAGTGGCCCTCCATTTTTTCTCTGTGGCTCTCAGTGGGCTAAAAATATCATAAACATCACGGTTAGAATGCAATTCCATACGTTTTTGATCTGATTTCAAATAAAATTTAATAGTACAACACGGAGTTGATGTTATGTGCAAGCGTTTTAGTCATTTTGGCTTAATGATTCTTCAGTATCGTTGATTAATTTCTGAATGTCCAAGTCAAGTTTATTTCTTTTTACTTTTTCCTTTAGCAATTCAAGTCGTTTAATTAGTGCCGATTTTAAGAATTTCTGTCTGTTAAGCTCATTGAGTTCAAAAAAATTTGCATTGTCAATTATAATTGGAATTCCAATTGATTTTTCTTTGCTTCTATAACTTCCCATTTCTTTCAACGCGTCGCGCAAATTTGGAATTGGGTTAACATAGAACTCAAAAAGTATGAAGTGAAAGTCTTGCCCGTATGGTTGCCATTTCAAAGTCTTTAATTGTTCTTTCAATCCTCCTTCACCCCATAAATATTTTTTCACAAGTTTTTGATCAGATTCACCAGATTGAAAACTTGCGTAAAATCCAAAAATATTGTCATCTTCGATTGCAGTCATTTCTTAGTATGTAATGTGTTGTGCTATTAAACGAAAGATTATCATTTCTCTGATTAAATATAAGATACTTCACCCTGGTTTCTTGAGTAATCAACTCTTTTAGAAAAGCCCGGGTTCAGGATGACAAGAGTGAGGTCGACTAATCGTTGAAATACTAAATGACTGATCGTCCCCCAACCTGTCATCCTATGTTTGTCATCCCGATGAAGGAGGGATCTTCAGGTATCACCTGGAAGATGCCTCGTTCCTCGGCATGACAGGTAGATATTTGTCCTGAACCCGGGTGGCTGATGAAATTTATACCCTTCGGATGACAGGGTGAAGGATCTATTTTCGTAATCGTCTAAACCTTTGCCTCCGGTTTTCGTTCAAAGTTAATGGTAAACTTAATTTACTGAACCATTCAATAGCACAATAGGTTAGTATGTAGTCGGTAATACTTGCACATAGCGTTACAATATAAACATTCGTGTCAGTCGGTGAATTTATAACCAACCCCTCTTACGGAGTGAAAGAAACGGGGCTCACGGCTGTCGGATTCAAAATATTTCCGAAAACTGAGTATGAAATTATCGATGGTTCGGGTAGTGGGGAAAACCTGGTAGCCCCAGACCGATTGCAGGATTTTTTCACGAGACACTACTTCGTTCTTATTGGCGATAAGCAATTTCAGCAACATAGCTTCTTTGCGGCTAAGGGCGATCTGTTCTCCTCTTGCATTAAAAGCTTCCTGTGCATTGAAATCAATGGTATTGCTGCCAAAGGAATAAACATCTTCCACGGTTGATTTATCCTGTAGTTTTTTGTTTTTCTGGATGAGCTTTTGAATCCGCAGCAATAATTCTTCGAGGTTAAAGGGCTTGGTAAGATAATCGTCTGCGCCTTTTTTGAGGCCCAGTACCCTGTCGGCGCTGCTGCTGCGTGCGCTTAACATTAGTATGGGAACCTGTATGTTTTTCAGCCGGATGGTTTCACAAACACTGATTCCATCGATCTCCGGAAGCATGATGTCGAGGATGATCAGATCGAAATATTCTTCATCTACTTTTTTCAAAGCTTCCGCACCGTCTGATGCGGTGCTTATCTCGTAGCCTTCCAGTTCGAGGTTAAGTTTAAGTGCATCCTGGAGGTTTTCTTCATCCTCTACCACTAATATCGAAGCTGTTTTCATTTCTTTCATGCCTTGTTCTTTGGAAACCGGATAACAAAGGTACTGCCTGAAGGTGTATTATCTTCTACAAAAACAACTCCCTGGTGGTCTTCAATGATTTTACTTGTCAGGTAAAGTCCAAGACCGGTGCCTTTAGCCTTGCGGGTATTTTCATCACCTATGCGGTAGAATTTTTCGAATATTTTCTTTTTTTCAGTTCTGTCAATTCCGGCTCCTTCATCTTTGACGGAAATGCTGATGAATTTCTGATCGGCAGTAAGCTTTACCAGTATTGATTTCTCCGCCGGTGAATATTTCAGTGCATTTTCTACCAGGTTGTTCAAAGCAAGACTAAGCAAAAGATGATCTGCCTCTAAATACAGGTTATCTGTTATCTCTGCAGTAATCTCCCGTTTGGGAAATCTTTGCCTGAAATCATCTATTGTTTCTTTTACCAGCTGTCCAAGGTCTGTATGCTCTTTATTGAGGTGGAATCCTCCGGCATCAAGCTGTGAGCTGAGCAGTATATTATTGCAGAGATCGTTCAGCCGGTTGGTTTCCTGCAGTGTATTACCGATGATTTTTTTCTGGCGGGTTTCATCCAGATGATGCCTGTTTAGTGTTTCGAGGTTAAGTTTGGTGATGGCGATCGGGGTCTTGAGTTCATGGGTCACTGCCATCATGAAATTCTGTTGCTGGGTGTTCAGCCGGATCTGCCGGCGGGTTGCCCTGTATACAAAGATGGCGCCCACAACTGTAAGGAACAGGAACATCATGCCTTCCCCGATATATTGTGCGTTGTTCCGGTCGCGCTCTTCAGTTATCCGTTGGATCATGAGCGGGTAGGATGGATCATTCTGTTGCAGGAGATCTTTTTTAAACTGGTACATCTCCCTGTTCTGCTCCCATAGTTCAATAAACCACCAGGCAAGTGCCGCGATCAGGTAGCTCAATAAGAACCAGTATACAATTGTAATAATGGCAAAACGCCTTTTTTTGAAAAACAGATACATCAGGATTTTACTTTTTCAACCCTAAGACCCACATTCATTACATGTTTAAGTGGATTTTCCCGCATCACCTGCTCCAGTTTTACTTTATATGAACCGGAGCGCCTGAATTTTACCGGTTGTTTGTAAAACATGATACGATGTTCATAGATATCGTCCATTGCACTGCCCAGCCAGCGGTCCTGTGAGGCCAGCAGGAAGTCAAATCTTTCCGCATTACTGGTAGTATCTCCAGGTGCCATACTGGTTGCTTTGACCCAGATATTATTAAATCCATACGCATCGGTATGGCGGATGACAAAGAAAATATTGTAGAAAGAAGCAGTGTCGGTAATATCAAAACTGAATTCAGGCTTATAGCCTGCATCCCAGGCATGGCCGGGTATGGCTACATTTTTTTCAAAGAGATTGATGGTCTCGCAGGATATAAAGAAGGCTATCAGTAAAAGGACAATGCAAACTGACTTTTTCAAAACGGGTGATTTTAGGCAAAAATACGGCAGGATAAGTTAAAATCAGAGGATAGAGGTTAGAGGGCAGAGGGCAGTAACAGCCAGCGTAGTGGTTAGAGGATAGATGGCAGAGAACAACAAAAAAAATAGTAGAGTGCCTTTTCTACCCTCTACCCTCTATCCTCTACCCTCTATCCTCTATCCTCTATAATACATTCAGCACCTGCTCCTTCATCTTTTCCAGCTCATCTTTCATCATCACCACCCATTTTTGAATCTCTGCATCATATGCTTTGGAGCCGGTAGTATTGATCTCCCTGCCGATTTCCTGCAGAACAAAGGATAGCTTTTTACCTTTGGCCATATCGGCATCATTGAGCAGGGTCATAAAATAAGCGCAATGGTTTTTCAGCCTGACCTGCTCTTCGGTGATATCTATTTTCTCTATATAATAAATCAGTTCCTGCTCCATCCGGTTATTATCGGTTTTCTCCGCCCCGACATTTTCTTCCAGGAGCTTGATGATATTCTCCCGTATCTTTTGTTTCCTCAGGGGATCCAGTTTGATTACTTCTTCGTGCTGTTCTTCAATATTCTGGATCCTGAGTTTGAGTTCCTTTTCCAGGGCAGCGCCTTCATCGAGACGGTGTTTATCAATTTCTGTAAGGGCCGCATCCAAAACCTGCCTGAAATCTTCCCATTCAGATACACTGAACATATCTGTTGAAGGGCTTACCACTTCGGGCAGTTTAAGTAAAGAACTTAATATATGTGAAGGGTCAAGGCCAAGAGAATCGGATAGTTCCTTCAAGGGCTGATAATATGCTTTGGCCAGTTCGGTATTGATGGTTACCGGCTTGGAGGCGCCGTTCTGTTTAAGTGTTATGATACATTCAATGCTTCCGCGAATGAGCTTTTCTGACAGCAGGTTGCGTATCTCAAATTCATAGGGCTTCAGCAATTGCGGCAGTTTGAGCAATACCTCAAACTGTTTTCCGTTCAGAGATCTGATTTCAACCAGGAAGGTCTTCCCTTTTACCATTTGCTCTGCCCGTCCATAACCTGTCATTGATTTAAGCATATCCGTGATATTTATTGCAATGTAAGTGAAATCTTCCGCCTGACGACCTTGTTCCCCGTCCCGGTCCGTCTAAAAATTCCGGCGATGAGATTCGGGTTTTTAACCCGCATCCTGAATTTAGGTACCTGCAGCGGTTGTGTGTAATCAATAATAATGCATACAGATAACTGCACATTATACAAACAAACATACCAGTCTGTAAGGATCATTTTCTTAATCGGTTATGCTGCTCAGTGAGTAATATGCTCCTGAAAGGCTTTGCAGTATTGTGTTTCAATATTTTCATAGCAGGCTATATGCAGCATTTGCGCTGTATTACAGCATTTGCTTTTTTGTCTGATGAAGATTTTTGGAAACGTTTGCAGAATGCAGAAGAGACTTTTCTAAAATAATAAAGCTCAGTTTTCACTGAGCTTTGTTATATGAATGGGTTAGTAAGTACGGGAAATAGAAATTTCCCTCCACAATATTAAAAATAATTTTTGCTAAGTAGAAAATTTTTTTCAGGTTTTTTATTAACATTTTTTAATCGGGTGTGGATTTCGGTGTTGAAGCAATCTAAATGATGGAATGTCTCAACATAAATTTCTGCCGGTAATGACAGTGATTTTATACGATACGATATTAAAATCACCAGAAAGCAGCATGCAAATTTTTTATATGTGCCTGCTTACATTATGTGAAATGAATCAATGACGGTTTAAAATAATGCAGCTAACCCTTTACCTTTGGCTCAAATTATTTTTCATCATGAAATTTCCATCACCGGTTCCCCTTACCTGGATTGCGGAACTGATCGGCGCAAAGGTCCTGGGAAATACAACAGGCAATGCAACAGGGATCAACGAAATTCATAAAGTGGAACATGGTGACCTCGCTTTTGTGGACCATCCAAAATATTACCGTAAGTGTATAGACTCCGCTGCTTCATTTATCATCATCAATCAGCCAACTGATTTTCCAAACGAAAAAGCATTGCTGGTGGTAGATGAACCTTTTGAGGCATACCTTAAAATTGTGCGTCATTTCCGTCCCTTTGAACCGGCAACCAGTGAGCGGAGCCCATTCTCCGTAGTCGGTGAGGGAACCTATATTTATCCTGGCGCATTTATCGGACATCATGTAACTATTGGCGACAACTGTGTCATTCACCCCAATGTTACGATCATGGACCATTGTGTTATTGGAAACCGGGTGGTGATTCAGGCAGGAACGGTCATTGGTTCAGACGCATTTTATTACAATACCAAAAAGAACAGGCAGGTCTGGTATCGCAGGATGGAAAGTTGTGGAAGGGTGGTGATTGAGGATGACGTTGAAATAGGCGCAGGTTGTACCATCGACAGGGGTGTGACCAATGATACCATCATTGGCTGCGGAACCAAAATGGATAACATGGTGCATATAGGTCATGATACGGTTATTGGCAGCAATGTATTACTGGCTGCACAGGTGGGCATTGCCGGTGCCGTAAATATTGAAGATGGCGTAGTGCTTTGGGGGCAGGTTGGCGTAAGTAAGACACTTACAATTGGTAAAAATGCCGTTGTACTCGCACAAAGCGGTATTCCTTCCAGTCTGGAAGGGGGTAAAATATATTTCGGTTATCCTGCGGAAGATGCCGGTATCAAAAAAAGGGAACTGGTCTGGATCAAAAGGATAGCTGACCTTTGGGACAGGGTGAAGAAACTGGAGGACCGTGTTTAAAAATTTAACCGCTAAGTCACGAAGACTATAAATTGTATTCCTTGTGCCTTGGCGGTTAAGTATTGATTAATGATCTATTGGTTCATAATTGTAAGGCAGAAAATCTGCAATCTTCTCCCAGTTCCAATACCCGAAAGCCATCAGGTCTTTCTGGTCATAGAAATACCCGTTTTCTTCTATCGTAATGAACTCGGAAAATTCCAGCAGGGATATCTGTATTGTTGTATTGGTCGACAGCTTATTTATTAGCAGGTAATTTCTCTCTGGCTGCTCATTCAAATATAGTACCCTTAGTTTCCCGTTGTACATCAGGTCAACATCCCTTGTTTCGGTAACGTTAAAGAAAACAGAATCATAAGGGTTATTGATGAGCCTGCTTTTATTTGTACCCCCATCGATCTTTTCCAGTTTATATCCATTCTCTCCCAGTGTGCTGTCATAATAACAACGCATGAAATGAAGGACTGAGCCATAATATGCTTTTTCACGGTTACTGTTCCACCTGTTTTGTTCTTCCTCAGTTCCGGTCATCTCTTCAAAAAAGGGAAATCCTGTGTATTGGGTGAGGCCCGAACCGTATTCATGAACAAAGGAGTCGAGCTGATACCGGATGGTATAACCCAGGGCTTTATTGGAAACACGGAGGTCTTCCTTTGCCGTTACCTTGATCCGGTTTTTTTTCTTGCTGTAAAAGAATCGAAGTGTTTCGGGGTTTTCGATTGTGCACTGACTGCTGTTAATGGTCATACCCAGGAACTGCTCCCTGAAAAAACCGCCATATTTCTCCCATCCGTCTTTTACTTCATTGGTAACAGTAATGGATACCTCTTCCATGCTTTTGTCCTTTTGCTTTAGTTCTATAAGCAGGCCGCGGATATTGTCGGTACTGTTATTGATCCGCATACTGTACGTCTCATATCCGCTATAAGAGATCACCAGGTCGTAACCGCCGGCTGCAAGGGTAATAGAGAATTCACCCTGCGCATTTGTGGTTGTGCCTAAAGTGGTATTCTGACAAAAAACCGACGCGCCTGTTAGCGTTTGTCCGGATTGTTTATCTATGACTTTCCCGGATGCTATGAAGCTCTGGCTTTGTGCCTGTGCATTGAAAAATACAACAACAAGCAGGATCAGGATTTTATTCATTTTTCTGTGATTAAGGGAATAACCCCACGCCAGGTTGATTATTGTGGCAGCTATGCCATTTTAACCAAATATTCACGGCAGTATTGGGCAATGCTTTCATCTATGGATCGAAAGCGAAATCCAGGTAAGCTATTCAGGATCTTGCTGTTATCAAAAGCAACATGCGTTTGTGCCGTCTCTGCCGTTTCACGGGTCAGCAAGGGGTCTGATGACGAAAAAATATTTTTGATTTTTTCCATACGCCAGACCAGCCCGCTTAAGAAAGGGTTGGCTTTTCTGTGGGGCGGCTTCTTGCCAAATGCGAGCGCCATATTGCTGAAAACGTCTTTGTAAGATCGGTTCTCCGCAGAAAGGATAAATCTTTCAGCGGAAATTTCACTTTCCATCAATTGAATCATGATCATGGCAACGTCCATGGCATCCACAAATCCACTGGTGCCATCGGTATACCAGGGAAATTCCCGGAATGCATTTTTAAACATCGCTGAGGATCCTTTGTGCCAATCGCTGAAACCCAGGATAATGGTTGGATTTACAATTACGGCATCCAGTCCCTCACTAATACCCCGCCAAACTTCCATTTCTGCCTGGTACTTGCTGTTTCCGTAAGCAGAAAGATTAGTCTCTTCATCCCATTTTACTTTTTCAGTGACTGTGACATGATTCCTTTTTCTGCCCAATGCAGATACCGAACTCACATGTACCAATTTTTGCACACCACTTTCAAGGGCGATGTTCACTACATTGGCTGTTCCTTCCACATTGATCTTCATCATGTCATTCACCCGAGCCGGATTGAAAGATACCATCCCCGCACAATGATATACCTGGCTGATGCCGGACATTGTATCCTGTAAAGCACTTACGTCAAGAACATCACCACTTACCCAGTTGATCCGGTTGATTTCTTCCTTACTTAAAAGCAGGGGATACTGGTTCCTGTAAAGAGCCCTCACTTCTTTGTTCTCCATGAGCAAACCACGAAGCAGGTAACTGCCCAGCAATCCGGTTCCACCAGTGACTAAAATTTTTTCTTTACCCATTGGACAGTATTTCTTTACGGTTGTTGTATTTCTTTAAATGTAATTATAAAACCCCTTACCCGTTTTTTTACCCAACTCACCTTTTTCCACTTTTTCTTTTTGTACAGGGGAAGGTTTGAAACGGGTTGGCTTGCCACAGGCTTCATACAACGACTCGGTTACTGCATAATTGACATCATTGCCTATGAGGTCCATAAGTTTGAAAGGGCCCATTTTAAAACCACATGACTCCAGCAGAGCATCTGCTGTTTCCATGGAACAAATTCCCTTTTCCACCAGGTTGAGCGGTTCCAGGTAATAATGCCGGGCAACCCTGTTAACAATGAATCCGGGCGCATCTTTACAAAGGACAGGTGTTTTGCCCATTTGCCTCGCCAGCTTCATCATGGTTTCAATCATATCTTTACGGCAATGTTCTGTCTGGATAATTTCAACCAGTTTCATTACCGGTGCCGGGTTAAAAAAATGCATACCGCAAACCCTTTCCGGATGTACCACGCCTGAAGCAATATTTGTTACACTCAGGGAGGACGTATTGGTTGCAAAAATGGTATCGGAGTGATTGATCTCTGCCAGTTGGTTGAAAAGCGAAATTTTATATTCCGGCTTTTCCGCAATGGCTTCAATTACCAGGTCGCCAATGCAATCATAAATATTGTTGGTAAACTGTAACCTGGAAAATGTTTGCTCTTTTTCTGTTGTACTGATCTTCCCTTTTTCAGCAAGTTTTTCTACATTTTCATGCAGCCCTTTTTTTGCTTTTTCCAGCATTGCCGGATTGAGGTCATATAAAATTGTGTAAAAACCACTCTGCGCCGAAACCTGCGCAATGCCACTGCCCATTGTGCCGGCACCGCAGATAATTATGGTTTGAATCATGAAAAAGAGGTTAGTGAGTAGAGGGTAGAGGGTAGTAAAGAAAATAAATATAATTAGTAGTTGTTAGCAAATGCTGGAAATATGGTTATTAGTTTATAGTCGTTGGTTATTTGCATAGTCAGGATTCTGTATTGGCTGTTACTGTCCACTGCCCTCTACCCACTAACCTCTCTTCTATATCGCAGCTGTAAACTGTTTCAAAAACCGTACATCATTTTCACTGAACAGCCTTATATCGGTGATCCCGTATTTCAACAGCGCAGGCCTTTCAATGCCCATGCCGAAAGCAAATCCATTGTATTTAGTGGAGTCTATACCGCAGTTTTCGAGTACCTGCGGATGTACCATGCCACAGCCTAATATCTCCAGCCAGCCGGTTCTTTTGCAAACCGCACATCCCTCGCCTTTACAGAGCAGGCAACTGATATCCATTTCCGCACTGGGTTCTGTGAAAGGAAAGTAACTGGGCCTGAAACGGATCTTTACATCATCGCCAAACATTTCCTTTACAAAAAAGTAGAGGGTTTGTTTGAGGTCTGCGAAGGATACATTTTCATCAATGTACAAACCTTCCACCTGGTGGAAAAAGCAATGAGAACGGGCGCTGATGGTTTCATTCCGGTATACCCTGCCCGGACAAATAATTCGGATCGGCAATTTGCCTTTTTGCATTTCACGGATCTGTACATTGCTGGTATGGGTGCGCAGGAGCCAGTCGGGGTTCTGTGATAAATAAAAGGTGTCCTGCATATCCCTAGCAGGGTGGTTCTCCCCCAGGTTAAGTGCGGTGAAATTATGCCAGTCGTCCTCAATTTCAGGACCTTCTGCAACAGCAAAGCCTAAACGCTGAAATATGGAAACAATTCGGTTACGCATAAGCGTTATTGGGTGCCTGCTGCCAACCGGTATGGGTTCTCCGGGTAAAGTGACATCAATGGCCGGTGCTGTTGCCATTATATCTGTGGAAACGGATTCCCGGAGCGATTCATATTTTTGTTCCGCTGACTGCTTGAAGGCATTCATCACCTGGCCGAATTCTTTTTTCTTTTCTACCGGTACATTTTTCATTTCGCCCATGAGGCTCTTTACCAGTCCTTTCATTCCCAGGAAACGTATCCTGAATGCTTCCAGCGCTTCGGGGTCTGTTGTTTCAAATACGGCAATCTCTTTTGTATAGTTTTCTACCTGTTGTAAAACATCTTCCATCCTGCGAAGATAATGAATACGTGGTTTTGACAGATAGCCATGGTTTTGTGGTTTTTTTGGGGATACTTTTTGCGGCTAAAGGTTTAGGTTTGCGAGAAATTCAATGGCATGAATAACCTTTATAATATATCTGATTTCCTCAATCCCCTGAACCTGCATGAATTATCACATGATGAAGGATACAGGGAAGGGCAGATCGGCAAATTCGTCCTGGCTTATGAATCTGAATTTCCTTCCCTTGAAGATGCCGACCTTGTACTGGTGGGCTGCGGGGAAGTAAGGGGCAATATGTCCGGGCAATATGATAGTGCCGGACCGGATACCATTCGCCACCAGTTTTATTCCCTGTACTACTGGCACCATAATGTTCGGATTGCAGATCTGGGCAATATACGCCCTGGTGCTACTTTGAACGACACCTATGCCGCACTAAGGACCGTGGTGGCCGAACTGGTTGAGGCGGGCAAGACTGTCATCATCCTGGGTGGTTCACACGATCTCACCCTTGCCCAGTATGAAGCCTACCGGAGCCGCCAAATAATCATTGAAGCCACCGGTATCGATGCACTGATAAACCTGGCAACAGACATCCCGGTAAAGAGCCAGAATTTTTTAATGGAAATGCTCACCGGCGAACCCAACTTTATCCGGCACTATAACCATATAGCGTTCCAGAGCTATTTCGTGCATCCGAATATGCTGGAAACTATGGATAAGCTTAGATTTGATTGTTTCCGGGTGGGGCATGTAAAAGAAAATATTGAAGAGATGGAACCCGTGATCCGGAATTCACACCTCGTGAGTTTTGATATTGCTGCGCTGCAAAATGCAGCGGCATTGTCAAACTATTTATCACCCAACGGCCTTACCGGCGAAGAAGCATGCACCCTGACACGCTTTTGCGGAATGAGCCCCCTGCTGAGTTCAATTGGTTTTTACGGATACGCAGTGGAGAGTGATGTTCAACAACTCACCGCCCGCCAGATGGCCCAGATGATATGGTATTTTGTGGATGGAAGGAACAAGGGTTTGACGGAGGCCGTGCTTACCGACAAAGAACAATTTTATGAATTCCATACAGCGTTTGCAGAAGTGGATACGGTTTTCAGGCAGAGCAAGAAAACGGGCCGGTGGTGGATGCAATTACCTAACAGATCCTATATCGCCTGTTCTTACCAGGACTACCTGCTGGCGAGTAGTAATGAGATCCCGGAAAGATGGTTACGGGCGCAGGAGAGAAGTTGAAAGTGGGAGGTGGGAGGTGGGAATGCCAAAGTTAAATACATTAACCGCGAAGTAAGATGTATGCAAAGTAAAGGCAGGATGTTAAATCAGTGCTTTTACATTTTCTATTTGAGCTTTGCTCCCCATAACAATGATCCTTTCGCCGGGGTTGAGATTATAGTCTGCAGGAGGGTTTAATAAATAATCTTTATTATTCTTTATGCCGAGCACAGTGCAACCGGTATGCTGCCATAGGTTCAACTGGCCCAAAGTTTTGCTTGAATTAACCACCAATTCTTCAACCCGAAAAGCATCATTGCTTCGGGTGGTCATTAACGAGATCATCTCATGAATATCCGGATGCATGACCAACGTTGCCATATGGGCCCCGCCAAGCTTGTCGGGCATGATTACATTGGTGGCACCGGCAATCTTCAATTTTGCCACTGAGGAATTCTGCGAAGCCCTGCTGATGATCTTTAGGCCGGGGTTCTCCTGTCTGGCGGAGAGTACAACGTACAGGTTGTCTGCATCATTTGGAAGTGTTGTCAGCAATGCCCTGGCCCTTTCGATACCGGCTTTTTTAAGAATATCATCGCTCCTGGCATCGCCAATGATGGTATATTTAAGTTCGAAAGGAAAGATATCTTCTATTTCGTTCATTTCAAGCACTACAAAAGGGATCTGGTTATTGTGCATTATATGTGCTGCTTCCTGGCCATTCCTGCCCATTCCACAGATAATCACATGATCATGCAATTTCTCAATATGATTTTCCATCCTGAATCTTTTATATTGTTTTTTGAATTCTCCGTCTGCAAAATAGCGGGTTAGTATCGCCAGGATATAGGTAAAAAAGGCAAGGTCAAGAATTATTAGTATGGTGGTGAAAACCATCCCGTTCCTGCTTAGGGGTATTACTTCTTCATAACCTACGGAACCAAGCGTAATGATCGTCATGTAAACTGCTTCAAGGAAATCATACCGTTCAATGATCATATATCCCGATATGCCAAAAGTCAACAGCATGCAGAGTAAAACAAAGGGGAATAAAAGCTGGTTGAATAACCTGATATTTCTCCACGTAGACATAATATATTATTGCTGTCGGGAACTACTTAAGCCGGTCAGTATCCCAAATTGCTTATTTTTATTTGAAATTCGGCATATGCGGAGAACTTTATTAATTTTTAAATATCATTCTGTAATTATTTTTATTGCCGTCTTGCTTTTTTCCTGTTCGGTACAAAAGGGCCTGAAAAAAACAGCTGAAACCCTGTTGGTAAATGATGCTGCACTCAGGGATGCGCATACCGGAATCAGTGTGTATGATCCGCAGCAAAAAACCTGGCTCTATAACCACCAGGGAAATAAATATTTTGTGCCGGCAAGCAATACCAAGATCATGAGTTGCTATGCCGGTATGAAATACCTGGGCAAAGACCTGCCTGCCCTGGAATGGGTTGAATCTGATACTGCCCTCATTTTATACCCAACCGGGGATCCTACTTTTTTGCATCCTGATTATGTAAAACAACCTGTAGCTGATTTTATCAGGAAAGCCGCAAAGCCTCTATATATGAGCAATGGCGACTGGCAGTCACATCCACTTGGCAGCGGCTGGAGTTGGGATGACTTCAGCGAATATTACATGGTGGAGCGTAACGCTTTTCCGGTTTACGGAAACGTGATACGCTGGTACCAATCGGCATCCCGCAAAGAAAATCCCCAGTATACCGGTGATACGGTGGACGTATTTATCAGCAGCGAGCCGGAAGTTGACTGGCCGGTTACTTTTACTGCACCTGATCCTAAGGGACAGTTCAATGTGAGCCGAAACCGGAATGATAATCGGTTAACCATAACCGAGGGAAAAGAAAAAAGTGCTCAGCGTGAAGTGCCCTTTGTAACGGAGGGATTGAGTACTGCGCTGGCTTTATTAAAAGATACCTTACACCGGGAAATACATTCTTTTGATTCTACATCCGCAATGCATAAGCCAGTCATTGGCAACCGCAACATCATTTATTCCCAGCCAACTGATTCCATGCTGAAGCCGATGATGTACAGGAGTGATAATTTTTTTGCTGAGCAGACACTGCTGATGGCCGGTAAAGTTATTACAGGGAAATTCAATGAGGATGAAGTGATCTCGCGCCTGCTGAAAACAGATCTCAAAGACATGCCCCAGTTACCCCGCTGGGTTGACGGCAGCGGTTTAAGCCGGTATAATTTATTTACGCCTGATGATTTTGTATGGGTCTTGAATAAAATGAAAGATGAATTTGGCATGGAAAGGATAAAGGCTATTTTCCCGCATCCGGGCTCAGGCACGCTCCGCAGTTATGATGCCGGGGATGCCGGAAGGATCTATGCCAAAACCGGCACATTGAATGGTGTTATTGCCCTCAGTGGATTTGTTTATACAAAGAAAAATCACTGGCTGATCTTTTCCATCCTCATAAATAACCACCGGCAGTCGCCACAATTCCTTCGCAAAAAAATGGAAGTGTTCCTGCATGAAATTGTTGAGAAGTATTAATCCCTGCGTTCTTCCTTGCCGGCCAAAGCGGTAGCGGAGGCTGGGTTTCTTTGCGGTTAAGGCTATTAATCTCTGTGTTATTTGTATCTCCGGAAGCCCCGGTTCGTGTCTTCAAGAAACGGAAAACGAAATTTTTTTGATGATGGTTGCCAATGACACACCGCGTATCTAATTGAATATCGAATAAATAAAACTGATTGAAATGTTCTACAAGAATATCGCCCCGCTGGGGCTCGAATACAATATACATGTGGGGCTATAAGAATGTCGCCCCGCTGGGGCTCGAATACAAAATACGTGCGGGTCTACAAAAATATCGCCCCGCTGAGGCTCGAATACAATATACATATGGGGCTATAAGAATGTCGCCCCGCTGGGGCTCTAATACAAAATGCATGCGGGTCTACAAAAATATCGCCCCGCTGGGGCTCGAATACAAAATGCATGCGGGTCTACAAGAATGTCGCCCCGCTGGGGCTCGAATATAAAATACGTGCGGGTCTACAAGAATGTCGCCCCGCTGGGGCTCTAATACAATATACATGTGGGGCTATAAGAATGTCGCCCCGCTGGGGCTCGAATACAAAATACGTGTGGGTCTACAAGAATGTCGCCCCGCTGGGGCTCTAATACAAAATGCATGCGGGTCTACAAAAATATCGCCCCGCTGGGGCTCGAATACAATATACATGTGGGGCTATAAGAATGTCGCCCCGCTGGGCTCTAATACAAAACACATGCAGATCTAAATGAATTTCGCTCTGCCGCGGCGGACTTGAATACAAAAATGCTGTTTTGCTGTTCTGCCTTTAAGCTCCAGAGGATCGGCATTTTTGTAGAAAACAGTTGATTTTTCAATAGAGTCCGCCGCGGCGGAGCGACATTATTTTAAATCCTTAACGTCACTTATATATGTGCCTACTTCAAAAAAACATGTATCCGAAATAGGAAATATCTACTCGTGAAGACACGACCCAGAGGTTACGGAAAATCAAATACAAATTCTTAAATCCTTGCGGTTAATGTATTATTTAATGGTCAGTTCCTTTTCCAGCACATCCCTGGAATTACCGCCAACCATTATTTTAAACAATCCAGGCTCCAGCAACGGGTTGCCGGCTGCATCTGAAAATGCAAGGTCCTTCGGCATCAGTATGAAACTGATTGTTTGGCTTTCACCCGGCTTCAGGGAAATCTTCCGGAATCCTTTAAGCTCCTTAACAGGCCTGATGGTAGAAGCCGCTACATCGCGGATATACAATTGAACCACTTCTTCCCCCTCACGGGTACCACTGTTGGTAACTGTTACGGATACACGTATATTTTCCTTTATCCCGGCACTGCTTTTGTCGAGGCTTAGATTGCCATAGGTAAAAGTGGTATAGCTAAGGCCAAAGCCAAAAGGATACAGTGGCTTACCGGGGATATCGCGATAGCGGGATTTCCAGCCCGGGTCTGATCCTTCCGTAACGGGCCTGCCGGTATTGAAAGAATTATAATAAATGGGAATTTGCCCGATGGCATACGGGAAGGTCATAACTGTTTTGGCAGATGGATTATAAGCACCGGAAAGTACATCAGCCACAGCGTTTCCTGTTTCCGTACCGAGGATCCAGCATTGTAAGATGGCATCAGCCAGGTGCTGTATACCCGTAAGAACCAACGGCCTTCCGCTGTTCACCAGAGCCACAATCGGTTTACCAGTCCTTTTAAGTGCCTGCAACAAGGCTACCTGTGGAGCGGGAATTTCAGGAAAGGCCAATGACCTGTCTTCCCCCGCCAACTTTCCACTCAGACCAACATTGACCAAAATTATATCTGCATTCTCTGCCAGCGTAACTGCCTCTGTGATCAGGGATTCATTAGCAGTACCGTCCAGCGCGTAGCCGGAAGCAAAGTTTATAGTTGCGTCTTTTCCAAACCTGTTCTGTAAGCCTTCGCGAAGGGAAACGGCATTTTTAGATTCACCCTGCGCCACCCAAAAATCAAACATGTCATCCTTGCTGTCTGCAAAGGAACCAATCAACGCAACTTTTTTCCCGGTAAAAGACAACGGGAGGATATTTTTCTCATTCTTCAGTAAGATGATTGATCGTTTGGCAGCATCTAATGCTACTTCACGGTTAGCCGTGGTAAACAGGGTAGCTTTTTCACGCGCTTCATCAGAAAAACGATAAGGATCATCAAAAAGGCCAAGCTGGAATTTCATCTTCAAAACCCTGCTAACGGCATCGTCTACTGCCTGAATGGTAACCTTGCCTTCCTTCACCAGCTGTGCGAGATGCTTTACTGTCACCAGCGATTCCATATCCATGTCACTGCCGGCCTGTATGGCTTTCAGTGCAGCATCTTTTTCATCAGCGGCATAGCCGTGTGTGACCATCTCACCAAAGGACCCCCAATCGCTCACCACGATTCCGCCAAATCCCCATTTCTTTTTCAGGATATCCGTTACCAGATATTTATTGCCACTGGCGGGAACGCCTTCAAAAACGTTGAAAGAATTCATGACGGTTGCAGCGCCTGCTTTTACAGCGGCTTCATAAGGAGGCAGGTATTTATTCCAAAGTGCTACCCGCGATACGTCAACATGGTTATATTCCTTACCGCCTTCCACGGCGCCGTAAACGGCAAAGTGCTTCACACAGGAAAGAATATGTTCAACATCAGTAAGGCTGCCCTGAAATCCTTTTACCCTTGCAGCGGCAATCATGGCACCCAGCCAGGGATCCTCACCTGCCCCTTCCATTACACGGCCCCAGCGGGGATCATTGCTGATATCCACCATCGGTGCAAAAGTCCAGTGAATACCTGCCGCGGCGGCTTCTTTTGCGGCTATGCCGGCATTCTTTTCTATTGCGGAGAGGTCCCAGCTGCAAGCTTCGGCTAAGGGAATGGGAAAGATGGTCTTATATCCATGAATAACGTCCAATGCAAAAAGTATGGGAATACCCAGGCGGCTTTCTTTAACCGCTATCTCCTGTAGAGCTTTTGTTTCTTTGGCACCGATCACGTTTAAGAAGGAACCAATTTTGCCGTCCCTGACCATTTGCATCTTGACCTTCTGGCCAGGATCGTTTGCGGCAGGGCCTGTAAAGAAACCGCCATTCAATTGATTGAGCTGACCTGCCTTTTCTTCAATGGTCATTCGCTTGAGTAAATCTTTAATTTGAGTTTCAGCCGGTTGTTTTGGATCTTTGTAAACTGGCAATTGTGCCTGTATGGAATTCATCAGCACCATAGCCATTACGAAGCAGATCATCGATTTCATAACTGGTTAATTTTGTTGGTATTGTTATCGACTTATAAATGTACATGGTATTTAAAGGGCAAAATCGTTTTAGTTTTGGATTTATGCATAAAAGTTATGGGAACGCAATAAATTGATTCGGCAGATACATGAAAGCAGCAGAAAAAAAATCTTTGACAGACTTCCTTAACCAGCGGGTGGAATTATATAACCAGCCTTCTTTTATTGAAAAAGACCCAGTGTCAATACCGCATAAATTCAGTAAAAAACAGGATATTGAAATCGCCGGATTCTTTGCGGCGGTGTTCTCCTGGGGTAACCGTACAACCATAATTAAGAAGTCGCTTGAACTGATGCGCCTCATGGATAATGCACCTTTCGACTTTATATGCAACCACCGGGAGAAGGACCTGGTAAAGCTTACAGAATTTGTACACCGCACTTTCAACAGCACCGACCTTTTATACTTCATTCAATTCCTGCATCACCATTATACCGGGAAGATAAAACCTGGAAAAATTAACAGTAAAGAAAAGGAGCCTTCCCTGGAAACAGCTTTTTCATATTGGATGAAAAAAGGAGACACGGACACAGCCCGGGCACTGGCCGGTTTCCACCGGTACTTTTTTTCCCTGGAGGATGCACCGCGCCGGACCCATAAACATATAGCCACGCCGGAAAAAAATTCTTCCTGTAAAAGACTGAATATGTTTTTGCGGTGGATGGTGCGGAAAGATGATAAGGGTGTTGATTTCGGCATCTGGAAATCCATCCGGGCCGAACAACTGGTTTGTCCGCTTGACCTGCACGTGGCAAGGGTAGCGCGGAGATTTGGATTGCTTACCAGGCCCCGGGCCGACTGGCCATCAGCCATTGAGCTAACGGAAAACCTTAGGCGAATGGATCCGGGAGATCCGGTGAAATATGATTTTGCCCTCTTTGGACTGGGGATTGAGGAAAGGTATTAGATACTGGATAATAGATAATAGATATTGGAGGATAGATTACCCGGATTTTGCTTAGCGTCCTTCGTTCCATTGCGGTTCAAGTTTTGGAACCAAACGGTAAAAAGTACTTTAAGGAGTCCGGGTTCCTCATGGTGTCCCTGCTGGCTGCTTTTTCCGGATCGGTTCCCATCAGGATCTTTTTCACCGGGGCTTCCATTTTCTTGCCGCTGATGGTATAAGGCACTTCGGGAATGGCATAAATTTCATCCGGCACATGCCGCGGGCTGTATAGTTTTCTCAAACGATCTTTAATGGTTTTTTTCATTTCTTCATCAAGCAATTTCCCTTCCTTCATCACAACAAATAACGGCATGAAATACTGTCCGCCTTCTTTATCGATACACACAACAATGCTGTCAGCCACTTCAGGGATACTGTCTACGGCGCTGTAAACCTCGCTGGTGCCAATACGTACGCCATCGCGGTTAAGCGTAGCGTCTGACCTGCCGAAAATGATCACAGAGCCTCTTCGTGTAATTTCGATCCAGTCGCCATGGCGCCATATACCGGGATAGTGTTCAAAATAACTGCCCTCATATCGTTCATTATTTTTATCGTTCCAGAAATAAATGGGCATGCTCGGCATAGGTTCGCGAATTACCATTTCGCCAAGTTGCCCTCGAACCGGTTTAGCGTCTTCATCAAATGCATCCAGGTAACAGCCCAGCAACCGGCACTGTATCTCGCCGGCATAGACCGGAAGGAAAGGGCATCCGCCAACAAATCCGCTGCATATATCGGTTCCACCGCTGAAAGATATCAGCCAGGCATCTTTTTTGACTGATTCATATATCCATTTAAACGCTTCGGGCGGCAAAGGTGAACCTGTTGAACCAATGGTACGCAAATGCGGAAATTCATCCGCGTTGAATGTAATCCCCGCTTTCATGCAGGCTATATAAAAAGCAGCCCCACCCCCAAAATGATTGATCCCCGTTTGCTTTGCCAGTTGCCATAAGGTGTCGAGTGCCGGATATCCTGCAGACCCCTCATAGATCACCAGCGTTGCGCCGGTCAGTAAAGAGGCCACAGAAAAATTCCACATCATCCAGCCGGTAGTTGAGTACCAGAAATATTTTTCGCCTGGTTTTACATCCTGGTGCAGTACCAGTACTTTCAGGTGTTCCAGCAGACAGCCGCCAACTGAGTGCGTGATGGCTTTGGGCTTTCCGGTTGTCCCGGATGAATATAATATCCAGATGGGATGATCAAAAGGAACAGCCTCAAAAATGAGTTCTTGTGATTCTGTAAACATAACATCCGGCCAACTAACTGTACCGGGTACACTAAGTTCCGGCTTCAGAAAAGATAACATTACTACCTGTTCAACTGAAGGAAGCGTTTTTACCATTTCCTGCCAGGCAGAGATCTTCTCATAAGATTTACCATTATAGGTATATCCATCGGTCACAAATAAAACCCTGGGTTCTATCTGAAAAAAGCGGTCTGTTATGCTGGCATTCCCAAAATCCGGTGAACAACTGCTCCATACGGCGCCGATGCTGTTGGCTGCCAGGAATGCAATAACGGTTTCCGGGATATTCGGCATCAGGGAAGCGACCCTGTCTCCGCGTACAATTCCTTTGGATTTCAGCCAGGCAGCCACTGCAGCAACTTTCATTTCCAATTCAGCCCATGAAAGGCTTTGGAGCGGATTAATTTCCGATTGAAAAATGATCGCTGGTGATGCAGTGGTTTTATTGCTGAAAATATGTTCAGCGTAATTGACGGTTGCCCCTGTAAACCATTTTGTACCGATCATACCGGCAGCCGGCTTTTCAATTACTTTGTGATAACCGGATACTGATTTTATCCCAAAATACGCCCAAAGGCTTTGCCAGAAATCTGCAATATTTGCCACGCTCCAGTCCCAGAGCTCGTCATAATTATCAAAGGAGAGTTGTTTTTCCTTTTTCAGCCATTCTATATACCGCAGCATATTGGATTGCTGAATAAGTTCCCGGGAAGGCGACCATAAAGGCGAATTGTCTTCTTTCATAAAAATGGAATACCGTAAAAGTAAATGAATATCTGAAAGAAAATTTATTGCATATTTACAGTATGGATACTTCCGTTGATACCGGGATACTTAATGCCATCCGTAACGACTGGCCGCTGCTGGTTCCTGAGAAATGCACGGAAGAACAGTTGCTCAATGTATTATCTGTTGAAATCAACCGACTCATCAACCAGGATTTTTCCAGGCTCATCGCCATTCTCTACCGCATTGATATAAGTGAACTAAAATTAAAAAAACTACTCGCGGAAAACAAAGGATCTGATGCCGGCCGGATCATTGCCTGGATGATTCTGGAAAGACAGAAGGAAAAGCAAAGATTACGTCAACGCTTTAGCACAAAGAGAGATGATATTCCTGAGGATGAAAAATGGTAAGAGAGTCGGCAGTCACTAGTCGGCAGTCGGCAAAAACAGCCCATCAATAACAACTCTCTGAGCGTTTGAGCAAACGGTTACATAGTTAAAACGTATTACAAGGCTGGATTTGCCTAAATTGATAAATATTTCGACCGCTTCAGATTTTATAGAAATTTTTCGGGATGTAAAATCATATAGCCCAATAGACGACCAATCTCTATATTTCGCTGATGAAGTTGTTGGATCATTTCGGCAGATAAATATTTATTCGTTTCAACAAAATCGATCCAAACTGAAGTCTCGCTATTTTCAGCATCTGAATCTGTTAGCTTAAGTGAAAAATGTGCAGGATAAAGTCTTTTGCGATAAGCCTCTGCGAGGTTAGTGCAAACCGACCTTGATGATCGCCTGATTTGACTGGTTAAGCTAAATATTTCTTCTTTGGGAAAATTTGCAGAAAGCTTATATATGTCGTTCGCTTGCTCAAAAGCCAGCTGATATACCCGTAGTTCCTTGAATTTATGCATGATAGCTGCAAATTCAACAACGCTATGATGCAAAACAAGTGTAAATCACAAAAAAATGTACGCATTTTCCCCTCTTAACGGTGAAATTTCACTCTTTGAGAAAAACCAAACTCTGGCTTTTGACTTTCCGGCTGTTCTTGCCTACTGCCGACTGGTGACTGGCTACTCTCTTACATTGTTTCTTCGAAAATATTTTCCGGCATCCGGTTTTCTTTGAGCAACAAATAATGGTTTTTAAGTGCGGTTGCTAAAGTGAGCTTCCTGTACGGCAATTCATACTCCTGTGCATATGCCTCCAGTCGCTTCGTAATCTCCGGGTAATAAACATGGTTGATATGCGGGAACAAGTGATGAACCACATGATAATTAAATGATCCCATAAAGAACCGTACAAACCAGTTATCATGCGTAACATCATTGGTTGTCTGTAACATATGTTCAAACCAGCTATATGGCAGTTTCTCTGTTTCATCGGGCAATGGAAACTCAGATTCGGTATTGGCGTGAGGCGGCAGCAATACCATCAGTGCAAAAATACTGGCAGTGAATACCATCATTACAAAGCCGCCTATCGCCTGTCCCCAGCTGATTCCCAGGAACATCTTTGGCAAGATGATCATATAGAAAAAGAAAAATGCCTTAAAGAAAAATAATTTCACATATTCAATGAATGGGATTTTAATGAGTTTATGGACGGTTTTTTTCTTATTGAAAAAATCCTTGAAATCGCGAATGACCAGCCAGTTAAACAAAAAAAGCGGATAAATGAACGGCAGGTAAATATGCTGGTATTTATGGTATGCCGAATATTCCCCGTTCGGGAATACACGGGCAATTTTACTTTGTTCGATATCTGTATCCCAGCCATTGACATTAGGGTAGTTATGGTGAAAGCGTACATGCCTGTTCTTCCAGATAAAACTGTTGGCGCCCATCAGGTCGAATATGTAAACGAATGCTTCATTCAGCCGGCGGCTTTTGAAAATAGTGTGATGTACCGCATCATGGATAACATTGAGGTAAATAAACACAAGTAACAGACCAAGCGCCAGGTAACAACTGTAATAAACCCAGGGATTATTGCCCCAACGCATAGCCGCTAACCAGGTGGAAAGATATAAAAGCGGGAAAAGAATGGCCTTGAACCTGATCTCAAATTGCTTTTCAGTCTCCAGTGAAGCGGTTATTTGCTGCGCCTCCTGCCGGAGCGCTTTAAATACTTTTTCGCCATTGCTTTTGGTGTAATAAGGTTTGGTCTTTTTGTCCATAGTCCAAATATTTCATCATTTCCCGGCCCTGACATTATAATAGCAGATGGCCAATTTATCATATGGGCAGCAAAATGCAAATATAAAAAAAAGATAATTTTAATCCTTCCCTTTAACCCCAAAATAATCCATATATAAAAAATAGGGCAAAATCATGATCCTTCCGGCAGTTGATATTTAATTACATTTACGCCCATAAATAAACTGTATGAAATTAGTTTCCTATGTAAGAGACGGACATGATCAACTGGCTATCTATGCAGATGGGTACCTCTATAATACCGACCAGCTTCACCCCGAACTGCCTTCTTCCATGAGCATGTTCCTCAATTACTGGGACGACTATTACCCGATTGCCTTATCATGCTTTAAGGCCATTATGGAGAAAAGGACTTCATCCACACAGGGCATCCCCGCTAAAGGAGAGCATTTACTTGCACCCGTTCCTTTTCCATCCAGTTGTCGCGATGGATATGCTTTCAGGCAGCATGTGGAAGCAGCCCGCCGAAACAGGGGAGCAGGCATGATCCCTGAATTTGACCAATACCCTATCTTTTATTTTACCAACCACCATAGTATCCAGGGGCCCGGACCGGTTTCCTGTATGCCGGATCATTTTGAGAAACTTGATTTTGAACTGGAGGCTGCCATTGTCATTTGTAAGCCGGGGAGAAATATCAGCGCCGAAGAGGCCGATTCCTATATCGGCGGACTGATGATCATGAATGATATCAGTGCCCGGCGGCTACAAATGGAAGAAATGTTATTGAATCTTGGCCCGGCAAAGGGAAAAGATTTCGCAACAGTAATTGGCCCCTGGCTTGTAACACTTGACGAACTGGAGCCATTTGAGATAGAAGCCAAAGAAGGCCATACCGGAAAGAACTGGAACCTGCCGATGACCTGCAAAGTAAACGGCATCCAGGTGAGTGCAGGCAACCTGGGCGATATGGACTGGACCTTTGCTGAAATCATTGAACGGGCTTCTTATGGCGTAAACCTGTTTCCAGGTGATGTGATCGGGAGCGGAACGGTGGGCACAGGATGTTTCCTTGAACTGAATGGTACCGGCAAACTGAATGATCCAGATTACCCGGAACAATGGCTGAAGGAAGGCGATGAAGTGGTTTGCGAAATTGAGCAGCTGGGGCAGTTAAAAAACACAATTGAAAGGGAAAATTCTGATTTCAGTTTATTGGCGAGGAAGAAAAATATGGGTTAGTTGCATTAACCGCGAAGAGCAAAGATCGCGATGCAACGCAATGGAAAAAGACAGGTATGAACAACTGGCAAAAATAATATTTATCTCAGCCCTGGAAGTACATAAATACCTCGGGCCAGGCTTACTTGAATCAACCTATCATCATGCATTAGCCCATGAGTTAATATTACAAGGCATTGAAAGCCGATCCGAAGTAAAAGTCCCGCTTTTCTATAAAGGAACTTCTACTGGTAAAGATTTCTATATTGATATTCTTGTAGAAAATGAAATTATTATTGAACTGAAATCAGTAGATGAATTGTTACCTGTTCACATGGCACAAATAATTAATTACCTTAAGCTGTCAGATAAAAGAATGGGATTCCTGATTAATTTTAATGTGGCTTTGATTAAAGAAGGTTTCAAAAGGGTTGTAAATAAATATTAAATCTTTGCGCATCTTTATTTCTTTGCTACTTTGCGGTAAGATGAAAATAGATCTCCATAATTTACCCCCGGCACAACGCCAGAACTGGCTCCAGCACGCCATCTCCCCGCGGCCCATATGCTTTGCCTCAACCATCAGCAAGGACGGACAGGTAAACCTAAGCCCCTTTTCATTTTTTAATTTATTTTCCTCAAACCCACCGATTGTGGTCTTTTCCCCGGCCCGCAGGGTAAGGGATAATACCACCAAACATACCCTCGATAATGTGCTTGAAGTGCCCGAAGTAGTGATCAATATCGTGGACTACCCCATGGTCCAGCAGGTATCCCTTTCAAGTTGCGAATACCCAAAAGGTGTTGATGAATTTTCCATGTCGGGCTTTACTCCTATTGCTTCTGACAAAGTAAAGCCACCACGGGTAGCCGAAAGTAAAGTGCAGATGGAATGCAGGGTCATTGAAGTAAAACCATTAGGTGCAGAAGGCGGGGCGGGGAACCTGGTCATTTGTGAAGTCCTGGTCATGCATATCGCGGATGAGATCCTGAATGATGAACGCAATATGATCGATCAAAAAAAATTACAGCATGTGGCAAGGCTCGGCGGCGACTGGTATTGCAGGGTGGATGAAACCAACCTGTTTCATGTGGCTAAACCAAACCAGCAACTGGGCATTGGATTTGCACAATTGCCGGATGATATCAGGCACAGCAGCATACTTACAGGTAATCAACTCGCACAACTCGCCAATGTGGAAACGCTTCCCATTGCAGAAGCAGGTTTTTATGATCCGCATGTAAAAGAGATCATTCAATACTTCTCTCCCAGCCCGGAGGAAATGGAACTGGAACTTCACCGCCATGCCGCTTTTTTGCTCGACCAGGGCAAAGTAAGGGAAGCCTGGCAGGTTTTGCTGATAACAGTTTGAGAATAGAGGGCAGAGAATAGAGGGCAGAGGGTAGAGGATAGAGGGTAGGAAATAAACAGTCATAAAAAAGAATCCCTTTCCAATCATTTTTTAAAAATGCCTGTTTAATAAGTTTTGTCCTATGATGTTTAATTCTTTCTGCCCTCTATCCTCTACCCTCTACCCTCTATCCTCTATCCTCTACCCTCTGCCCTCTATCTCCCCGGCTCATACTCCTTTGTAACTTTTTCCACAAATTCATATGTGTTTGTAAAAGGCTTAAGCAGTACCGGCTTAAAAGTTGCTTTGACGGTGAATTTTTTACCAGCAGAAGTATTTTCTTTGAGTAAAACAAAGGTTTCGTATCCATCATAAACACCTTCATACACTCCCTTGGTTCGGCCAAAATTTGTATCGATAAGGCGCCCATAGTCATCGTAAATCTTATATTCAATACTCTCAAACCTTGGGACCATTCCTGATCCATGATATGTAATGCTGAAACTCATCGCCAGTTGCTCAGGTGTTCCGGCTACCTGATTTGCCTTAAGTAAAACCGGTCTTGATTTTAACCAAATATTACCTGGAGCGGGTGATAAGGGTTCTCTTTTCGGATCACCGTTAATTTTACCTGAAACCAGCAGGAGCGCTTCCAGGGCCAATAAACGATGATAATTAAAACTGATCCAGCCATATCCCTTATCTCCCCATTCTTCACCCCATGAATTTTTGATCAGGAATCCGTTTTCATCATATCCCGTAATGCATACCGCATGGCCACCGTCGGGGATCAGCAAAGTATCTGAAAACCCAACCTGTACTTTGTCGGTCATAATTTTAGCAGCCAGATCCGAAATCATATTTACAGCGACAGAGTATGGATAGTATCGATCCTCATGTTTGACCAGGAGAAAATCATCGAGGTCGATTTTATGCTTAGCCAAACCCTTATGCTGACTCCAATACCGGCTATTCATTTTATAAGAAACCGGGATCGCCGGATACCCTTCATCGAGTTTCTTTTTGATCCACTCCACATCCCGGGCATTATCAAAGTCTCGGTACTGGTACATTGTTTTTGACAACTGATACGTATAATCGGGAATCGCAAGCAGATTCGCTATAGGGGTTCACCCAAGATCTTTCTTCATTTTATCAAAATTCGATTGCTCTTCTCTCCAGATTGGCGCATCAGGATTATATGGTGCGAGGTCTTCGCGAACTGTTCCATCAGACTCAAGTATATTGATATAGTACTTCAGCATAGCACCTTCCCCATATTCAGCATACTCTTTATAGTAATTCATTTTCACCTGGGCATATACATACTGTTCACTTAAATCAACAGGAAAACCGGGTAATGTTTCCATGGCTGCAAGGATACTGAAGGCGGTACAGGTACCCCGGTTGGCCTGGTTTTTAACGGGTGATTGAAATGACCGGTAATCCCTGCCCGATTGGGCCAAACCTGACATACCTAAAGCAAGGAAAAGAAGGGTACCATGTAATTGAATGCAACGAAGGGCAGAAAAACGCAGATTTTCTTCATAAATCAGGGGATACTGTTTGGTAAATTCTGCAAAAAGGTAAAGCCATTTTGGCAAAATCCGCAAATCCCGGATAATATCCCGGCAAAATCTGCAAATCCCGCCTGAAAAATACCGGAGCCACAAAACAATAGGCAATTAGTCATACATCTGCCTTTCTACCTCTCTTTATCAATTTCTCTTCGGGAAGTCTTGCCGGTATGTTTGTCTTGTCAAGCAGAAATTACAGCATTCACAAACAAATAAAATCAACCAACATGAAAAAGTTACTCTTCGTTTTAAGCCTTAGCCTTTTCGCAAGCAATATCAATGCACAGGTAACCCAGGACCCTAAAATGTATAATCGTGCAGATGATATAGAACTGGGTAAGCATTACAAGAAAAAAGCAAAGAACCAGAATATAACAGGCTGGGTAATGTTAGGCGGAGGAATTGCAATGTTGGTCACAAGTGGCTATGTGGTTTGGGAGAGCGAGGCTGGGGGTGCCGTCCTTGCATTAGCCGGAACCATTTCTACGGTTGGCAGCATACCTATGTTTATCATGGGCGCCAAAAATAAAGGCAGGGCCGAAATCTTACTTCGCAGCAGTAATATTCCGCTAAGTTTTGATCCTGGCAAAAACATACCGGTTAAATCTGTTGGGATCGGCATTACGCTGGGCAGATGAAGATACCGGTAAATTCTTTAAGCCAGGCAAGCCGGGTAGAAATTCACTATTTCTCAATTGTACAATAACAATAAAATCAATCGTCATGAAAAATAATTATATAATAAAAAATGTGGCAATGTTTTCTGTGCTATCATCATGCTTTTTTACTCCAGGTATCCAGGCCCAGCAGATAGAAGATGGATACAGTGATCTCCAGGTAAAAAATAACCGGTATTATTCAAAAAAGCATAAAAATCAAAAAAAGACTGCCTGGATTCTTATGGGCAGCGGGACTGCTTTAACAGTAGGTGGTGTTATTGCGCAAGCAGCAACGGCAACTGTAGATTTAGTTACTATGATGACAGGAACTGAACCCGAATTTAATCAAACAGGTTCTTATGTTGCGTTAGCTGGTATTGCTTCCATGGCCACAAGTATTCCCTTTTTTATTGCTTCCGGAAGCAATAAAAAACGGGCAAACATTGCTTTGCAAGAGCAAAAAATCACAATGGGAAATAAAATAAATCAACAGGCAAGCTATCAAAGCATTTCCCTAAGGATCAGGCTCGGAAAATAAGATGATCAGGAGAAATATTAAAACATTATTAAGTAAGAATATATAATCTCCGGCAAAGTCATTTTTGGAAACTGTTAATACAAAGAAAAGTATCAACTTCTTTTTACAGGCGTTGCGTTTGGGTTAAAAACCGGAAATAATAAAATATCATTTACCCTGCTACATAACTAATTCCCGATCCTTTGAATCCCTGGCCGTTGCTAATCAATAGGGGTAGGCCACCCGGCCTGCCTTCCTTTAAACTTGTTGATTGAATGTACCCATGATCATGATTATACATTTCCCATTACCAAAGTAAAAATATGAGCCATGATTACATATTTTTTAATTCAGCTGCTAAGGAACTATTTTAAAAACAAGCCAGTTCATACAATCCGGATAAGGAATTTCCTGAAAACGGCTGCAAAATTATTTCTGCCATTAATACTTTGCCTGCTGATGCTTAAATCAATGGGCCAACAGTCCACATTTGAGTATGAGGTCTTGAGAAATAATAAAGTAATAGGCCAGACAGTTGTAACCGCCACAAAAACAGCGGGCAAAGTGATATACAAAGTTTCCGCTGAAATCAAAGTAAGCTTTATCAAAGATTTCAAAGCGATTTCTGAAGAAGAAACAGTATTTGAAAATGGGGTAATGGTTTCCTCCTTTTTTAGCCGTTCACTTAACGGAGAAGTAAAAGGAAAAAGAAACACAAGATTAATTGATTCTGTTTACCAGATTATCGAAAATGGAAATAAATCATCGCATAAACTGGGGAAAATCAATTTAACCATCAGCGGTTTATACCTGAATGAGCCATTGAATACAAAGCGCATTTATTCCGACAATCACAGGCAATGGCTGAAACTTACTCAAATTAAACCGCACAGTTACAGGCTTGACCTACCTGATGGCAATCATACACTGTATCATTTTGAAAATGGAGTATGTGTCAGTATTGATATCTACCAAACTTTTTTTAGCGCCCGACTTGTGTTGAAAAATAAAGATCAGGCACGCATGAATATCCCTATTTCTTCTTCATTTTAAATTACAAACAATGAACATTTACAATGTAATGCAGCACCGCTATAATCAAATCAACCGACAAGTCATATGCTTCTGGATTTTCCTTATACCTGCATCTTCCCTGTTGGTGATTGCGAAATACTCCCGTCCTGTTTCCGTTGTCTTTTCACAGACCATTCTTTTTATACTCGGCTGGATCAGCTGGACATTTGGAGAATATATTGCGCATCGTTTCTGGATGCATAACAGGCCTGAGACCGGGAAGCCCCGTAAGATTACCAATCACCAATATCACCATACACATCCAACAGAAATAAAAATCACGGATACCCAAAGATTATATCTGCTATTGCCGGGTATTGTGATGATGATCATTTCATTTTACCTGCAGAACTATTTTACCTTATTAACCGGATTATACTCAGGGTTTATAACGTATTTATTTATGCACATAATGCTGCACCGAAAATGGCCTGCCCGGATCTTCCCTCGTTTATTACATAACCATATTTTACACCATTGCAGGTTTCCCAACAAATGCTTTGGGATAACGGTAACCTGGTGGGATATTGTATTTAATACTTCAGCACCGAAAAAATATAAGGTCCCTGAAAAAATTATCAACTATTATTTTGGTGAAACGCAGAAATATAATCAACCCCGAAAAACTGAAATCAGTAAAATTAAACAGACCTTCTATAATAATTAAACAGAAATTTTCTATTCAAATTATACTATTCATCCTGCATTATTAATGAAATCTTTCAGACACTAAAAATAAAATAATATGAAAAAAAATATAGTCATATGCCTGTTGACAATACTACTTTCTCCGGTAACTGCTGTTTTCGCCCAGCCTTATCTCGACCTTGTGCAGGTCAACTATTGGGCAAGCCCGGGAGACAGTGGCGACCCAAAAAAATTCAACATGATGCGCGCCCAGGCCAGTCTGCCCCTGGTCAATAAAAAAGACAGCAGTATTTTTGTGATCAACCCCATCTGGGAAGAAAGGTGGATACAGGTTGGAGATGAGAGCCGCAATGTCAATCTGAGAGGAATGTTCACATGGCTAACCTACACCCGAAATCTAAACAGGAAATGGTCTCTGATGATAGCAGCAATACCCCGCTGGAACGGCGAACCTTCCGTACAATTGAGTGAAGGATTTCAAATGGGCGGTGCTTTTTTATTTACCCGTAAAATCAAACCCGGTCTGCAACTCAAAGCCGGTATGTATTACAACAGGGAACTGTTTGGTAATTTTTTCCTGCCACTTGCCGGTATTGACTGGAAAATAAATGATAAAATGAATCTGTTTGGCATTCTTCCGGGTAACCTGGTTTTTGAACATAAAATAATGAAATCACTTTCATGGGGCAGTGCATTCAGAACTTTTACCACTTCATATAGCATCGTTGAAGGATCCTTAGTTGGATTTGATGATTTTGTGCGGATAAATGATGTACAACTGGGGGTTTATGGTGATCTGTACCTGGCTAAAAAACTGGTACTAAACCTGGAAGCGGGTCATACCATACTACGGGAAATCAGCAGCGCTCTCAAAGGCCAGCGTGGTAAAAATAATCTCCATGTATTAGCCAATAAAGACAATTTTTACTTTAAGGCATCACTGCAATACAGACTGAGATTCAGATAATCATGCAATATTTTTCCTGTTTTGCTTTGGCTTAAATGAATAACTTTACAATGATAGGCATATCCTTATTGGTTATAATTCTATATCGTATCATTTAATATCGGAAAGCTTTAATTATGGGGAAAAAATTCATTACAATAGCATTAATCCTGATTGGCTTAAATTCTTATTCCCAGGAAGACCGAAAATGGATTCCCGCCGTCAAGGCAGGAGTGGGAACATGGCTGGATATTAATTTTCTGGTACATACTACAATTGGTGCACAGGTAGAATATAAAAGTTCAGACGTATTTTCACTCGTCGGAAATGCTGATTATGCCAAAAATTTTGCAACGAACAGTAAGGCAACAGGATTTGATCAATTAAGCGTATCTGCAGGTCCTCGCCTTTATATCCAGGAAACAATATTCGTTGGACTGGCTGTAGGATATCTAAGAGGAATTTATAACACGCAAAATATCGCTTCGCAGGATTATTTTCTTATACATTCCAATGTTGGCTACGATGCCAGAAAATTGTAATACTCCATAGATTTTAAAGTAAATACAGGTTCAGGCGTAATTCAAAGCTATATTTATTTTGGCGTTGCCTATAAATTTGGAAAATAAAATCTTCCGGGGCAAAAAAGAATTCCACTTTCCTCTAAACCAGGATCAAGGCCTTTCTTAATGCCTTTTGCAGCTTTGCCTGCATGCGTTACCTTTGCACAAATTTTGTCTACCGCATGCAGTTGCAACACTTATCAGAACAGGAAATTATCCGCCGGGAAAAACTGGCCGAATTAGAAAAACTGGGTATCAATCCCTACCCTGCACCCTTATTCCCCGTTAATAGTACTGCGGCTCATATTAAGTCGGCATATAAAGGAGAAGAAAATAAAGACCAGTTTACGGAAGTTTGCCTGGCGGGCAGGATCATGAGCATCCGCGACATGGGAAAAGCCAGCTTTGCCGTTCTGCAGGACAGCACCGGGAAGATCCAGCTTTATGTAAAACGGGATGATATCTGTCCGGGTCATGACAAATCACTCTATGACAAAGTATGGAAACACCTTTCTGATATTGGTGATATTTTTGGTGTGAAGGGATATGTGTTCACAACAAAAACCGGTGAAACATCCATTCATGTGCAGGAACTCACCATGCTCACCAAAGCGCTGAAGCCGCTGCCAGTGGTGAAAGAAAAAGAGGGAGAAACTTTTGATGCCGTTACCGACCCCGAGTTCAGGTACCGCCAACGCTATGCGGATCTGATCGTTAACCCGCATGTAAAAGAAACCTTCCTTAAAAGAACAAAGCTGGTCAATGCAATCAGGGAATTCCTGAACGAAAGAGGGGCGATTGAAGTAGATACACCGGTACTGCAAAGTATCCCGGGCGGCGCCGCTGCCAGGCCTTTTACCACGCATCATAATGCGCTCGACATCCCTATGTACCTGCGTATTGCCAATGAATTGTATTTAAAGAGACTGATCGTTGGCGGGTTCGACTGGGTCTATGAATTTTCAAGGAATTTCCGGAACGAAGGGATGGACAGAACGCACAACCCGGAATTCACGGTACTGGAATTCTATGTGGCCTATAAAGATTACCTGTGGATGATGGAAACCACAGAGCAATTACTGGAGAAAGCGGCCCTTGCCGTTAATGGAAGCACGGAAGCCGAAGTGGATGGTAAAACGATCAGTTTCAAGGCACCGTTCAGGCGGATCACCATGTTTGATGCCATTAAAGAACATACCGGTATCGATATCAGTGAAATGAATGAAGATCAATTGAGGGAAACCTGTAAGCAGCTACACATTCCCGTTGACCCAACCATGGGTAAAGGAAAACTGATCGACGAACTCTTCAGTGAAAAATGTGAGCACCAGTATATCCAGCCAACCTTCATCATAGATTACCCCGTAGAGATGAGCCCGCTCACCAAAAAGCACCGCAGCAAAGAAGGTCTGGTTGAACGCTTTGAACTGATGGTAAACGGAAAAGAAATTGCCAACGCCTATACTGAGTTAAACGACCCTATCGACCAGCGGGAACGATTTGAGGAACAAGTGAAACTGATGGAAAGAGGCGATGATGAAGCCATGTTCATCGACTACGACTTCCTGCGGGCGCTTGAATACGGCATGCCGCCTACATCCGGTATCGGATTTGGGATCGACAGGATCTGTATGCTCTTAACAGGTGCGCCTTCAATCCAGGACGTACTGCTGTTCCCCATGATGAGGCCGGAAACAGGAGACTATTGAAAATCGAAAGTGGAAAATCGAAAATTGAAAGTGAAAATATACAGCCAAATCCATTGTATTAATGTATTTGGCTGTTGACTGGCTATTATCGACTGGCGACTGCCGACTGCTTTAATTTCCCTTACGGAGCATATCCGCATACTCATCCGGCAATAAACTGTCTTCAACGGCTTTTGCAGCTTTTTCCACATCGTATGCAAATCGAATGAATTCCACCTGCACCGCATCAATGGCTGATTTGCGACTGTCTTCCCGCAGTGTAAGCATGGCATAACAGCCACGGGGATCATTATCCTTGGGTTTGCCAACGGAACCGATATTAATGGCATGACGGTAATGCAATTGATCTTCAGAAACCACCCGGTGCCATGGTTTATGTGTATGGCCAAAGCACATGATATCCGCATCGGCCTGTTCCATGATACGCAACAGGCTTTTTTCTTCCCTGTCTTCAAACAGATATTCATTGATCTTACGCGGGCTGCCATGTACCAGCAGTAGATTGAGTTTATCATCATTCAATTGAAACTCTACGCGGATATGCGCAGGCAGGGTTCGCAGATACGCCCGCTCTTCAGGTTGCATGACCTCATTTGTATATGTAATGGAAACATTTCCATTCTCTTTATCCTTGTCCGTTTTATAGGCACAGCCACATTCGTTGCTCATCCGGCCAATACCAAAATCATAATTCCCTGCGATGGTGGGGATCCTGCGGTTACGAATTTCCCTTACCACTTCATTGGGCCAGATATTATAGCCTACCATATCGCCGAGACAATAAATGGCATCCGGTTTTTGTCTGTCAACATCTTCAAAAAAAGCTTCCAGTGCAGGAAGGTTTGCATGGATGTCTGAAAATAAAGCAATGCGCATAAAATATAATTTAAGCTGTTTGAGTTTTGGCGTAATATTTATTCCTGATCCAAAAAGCCACGTTTACCAATGCAATAAGCGCAGGCACTTCCACCAGCGGACCAATAACACCGGCAAACGCCTGGCCGCTGTTGATTCCAAAAACACCAATGGCTACGGCTATCGCTAATTCAAAATTATTTCCTGCTGCCGTAAATGCGATGGATGCACTTTTTGAATAATCAGCGCCCATCTTTTTACCAAAGAAGAAACTCACCAGGAACATGATGATAAAGTAAATCACCAGCGGAATGGCAATTCGCACAACATCCAATGGAATGCGGACGATCATTTCGCCTTTGAGGCTGAACATGATTACAATAGTGAATAACAATGCGATCAATGTGATCGGAGAAATGAACGGAATGAATTTCGCCTGGTACCAGTCTTCCCCTTTCAATTTTAAAAGAACTAACCTGCTGAGCAATCCTGCTACAAACGGGATGCCCAGGTATATAGCAACCGACTCTGCAATCTGTCCAATGGTTACCTCAACATCAAGCCCCTTTAATCCAAACACCGGGGGTAACACCGTAATAAAAACATAAGCGTAAATACTGAAGAAAAATACCTGGAATATACTGTTGAGCGCAACCAGTCCGGCTGCATATTCCCTGTTGCCTTCCGCAAGTTCATTCCAAACAATGACCATCGCAATACACCTTGCCAGGCCAATAAGAATGAGGCCAGTCATATATTCCGGATAATCGCGTAAAAAAGTGATGGCCAGCAAGAACATGAGTATGGGTCCAACCACCCAGTTGAGCAATAAGGATACCCCCAGGATTTTTGTGTTGCGAAAAACCTCTCCCATCTTCTCATAGCGCACTTTTGCCAGTGGAGGATACATCATAAGAATTAATCCAATTGCGAGGGGGATATTGGTTGTGCCGCTGGAAAAAGAATTGATAAATCCTGATGAAGAAGGGATGAAATACCCAATGGCTACGCCTATGGCCATAGCCAGGAATATCCATAAGGTGAGATACCTGTCCAGGAAACTTAATTTCTTTCTATCCTGAACTGGGTTGCAGTTAGTGGCAGACATAGATATTACTTCTTATTAAACCAGATTCGTGTAAAAATAAAATTCAATTGACTTGTTTAAAATAATCTTAGAAATTCTATTGGATTAAGATCCCTCGTTCCTCGGGATGACAATAAAAATTGTAACAAATTGCAAGCATTCAGGAAGAATTAATCTATTTCCAATTTGTCATCCCGAGGAACGAGGGATCTTTTTGAGATGCCAAATGCGCTTTAATATATTGTATAATTAACAACATCCGCCGCCAGGGGTGCACTCTTTTTCCTGCATAGGCTTCTGCGCAAATACTGTAACACTGAAAATACCTGTATCGCCGTTTTTGAAATCCTGCATTTCTTTTTCATCCAGGTAATTGACCAGGATATCGTCAGGTATTACGATGGGTTTCTCTTTTTGTATGGTGATATTCTGGAAACCATTATGATTTATGAGCTCCAGGTAAACATCTTTCTGAATGGCTCCTGCAACGCAACCCGCATACATTTCAGCATCTTTTCTTAAGGCCTCCGGCAAAGCACCAACCAATACCACATCGGAAATACTGAAATGGCCGCCGGGTTTTAATACCCGATAAATCTCTTTAAACACACCATCTTTATTGGGCACCAGGTTAAGCACGCAATTACTAACGATCACATCAGCCATATTGGAAGTGACCGGCATTTTTTCAATATCACCCTGGCGGAACTCAACATTATTGAATCCAAGCTTATCGGCATTGGCCCTTGCCTTTTCAATCATGGCAGTCGTAAAATCGATGCCAATCACTTTACCATTGACACCTGTTTCTGCCCTTGCCACAAAACAATCGTTACCTGCACCGGAACCCAGGTCAATGACCGTATCACCCGGACGAATTTTGGCAAACTGTGTTGGCAGCCCGCAACCCAATCCCAGGTCAGCATCGGCGTTATAGCCCTCAAGAGTGGTATAATCATCACTCATGATATTGTATACTTCGGTGCTGCATCCACCAGCCCCGCAACAGGAAGAGGCGTTTGTGGCTTTATCCTGCAGGGCTATTTCACTGTATTTTTGACGGACAATTTCTTTCAGATCTTCAGCTGTTTGCATAATTGTATGTTTAAATGTATAGTTATTGATGTTTTTTAGCCCACAGAGGGCCTCAGAGAAATTCAAAACTCTGTTGTTCTCTTTTTTCTCCGCGGCTCTCTGTGGCTTGAATTTTTACTATATGCGATCATTGATTGTAATATTACGATGATTGAAATCAAAAAAAATCAACAACAGGTTTCCTTCAGTTCATAGCCGGTAAACAAACCCTCAAATTCTTTTATATACTGCTTCCACACTTTATTATTGATACAATAACAAACCCTTGTTCCTTCAATGTTCCCTTTGATCAGGCCGGCATTTTTCAATTCCTTCAGGTGCTGGGAGATAGTAGCCTGCGCCAGGCCAAGTTCTCCAACCAGGTCTCCACAAACGCAGGCATTGGTCTTTATAAGCTCCTGCAGTATGGCAATACGGGCAGGATGTGCCAGTGCTTTCATCATCGATGCAAGCCTGTTTTGCTTTTCCGTGAATATTTCTGTTTTTGTGAGTCCCATTCTATCGCAATATTACGATGAATATGAATATTGTCAAAATATTATTTTGTGTTACTTGTGCTTTCCTTTCTTTGCGGTAAAAATTCATTTGATTTACTATTCGTAGATTAGCGTTACTTATTTAACATTAATTCCATGCAACTCAAGGCATTATCCTATCAAATTGCAGACAGCATTGACCTTAAGACTTTTAAAACAGCTTTCCCCGCAGAAGTATACGCATTTGACAGTGATGAACTCTTTTACAGTATCGAAGAACATAAATGCATTTATGTATTCAAATATGGTGTTATATGCTTCCTGAATTACGATGAAATCAAGATCGCGGAATTCATCCAGTTCATTTCACCCTTTTGCAAAAATATATTCAGCAATAAACTATACGAAGAACTTGTTATTGAAACCGGCGCTAAAGAATTCAAGTTCGGGTATAATAAAGTGGAAATCCTTAACGGTGAAGTGGAAGTACTTCGCCTGATCATGCTCAATGTTTCCCAATCTGTTGCACTGGATTATTATTCACAACAAACAAATGCGCTGCTGGAAGAAACCAATTACCATACACAGATACTTGAGAAAAAGGGACAGCTGGATATTTCCGGGAAGAACCTGAAAAAGTATATCGGCCGGACCCTGAACCTGAAGAATAAGATCGCAGAAAACCTGTACATTTTTGATTCCCCCGATGTCACCTGGGAAAATGAGGTCCTGAATAAAGTAGATATGAGCCTGAAAAACACATTCGACCTGCAGGTGAGATTCAGAAATATCCATGAAGGATTGGAAATTGTAAAAGAAAACCTCGATCTTTTCAAAGACATCATGCAACACCGTAAGAGTACCGTGCTGGAATGGATCATTATCATCCTGATCCTGGTAGAAGTGATAAATCTTTTTGTAGAGAAAATATTTCCCTGAAAATTAAACCCAATTACTTCACCCTACACTACAGCCATGAAACATAAAAAAGTGTTTTTCATACTATTTTCAATATTTATGGGTTACGGCATTAATAGCCTGATTGCGCAGCCAGTAAGGGTAAATACAAATGAAGGCACCATTGAAGGGATAAAAGCAGAAAATCTGCAAATATTCAAAGGGGTTCCGTTTGCGGCACCTCCGGTTGGTGAACTCAGGTGGAAGGCGCCTCAGCCAATGAGTAAGTGGACGGGGATAAAGAAATGTTCCGGTTTTTCAGCCAGTGCCATGCAATCACCGCCCGTGCCTTTTATGATGTGGTCGGAAGAATTTATTGCGCCCCCACAACCCCTGAGTGAAGATTGCCTGTACCTGAACATATGGGCGCCGGCAAAAAAGGCAAGGGAGCAATACCCCGTTCTGGTGTGGATCCATGGCGGAGGATTTACCGGCGGTGCGGCATCCTGTGCAGTGTATGACGGCGCAGAAATGGCCAAAAGAGGAATTATTTTTATAAGCATCAACTACCGGTTAGGGATATTCGGGTTTTTCGCACATCCCGAGCTGGGTGAAGCATCTGTTAAACATTCATCCGGCAACCTGGGCATCATGGACCAGGTGGCTGCCCTGAAATGGGTGAAAGAAAATATTGCTTCTTTTGGTGGTAACCCTGCTGCAGTAACCATCGCCGGACAATCGGCAGGATCATTCAGCATACACGCATTGGTTGCTTCACCCCTGGCTAAAGGATTATTTCAGCGCGCCATTGCGCAAAGTGGTGGTTTACTGAATGGGCGGATTTCCAAATCGAAATCTGCGGCAGATGAAGATGGTAAAAAAGCGTTACAAAAAATGGGTATTGAATCAATCAGTGCACTCCGGAATAAATCTGCCGAAGAGATACAAATGATTGGATCTAAAATGCCCTGGGGTAGTTTTACGCCTGTACTGGATAATTATGTATTGCCAGCCAACCTTGATTCTCTTTTCAAAGCAGGAGCGCATAATGATGTTCCCTTACTCACAGGATGGGTATCCGGTGACGGATCATTAATGGGGCCCGCAAACTTGTCGGCTGAAAAATTTATTACCAAGGCCAACCAGGACTATGGCGATAAAGCAAATGCCTTTCTGGAACTTTTTCCCGCCGGAACCGATGCAGAAGCAAAGCAATCGCAGGAAAAAAATGAAATGATGCAATTTGCAGGTATCTCATCACACAAATGGAGTATCTATAACCGCCAGCCGGCATATATGTATGAATTCCGTTTTGTTCCTACCGATAAACCGGGCTTCCCCAACTATGGAGCTTTTCATACATCGGAAGTGCCTTTTGCATACCACACACTGGCCTATTGGAAAAGGCCATGGCAAAAAAGGGATCTTGATATGGAAACGTTGATGAACTCATACTGGGTGAACTTCATAAAAACAGGCAATCCTAATGGAAAAGGTTTAGCTGAATGGAAAGTATATGATAAAGTTCAGGGCAATATCATGGTCCTGGATGAGAAGAGTGAAATGAAAGGCGGATTATATAAAAGTGAGTTTTCGTTTTTTGATGGACTTAAATAAATTGGATTAACCATGTAAGCCTCATTTGTAATTTGGCTCAAGGGTTGGCGGAGACAATACATGTGATCTATTAAATGATTTAAATAAGGATTGTCCTCCCCCTAAAGCACCACAGTATAATGCCTCCGAGGTTCACCCCCTCCAGAGGGGGATAAACAGCCTTTCCCTGTAATGTTGTTTTGATACAAGTTTTCACTGAATTTTTATAAGAAGGTTTTGGAGAAGTATTATCTCCCGCTGGAGGGCCTGCCCGCCAAAACGGAGTGCAGGCGGGGGTGAATTTCGAGTGTAACACATACTCAGGTTTTAGGGGGGAGGATTGTTTGTCTCTTTAACTTCCGCACGTGCGGGATAATTGTTCTTTATACTTTTTTGGATCGAGTCAATAAAGTAAAATAACCTTGTAGTAAGGCTTTGCGTTCTAAATACTTAATCCTATAAATAAGTGAGTCAATCTTCTGTCAATTCAAATTACTCAATCCCGAAAATTCTTAAGCAACAGCATAAAAAAACCGGGATCATCTTTATTTTGAAGAAGATCCCGGTGCTATAATTTATTAAATATCTACAGTGAGAAAGGCCTAAGACTGCCTAAGAGCCTGAATTGCATGAATGCCGAATGAATACCATCCAATTGATAACTGATCATCTTTTTCAACCCTTCATATAATTCGGGCAGATCAAGCATTTCCTTGTACGCGTTGACCATTTTATTTTCGTTGCTATCGCAAAACGTAATTACATCGGTGCTATTTTGAAAATGAGCTACCGAAGCGTCTTGCTTTTCAGCTTTATCTAATTCTGTTTTACCTCCTAAAGTATAGATCTGTGATTGCCATTCTGCAGCATATTGATTGCTTTCCTGGGCCAGTGCGAGAATCATACTTTTTACAGAAGCGTCCGGTACCTGTTCCGCTGCGCGTTCAAAATCACTTTTCTTTTCAAGAAACATGCGGAGGACAATGTTCATTTTTTCAATGAGCATTGGAGAATTCCCAATGGCGTTCGTTGTGGTCATAGTATTAGATTTTAATTGATAAAGATATCTGTAATAATCGCCCAATAACCTTGCCAATAAAGCATTTCAGCCTTTATAGATGGATTAAATATAAATATTTTTTCACTAGTGACCGAGTAAACTAATCAAAAAAGGTAAAAAATAGGCCCCGGTATGGGGGCCCACTTATGTTGTAGATTTGTTTTACGACAAACAACCTATAACATGAGCAAAAATACAGAACTAAAATTAGTCGGTCAGCCG
>JBGSHT010000140.1:0-68201 GCA_041752135.1 Chitinophagaceae bacterium | reverse complement strand
AACAGCGTTCGCAAATACCTGGGCCGGGTAAATGCAGATGCAGAAGGGTTGAGTTCAAAAGAGCTGGCTGACAAGGCTTATAACAATGATGTACTGGAGTTCAATACCAACCGGCACCAGCAGCTATTTCTTTTTTTTGAATACGCTTCCAAAGAACTATCCAAAACGGGTGTCACCCGTCAGCTGCTTTGGCATGAATACCTGCAAAAGCATCTTGACGGCTACGGGTACAGCCAGTTTTGTTATCACCTCAAACAACACCGGAAGCAGGGTGACCTGGCCATGCACCTGGAATACACATCCGGTGATGTGAGCATGATTGATTATGCAGGTAAGCTCCTCTATTACATCGATGAGCAAACCGGCGAACAGATTCCCTGCCAGGTTTTTATATCCGTTTTACCTTTTAGCGGGTTGATTTATAGTGAGGCGGTTCATACTCAACAGACCGCAGATTTTATACAGTGTATAAACGGGATGCTTTCTTTTTATGGCGGTGCACCTTCAACGCTTTTATGCGACAACCTTAAAACAGCCGTGATCCGTCCCAGCCGGTATGAACCTGTTTTTACGGAAGTGTGTAACCAACTTGGCGAACATTACGGTACCACTTTTAGTGCTACCAGGCCTTATAGTCCGAGAGATAAAGCCATGGTGGAACTGGCCGTGCGTATTGTATATACCGCGGTTTATGCTCCTTTGCGTAACCGGGTGTTTACGTCTCTTCAGTCCCTTAACGCTGCCATCAGGGAGCAGATTATTTTACTCAACCATAAGCCCTACAAGAATACAGCTTACAGCCGCTGGTATTTTTATGAGCAGCAGGAGCGCTCCTTATTAAGGCCGCTTCCCTCAGAAGTTTTCTCTCCCAAAAAAGTAGTTGTGCTGACCGTGCAACGCAATTACCATGTGCAACTCTCTGAGACCCGCCATTACTATAGCGTACCTTATACATACGTAGGCAAAAAGGTCAGGGTACTCTATGACAACCGGGTGGTAGAGATATACTATGAACATGAACGCATAGCGATCCACTTTCTAAAGATCCATCAGAAAGCCTATACGACCCTTGGTGAACATATGCCACCTCATCACCAGCATATGCAGCAGATCAATGGCTTCAATAAAGAAGACCTCCTGAAAATGGCAGCCCGTATTGGTAATAGCACGGCACAGGCAGCTGCACTGATGTTGGAAAATAGTATTTACATGGAACAAAATTATAAGTCCTGTTTTGGCACGATCATGCTCCAGAAAAAATATGGCCCTCAAAGGCTGGAGGCCGCTTGCGCTCGTGCCCTGATGGGCACACGTGTAAACTACACCATGATCAAAAATATCCTGGAACGGGGGCTGGATAAACAACTCCCTTTGAACTATGATCCACCGCCCGTAATACCAACCCATGATAATATCCGGGGAAAAGATCATTATCAATAATCCACTTTTTAAAATCAACTAAACAAAATGAACACAACAGAAACGCTCTCGCAAATGCAGCAGCTACGCCTGCAGGGTATGCACCAGGCTTACAGGTCACAACTGGAACTACCCATGGATCAGCAACTCGAAGGCCATGAGCTGGTAGCACAACTGGTACAATCAGAACAACTCAACCGGGCCCAGGAAAAAACAGCCTACTATCTTAAGCTGGCAAAACTTCGGTTACCCTCTACCGCGGAACAGATCGAATGTTCCCCTGCCCGCAACCTGACCAAACAACAACTGGCCATATTGGTAGAGGGCCGATATCTGGACCAGGGTGAAAATATTCTGATAACCGGTTCCACCGGCTGCGGTAAAAGTTATCTCGCCTGTGCCCTAGGACACCAGGCCTGCATACAGGGATATAAAACCACGTATCTGAATATGAACCGGCTCATTGAAAAAGTAACGCTGTCTAAACTGGATGGATCCTATATCAAACTGCTCAATCATCTGGAACGGCAAACCCTCATTATACTTGATGACTTTGGCCTGCAACCACTGACCCAGGAAATCCGGCTTACTTTATTACAACTACTGGAAGATCGCTATGGAAAGAAGAGCATTATCATCACTTCTCAACTGCCGGTTGCAAAATGGTATGAATACATTAATGATCCTACGCTCGCTGATGCCATCCTTGACAGATTGACAGCGAATGCACAAAGAATAGAACTGAAAGGGGAATCTTTGAGAAGAAAAAAAGCGAAACCAAATCAATAAGCATTTGTATTTTTAAACACGCATTTAGCTCTTACTTTTATTGCCTGCTTCGCAGGGGGGTCAACATCCCGGAATGAGGGGTCATCATGAACGGAATTTACACTGCCATTCAGTTTTCCCATCATTAATCCACGCTTCCATTCCTTCTGAAATCCATAAAATATCTGCGACATGTGGATTGGACTTAATTATATTATCAAGAGATGTAACTAAAGAGTCGCCTTCTTCTATATTATTTTCTTTTCCAAAAAATTGCCAACCTTCTTGAGAATGAAAAACATAAACAATTTTAGATCCGTTTATCACGTATTTTGTTGTTATTACAGCTTGTTTCTTATCCATAACTTAGTTGTTTGACTTTTTAATATTACCCGCCTCAAGTTGCTTTTTCTTAATCCAATAAAATATTTTTAGAAGAATAAGAATAATAGATATAGGTATCAAAAAAGTAATCAATGTGATTGGTGCCCAACCTGTATTCGCTATTTTTTCATTGCCTAAGTAATACAGAAAAAACATATATCCATATTGATGAGGCAATGAACTCACCAATATGTTAATGTAATCAGATACTTTTTTAGGTCTGTTTTTAGTTACCCAATAATTGATAGCTATTATTAAAACGGGTATCAGAATTGTATAAACAAAAGGCATCATTTCTTTTCCTCCGTTTTTTCTGTCGTTTTGGGTTCTATAATTTTTACATCTCTTTTAGTTTCCGTACCACCAGATTGTTTAACCACTTTGTCAAGTACTTCTATCCAAGATGCTTTCTGTTCACTTCTTGCAGTCGACTCAAGTTTTTTAGCTGCCCATTGGTCAACCTCTGATATACTTGTTATACTAAATTCGTATTTACCATCTCCTTTGTCTGTCAATGTAAATTTGATAATCCCTTTCTCAATGTGTCCCTCCATAGTTGCGAAAGTTGCAGACATTGATTTACCGTCTTTTGCTTCATCTATCGCCAAAACTTTTACATATCCATTGTTAAATGCGTAATCAATTTCAATTTTAATGTAGCTGCCAACTTTGAATTGGGATGGTTTGCCGTCCGCATCAACTGGTGCATTAAATTCTGCCTTTGAGTTAGTAAGTATATGTTGAGGTGATGACTTAAATTCTTTTTTAAAGTCTGCAAAAGGCATTTTAGCATTACTTATTAATGTGCTATAATGTTGTATTTGTGCAGTTTCTTTATTAGGCACTTTGAGTTTTAATTCGCCAGGATTCTTAAATTTAGACTTAAAGTTTTCCCACTCTTTTCCTTCTAAATCAATTCCATCTATCGGTCTATTTTCAGCAAAGGCATAAGGAGAGTTCCAAGGATATTCCATTTCTAATGGGTCGGTTGATAGGAAGCGTCCTAATCTTGGGTCATATATTCTGAATAAAAAGTCATAGCTGTTTGCAGTGCCTTTTATTTCGTTGTCATTCTCCTGTCCATTAAACCCATACCTATACTGCGTTCCAGCCGTAGATTTCCTCCCCGGCATTATCATCCCGAACGGATAATAATGTTTATTGCATTTTTCCAAATCTTCAAAGAACTAATTAGAATACGATGCGAATTCTATAATTGAATAATCAGAGTATAAAATATTGACATTTAAAAATAATGAATATATGAAAATATAATTTACTATTTATTCGATTTTTTATTTAAAAGCAGTGTTTCTCTTCATATGATATAAATGAATAATTTATTTTAAATGTTTAGATATTTTATTTCATTGCCAAACTAAATACATGTTGTTGGGTATGAAATATGTTTTATTTATAATGTTAATATATTATTTGTAGAATAGAATAATAGATTTGATATAAAATTTGGAAAATCAAAATACAGTAATTATGTTTGATTTAACAACACCAAAACATAACTCCTATGAAGAAACATCATTCACTTTTCCTAAATGCTTTCTCTTTTATTTTTTCTCCCTCTAGTTTAATTGTTTTTTATATCTAAACTTAATCTCTAAGTTGAATGTCCTAATGTCAACGATATTGATAATAATCGGCTGTGTTCAAGTGAACGACAGCCGGGCATTTGATCAATTAAAGCATAATGATTATGACAATAATAATATGCAGAAAATAATTTCTGTGAACTCTGAGGATACTTCAACAAATCCTTTAAATGATGTTGAATTAAAGGATACTATTTATATGATTCCAGGAAAAATGATTTGCAAAAATCAATTTTTTGTTGAGATTACTTTAAAGAGTACAATGAGAATTGATAAAGTAAAGCAAGTAGAAATTAAGCAGAAACAATCTGAATCGAAACTTATAGTTTCTGGGTATGTTAATTATGACCTTTATTATCGTTCTTACATCGATACACCGTATACAGAATCAAATATTTATCAGCATACATTGACAGCGGGTATTAAATTACTTTATAAAAATCAATATCCTATTAAGCTTTTATTCATTCTAAGACATTCAAATTCAAAGTACTTCAGAAACTTTATGGGAATTAATTTTGCATTTGATCCTCAGGAATATCGGAAACTTCTTGATCAAAAAATACGAAGTTATGTAAAGGAAAATCTTTCTGAAATACAGCACAAAATCGATTCTTTGGAAAATTTGCTTTTAATGAAAAGGGTATCATATTCCAATGAATCAACAGGTGATTATTATGAATACTTGAAACAAAGAATTGTTGATGAAAAAGAGCGCGAACTTAGTATTACGGAATCCAACAAAGGTGAAAGCGCCAATAAAGAAAGCAATCATATTCCGGAATTTTATAAATCAATTACTTTCGGCAAAGGGAGAAATTTCCAATTACCGCCAGAAGATAATAGTATATATGATTCGACAATTACAATAAAAAAGTCCAGTAAAATAGACAGTTTAACAGATGAACTCAGTAAACAAAAAAATAAAATTGACAGCCTCAAAGCTGAACTGATGAAGATACAATCCCTTTTGACAGAATTGAAGCAGCTAAAGCAAGGTAAAGAAGAAATGCTTTCAAAAAAAGCACTGGACTTGAAAAAGGGAAATTCAAATTTAGAAAGACATGCAAATAACAATGTGCCAGATAGCATATTACCCAAAGGGTATAAATTCTTTTCAGGTCTTAAAAAACTGAATATTGGAAGGAGTTTAATTGATTTTTCACCATTGACAGCAAGAAATATTACTATTTCAGGATTTCAAATTCAACACCATGATCGTTACTATATGGCATTTGCTGCCGGAACATTGTCTTATCAGTTTAGGGAGTACATGATTCCAGCGCTTTCCAAGCCAAAACAACATCTTGAAATTCTAAGAGTAGGTAAAGGTGAAAAAACAGGTAATCACATACATTTTACCGGGTATACAGGCCAACGTGCATATTTTAATCAAATATTGAGTGTGGCAGATAGTGGCAAGTCCAACAGTGGCAAGCTGGCAGGCTATGCAATGCATTTCGGTTATGTTGTAAGTAAAAAATTATTTCTACAGGGAGAATTTGCAAAGTCTTCTTTACCCATGCAGTATGTTTCCAGCAACGGAGATAAAAGGCAAACAAGGTTTTATGGGATTAATAACTTTTCCTCCAGGGAAAATGAAGCTTACAAATTACAGGCCGATATGAATTTCCCTTCTGTAAAAGCAAAGTTTAATGCGGGATTCCAATATACTGGCAATATGTTTCAGTCATTTAGTTTTTGGAATACTGGATCAAGACAACTGAATTGGTATATGCGCTATAACCAATCAATAGCGAAAAGCAGAATTAACTATTCGGCTAGTATTAGTCGGGAGGATCAGAATACTCCGTATACTACTGTTGCGTACAAGACTTCTGCGGTTCTTGCAAATTTTCAGGCTAGTGCAAGCCTGAAGAAAAACTTCAGACTTGGCGCCGGTTTCTTTCCAGCGTATCAACTTTTGAAATCGGAAAATCAGACATTTTCAGAAATGAGGTATTATACTTTATATGGCAATGCTGTAAAATCATTTAAAACAGGAATATTTCAACATATATCAATGCTTTCCATAAGTAAATTTTTTAACGGATCTCCCGATAGTGGGTTTATATACTATCAGGCAGATAATCTGATGGCTTCTCACCATACTATGACTCCAAAAATTACCGTTGGATTGGTTGCAACTTTTTCAAGGGCCCATTTGGCCAATTTGGGCTCGATCGAAGGTCAATTTTCATTAAGACCCTCTAGCCATATTAGTGTAGGAGGGAATCTAAAATATCTTATGAACCCAATAAAAAGCCAGTATTTGCTTGGATTTGGAATCCAGGCCGGTATCAAAATAAAATTCCTGGGAGAACTAAGCATTTCAGCGGACAAAGCGTTTTTGCCAAACAGAAATCAAATGTTGGTGGCAAATGAATTTGGAAGACTAACTTTTATGCGTACTTTTTAATTTATTAAAAATGTCAAGGAAATTTTCTCTTGCTATTATGGTGTTTGCTTTTGCCGGTTCACTTTGCGCCCAAACGACTATTTCTGTTATGCCCCCTGCAAGCGGAATGGTCAACCGCCAACAACTATGGAATATCGTTTTGTCAAGTTTTGCAGATCAAAAAAGTGATGCATTTGTTCGCATTGAGATTTTCAATATTGGCAGTGGACAAGTTGAACTTGTAGGAACATCTACGCCAATTCAGATTTTTAAAGGAACAAAAGTTTTGAATTTCGCAGAACTCTCCCCAATACAATACAGTTTTGAATCGCCTGCTCTATCAAAACAAAAGGATGGTTTTGTACCGGTTGGAATGTATAAGGCTTGCTACACCCTAAACGGGCTCGGACTTCAGTCAGAAATTGTACTTGCAGAAATTTGCATTTCTTTCGAAGTACAACCTCTTTCGCCACCTCGTTTAATATATCCTGAGGATTCGGCTCTAATAAACGAACGTTATCCTCAATTTAATTGGATTCCTCCAATGCCCACTCAACTATTCTCCAATCTGAATTATGATATATTACTTACTGAAAAAAAAGTATATCAATCAACATATGAAGCAATTCAGGAAAATATTCCTATCTATCATATGTTTAATCTAACTGACATTTTTCAATTATATCCATCTTCATCACCAGCTTTGGATACAGGAAAAATATATGTCTGGCGGATTGTAGCAAAAAATGATGATGATTTTGTAAGTCAAAGCGAGGTTTGGCAATTTTCAATTGCCAAACCTGATTCGACCAAAGATAGTATACCCAATAGTGTCTATTACAATATTTCAGAAGGTTTGACTACGGTCGGGAATATCATAATTCAAGGTAAACTTCTTTTGATAAAATTTCAATCATCTGAAGCCGATTATGAAACAGATTTGACAATCAGTGATTCTGACGGGAAAACGATAGATATCTATAAAAGGAAAGTAAGATATGGCGAGAACTATTGGACACTTCAACTTGGAAACAAATACACAGAAGATAAAATATATCGATTTTCCTTTCAAGACAACAGACGGAAATCACACGGCTTAACTTTTTCGATACAATAAGATTATTCATTAACGGCTAACTATATGATTCTTTTTATTTCAAAGCACCTTTCCCGTTTTACTGCATCATTGTTATTTAATCTTACAATAACGCTGTTTTGGGTAAATATTCAGGCTTATGCTACCGAAACAAGATTGTTGAACGGTCCAAAACTTAATTATAGTAATAGCCCACTGTTACATATCCAACCCAAAGGTGGACCGTTTATTTCTGCTAGTTACCAAAAGCCTGAGATTCGAATATTAGCTGATGGTAAAGAAACAAAACCAAATGCGAAAATCAATTTATCAGTTGCCAATTCAAAGTATGAAATTGATGGCCCTTCACAGCCAGAAATGTCATCTTTTAAATCTGTAGGAGCCAGTGATATGGTTAATCTTTTCACAGGGGACTTCAATTATAATGTACCTCTCCTTGATGTTGGTGGTTATCCGGTCAATCTTCATTATACAGGGTCTGTTTCACCTGAGCAGGAAGCCAGCTGGGTTGGGTTAGGATGGAACCTTAATCCAGGTAATATCAATAGAAATGTTAGAGGTGTTCCTGATGATTTCAATGGTCAGGATTCTTTAATACAGGTACAAAAAATGAAAGCAAACAAGACATGGAGTTTAAATGCCGGTATTGATTTTGAAGTTTTAGGAGTAAAAAAATTGGGTGGCGTTAATCTTGGCATGTCATTTAACAATAACCTCGGGCCGGAAATAAACCTTACTGTACGTGGAAATCTTTCCGGTTCGGTAGGTTTGTTAGCAGGATCGGAAAAATTAGCTAATTCAAGTTCTAACCTTAGAGGTTCAATGAGTTTAAGTTCACGCTCTGGCGCTTCATTCACAGCGTTGGCAAATTTGAGTTCAAAATTAATTTTTCAGGATAACGACCTTGCTGGCTTGAGTTTGTCCACTGGTTACAATACAAGGTCAGGTATTAAAGCACTGAACCTTCAGGAGCAGCATTCTTTCAATCGATCTAATGCCACTAATAAATCGGCGCAACAAGCACAGAATGTATTTGGGAATGGGGGTTATCTGGGAACATCTATTACATTCAATAAGCCAAGTTATATTCCAACCCTTCGACTACCCATTACCAATACCGCCTGGACAGGAAGATTTCAACTTGGCTTAGGATTGTTTGGATTAACCTCAGATATTGAAACTGAAATTTCAGGAATGAAATCTGAAATTGCAAACGAAGACACAGTTTTATATAAAAAAATGGTGGGTTATCTTTATTATCAGGAAGCACAGAAAAGACCTGATTATGTTCTTGACTTTACAAGGTTTAATGATAAAGAAGTTACACCAAGCACTCCAATAATTTCTATTCCACAGTATTCGTACGATGTCTTCTCAATTCAAGGTGAAGGTACAGGAGGCAGCATTAGATTATATCGCAATGATTTTGGATATGTACGTGATAATTTCACCATTTCTAAGGATAAGAATATAGCATCAGGTGTAGATGTAGGGCCTAAGAGCCATTTTGGTGGAAATTTTGCCTTTGTAAAATCTCCATCTTCAATTGGAGAATGGGTGAGTGGAAATAAACTTAATACGAGATACGGTTTTTCAAAATCTGATTCAGTTTATGAATCTGCTTATTTCAGAAACCCCGGCGAAACTAATGTCGTAGATCCTGAACGCCTAAATCGGGTTGGTGGTACAGACCTGGTCAGGTTCGTACTTGGAGGAACCAATCAGTCGCCCACCATAGAGCCTAAACTGCAACGTTATAATAGTACTATAAAAGAGCAAAACCCTACAATTACTCTTTCCACAACACCTCTTTCCAGAGCCAAGCGTAGTCAATATATTTCTTATCTCTCTGCAGAAGAAGCTTCTAAGTCAGGGCTTGATCTTTACATCCGATCATACGATCAGCAATCTCCAATGGATCCGGCACAGGATACCCTTAAATATGAGACAATATCCAGAGTTGAATGGCCTCGGAAACCCCATCATATATCTCAAATTAACGTAACCGAGAAAAGTGGTAAGCGATATGTTTACGGGATTCCTGTTTACAACCATATTCAGACTGATTATAATTTCTCAGTATATACCGCATACACACAAATACCCGATAAAGTGGGTGTATCATCTGCATGGAAGTCGGTGGCATCCGGATTACTTAATGATACTTCAACTAAAGATGGATACCTTCAAATCTCTAAAACTCCGGCATATGCACACTCTTTCCTCTTGTCCGGTTTACTTTCAGAAGACTATGTAGACGTTACAGGCAACGGGATAACCGAAGATGATCTGGGCGATGCTGTAAAATTTAACTATTCAAGAATAAAGCAAGGGAGTAATATTCGCCATATTTGGCGATCGCCCTTAACGTTGGGGGATTCAGCAAATTTTGCTTCTGGCAACAGATCCGAAACCAAAGATGACAAGGCAATAGTCAGCTATGGAGAGAGAGAAAGCTGGTATTTACACTCTCTCGAATCTAAATCAATGATTGCCTTTTTCTTTATTTCAGACAGAAGAGACGGAAAGGGGGCTTCAGGCATAGATGGCGGAGTGAATACTTCTGAAAAGCTAGTAAAGAAATTGGACAGTATTTCATTATATAATAAAGCTGAATTGAAAGCAAAATCCTTTGCCGGTGCCAAACCTATAAAAACTGTTATATTTCGTTATAGTTACAATTTATGTAAATATACTCCCGACAACAATTCCGGGCATGTAGATTCACTGGGAAGACTTACACTGGATTCCATCCTCTTCACTTATAATGGTGTAAAGAAAGCAGTTAAAAGCAGGTACTCTTTTTACTATGTAGATTCTTCGGATCTTTCTAATGTACATCAGAACCCAAATTATGCTGCTGGTCAAGCTGATCGTTGGGGTAATTATAAGCCCCAAAATTACAATCCGGCAAGTCTTCGCAACAGTGATTATCCTTATGTAATTAACGATAGCAGCAGTAGTAAAGAAATGAATGATAAGATTTCAGGGGCTTGGCTTCTTAAAAAAATAGTCATCCCATCCGGTGCAGAGATTTCAATCAAATATGAGTCTGACGATTATGCTTTTGTTCAGCAGAAAAGAGCATCGGACATGATGAAAATTATTGGTTTTGGAAACAGTTCTAATCTGGCCAAAGCATCCAATAGATTATATCAGCAATTGGGGAGAACAACCATTGAAAACGACTATATTTTTATCTCCGTGCCCGAAGCCTGTGTAAATTCTATGGATGTGAAAGCTAAATATCTTCAGGATTTTGATCAATTAGCGTTCAAATTATTCGTTACAATGCCTAAAGGGCAAGAATATATCTCCTGTTTTAGCGGCTTAGAATCATATGGTGTCAGTAGTCAAAATGCAAAAGTTATCTGGATAAAACTAAAACTTAGAAATGGTAAAAGCCCAGTTTCAATTGCGGCATTAGAGTTCTTGAGACAGCAACTTCCAGGTCAGGCATTTAAGGGATATGATGTTAGTGAAAGTCAAAATTTAAAACAGATTGCTGATATGCTTCTTGGAATGTTTGTTTCTTTAAAGGATGCTTTTAAAGATCCAATTAACGCATTCCGTGAAGACGGCAAAGCCATGATAGTGGACCTTTCAAAATCATTTGTTAGGTTAAGTGATCCGGATGGTGTTAAATATGGCGGAGGTAATAGAGTTAAATCAATGATCATTCGAGATAACTGGAATAGGATGACTGGGCAGTTCACTGCAAGTTATGAGAAGACATATGACTATACAACTACAGAAATCTATCAAGGAATAAAAAGAAGAATCAGTAGTGGAGTGGCTTCCTATGAACCTGGGTTAGGGGGAGAGGAAAATCCATTTCAGTCAGTTGTTGAAATACAAGATAAATTGCCACTGGGTCCAACAGCATATGGAGCAGTAGAAATGCCCATTCTAGACGCTTTTTTTCCTGCAGCTTTAGTTGGATATAGTAAAGTTACTGTTCGCTCTTTAAAGAATGACACAATCGCCGGAAAAAAGACAAGGTCTGGCATTGGCAAGCAGGTAACGGAATACTACACTGCTAAGGATTTCCCTGTACAATATAGCTATACATCCCTGGATGCTGCAGCCGCAAAGGAATTTCATCAGAATTCGCTTGGAGGATTCCTGAAAAAATACAATTATGATTATAAAGCACTTTCACAAGGATTCCTGATACAGAATAATGATATGCATGGAAAGATGAAGGCCCGATCATCATATAGTGAAAAGGACAGTACATCGAGAATATCATATGAAGAACATTTTTACAGAAATACAGGGAAAAATGGCTCATCAGATAAGTTCACATTTATTGACTACGAAAGTGGTGGAACTGCTGCTTTGGGAAACATGGGCATAGATGTTGAGCTAATGACGGATACAAGGGAATTCAGTGTAAGAAGTTCAAGCATTGATGTTCAGGCCCAGGTTGAAATCTTAACCCCCATTGTATTGACTCCGGTATGGATGCCAAATAGTATAACAGAAAATATATATCGTGCTGTAACAACAACAAAAGTTGTTGATTTTCACGGTGTGCTCGATAGTATTGTAGTAATTGATAAGGGTAGTATGGTATCTACAAAAAATATGGCATATGATGCACAAACAGGTGATGTACTCGTAACAAGAACGCGGAATATTTATAATAAACCGGTTTATAACAGCAGCATTCCAGCGTATTGGGCTTATAGTGGTATGGGGCCTTCCTATAAAAATAACGATGCAAAGTATGGAAATGTGCAGTTTAGCGATGGAAAGATAGTGGGTGGTTCAGCCCCTACATATATTTTTGAAGCAGGCGATGAGCTTTTAATACTATCTGCAACAGATCCTTTGACAGGTTGTGATTTGAAATTCAAATCAGGGCAAAGAACTAATATTTGGGTAACAGACAAAAACAAAAATCATAGCTCCCTATCAGGCACACCGGACTTCATTTTTGTAGATTCAATTGGCATTCCGTATACAATGAATAATGTCAGTTTCCGTATAGTAAGAAGTGGGAAAAGAAATATGCTGGAGGACAGGATCGCAAGTTATGTTTCTCTTGCTGATCCATTGAGTACCGGAAAATTGAAGTTAGATCTTACTACCAAAGTAGTTCAGGCATCAGCAGTTGAGTACAGAGAACGCTGGTACATCGATAATGATGCAATTAAGCGTGTTAGGACGGTAATTGATCCTGAAACTTGTATAGCCGTTGATGTTGACGACAGTTCGGGGGTTTGGGAAAAAAACATAAATGTTTACAGAAAAGGTCTACTCGGTAATTTCCGCACCTACAGAAATATGGTATTCTATGACGAACGAGTTGAATTTGATTCAACGGGTACAACAAATTTAATGGACAATGGAGTTTTAAAGAATTTCAAATCTTACTGGAATTTTAATGCATCGAACAAATTATTCCCTGATACAATAAGTTCACAATGGGTATGGAATAGTCGTATCAGAAGAGTTAACTCAAAAGGTATGGAATTGGAAGTTATGGATGCATTAGGAGTATTTACATCTGCCCAATATGGTTACGGCAAAAATCTACCCGTTGCCATTTCAAAAAATGCAAGGAGCCAGGAAATGTATTTTGATTCATTTGAAGACTACGAGTATGACGAGCATATTAGCAGAACTGTTTATAACCCATTCCGCAGGTATTTTAATTTTAAAACAATGGCAAATAGCAATCTTATTAATACTGACACCGCCCAGTTCCTTGCACATACGGGGAAGATGGTATGGGCTATTGGTGCAGGTAAAACAGATAGCATAGCTATGCCTGTGAATAATCTCCAAAACGGAGAGTTTCCGCTTTTTGCTTACGGTAAAGATTCCCTTAAAACACTTACAAACACAGGTGGGTTGTATGGTTTTACAAGTATCTCTCCAATTATCACTCAGCCACAGGACAGAGGTACTCCAGTATTTGGAAATTCCTCTTTCACGTTAGCAATCACACCTAAGGATACTATTGAAGGTGGAGTTACCCGAAGACATTATTACACTTTCACAGATACTTTTTACATAGAAATAGGGACAAAGAACACGTACAATTTTAATGTCTCCATGAATACTTCCTATAATCACACCGGTGTAACAGTTTATAGTCATTCAAATGGGTTAAATACTATGATTTTTGACCTGTATGGTAATCCTGTAAGTAACCATACTTTGACTCAGAATGGATTTTCATATACTTCAGGAAGCTATAGCGTAACACTTTGTCCTGGTATTTATAAGATCATACAAACCGGAACGGAGCTATATGTGGCGAGCAACAACGGGCTTAACTATACCACAAATAACTATAGCTGGCAGGCGTCGAATAATTCCTCGCCGGATTACAAAAATTTGACTATGTCAATTTCTTGTATTTATAATAAAGCTATTCCGGCCACTGATTCACTTTTAAATCAAACGTTCAGGCTTCAAGGCGGAAAGAAATACATCATAAGCGCTTGGGTGAAGGAAAATTGTGGGGATCCGGCTAGTGGTATCCCCTGCAAAAACTATACATACTCTTACAATCAAATACAAGTAAGACTTGATGGGCCAACAGATATTCAAACTTCTCTTAGTCCAAGCGGGCCTATTATAGATGGCTGGCAAAGATATGAGGGTGTGATTGAGCCACGAAGTACTGACCAGACAGTTATCATTAAATTCATGAATACAGGTGCAACAACGGTATATTTTGATGACTTCCGGATACACCCATTCAATGCAACTATGAAGAGTTATGTGTATAATCCAGTCAATTTGAAATTAGTAGCAGAACTGGACGAAAATAATTATGCGAGTTTTTTCGAGTATGATGAGGAGGGTAACCTGGTACGGACAAAAGTTGAAACGAAGGAAGGAGTAAAAACAATAACTGAGTCAAGGAGTACATTACAAACTCAGATTAAATAAATGGGATGATGAATAAATTTGAAATATGTAAACCAGTGGGCTGCTTCAAACAGTATTATATAATGAGCTTACTCTTAGTTTCGATTGGCATGATTACTTTGTCTGCGAAATCTCAGGTTACCCTGGTGGGTGCGCGTTGCATATTAACTGGTGTACCTTATCAATACACCATTGCAAATAAGAATTTTAGAGCCAGAGAAACGATGATTTGTTTTGCCGGGGGCAAGACACCAAACGGAGAAGTGTGTATTAATTTACAGGATGCAAGGAAGGCATTTACCATAATTTGGGAACCAGCCACACCCCATCAGATTGAAATAAAAACGGAAAAGGGATCTGAAAAAATCAGCATGGAAGACACAGAGGAATTGGATGGTGGTGAATTGGATGAAAGAGAAAAGCAAATCAACAGGAGTGTTAAATCATACACATTTAAATGTTCTGATGCTAAGGGAGGAAGTTGCAAGCCAATTTATTCCTACCAATGGCAGATATCAGATAATCAAATAAATTGGAAGGATTTGTCTGGTGCAACAGGAAAAGATCTTCGTTTTGTTGGATCGGTTGAAGTTAACACTTATTTCAGACGAGTTGTTACAGAACAGAAATCCGGGCTTATTGCCTACTCTAAAATAGCTCTTCTATATTCAAATTTTGAATGACACCACACCAACCAAATGATATGTTTAATATGCTGCTGATTAATTTTTCAGGTTTAAGTAATTTGGCAATTACATCGATATGCTTTGGCATTAGGAAAGTAATAGCGGTTTTTTTATTAACATTTGGGATATATGCGGTTACGCAGGCACAAGGCATAGGCATATCCGGCCCAACCAGTACTATCATTAATAATTCATATAGTTATGTTCCCACTTATAATGGCTCCAGCACATATGTTTATAATGGAACATACACTTATACCATAACTGGTGGTGTTATTACCGGTACAAGCAATACCAGTAAATCCGGCACATGCACAAGTTCGCTGTTCTCAATAGGGATTAATGTAACATGGACATCTACTACGGGTAGTATATATTTTACCTGTACGCTTGGTTCAAAAACAATTAATATAACTGCAGCCGCAGCACTTCAACCCGGCACAATTTCTCCTTCAAGTCAAACAATAAATTTCGGCGTGGTCCCTACAAGTATTACAGGCACCGCTGCAACCGGAGGCGCACCAAGTCCGGTTTACTCCTACCAATGGATGAGCTCATCTGACGCAGTAAATTGGACGAATATTTCCGGAGCTACTACTCAAAACTATTCACCCCCATCACTGAATAATTCCACTTATTTCCGCCGTAAAGTTACTGAAACAACAACCAGCACCGTAGGCTATACAAACAATACTTTTATAACTGTTTATCCGCAAATTGTTGCTTCAATTGCCCCCTCCATCCAGAACATTAATGCTGGATCTACTGCCACTACACTCACATCTTCTTCTTCCGGAGGAAATGGTACATATACCTATCAATGGCAATCAAGCACAGATTCTGTTGCATGGACGAACAGGGTAACAACTGCTAATTATAGCCCCGGTATTGTCTCAATTCCAACTTTCTATAGATTATTGGTGACAAGCAATGGAGCACAGGTGTCAAGTAATGTGGCTAAAGTAAACACTTGCGGCCAGCCCGCCGGGCAGATTCTTGGCTCCACACTTTGTGTAGTAGGTTCAACATTGCAACTCGCCAATGCAACACCAGGCGGTACATGGAGCAGCAGTGATAATGCTAAAGCAACTGTTGATAATTTTGGGAAAGTGGTTGGTAAAGCTGCGGGTTCTGCTACTATAACATATACTGTTAACAACGCCTGTGGTGGTTATGCTACCCATATTGCAATCAATATGGTGCCATTTGAACAGATTGCACCAACGCTGGGCAAAGGAATTCCCTTCCCTACGGAAACAGCGTTGATCCCGATTCTCCTAAATTCCCAGTCATTTGTTGAATATAAAGCTGATACAGGCAACTTTGTACAACATACAATCAGGAACTTTGTAGCATTAAGCCTTGTAGATGACGACACAAGCAAACATATACCAGGAGACTTTACGGCTACAGTTGTTGCTGAAATTCAATATGGACACTCAATAAGTGCTCTGAACACTATTGACTCTATTCGTCTTACAGTTTCATTTAAGAAAAATCAAGCTACTCAATACAACAGTATTGCCTACTACCATTTTAAAAATGCAGAATATGTGAAGGTAAAAGTTGTCAGAATAGATGCTCCAACCACGGTAGGTGGTGTATCATTTGACACAAAACAGATATTACAACTGACCAACAATCTGGCACCGACCCGATATTTTCCTTTAGCCGACAATAAAAGACCTTCAATAGTTGTAGAGGGAACTACAGGTACGCCTGTAGCTGATGCTTTAATGATTGATATAAAGCCTCAGGCAAAGTCATTTCATACAGGAATTCAACTGGAATGGGTATGGCTTGACAATGAAATGAATTCATCCTATTTGATAAACAATGTGCTTGATACGGTTCTGCTCTTTAAGAATGGCGCAACGAGGGTAGATTTGTCTACGGCAGCTGATTCGGCTGAGTATAAGATACCTCTGCTTTATAATGGAAAAGGACGGCTATTTTACCGTGCACGTGTGGTTAATCAAATGACATCAGGTTCGAGAAGTGACGGACCCTGGTCTTATGTTGGTTTGCATGCTTTTAATGGTCATGCGCCTAATCTCAATTGGCAGGCAACTACAAGTTTTGCGGAAGAAGGCAAGCAAAAAACTGTCATGCAGTATTTTGATGGTACACTAAGAGGTCGACAGACAGTCACTAAAGACAATATAACAGACAGTACCATATATGCTGAAACTCTTTACGATGCACAAGGACGTCCCGCAGTACAGGTGCTGCCAGTGCCCAGAATCAGCAATGTAATTGAATATCGCGCAAATCTTAATAAGTTTAATTCACAGGTCGACAATACTAATCCATTGGACTTCTTTGATTTTACAACTGTGAGTTCCGGTGAGTATTCCACAACAAAAATGGATAGTGCTTTTGGCTCGGCTAAATATTACAGTGCTAATAGCGCCCAGGGTAGAAATAACAGAAATCATGTGCCGGCTGCAAATGGATATTCGTATTCTGTAACAAGATATACTCCGGATGAAACAGGTCGTATTTTAAGGCAGGGTATGCCCGGTGACTCTCTTCATATCGGTTCAAGCCATGCAACCAATTACTACTATGGAACACCAGCACAGGAAGAATTAAATGCTCTTTTTGGTACTGAAGTTGGAAATTATACTCATTATTTTAAAAACATGGTTAAAGATGCCAACGGACAAATGAGTGTGAGCTATGTGGATATGCATGGACGGACAGTGGCCACTTCTCTAGCAGGCGATTCAACCAAAGGCATGCAGGCACTTGCAACTGGAAATCAGACAATCTATAAAAATCAACAAGGAAAAATTCTTACAAGAAACCTACTTGACACGGGAACAAATGTTGTGAAGGAAAATGTGAAGGAATCGGTTAGTACCATCCTGGTTCCATTTCAAACACTCTATTCGTTTAACTATATACTTAGGCCTGACACAGTTTATTTACCCAAATGCTCCACTGGTTATGTAATGTATATTGGCAGTTTCGATCTTGAAATTTCCATCACAGATGAAGATGGGATTATTGCCCCACTAACTTACAATTATACAGGTATAAAATCAGTTAATTTTCTTCAGTCGATATCCTTGCCAGTAGGATCATATAATGTACGTAAATCAGTCAGGGTAAATCAGGATACTTTAACTGCATTTTTAAATAACTACCTAACTGTAGGCGTAGGTCTATGTAAAACTGAACAACAATTAATTGACTCTGTAGCATCAGCAGATTCATTGGCCACAGGCTGTGCAACGGCTGTGCCAGTTCTTACAACCACTTCCTGCCAGGCTATGCTTGGTTCAAGAGCTACAGCACTTACAAACTATGCCACAAGTATTGGACTGGCAACCTCAAGTCAATTATCTGCGGAACAGTTGACAGAAGTAATTACCCGGTACGTTGCTGATTCTCTTTTTTGTCTCAATATTAATCCCAATAAATCATCAACCCTTAAAACTATCCGAGAGCAAATGCTTAATGATATGGTTCCATTTAGTGGCCAGTATGCTACCAAAAATGGATCAGGTACCATGTATAACAAGTTTAATATATTTTCTCCTTCAGGTCATGGTGTTTTTTCTCAACCTTATTTTAGATACCCTACTCTGGTGGCAGGAGCTGTGCCAACGAATTATAAGACCTATACGGGTAATGTAGATAGTACTGTACTTACGGCCAGGTTATTTGCGATGTCCAATGATCAGTTTACCCAGGAATTCAAGTACTCCTGGGCCGAAAGCCTGCTTCCATATCATCCTGAAATTAAAAAACTAAAATACGCAGAAGATAGCCTTAGAGTAGGTTTCGACTTTATCGACAGCCTGAACGCGACTGTAAGTGTTGCTTTTAGCCCATTGGCGACAGATCCATTTTTTTCTTCAATTGCACCTGTTGCCACAAAAAATTTAATGCGGAAATACAGTGATACATCATTGATCGGAGGCTTAAGTATGTGGCAAATTGCATATGGTGATGCTATTGGCTGCAAGCTCAGGACTGATTCAGCCAGTCGCACTACGTGTTATAACTTAATGCCTAAAGCCTTTACAGCTACAGGTACATCTATAGCAACCGGTACAGGAAATGTAACTTTATCCGCAAGTTTGCAGGCACAGGCCTGGTCGGTCTATCTTCCACTATACACCAAGGAAAGGGCTGACTTAGTAAATAAACATATTAATCTCAGGAGCGGTACTGTAGATACTGCGGATAACAGGACTTTGATAGCACAGGGTTACCGCCTTCATTTCCCCCTTGATTTTTCCCAGATGGCTTCGAATTATGGTTGGAGTACATGGTATACAGGTACTTCAGGAATCATTCCAACAATTAATATTAACGATTCACTCATTGCTTACAACGATCCTTGCGCTGCGTACGTAAACTCATGGAAAAATGCACTTTTAAACTGCCCTGAACTTACGGCTAAACCCCAGGCTACAAGAGATCAAATACTACTTTCTGTAACAAATAAATTACTCCAGGTATGCAGAAATGGCAAGGATGCTGCCAATCCTTATGGTGCATCAACAGTATCTCCAACCAATAGCGGAGCGGCGTATACAAGTTTTGAACAGGCTGTTAATTTTGTCCTGGATAGTGCTGGAATACCAAGAACAAAATTCTGCCATCCATACTACATCGAGGCACCGGGCCCTTATGGAAAGAACAGACCAGTTAGTAAACAATATGTATCTGTGCTTGACAATTGTGTATGTCTCAGATACGGTAGCTTGAAAAATGAAATCACGGCCGGAGGTGGATCTATTTCAAATTTAAATACCATCAATGCCTACCTGAATAGTAAATATCAGGATACAATTTCAACGGAACTGTATCAGCAACTTATAGTATGTGACACGATAAACCCCAAACCTTTACCCACAGGTTTGCTCTTCCCTTATTTCCTGAATTGCGGTTTTGCAGAATCGAATGTGCGTTGTTTTGATTGTGAAGATTTCAAACTTCAGGACTCATTGTTTAAAGTCCGGTTCAATCTTCAGCCAATTACGGTTGATTCACTCCTGACCGATTCCGTTTTGTTTATCAATGATTTGTGGGCAAGGTACCTGAATTTCAAAACAGGATTAAACAAAACATGGTTGGTGTATGCACAAACACTTGGTGGCGGATACTGCGCCAATTCAACACCCCAAACCGTATATGAATACAATAAGATTTGCCCTGATACCAAACCCCTTAATGATACTACTGGTTTTACTGTATCAGTTAGCCCATGTGAACAGGTCAAGACTTCTGCAATACTCAAGGGAACGCGCATTTTTGCCCTTCAACAGGAAGAGATTACCAATATTTTCAGAAGCACTTACTTAAAAAAGTGGGATTCATTAAAAGAAACTTTCAATGTCACCGATACCTTAAAAGAATACCATTATACACTCTACTACTACGACCAGGCGGGAAATCTTGTAAAGACAATCCCTCCATCCGGGGTGGATCCAATTTATCGGGTATCATGGTCCGATAGTGTGAATAATTTCAGAATAAAAGGAAATAAACTGGTGCCATCCCACACTTTACCTACCCAGTACTGTTATAATAGTCTCAACCAGGTTATTTTACAGAAATCTCCGGATGGAGGTGTCAGTAAATTTTTCTATGACCGGCTGGGGAGATTAGTACTGAGCCAGAATGGCCGACAGTCGAGGCTGGGCAATGTCTACAGCTATACTGGATATGATGTACTTGGCAGAATAACTGAAGTGGGCCAAATAACGGGCGGATCAGCCATGACACTGCTGAATTCGCGGGTAGAAAGCACACTGCAAACCTGGCTGAGTACAGCAGCGGGTACGCGCAATCAAATAACCCTTACCATTTACGACCAGCCATACACAGCTTTTACAGAAGACGTAATTGTTCAACGAAACCTGCGCAACCGGGTGAGTTATGTCCAGGTGTTTGATCTTGCATCAAACTGGTATCCATCCAGTGGCACCTATTACACTTACGATATCCATGGCAATGTAGATACGCTATTACAGGACTTTGGCAGTATCAACGCCTACACCAATCCAATGAACCAGCAAGGTAATAGATTCAAACGGTTGGTTTATTCATACGACCTGATCAGCGTGAAAGTTAACCAGGTAAGTTACCAACCCGGAAAATGGGATGCCTATTATCAGCGATACCTGTATGATGCTGAAAATCGCCTGACGGAAGTGTATTCCGGAAAAGATTCTGTGATGCTGCTATATTTTCCGGAACTGGAGGCCAGGTACAGTTACTATGCCCATGGACCTTTGGCTACTACCATACTGGGTAAACAGCGGGTTCAGAAAGTGGATTATGCATACACCCTGCAAGGGTGGTTGAAAGCCATCAATCCGGCCATGGGTGGAACACTTAATAATGGTATAGATACGCTGGAAGCAAAGCCTACGGCGCAGGATGCGTTTGGATTCAGCCTGCATTATTATCGCAACGATTACCGGGCCATAGGCTATTCTTCATCCACGGCTTCAATCCTTGGGAACCTTGGCGCCAGTGCATCGCCCCTGTATAACGGCAATATCGCCGCCATGGCAGTTAACCTCCCGAAATTTGGCAGCAGCAGGGTCTATGCGTATGGTTATGACCAGTTAAACCGGCTGGTATCCATGGATGCCTACCAGGGGCTTAGTCCTTCTGCAGGAACTTTTACGCCATCCTTGTTGAAGGCCTACCGGGAAAGAGTGTCTTATGATGCAAACGGAAACATCCTCACTTACAAACGTAATGGAGACATTGGCCGGGTGCCGTTGGACAGTTTCTCTATAAGAATGGACAGCCTCACTTACAGTTATACCGCCCAAACCAACCAACTGCATAAAGTGGTTGACCTTGCTCCCGATGCACCGGTGGGAACCTATGCCAACTACAATGATATCAAGACGGGGCAGGCCAACAATAACTACGCTTATGACGCTATAGGTAATCTTATAAAAGATAATTCCGAGGGCATCACGGCCATCAACTGGACAGTGTACGGAAAGATTGAAAGCATTACCAAAGCAGGAGTAATCACTAAATATAAATATGATGCTGCCGGAAACCGCATCATGAAGATTTTGCCTACTGAGACCACCATTTACGTGCGGGATGGTTCCGGGAATGTTATAAGTGTTTACAGGAAGGGTACGGATACCCTTCACCTGGCCGAAGTGCACCTTTACGGCTCGAGCCGGCTGGGTATGACCACCCGCCATATGGTCAGGGATAGTACGGTGGCCATGAGTACGGATTTTGGTGACGGGAAACTTTCTATCTTTACAAGAGGAGAAAAGCTCTTTGAACTATCCAATCACCTGGGCAATGTATTGGTCACGGTTTCGGATCGAAAACTTTCCACGGATGCGAATGCGGATGGTAAGACCGACTACTATGCAGCTGATGTGTTGAATAGCCAGGATTATTATCCGTTCGGGATGATAATGCCGGGGAGGAAATTTACGGCAGGAACGCAGTATAGGTATGGGTTTAATGGGCACGAAAAGGACGATGAAATTAAAGGCTCTGGAAATCATTTAAGATTCAATGACTATGGATATGATCCCAGAATAGGAAGAAGGTTGCGTACAGACCCTGCTTTTAAAGAGTATGCATCAATCTCCCCCTTTGCAGGCTTTGGAAATAATCCATTAATTTTTACTGACCCCGACGGCAAACGATTATATTTTGTTGGTGGTGCAGGAAATGATGCCATAGGATGGAACTATATTAATAGATTTAAAAATATTTTCACATCAAAGGGAATAGAAGGCTTCACACGTATTAATGCTTCAGGAGGAACAAATAAGGATATTGCATTTACTGCTTCTTACAAAAACTTTTCACATGTAGGTCAACATTTTGTTAAAACTGAAAAAGGTCTTGAAGTTCAAATAAAACGTAGAGACCACAAACAAATAGAAAAAGCTGTAAATGATATCGTGGCAGACCTTGCAGAAAATCCATTGAAAAAAGGGGAACAGTTGAATCTTGCAGGCTATAGTTATGGTAGTGTGTTACAAGCGAATGTAGCTTTAAAGTTAGCAGACAAAGGTATTTATGTTGATAATCTTATTCTCATTGGGAGTCCTATATCCGATAAATCCGAACTTTATGCTGCTTTAACTTCGAATAAAAATATAGGAAAAGTTATTAGGGAAGATATTAGAGGAGATTTGTTAAGCAATCCTAAATCGGAATCTGATTTTATTAAAGGAGGTATTCAAAATTCAGACCCTGACAACAAAGGCATTGGACCTCATTTTGATTATGCAAGGCCAGGAGCAGCCACTGATAAAAAAATAGCAGAATTGGGCGATAAACTCAAAAAAGAAGGTGTTAAATGATGAAAGGAAAAATTACAATCATCGCAGTAGCATCAATTATTATTTTTATTTTATTTGTTGCTACTCTTTTTCTCTCCACACCATTTATGGTTACTTGGGGTGCATATAAGGGTTGGTATATGAAAATAATATTTTTTTTACAAGGGTTCCCTTTAAAGCTAATTGGTAAGGATGGAGAAATAAATTTGATATTTATATTTATCAATGCTTTTTTTTGGACATTGTTTATTGCTGGCCTTCTTTATTTAATGGCTCGTTTAACAAATAAGAAAAGCATCTAAGAATAAAGTTAATGCCGAAATTCTGGGCCTTGTTTTAGTGTTTTTAATTTGGGCTAAACTCACTCCTTTAGTTCTTTGAATTTATATGCTACTTCTGATAGCCATTCTTATTATCCGTTCGGGATGATAATGCCGGGGAGGAAATATAGTGCTGGAACGCAGTATAGGTATGGGTTTAATGGGAAAGAGAATGATAATGAGGTAAAGGGAGAAGGAAATCAGCAGGATTATGGGATGAGGGTGTATGATCCGAGATTGGGGAAGTTTTTGAGTGTGGATCCGTTGTACAAAGAATATCCCTGGAATAGTACATACGCCTTTGCAGAAAACAGCCCTATCAAATTTATTGATCTAGACGGTTTGGAAAAAGCCAAGCATTGGTATGATTATGACTTTAATGATCTTATAAATTGGGCAGGCAATCAGAAGTGGAGTGATTTTAAGCATGGTAAAGGAGATACCTATGAAGCGGTTGATGCTTTAAATAGAACAGTTAATCCTGTAGGGATAGTTACAACCAATGGTTACTCTGTCGCAACTGGTCAAGATTTTATCACCGGCATGCCGTCATCTCGTATTGATGCGGCTGGAAATCTAATAATTGCAGGTATTTTTCATCAATCAGGTGTCAAATTAACGGCACCAACAGCTGCAATGCAGGTGGAAAAGCACATGGCTGTAAATGCTGCAGTGATGGATGGCCTGCCTAAAACACCCATTAGAGGTATTTCAGCCAAAAGCACGCAATCTCAGGTTGGGGGTGAATTCGGTTCTCAAGCATATACTTTAAACAAAGGAGAAATTAATTTGACTAATAGAAATGTCACTAATGGTACTTTTGATTTTGTTGTAACAAATGATGGCAAACTTGTTATCGGTCAAGGGCACTACAATTTATCAGGTCAAGCATCTGAAGTTCGTGCTGCTGGCCAAATGCGAATTGTAAAAGGTAAAGTAATGGATATTAATAATAGCTCCGGTCACTATAAACCAACTGTTGAGGAAGCTTCAAAAGCTGGTGATATTTTGAAGGAAATCGGTGTTGACGTATCACGCACGAATTTAAATTTGTATAATAATGAAGGCGTGAAGATAGTAACAAAAAAACTCCAATAATAGTATGATGGATGACGTAAGAAGGCTCTCGGATGAAATTGCAATTAAATCTTCAAAAGAAGCTGAATATTATCCAATTGATAGATATTTTCTGGAGCCTTATATAAAAGATATTTTGGCACTGGATAGGGGTGATTTTTTGTTATACAATTTTGAAAGAGTCAACAATCTCTATACTGTACATCTCATGTTGTGTATTCCTGAACTATGGGAAACATTGACAATAAACGAGTTGATTTCAATTGTGAATAAGTTTACGAATTCTTTTTCCTTTTTTTCTTTGATTTTATTTAGTCATAAATATGTTGAAATCAATTTAATTAATCTTATTCTAAGTTTAAATATTTCAAAGGATATGTTAGATGAGATTGTTGATTACTTAAATAAACAGTATACTAATTTGCTCAAAGAAGATAGTGAACTATTTGTTATTGAAGAAGGAATTATCGGAATTAAGTATGACGATTGGATGTGTATTAAACAACGGTTATTATTAGATAAAAGAGTGGAGCCTGCATTCACGTCCATGGATGAATTGAAACATTATATAGATACTTTATATTAATGGACCTGGGGTAAAATTAGACATGAAAAGGTGGCACATAAGCAATCTAAAATTATTTTGTATTGAACTTTTTACTGACGTGCCTGATATAATACTTAATGGTAAAGCTGTAAATAATACATTAATTATTTTGATGTTTAGATGAAGAATTTACCTTTAAATATATTTGTCTATAAAATATAGATTCAAACAAGAACTTACCAAAAAATTAGCGAATTATTGAAACAAAATTGTCCTTTGGTGATCAATTTATAACTTAATTAAATGGACATTCCCTCCATTCAGTTCTTTGAAATTTAAACCAACTTAAATCAACCATTATTATTATCCGTTCGGGACGATAATGCCGGGAAGGAAATTTACGGCTGGATCGCAGTATAGGTATGGGTTTAATGGGAAGGAGAATGATAATGAAGTTAGCGGAGATGGAAATCAATACGATTACGGTTTTAGAATTTATAATCCTAGAATAGGAAAATTTTTGTCGGTTGATCCATTATCTCAAGAATATCCTTGGTATACTCCCTATCAATATGCAGCAAATTCTCCGATTGCAAATATTGATTTAGATGGCTTAGAAGCTGCAGGTGTCGGGGGTGGTGTTAGTATAACACAACTACAAAGCCCCAAAGCAGCTGAAAACACCCAGAAAGCTATAATTGCAATGGGTAGAGGAATTGGCAAACGACTGTGGAACATACTTGAATATGCAACTACTCATACACCTTGGAATATCGATGAACAAGCTTGGACAGACAGGACACAAAACTTTACAAATACGGTTAGTGCAGTTTCTGATCCCAAACAGTCGGTTAAGAATATTAGAGATGAGTTGAAGGCAACGGGTAGAAAATTAATGAGCAGTGACCCAAATGAAGTTGGTGATGCTGTTGCTGAAATAACAGTTACGACTGTTTCGATGTACTCTTTATATAAATCGGTAAGCACCTTAGTACAAAAAGCTTCGAAAGCCGGCAAGACAATCTTCAAAAATATTCATAGCTCATCAATAAGAGTTTCTCAAGAAACATTAAGCGGAAAGAAGTTTGAGTCAATATTTAATGATATGAAGGCAAACGGATGGAAGAATCAAGATCCTTTAGATATTGTCCAAATGGAAGATGGCATATATACATCATTTGATCATAACCGTTTGGCAGCCGCTGAAAAGTTGGGTTTAGATATTAAAGCTATCTCTCATAACTTTAATGATCCATTTCCATTAGAAAGAGCCCAGGCTTCTTTTCAAGGAATGGTAGATAACGGAAAACTTGATAAATTGCCAACAACTTGGGGGGAGGCGATTAAAGCAAGAGTTTTAAATCAAACCAACAAATTTGCTACTCAAAATCCAAACGGAACCTTTATTCGCCCAAGAGTAACAGGAGCAGGAAGTAATCTAACTCAATAAATATCAATGATAGAATTAATTGATGAAAAAGAATTGCCTGCAAGGTTTAAATATCCAAAAGAATTTTTATGGGTTCTTGATATACCCTTAAGTAATCTTAAACCGTGGATTTTTCATTCCGGAGAGGGTCTAAAAAGCAGATATGAAGGAATTAAGAAAAGATACCCTGACAGATTATTGATACCTTTTGCTTTTAGACAGGATTGTGATGAGGTTGCTTGTTGGGATTTAAATGATAATAATAAAATTAAAGTTATTGAAGACTACACAAGAGCTAATCCGTTTGAAGATGTTGAATACAATACTTTTTTAGATTGGCTTAAACAAGCCGTAGAAGATATGATTGAGTTTTGTATAAGAGATACTTTAGATAATTGATTTAGTTGACTAAGACACGAAAGTATACAGGCTAAAATTGAAAACGAAGGGTGATTATTATTTGACGAATTCGTTAGTATAATTTTTGAAAAGGAACGGCACAAACCAAAATATATTATCAATTGGATAATCGCTCAATCTTTAGTTCTTTGAAATTATACCCTTTTTTCAAACCTCCGCAGTATTATTATCCGTTCGGGATGATAATGCCGGGGAGGAAATTAACGGCTGGAACGCAGTATAGGTATGGGTTTAATGGGAAAGAGAATGATAATGAGGTGAAAAATGAAGGGAATCAGCAGGATTATGGGATGCGGATATATGATCCGAGGTGCAAAGTATCCTGAAACGCAATACCGCCTCCAGAAAGGAAACAATTACCCCGTATGGGTATGATCCATCAGGCAACCGAACCTATATATAAATTACCCGGGGTGATTTCGGAGTTTCTGGTCAAGATATCACAGATCTACTTAATATGTGAGATGCCCAGGGCAATACCATGGCCACTTATATCAGGCACGAGGAACCGGGAAATATAAGGTCTTGGGTTTGTAGATGATGGAATGAAATTTGCGGCAAATGCAGGTGATGATACCGGTAGGGCATTGACTAATACAAGCGTTAATGATAAATTGATGAGATATTTACTCAATCCCGATCATGCTATAGGAGCGAATAAAGCAAAGTGGTTTGAAAAAGCACTTGGTTTTTACAGGGCGAATTCCGATGATCTTGCCAAGCAAATTGTGTTTGATCCAAATACAACTGTCCAGACTGCGATATCTGAACATGGAACAATTTTAATCAGGTAATTCCTATTACAAGAGCCAATGGTAAAACAATTGATGTGACTTTTGCTTGGATCAAGAATAAAGCAGATGAAGTTGTACGATTAGTAACAGCAATACCTGCTAAATAATAGGATAATATGTTTAATGAATATGATATTGTGATCACGATTAGGCCTCTTAATAATATACCTCTTGGTTCAAGGGGAACAGTTCTAATTGTATATGAAGAGTCTGATGAATACGAGGTAGAGTTTGTTGATGAAAATGGGGCCTCAATGAATGTGATAACTGTAAGTGGAGTTGATATAAAAAAGACTGAATGATTTGATAACGGTGTTGCCGAAGACATGTCCGTGATGTAGATCAACAAGAATAAATCCGAAATTCCAGCCAGTCATGCCCTTCACCACGGCCCTGGATGGATGTTAATCCCTTCTCTCGTTCATTTACTTTTTCTTTCTATAGATAAAGATAAAGTAAAAATTACCAAAGGAATAAAACGTAGTGATTAAGATTTTGACATAATGAGCGGAACGGTCAAAAAGTCAGTTACCCACCGGCAAAGGCGACCAGGGACTAAGTCCTTTTTGGATACTCGTTTTTAAAAGTTAAATTTGTATAAAATAAACAATATTATGCAAACATCTAACATCCGCCAGAAATTGCATCAGTATGTTGACAAAGGAGATGAGAAGTTATTGAAGTTGATGTATGCTGTGGCAAAAGAATACAACGATGATGATGATTTTGAGTATGAGTTCAGCGAGGAAGAAATTGAAATGTTCGAACAACGCAGGCAAAAACGGTTAAGCGGAGAAAGTAAAACATATAGCAGGCATGAAGCTAAAGACATAATCACAGGTAAAAAGAAAATGCAGTGAGTCATATCCTTGAAGTTCAGGCCGAGGCTGTTATAGATATCCAGGAGGCCTTTGAATGGTATGAGGCACAGCGTAGTGGCTTGGGAGTTGAATTTATAGAGGAACTGGAAAGCAGCTATGATGATCTGTGCAGCCATCCACAACATTATACAGCCATTAATGAACAGTTTAGGCGTTTGAAGGTTAATCGGTTCCCCTATCTGATAATCTATGAGATTGAAGGGATAAAAGTTATAGTAAACTCAGTACGACATAGCAGCAGAAAACCAAAATTCTGATCTGCTCAGTGCAAAAATCGCCTCTGTTTTAGGATGATTTTCAGCATCGGAATGGAAGTATCAGGTAAAAGGTAATTTTCCCCAAATATTTGTTCATACAGGGAAAGTCCTTTTTTCTTACAAAAGACATACATTTTTTCATTTAAAGCTGATGTAAGTGAAGGGTTTAAAAAGCCACTAAAATCGGGGCTGGTTAAAAATTCGACAATGGATTTACTTGGTCCAAATCAAGAAATATTTGCTGAATTAATTTAAAAACTCTTTAAAGGCAATTTGAATTGAATGATCGCACTCCCATAGTTCTTTGAATTTATAACCTGCTTCAAATAGCCAGTCTTATTATCCGTTCGGGATGATAATGACGGGGAGGAAATTTACGGCTGGAACGCAGTATAGGTATGGGTTTAATGGAAAGGAGAATGATAATGAGGTTAAGGGGGAAGGGAATCAGCAGGATTACGGTATGCGAATCTATGATCCGAGGTTGGGGAAGTTCCTTAGTGTGGATCCGTTGACAAAAGAGTATCCTTGGTATACACCTTATCAGTTCGCGGGAAATACGCCAGTTTCAGCAATAGATATTGATGGATTAGAACCAGACAAGATTCTAAATGCAAATGAAGCTCGTGTTCTTCCTGCTCCAGAAACTTTAAGCCCCAATCCACCAAGGATTGGGCCTGGTGGGAATATCATAAAGCCTTATTCACCGAGACCAAGTGCTTGGGGTACTGGGCTTAAAGTTTTGGCAGGCTTTGCAAGTAGTCCAGTAGGAATGACAATAGTTGGAGTATTGATTCCATCAAATGCATTTGAAAAAAGTACTGAAGCTGGGTGGTTGGAAAACCGTGATATTGAACTTCGTGAAAGAGCCGAGGATAAATATGAAGAAGATCATCCGAATGAACAAATAAGATATGTATCATATTATAAAATGAGGAAAAATGATGATGGTAGTATTATAACATATAGTGGTAGGACAAGCGGACCAGCAAAACTAACTGCAGAACAGATTGTTCAAACTCGAGATAAGCAACATGAGTTAAGTTTTAACTTGCAAGGATTTACGCCTGCAATTGTCGATAAAGAAGCTGTCGGAGGTAAATTTAATCAAGCAGCAAAATGGGCTATTAGGGGGCGGGAACAGCAATTGATTGATAGTTGGGGTGGAGCCCAATCAGACAAAGGAACTTCTGCTAATAAAATTCGGGGAGTATCGAGAATAAATCCCATGGGCCTAACTTATCACACAACATCTACGATAGTATTTCAAAAGGAATTACATGAATTTACAGGATTAAAATTGCCAAAATTGAGGTGAATATGAGAAAGGAAAAAATCGGGGATGTGTATAAAATTGAAGTTGTTAAGAATAAATTCGCTTTTGCGCAAGTGATTTATAAGGGATTAGTTAGAGTTTTCGCTGAATTTTATGATTCTACAACATTGTTTGAAGATGTGATTCATAACATTTCTGATGTGCAATCGTTTTCAGTTTTTATACATAAAGAGTATCTAACTAACGAAAACTGGGTATTTCAGGGTATTTATGAAAGTATTAACAAAGAATTGCCAGTTTTTTTTCGTCAGGATTTTTTTGATTTTGAGGACTGCGTCATAGTAGATGTACACGGAAATAAAAAACGAGTAAAGCCAATTGATTGTATAGGTCTCGAGCGTTCTGCTGTTTGGGATACGGATCATGTGGTGGGAAGACTTAAAAATATCTTGCTTAAGAACGATGACGAAAATGTTATGACTATGTTGGTCAAACTGAAATAAATTTTTTAAAAAAGTGGATTGCTAAGCTACATAGTAATTTGTTTTAGCTAATTCTTGCCAAAATCAATGCAATCCTTCTTCTCTGAACTACACCTTTAAAGTTTAAGACGTCTCTACTTTTGGACCTGCTGGGTGTATATGGTCGAAAAACCTGCCTTTTGTGGCACATAACTTTTGCTTGGTTATTTGTGAATTGATAACTTTATCCGAGGCATTAAGTTCTTTGAATTAAGTAACCGCTGGGTTATGTGCTGGTCAAGGTCTCAGAAAAAAAATGGGTACCAACCTCAATGTCGATTGCCTCATCGACACCTTTGCTGCTGAGGTGAAGTTTTCGCAGTATTTTTATCCGTTCGGGATGATAATGCCGGGAAGGAAATTTACAACTGGAACGCAGTATCGGTATGGATTTAATGGGAAAGAGAATGATAATGAGGTCAAGGGAGAAGGAAATCAGCAGGATTATGGGATGAGGGTGTATGATCCGAGGTTGGGGAAGTTTTTGAGTGTGGATCCCAAAGCTGCAAAAATGCCAGCTTGGTCACCTTACTCAATTAACTTCAACAACCCAATACGATACATTGACCCTGATGGTAGAATTCCAATCATTCCTTGGTTGTTAAAAGCAGGTGCAGGTGCAGCCGCAGATATGATGGCACAGGCAAGTATGGATTATTTATTTAACCCTAATACCAAAAATTGGAAACAGGCATTTGACAATGTTAATTGGTGGCAAGTTGGTAGGTCAGGAGCAGAAGGTTTAATTCCTTGGAGAACACCAGGTGGAAAAATTGGTAGAGCGGCAGGAAGTGCAATTTTAGATGTATTAGTAAACGCAACTAATGACCCAAGTGGTTATACTTCCGAAAGAGCAGGAATTGATTTTACAACAGGTTTTATCGGAGACCTTGCCGGTGGCGGATTTGGTCAAATAATAAATAAGTATGGTTCTAAAGCTGTAATAAATGGTTTAATCGATAAGTTAGGGTATTCTGCAACTCAAATAAGAAAAGTGACAGGTGGTTTTGATGGAGATGCAGTAAGAAAATGGTATAAAGATAATGTTGATGCAATTAATGTAAACATTGACCCTACTGAAACAAATGCAAGAAGTGTAGTAAATCAAAGAAATACATTAAAGCAACAAGCAAGAGATTTAATGTCAGATCAAAAAGCAGCCGCTAATTTGCCTGAGATTAAAAGTTATGATTACTATTATCAAAAAGCATATGACGCAGGTTATAGAGGCAAAGAATTGTACCAACAAATTATGAATGGCGGGACAAGGACAAATAAGGCGTATAATAATAAATATGGTGAATGATGCTAAGTATTTTTAAAAAGATAAACAGGCTATTAAGTGAACTACTTGTTTGGATGCCAATTGATGGAGATGACAGAAAATTTATAACTTCAAAATATGACCCTAATGAATGTTGGTTGCAGATGAATGATTTTCCAGATGAGCCACTTTGGACACTATATTATAAAGGAGAAGAAAAAGATATAGAAGATACTCCGACTCTATGGAAAATCAATTATAGAAGTAAATAGCATATAGCCAAGCGACAAACTTTGGCTATATTCTTACAACTTCGATTTACCTGGGGCATCACTTATTTAATCGTAGTTTTAGAGTAATAATGGGGCTTATCTAATCAAATTTTTGATTTAAATTTAACCCTACGGCTGTTTCTATCCTATGATATGAATTAGATGATAACACATTCATAGTTCTTTGAATTTATAACCTACCACAAATAGCCATTATTATTATCCGTTCGGGATGATAATGCCAGGGAGGAAATTTACTGCTGGAACGCAGTATAGGTATGGGTTTAATGGACAAGAGAAATCGGATGAACTTAAAGGTGAAGGGAACTCATACACTGCAGAATTTTGGGAGTATGATCCAAGAGTGGGAAGACGTTGGAATCAAGATCCCAAACCCAATCCATCAATTTCAAATTATACTTGCTTTGCAAACAACCCAATTTGGTTTAATGATATAAAGGGTGATACTATTATTATAAATGGGACTAATAAATCAAGCTTCACAATTAATACCACTGCAGTAAATTCTACAATCAATTTAAGTGATTATGGATTTGACCACGATTTTAAAGGTAATTTTTCAATCGGGTTAAATGATTTAAAACCTGATGCAATTGGAATTGACCTATCTGTTTCAGTTTCTACGGTTGTTAGTAAATCATTTGGATTAAATATTCTTTGGCATACTAGAGGCGAAAAAAGTGGTGATGTAGCCTATCCTGAAATTCATTTATATGAGGCACGAAGTATAACTACAAGTGTAGGACTAAATGCCAATATAGGGTTAATTTTTGGCTGGGCCACAAACAATAATGGTACACATGCAAGTAATGATTTTGTTGCAAATGGTGTTAATTGGACAGGCAACTTTTGGTCAGCGGGATTAGGTGGCGGTGCGGGTTGGGCTTCGGGTGGAGTATCATATTTTACTGGAAGAGACCCGTCACTGACTGCAACAGGACCGGCTTGGTCGGGAATACAATTAAATTGGTCGCCTGGTTTAAAAGTTGGAAGTGAAACGACATCGGCTTCATCTATTTTAACTTTATTGCAAAAAACAAATTCTAAAACACTTGGATTAAATTTTAGTAAATCATATTATTATATGATGTATGGGAATGGTAGTGATTATTTAGACTACCAAAATACTAATCCTGCCGATAATAAGAATGTATCAGGCTGGCATTTATTAAATCCGATAGATCCCAAAGACAATTTCAAAAAGTAAATTAAAGTGAAGAAAATATTACCAACATTAGTGGTTGTTATTTTAATAGTTACAACTTTTTATTGGGTGTTTTTTGTACCATCTAAAAATGATGATTTTTATAATACGCAAGTATGTAATACTAGAAAAATCAAAATAGCTGGAGTTATAAGTGGTTTTGGTGGACATGGAATATATCAATGGATTCAAATTAATAATTTAAATAAAAGTATTTCAATTAATATCGCGGATACAAAATTTAAAAAAGGATTTTCAGAAAACTATTATTATCAAATTGGTGATAGTATAATTAAAGAGAAAAACTCAAAAGAGTTTATGATTAAAAAAGATGCCAATATTGCAATATATACTCTTAATTGCAAGGATTAATAATTTTTCAACCAGGTTACTGAATGCGCCGACGTCATTAAACGCATTGATTATGATTAGGCCTAGTGTAAGTACCCCTTTTTAGTGCTAGGTTCAGATTGAGTTTTATAAGTTGGAGAGGACATTACTTATTTTGAAGCAGGTTTAATGTAGAAACGGAACTTATCCAATCAAAAAATTGAAGTAAATTTAATCCTACGCCTGTTTCTATCCTATGATATGAATTAGATGATAGCTCATCTATAGTTCTTTGAATGTATAACCTTCTTAAGACACCAGGATTATTATCCGTTCGGGATGATAATGCCGGGGAGGAAATTTACGTCTGGAACGCAGTATAGGTATGGGTTTAATGGGAAGGAGAATGATAATGAGGTGAAGGGGGAAGGGAATCACCTAGAATATGGTTTAAGAATTTTTGACCCAAGATTAGGAAGGTTTTTAAGCGTTGACCCGTTGAGTGCAGAATATTCATGGAATAGTTCTTATGCTTTTGCAGAAAACGATGTTATCAGAAGCATTGACTTAGAAGGAGCCGAAAAACATGTACAGACATTCTATTATGCTGTATCAAATGGAGAAACCGTTGCTAAAGTTATATCAAATGACTACAAGCAACCAGAAGGTACTTCTAATTTGGGTACATTATTAGGATTCGGAAAACCAAAAACAACCGAAGAAATTGTTGCAGCGGGATTTGTTACGGCAAATAAGCTACCATCAGGTGGAACTTTTTCATTTTTTGAATTTACTCCAGAGGTCGGCAAAGAGAATTATGCAAGATATGATTATTCAGATATCGGAGGAAAGCAACACTCTATGTACTTTTCGTCTGGCTATGTTGACGGGATGTATGAGCACTTCCAAAAACAGGATGAAAGGAATTCTAAAAGACTTAACGTCGTAGCTTCCCTTGCAAATTTAACAGGATCTGGTATTTTGTTGAAAGCTGAATTAAAAGCGGCAAGTGGTGAATTAAAAGCAGCTGGTGGAGAATTAAAAGTTACTGCGACAAATGAATCTTTATATTTAAAGTATAAAAATAATCGCCCGAATTATGCTTCTGGACAAGTAGATGATGTTTGGGAAAAAGCAAAAAAAGCAGACGGCAAGGTTTATGATCCTAATACTGGTAGAGAATTGACATGGGATAAAGACAAACCAAGAACAAAGCAGTGGCATATGGGTCACAAAAGTGAGTACAAATATGAATTTGAACTAAATAAACTTCGTAAAGGAGAAATAACACAAGAACAATTTATGAAAAATTATAAGAATCCAAATTATTATAGACCTGAAGGGGTTCCCGAAAATACAAGTAGAAAATTCGACTCTAAGAAACCTCAGTAAATAAATAAATTTTTTAAAGTATGTATTTCTTAGAATTAATTTACAAAAACGATGTTGACGCTGTTGAAAAAATAATTAAATCTATAGATTTAGCTCAAGTTGATTCTGTTGGTGATAATGCTTTACACATTGCAATATTAAAAAAAAATGTACTAATTGTTGACATGCTTTTAGCTAAAGGTGTTAATGTGAATCATCAGAATAAAGATGGAAAAGTTCCATTACACTATGTCGCTGAAAATAATCTTTTGGAAGTAGCAAAAAAACTACTAAGACATGGGGCCAAATTAGACAAAGAAGATAAATTTGGAAATCAGCCCCTATGGGTAGCTGTTTTTAGTGCAGCAGATGGGGATAGCGTAAAATTACCATTAGTAGAATTGTATTTAAAACACGGAGCAGATAAAAAGCATAAAAATAATGCTGGTCGTAGTCCATTAGATTTTGCTAATCAAGTAAAGTTTGCGCCACTTTTAGAAGTACTTAATAAATATTGAATTATGATTCAAAAAGGTTGGCGTTTCGTCTCTGTTTGGTGTTAGAATGATGCTTTAGATATAATATTTAAATCAGTAATGCGCAAGACAATATCTATACAATTAGCCGGTGGAATGAAGTTTAGGTTTGAAGTGGTATGTTTCCATTACCGGTATTACATTGTAGAAACGAGACTTATCTAATTATATTTTTGAAATAAATTTAACCTTACTGCTTTTACCATCCTATGATATGAATGAAATATCGCACTCCTTTAGTTCTTTGAATTTATAGTTTGCTTATGTCAACCATCATTATTATCCGTTCGGGATGATAATGCCGGGCAGGAAATTTTCGGCTGGAACGCAGTATCGGTATGGGTTTAATGGGAAAGAGAATGACAATGAGGTTAAGGGAGAAGGGAATCAGCAGGATTATGGGATGAGAATTTATGACCCACGCTTAGGAAGATTTTTATCAGAAGACCCAATAACTCAAGAGTACCCCGAATTAACACCTTATCAGTTTGCAAGTAACACACCTATCCAGGCAATCGATTTGGATGGACTGGAAGCTGCTGGGGTTGGATTTGGTTGGAGCCATCAACAATTATCAAATCCAAAAGTTGCAGAGCAGACAGGCAAAGCCATAGTAGCAATGGGTAAAAGCTACTTTTCTTCTGCCTGGCATTCAGTACAAGGAGCATGGAATGCAGTAACCCATCCAAATCAAACAGCAAAAAATGTAGTGAATACAGTATCGAATCCAGTAAAAACCTGGGCCGGTATGAAAACAGGATTTAAGCAATGGGGTAGTAATTTAATGAGTACAGACCCCGATGTAGCTGGCTCTTCGGTTGGTCAAGGTTTTTGGTTTGGTACGGAGGTTGTTATTCCTGTGCCACCGATTATGAAAGGTGTAAACAAATTGGGAATTAAGATTCCTTATTTAAGTGGAAAATTTATTATCGGGCAAAAAACATTATCAAAAGTTACAGCTCATCTTGAACAGTTCGGACTAAAAGCAGAAAATACTATAATGTTAGAGAGGATGCAAAAAATTGCAAATAAAGAAATGAAAGCCACTGAAATTGATTTGAATTTTGCAAAACATGAATTAAGAGAGGCAGAATTAATGAAGTCAGGGATAACTTATGAACAAGCACACGAGGCTGTATTAAAGGAACAAGGGATGTATCACAGAGGGTATGAAAATAAATTATATACTGAAGATGCAATTAAAGCAGGTAATGCTCAAATGGAAAAAGAAGCTAAAAAAAGATAATAATAATTTAAATGGAGCTTTTAATTGCACTTTTATTAATAAGAAGAACAAGTAGTTTCAGAAACTCCTACGAGCTTTCAAAAGTCATGGCTTGGAAGTTTGGATTAATTGAGTTTAATAAAATAATGACAGAATTAATTAATGAGTCACTAGTTACTGTAGAAACTAGAAACTTAATTAGTCATTATGAAATAACAGAATTAGGAATTTTGTATATAGAAAATTATTCCAAGGATTTTGTAAAAACTCTTATTGCAGAATATCCGAAAGAGGAAGACTTTATCAAAAATTTAATTAGTCCTTAAAAGTTGCCAATGTTGGTACCTTCCCCCGTATTGGCGCAAGTGTGTCGGGCGGGGTCAGTGAGTTGGCAATCCTTGTGCCTTGTCAGAGTGTAACTATTTAAAAAGCAAAACCATCAGTTTTAAAAAAGCTGGGTTTTTTTTATGAAGTCATTTGTTTTAATTGCTTTTTAATAATGAAGTCATCAATTGTAGAAGTTAAGAGTTGATCTGAAAATTGGGATTAAATTTAGGTTACGACATTTGAATTGGAAACCCCAAAATGTGAGATCACGAACTAAGAAACTAAGTTAATCGAATCTCGCGTTGGTCTTTTAATTTTTAGCGTAACAATTAAATATCGTAAAACCGAGCTTGTAAGCTTATGGGTACCAGCCGGGACTGTTTTTACCCAATCAAGGAGCTTTTTCTCACTGGTGAAGAAGAGCTGAGATGTAAGCTCCCCTTTTTTTAGTGCATGGTTCAGATAGAGTTCTAAGTTGGTGAGGACATCACTTATTATGAAGCTGTTTAAGCTTTAAAACGGGCCTTATTTAATCAAAATTTTGAATTAAATTTAGTCATACGTCTCTTATCATCCTATGGTATGAAATAGATGATAGCATTCACATAGTTCTTTGAATATAACCATCTTCAGATAGCAGGATTATTATCCGTTCGGGATGATAATGCCGGGGAGGAAATCTACGGTTGGAACGCTGTATAGGTATGGGTTTAATGGGAAAGAGAATGACAATGAGGTGAAGGGAGAAGGGAATCAGCAGGATTATGGGATGAGGGTGTATGATCCGAGGTTGGGGAAGTTTTTGAGTGTGGATCCTATTACAAAAAGTTATCCAGAATTAACCCCCTACCAATTTGCGAGTAATACTCCAATTGGAGCTATCGATTTAGATGGCCTTGAAGGTCTAATTGCAACCGGGGTAAATGGTCATGGAATGGTTATCTCTCCAGAAATGGCACAAGGGATTAATAAAACCATTGTTACAACAGGGTTCAAATCTGTTTTTTCTGAGCCACTGCCCCGGAAATTTATTAATAATTATGCTTGGGGAAATGGAAAACCATTTGTTTTAAATAATAAGGAACTTACTGATTTACATGTTTACAAGACGGGGCTACATGGAGGAGGCGAGAAAGATGTCCTGAAAACCTCAAACTTCCTTTCTACGATTGCGATTGGGGAAACCAAAGCTCTCCCCGAAGGATATTCTATATCGGGCGGCGCAGGTCTTGCCGGTACGCTTGGTCGATTTACAATCGAGTTGCAGGGTGTGGTTACAAAAGATAAGAAAGACAATCAAAAGTGGAATTTCAGTGGTAAAATGAGGTTTGTGGATACTTATGACTTTAAAACAGATCCTACCCAACCAGGAGATCTCGAACGAAATGAGTGGGGAGATTTTCAAACAGAATTTGCAAACAAATATCTACCTGGCACACCATTTCAAATTACCTCTGAATGGATTGAAGTAAAACAGGAGAATGCGGATTACTTTGATTGGTTTGAAGGAAAATCAGATGCAGATGTTCCTAACAGGCTTGGAACTTCCAACTCGAGAGAAACTAAAGAAGTGAAGAAAAGCAGTACTTCAACAGGTGAGTTGAAGAAGAAAAAAAATAACTAATACTAACATCATTACTCTGATGAAAATACTTCGATTTATTTTTTTGATTGTTTACTTCGGTTTTTTAGACGGGTTGATTTCTTGCAACCTTGAGGATAATGTAAAGAGTTTAAAAAAGTATTTAGACATTTCCTTACCGAAAGAAATTTCATCTTTTAATTCCACTTATGAGTGTCTTGACGAAAGCTATAAAAAGCCATGTGTATTCTTTTGTGCGTTTTCAATTTCGAAAGCTAATTTCTCAAAATGGATACATGAAGTAAAATTACCCGTCGTGGATAGTTCATTCTTGAAGGAATCTGGCAATCTTGATGTACAAGTTTTTAATAAGGTGACAAGAATAGATATGCCTGATTTTTCAAAATCTCAAAAATATCCATGGTGGGGTCCATTGCAATGTGATAATCAAACTCGATATGCGTCTTTTTATAATAGTAAATTGAAAAGCCCCATCATGTCATTCAAAGAGCCTTGGGATGGGCGAGTTTTGATTATATACTGTGAGCGCGAATCGCGGTGTTATTTGATAGTTGAAACCTTCTTGTGATTTTATTTGAGGTAGGAATACCTGAGAAAATTATTAACAATAAAAACCCCCGTTGCCGTTATATTAGATGTAGAAGTTAAGAGTTGATCTGACAATTCGGATTAAACATTAATCAATATTTATGAAGAAAACCTAGAGTAAGAAGCAATGAAAATATCCTAGTTGCAACACCTAATCCAAGCATAGCCAGCCCGGGCGGAAATAAAGAAGACAAGCTCAGCTAAAAAGTAATTTTTTCAAGCTTAAGGGTGGACATTTGGAAGAGTTTTTTTAAAAAGCTAAATTTGTAAGAAATGGCTACATATATGAATACGGCTACTATACGGCAGAAGCTTCACAGTTATCTGGAAGTGGCTGATGATAAAAAAGTGAAAGCAATCTATGCCATAATGGAAAATGATATAGAAGAGAGTGCTGTTGAGTATAGTGATGAATTTAAAGCAGAACTGGACAAACGTTATGCCGATTATAAAAGCGGTAAATCTAAAGTCATCACTGCGAAAGAAAGTAAGCGGCGTATACAGAGTATTTTAAAATCTGCCCGGATTAAATGAGTTATCAATATATCCTTCATGCCACGGCGCAAAAAGATTATGAAGATGCATTGAAATGGTATGCAGAAAGAAGCCTCAAGGCAACTGAAAAATTTATTAGATCTGTTGATGAAAGTTTAAGTCTGATATGTGAACATCCTGTCCGTTGGCGCAATGAGTACAAATATTTTTATGAGTTAGGGGTAAAGAAATTTCCCTACACCATTATCTATACAATTGATACTGAACAGCAGTTGATTATTGTCATTTCAATCTATCACCATAGAAGAGATTCACGCAAAAAATACGGCAAATAGTATCAGTCCGGTTTTATATAATAGCCAGGTTTTATGAAGCATGGTAAATGCAGCAATAAGCCATGTATTTTCAGCATTAATTTGGTTTTGGTATCTGTATGTACAGCCATATGATAACCGATTATTACTATTTTTCCCCAATGCAAAGCATTAAATGGCTGCCTATACCAAACGAGCTGAGTGGAATATACACCAACAATACATTGGGCCGGGCAGATTGTATATAACAGCGTTGGCTGAGTTTTTATGAGTTATAATAAAGACAACCCCATTCAACCTGTTAACCTCCAATTTCACTTAATTTTGATTCTCTAATTTCATATTCCTCATGCCCCCCAAACCAGTATACCTGGATAATAATGCCACCACCGCCATGGACCCGAAGATCTTTGACGTGATGACCCCTTTTTTCATGGAGCAGTATGGCAACGCAGCAAGTACCACGCATATCTTTGGCTGGGAAGCTAAAGAGTCAGTGGAAGAAGCGCGTGAAAAAATTGCCGGGCTGATCAATGCAGGGCTCAAAGAAATTATTTTTACCAGCGGCGCTACCGAAAGTGATAACCTGGCATTAAAGGGCGTTTTTGAACAGCATGCCGAAAAAGGGAACCATATCATTACCTGCGCTACCGAACATAAAGCCGTTTTAGATACCTGCAAACACCTTGAAAAATTGGGTGGTGAAATTACGTATCTGCCTGTGATGCCGAGCGGTTTGATTGATCTTTCCCTATTGGAAAAAACGATCCGGCCCACAACCATCCTCATAGCTATCATGTATGCCAATAATGAAACCGGTGTGATTCAACCTGTGCAGGAGATAAGCGCCATCGCACGCAGGCATAAACTTCTTTTTTTCTGTGATGCCACCCAGGCAGTGGGTAAGATTCCGGTGGATGTGCAAAAAGAGGGGATCGATCTGTTGGCTTTTACTGCGCATAAAATGTACGGACCCAAGGGATCCGGCGCATTGTACATCAGGCGCAAACCGGCTACTGTAGCTTTAACCGCTCAGATGGACGGTGGCGGACACGAAAGGGGTTTCAGGAGTGGTACCTTGAACGTTCCGGGTATAATAGGACTGGGAGCTGCCTGCGACTTAAGTGCGCAACAGATGGCCTCAGATGCAACCAGGATAAAGCAATTGCGCGATAAACTGGAAACAGCCTTGCTGCAATTACCCGGCAGTTATCTGAATGGCTCTCGCGACAAACGCATGCCCAACGTTACCAATATTTGTTTTGATGGCATTGATGGTCAGGGTATGATGCTGGCCTTGTCAAAACATATCGCCATATCATCCGGCTCGGCCTGCACCTCCGTTACCCAGGAACCCAGTTTTGTCTTAAAGGCCATGGGGCTTTCTGATGACCGGGCCAGGAGTTCTTTTCGCTTCAGCCTCGGCAGGTTTACTACTGCTGAAGAAATTGATTTCGCTATTGACAAAGTGAGCAGCACTGTAGAACAGTTCAGGGATATTTCTTCTCTGCGTTCTTAATTTATTTCACGCAAAGGCACAAAGAAAAATAAAAGGCGTGAAAAAATATTTCACCCTAAACTACTTTGCTGCTTTTTAATCTTAGCGACTTTGCGAGAAAATTTTCTTCATTCGAAACATCACTCCAAAATCGCCTAATATCTTTTTATCCTATTTATCTTAATATCTTATTATCTATTATCTATCCCCCTCATGCCGCATCCCTTCCGCCACTTTAAACAAATGCAGCACATAAGGAAATAAAGCATCCATCGTTTCCACCGCGCCTTTGGGTGAACCCGGTAAGGTGATCACAAGCGTATTTTTTACAAACCCAGCCACACCCCGAGAAAGCATGGCATAGGCCGTCCTTTGCTGCCCGTAATTCCTGGCAGCTTCCATGATACCCGGAATAACCCTGTCGAGCAGCGGTTCTACCGCTTCCGGCGTAACATCCCTCGGCGATAGACCCGTTCCGCCGGTAAAGAGTACCAAATGATAGCCTGCTGCAGCAAGCGACTGCAACTTGTCCTGGATCACGGCAATTTCATCCGGGATTATTTCATATTCCGATGCGGTTAGTTGATACGTTTCGAGTTTTTGAATGATCAATTTACCGGCGAGGTCCTCGTTAATGCCGGCTGAAATACTGTCTGAACAAACGATCACGGCACAAAGCAACTGATCACTTGCCGGCCTGCGGTAGTCTGTTTTTCCGCCTTTTTTGGCAACCAGCCGGATGGAACCGATCTCCACATTCTTATCAATCGGCTTCAGCATGTCATACATCGTCAGGGCCGTTATGGCGGCGCCATGCATGGCTTCCACCTCTACGCCGGTTTTATAAATGGTTTGCACTTCCACGGTTATATGGATGTTCAACCCTTCGATCTCATGCGTTATGGAAGCATACTCAACGGGCAGGGGGTGACAGTCTGGGATAACCGAAGAAGTGTTTTTTATGGCCAGCAGACCTGCAGCCCTGGAAAATTCATATACATCGCCCTTGGGTACGTTTTTGTTGCGGATGGCATTGATCGTTTCTTCCGATGAAACTATTAATGTTGCTCTTGCTACGGCCTGTCTTAAGGTATCCTGTTTGTGCGTAATATTTACCATAATTATGTATTCACTTTCCAGTGATGGGTTTCATCTTCCAGTATTTCTTTTCCCCAGACAGGCAGTTCTGCTTTAAGTCGTTCAACGGTTTCTTCACAGGCGTCGATGGCGGCTTTGCGGTGTGCTGAAGAAGTAAAGACAAATAAGCATATTTCACCCACGGCAACGGTTCCGAGGCTGTGGTATACATGCATGCAGGTGAGGGGGTATTTTTCGAAAACAGACTCCCTGATCTCATGCATTTTTTCCAGGGCCATCTGCTCGTATGCCGTGTATTCTATGGCTGATACTTTTTTGCCTTCAATCTCATCAGCCCGCACCTGGCCGAGAAAAATACTGTGGCCGCCGATGCTGGTTTTAGTGCTGTGCTTTTGGATACTGTCGGCTATAAAACTGGCCTGAATGGCACCCTGCACAAAAATGTTTTTTGGTTTTTTTTCAGTCATGACTGATTCTTTTACTGTTTTTTTTCCAGTTGATGATTCCGCCCTGTAAACTGTAAATATTTTTAGCGATGCCCGGTTCTGCTGATAATCTTTGTGCGGCCTGTAAACTCCTGCTGCCTCCCTGGCAGAAAAATATGATGGTATCTGCTGATTCCTGTTTGAAGTTTTTCTCCAGTTGCGATAAGGGAACTTTCAGATGGGGGAACTCTGTTACCGGCGGATATTCGTCATGCTCCCGCACATCCACGATTACCGTATTCCCGGAGTCCAGCAGATCGTCAAAAATATCCACATTAATTTCAAGAGCCTGAATAACGGTGCCGCATAACCATTCGTAATCTGTTTGCAGAAAGGCTTCTTTGGTTGCAGGTGCCGATGGATGCGCTGCATTATTTTTGGAGATGATCAGTTCATAGGTCTGGTTATTCAGCAGGTTGTAGGTGAACAGTCGGTTTATCAATGGTTCACCAATGCCGGTAATCAGTTTGATGGTTTCGCCGGCCTGGATGGATCCAATGATACCCGGGAGAACGCCCAGTACCCCGGCTTCTGCGCAATTCAGCACTTCACCTGATTTTGGCGGCTCCGGAAAGAGGTCGCGGTAATTTACGGGTTCATCTTCGTTTGCAGTGCGCCAGTTAAAAATGGCAACCTGTCCTTCATATTGTGAAACGGCACCGCTCACCAATGGTTTGCCCAGCAACACACAGGCATCGTTGATCATATATCTTGTGGCGAAATTATCCGTGCAATCAAGTATGAGATCAAAAAAGGGGAGAATCTGCAGGCAGGTTTCAGTGGTTAATCGCAAGGCATAGGGGATGATGCTGATATCGGGGTTTAAGGCCTGTAATTTTTTTGCAGCGATATTTGCTTTTGATAAACCAATATCAGTCATTGCATAAATCGTTTGCCGGTGCAGGTTCTCCAGACTTACAACATCATCATCAATAATGCCGATGGTACCAATCCCCGCGCCGGCCAGGTAAAGCAGGGCAGGGCAGCCAAGTCCGCCGGCACCGATTACCAGCACTTTTGAACCGAGCATTTTCTGCTGCGCCTGTGAGCCAAAATCTTTTAAGATCATTTGGCGGTGATACCTGTCATATGATGTTGGAATGATCATTATCCGCCCGAGAATGGTGGCATCAAAACAACGGTTGATGCCGGGTTAAGTTCGGTATTTTCTCTGATCAGTTTTTTGTCTACGGCAATGGCAAATTTTGTATCCGATAGCTTGGGATATTTTGCCTGTAGTGCGGCAACCAGGCTGTTGGTATCCGTAACATCCTGTACCCCGATCATGCCTGATCCGGTTATATCTGTTAGTTGTCCGAAAACCATTACCTGGATATCCATTTTCACTTTTATTCTATTAACGTGTTTTGCTATTAAATTTTATACGAAATTAAATCAAAGTTAGATGGAATTGCTTCCTTGTCGCTCATTGCTAATAACATTTTAGCCCACAGAGGGACACAGAGAAAAAAAGGAGGGCCACAGAGTACAACCTGAATTGCTCTGTTTCAATTAAGGATTGTCCTCCCCCTAAAGCACTTTGAAGCAATGCCTCCGCGGTTCACCCCCCGCCTCCATTTTGTTACGTCGGGCAAGCCTCCGGAGGGGGATATAACAGCCTTTCCCTGCAATGTTGTTTTGTTTCAAGTGTTCACTGAATTTTATATGAAGTTTTTTGGAGAAGCATTATCCCCCTCTGGAGGGGGTGAGTTTCGAGCTTTACACATACTCAGACTTTAGGGGGAGGACATAAATAAATTTGTCCTCCCCCTACATCACTATTAATCAATGCCTACGCGGTTCACCCCCTCCAGAGGGGGATATAACAGCCCTTCGCGGTAATGTGGTTAGTGTTTTAATAAGGAGAATTAAAATCTAAGGAACAATGCGGAGAAGTAATATCCCCACTGGAACTCCCACCTATTCATCATGCCGCCGTAAACAACAATTTATAAGCCGCAACCATCAATACAACTGCAAGCATGTATTTAATAGCCGACTGGTTAAACCTGCGTGCGCCAAAATAAGCCCCCAACAAACCACCTATGAATGCAATGATCACATAAACTGCCATATCACTGCTGAAACTGATCCCTTTTACCAATTGGCCCGAAAGTCCGGACAGCGAATTTACGAATATGAACAAAGCGCTGATGGCCGCGGTCTGCTTTTGATCCGTCCATTTGAGCATTAATAAAACTGGGGAGAGGATGATGCCACCGCCAATTCCTATCAACCCCGAGAGAAATCCGATTCCGCCACCAATGAGCAGCGACAGGCCCATTTTGGGTCTTTGAAGTTCCTCGGCCGGCACATTTTTGAAAAACAACAACCGGAAGATGGGTAAAAGTAACAGAAACCCCAGCAATCTTTTATACAGCGGTGCATCGATGGAAATCATGCCGCCCAGGAAAGCAAAAGGTACCGATGCAAAGGCCAATGGTACAAATGTTTTCCATTGAAAATACTTACCCCGGTAAAACTGGTAAAAGGAGGTGAGTGATACAAATAAATTCAGAAGCAGGGCGGTTGGTTTCATTACCTCAGGCGTGATACTGAACAGCGCCATCAACGCAAGGTAGCCACTGGCGCCACCATGTCCCACAGATGCATAGAGGAATGCCACCACAAAAAGGAGCCCGTAAAATAAAAGCTGATGATCCATAGTTGCTGGTTAAACCGGTAACAGGTGTACTTCCACGACCTCTCCTTTAACGGATTCAGTTACCTCTTCATTGAGTACGATCAGGCAATTTGCCCTGGCAAATGAACTCAGCCTGAAAGATTCCTGTGCATCCAAAGGTATCACAGTCTGGCCATCATAAAGTCCTTTTAAAAAATGTGTGAGTCCCGCTGGTTTTTTAAAATCATTCGACAATGGTGCAAAAATAGTTTGCATCCCGGTGCGGCAACTGAATAATTTTTCCAGGGATATGGTTACATATTCATAAAAACAGGTGAGTACCGATGCCGGGTTACCGGGTAAGCCGAAAATAATTTTCCGCTCTTTCTTTCCAAAGAAAATGGGCTTACCTGGTTTTTGTTTGATCTTATGAAAGATTTTGGTGATCCCGCAATTTTCGGTTGCCTTGAGCACAAAATCAAAATCGCCCACACTTATTCCGCCATTGAGTAAAACGATATCGCTTTTGTCAAGGGCCTCTGCCAATACCGATGTTACTTTATCCAGGGAGTCCGCTGCTTTATAAACCGTTATTTTACTGATCTGCATCTGTTGCAGTACGGCCCTTAAGGTAAAGGAGTTTGATTCATAAACCTGGCCGTGCTTGAGCGGCTTTCCGGGTTCCTGTAATTCGTTGCCGGTTACTATAATGCTTACTGACGGTGCCGGGTAAACGCTTACATGTGTGATTCCAATGCCCGTCAGGAAGCCAATGGCCGCCGGGCTTAAGCGACTGTTTTTAGACAGGGCGAGGTCGCCGGCTTTGATCTCCGAGCCCTTGGGCCTTACGTTTGCACCTTTTTCCAGTGCGGGGTCTTCAATGACCAGTTCGCCGTTTTCTGTTCTTGATTTTTCCTGGATCACTACCGTATCTGCACCGTCGGGGACAGCGGCCCCGGTAAAAATCCGTACGGCTTCTTCCGGTGATAACAGAGGCTTGTCTTCACTGCCGGCTGCAACCATGCCGGCCATTTTGAGTTTTTTATATTGCTGCCAGCCGCTGAACGACAAAGCATAGCCGTCCATGGATGATTGTGCATAGGCCGGTATGTCTGTAATGGCATAGAGATCCTCGGCCAGCACCAGTCCGGCTGCCTGATCCAATGGCAACCTGACGGGTTGCATGGTCTCTGTATTTTCCAGGATTATCTTTTTGGCTTCCGCTACGGTTATCATAGTGATATGTTCCTCGTTGAAATTAAATGAATAACCTGTTGTGATATTATATTTAATTCGAAATTAAAACAAAGTTGAAAGGAATAGCATTTTGGCCGGTCATTGCTCATAAAAATTTAGCCAACAGAGCCGCGGAGAAGAAATGGAGGGCCACAGAGTAGAACCTGTATTGCTCTCTCCTTTAACTCCGGGGCTCTCCGTGGGCTTGTCTTTTTGTTTCATTCTATTGGCTCATTCAATTATAAATCCAAATCTATATATCCTATGTATCAATACCTGAATAAATGCAACCCAGTCTGGATAATACAGGTTTTGGTTTGATAAGCCAGATTAACACCGGCGGATTATATTTTAACGTGTTGTGCTATTAAACGATTCAGTAAATTAAGTTAACCATTAACTGTGAATGAATACCTTGGCAAAAGTTTAGACGATTACGAAAATAGATCCTTCACCCTGTCATCCGAATTTAATGGAATTCATCAGCCACCCGGGTTCAGGATGACAGGTTGGGGGAAGATCAGTCATTTAGAATAGCAACGATTAGTCGACCTCTCTCTTGTCATCCTGAACCCGGGCTTTTCAAAAAGAGTTGCTTACTCAAGTTGCCAGGGTGAAGGATCTCATATATAATCAGCGAAATGGTAATCTTTCGTTTTATAGCACAACACGTTATATTTTAATTTGTTTATTTTGACTTTTTGATTTCATTTAATAGCACAACACGTTATATGAATAATCTTTTAATTCATGCCATAGTTAATGGTCAGGTAATAAAATCCGCCAATCCGGGGGCCTCCCAAAAATGAATAGTAATACCGGTTGAGCAAATTCGTGCCGCCTGCTTTAATGCTGAATTGTTCTTTCCTAAAGGTATATGATACATTGGCATCAATCGTCGTGTAAGCCGGCACATTTCCACTTACAAGAAATGACTGCCAGTAAAAACCACTCTGCCACCTTACATTGACTCCGGCACCAACCCTTTTAATGATTTGCTTGTTGGAAACAGTGAGATTGATCATCCATTCAGGCGTATTAAATCCATCCTCCAGTCCATCTTCTGCAGCAGTTCGGGCAAGCCTGGCGTATGAGGTATTGGCATTAACGGAGTATCCTTTTTTAAACCGGTATAGTAAGCCCAGGTTAAAACCATAATTGTAGACCTTTGTGGTAGAATTGGTCCACATGCGGTATTTGGATTGTTTTGTATTATCATAAAGATAATAGGGTATTGAATCCGGATTACTGGTCATAGGTACATTCATATTTGCCTGAGCAATAAATGACCGGTAACTGTTGACATAGAAATCGGCATCGACATACAGTCTGCTTTCTAAAAATAATCCCCTATAACCAAACTCTACTGAATTAACTTTTTCCGGCTGGATATAGGTATATGGATTTTGTTTAAGGAGGGATTTGTTTTTCTCTATCGCTTCATTTCGGGAGATGCCGTTGCTGTTTATATCATTGAGCACAGCTGCCTGAAAGGCACTGATGGATGTCTGCAGCCAGGCATTTTCAAAAATACCCTGGGACATTACCGGTAATCCGCCCACTCGTTTCACACCACCACTGTTTACGTTGGAATATGCCTCGAATAATATCGGGTAGCGATAACCGTTCTGGTATGAAAAACGGATATTATGTTCGCGTACCGGCGTATATGATGCTGTAAACCGGGGGTTGAACAACAACGGGAAATAATCATTTTTATCTGCCCGTAATATGAACCCCAGGCGTAGTTTATTGTCAGCCAGGTTTTTTGTAAGGGAAAGGAAAGCACCAGTTTTACTGTAATAGATATTTTTATTTTCTTTTCCCGGTTCGGGGTTGATAAAATAATTGCCATCCGGGTAGACCGAATAGGTCCTGTGATCAAAACCAGCCAGCATTTCAATGCCGATCGCATTTTTGAGTTGACTGAGCCAGTTTTCTGTCAGGTTGATTTGCATCTCTGCGTGAATAAATCCTGCTTTGACCTTCAATGCCGCACCACTGTCCCAGTTGTTTACCTGCTGCAATTTTGATAAGGCATTATTAAAATCATCAGTTCCCGGCTGGTATCTACCGGCATCTGCAAAATTTCGTGCAGCACGGTGCGTATCAGATGAATTTGCTGCATTTGACATGGCATTATTGTACCCGGTTGTATAATCTGCATACCATTTGTTATCGGGTTTAAAATCCCGGTCAATGTTTTCGCCCATGGACCGGAGATTATATGAGTTTCCGGTATTTTCGGTATTGATGTACACTTTAGCCTGGATGGATTTTGACTGAAACTGCAAGCCATGCTGTTGAAGAAAATAGTTTTTCAGTGCGAAACGGTTTGAGCGCTGATAAGTATTATCAAGAAAGGCCATGCGGAATAAATAAGTAAAACCGGTATTTTTTTTAAGCTGAACATAAACACCGCCGTCTGCCCGGATATTATTCACCCTGTAATCTGTAAGATCAACTTCAGGATAACCTGTACGGGCAACTACATAACTTTTATTTTGGAGGGACAGGGTCTTTCTGTTTGATGATTCATTGCCATAACTGTTTACGGGATCCATTGCCGGATTATCTTCTCCAGTAAGGCCGGTGCTGATATTGGCATTGGGATTCAGATCGGTATAGTTATCTGCTATCCAATCTTTTCCTTTAGTGAAAGTGCCGTTTAATTTGAATGCCACCTTATCCGACAAACGATAAGCGATCCGCATACTGGTTTCGGAGAATATTCTTGCAGCTGCATTTGAATTGCCCACATTGAATACGGCTGTTTTCTGTTGCACACTGATGCCTGTTGAAGTAAAAGGATTCCGGGTGGTGAAATCAGCCAGTCCGTTTATGGTATTCATCCCATAGAGAGCGGAAGCTATACCTGGCAGTATTTCCACCTTTTCTATATCGAGGTCATTGGGGCCGAGGGCGTTAGCAATGGGGGCGCCGATATGAGGGGATTGAACATCCATCCCGTCAACCAATTGGGCAAATCGCACATTGGTTGTATTAGCAAATCCCCTTGTGTTAAGCACTTTGAAGCCAATGCCGGGTGTTATCATTTGAACACCTTTGAGGTTTTCCAATGCTTCAAAAAAGGAAGGGGCTGAGCTGGAAATAAAATAATTTCGGTCAGCTTTCTCTATGGTTACAGGGGACCTGAACAACTTTTCTTTTATCCTGCTTGCCGTTACCGTAATGTCATCGAGATCTTTTATGAGGATACTGTCTTTGTTTTTTGAAACTGAATCAATGGATTGTTGTGCATGGAGTTTTACCACAAGAAAACAAATAATGCCTGTTAATAAGTATTTCTTTAAATACACAATCCGTCAGAATTCAGATTAAAATAATGTCTGCATCAAATTTCTACCCGCCAATCGTGATCATACTCCGGTTGGCAATTTCTTCCGCATGTATATGTGAAAAATCTTCCGTGAACTGTCCGCCCAGCATTTTTGCTTTGGCCAGGATACTCTGGTGTATGAGCGGTAAAATATCTTCTCCTTTCCTGAAAGGGGTGAGGAGGTCGGTTTCTGATTTGGAAAAGAGACAATTTTTCAACTTACCATCTGCTGTAAGTCTCATGCGGTTGCATCCTGCGCAGAATGGTGCGCTCATGGTGCTGATCACGGCAAAAGTGCCTATATGCCCAGGTACCATATATTTTTTAGCGGTATCATGTTTTGCATCTTCGAGGCGAACCACTTGATATTTTTGCTCCACCACGTCAATGATTTCCTTCCAGGTAAATACTTTATTGCTCGTCCATTTGTTTCCGCTGAATGGCATGAATTCAATGAACCGCACATGCACGGGTTCGTCTTTCGTCCAGGCCACAAAATCGTTGATCTCATTATCGTTCAGACCTTTCATCACCACCACATTCACTTTTACATGAAAATCATTTTTCAGGTAGAGATGAATATTGTTTACGATCTTTTCAAACTGGTCGCGGCGGGTGAGGAGCTGGAATTTTTCCCTGTGCAGTGTATCCAGGCTGATGTTGAGCGAATGCATGTTGGCTTTCTTCAGCACATCAAGGAAATCATCAAGGCGCGTTCCGTTGGTGGTCATGGTAAGCGCCACAGGCAACTTCGATAAAGCAAGAATGATATCTGCTGCATCTTTTCTAACCAACGGTTCCCCGCCGGTGAGCCTGATTTTATTTACGCCATTGCTGATGAAAATTTTTGCGATGTCTTCAATTTCATTGGCCTGCATCAGCCTGCTCACCGGGGTGAATGCATAATCCTCTTCAGGCATACAATAGAAACAACGCAGGTTGCAGTTGTCGGTCATGGATATCCTGAGATAATTATGTATCCTGTTATATGTATCTACAATCATTCGTCTTTTCAGTTTATCGTTTTCAAAAGGGTTTCATAATCGCTGCCGGTGTCTATATCTGTTTTTCCGGAACTGAAAGATATTACAGCCAGTTCATCCGAATGCTTGCTGATTATTTTTCTCGCACCAATATCCCCAGTTAGTGCTTGCAGCTCTGGAAAAACACTTTTATGGTAAATTGCCGGTGTGCCGGTTACATCATCATAAACACTGGCCGTAATGGGCATACCGGTTTCTTTTTGTCTTGCGATCAATTCATTTAACACAGTGGTATCCGCAAATGGCTGATCACAAACCATGAATAAAATGCCATCAGCTTCGGGTATAAGGCCCAGCGCCGCATCAACACCACACCGGATGGAAGACGCCATCCCTTCTTCCCAACTTTCATTATATACCAGTTGAACAGGGTAGTGCGCCAATTCTTTTTCCATTAGCTCTGACCTGGAACCGGTTATTACAATGACGGGCTTCAGGCCTGTTCCTACTGCAGCCTCCACAGCATGCTGTAAAAGGCTCTTGCCTTTATAAGTCAGCAATTGTTTGGGACTGCCCAGCCTGTTTGATTTTCCGGCAGCCAGTATAACAATACAGCAATGTTCAATGGTACAATTCACTGCATTCAATTTAACCTTCTTTCTTCAATTTCCGTGTCTGCACGTGAATGTATGACATCGTTTATATTTCTGAGCGATTGTCCTGCCTTCCCTGCAAGTACGGCTTTAATTTCTGCGATAATGGATAATGCAATTTCTTCGGCCGTTTCAGCGCCCAGGTCTAGTCCTACCGGACCATAAACAATCGAGCGCTGTGCTTCTGTTAAGCTAAACCCTTCGTCATTCAATTCCCCCAGCATGCGGTCGAGTTTCTTTTTAGGGCCCAGCATACCCACATAGCTGATCTTTTTATTGACCAACGCTTTCAGCATGGCCTTATCGTAATTATAATTGTGGGTCATCAGCACAAACACCGTTTGTTCATCAATGGGTATTTGTTCCAGTACATTTTCCGGCTTGGACACCAATACCTGGCAGGCTTTTACAAAACGTTCCGGCCGGGCATGGCTTGACCGGCCATCCACAACTCTTGATTCCCAGCCTATAACATCGGCCATTTCAACAAGAGGTATTACATCATTTCCGGCTCCTATGATCACCAGTGAAACCGCTGGTTTTACAAATTCAATGAATGCCGTCAGGTTGTACTTATCTGAGATATAATTTTTAAAGGATGATTTTTCTTTGGCGAATGCCATGGCAGCATCTTCTTTCAATATATTTTCAAGGTCATGATCCTGCATGTTTCCGAGGAAGTTTCCGCTTTCATCCAGGAGTAAACAAGTGCCGGCCTGTGTGTTTTTTTTATCTTCCAATGAGAACAGGGTTACCAGAACGGCTTTCTGTCTTTTGTCTGCAACCTTTCTCAGGAACTCTATCGGGTTCATCGGGTCGGTTGCATTCACCGGTTCCATCAGCACCTGGATAACGCCGTTGCAACCCAGCCCTACACCGAGTGTGTTGTCGTCTTCATCCATGGTGTCGTAAGTGACTATCCTGGATTTTTGTTGGGCCATCACCAGCAATGCTTTTTGCAAGGCATCACCTTCCAGGCAGCCACCGCTGATGGCGCCGGTCAGTTTTCCTTCATCGGTGATCAGCATCCTGGCTCCGGGTCTTCTGTATGAGGATCCTTCGAGGTGTACAACCGTTGCCATAACAGTTTGTTTTTCTTCCAGCCGGGCTTCGTCGTATGATGTGATGATATTATTGATCTCTTTCATGGCAGGTACTTTTTAATTAATATCGAAACAAATAATTAATAAATAACGTGTTGTGCTATTAAACGAATATTTACAATTTCACTGATTATACATGAGATCCTTCACCCTTGCATTTTGATTACGCAACTCATTTAGAGAATGCCCGGGTTCAGGATGTCAATAAGCTCTTTTTATCATGCCGTCGCATGAGGCATCTTCCCGGTGCGCATTGATAAGATCCCTCCTTCGTCGGGATGACAGGAGAGATGTCGACAAATAGTTCTTTTTCCAAATGACTGATCTTCTCTAAACCTGTCATCCTGAACCCGGGTGCGGGTGAATTTCATTCACTTAGGGTGAAAGGGTGAAGGATCTGTTTTCGTAAACTTCTAAACGTTTTTCTAAGATATACTCTTAGAACAATTGATAAACTTAATTTACTGATTCATCCAATTACACAACACGTTAATAAATAGTATTCTTAACGATTTGTCTTATTAGACTTGAATAATTTTAATTCATTATCCTGATGCCCCGGTTCGTGTCTTCGCGAACCGGAAAACGAAATATTTTGATGATGGTTCGTGAGGACACGAACCATGGCTCCCGACAGGGTACCTACTCTGCGGTCCTCCATTTTTTTCTCTGTGGCTCTCTGCGGAACTGTATTTTAAATTCAGTCTTTGCCATTTCATCATTGTATCGGATAAATTTTAAACTCTCCTTTTCTTTTTTATTGCTTTTACTTTCTTTTATGTTGCAGTTACTTTATTCATATATTTCTCAGGGTCCTGTTCAAATTTTACTTTACAACCATCGCAACAGAAATACACTTTTTCATTTTTATATTCAATGATGTGTTTCGGATTACTGATGTCAACCGGCACACCGCAAACCGGGTTGATATAAAATTTCGGTTTACCCGCTTCAGTACGGGTATCATCAAATTGCGTGAATGCAAAACTGGCGGGAAGATTATTTCTCACCTGGATAATTTCCGCCAGGATGCTTATGGCAACTTCTTCCGGTTTCTTGGCATTGATGTCTATTCCCGCCGGGGATTTGATCCCGTGAATGGCAATTTTATCAAGGCCTAGATCTTCCAGATAAGAGAAAACGGATTCCTTCTTTTTTTTGCTGGCCACAAAACCGAGGTATGCATATTTCTGCTGCAAGGCCTGTTCGAGTGCGGTCTCATCCTGCTCGCCCTGGGTTGCCACAAGGATACTGGTGGAGGGATGGGTTTTTACTTGTGCCCAATTCAGTTGTGTGATCAGTTGATCGGGGTTTTCAAAAGTATCCGGCCTCGCATCATTGGCCATGGCGGTCACCCGGTAACCCATTGTTTTGGCCATCTTTACCAGTGAACGTGCAATGGCAGATTTGCCAACCACAACTAAATGGGGTGGGGGAAGTACCGGTTCGATGAACACTTCCACGGTACCTTCACTCTGGCAGGTCATTTTATATTCCATGATTCCTTCTGCGTTAACTGATGACGTATTTTTTCCGATCTTGACCAGGCGGGCACGGCCGGTTTTCATGGCATCCTCCGCTTCTTTGATGATGATGGCTTTCACACAGCCACCACCAACCCAGCCAATGATCTCGCCGAATTTATTGATCACGGCCTTGTCGCCTACTTTGCCAGAACTGGGTTCATCGCGCCTTACCACGACGGCCAATGCGAATGGCTCATTTTTTTTGCTGAGCTCCTGTGTTTTTTCTAAGAATTTACTAAGCATCTGCTAAGATATTTTCAAGTTCCAATAAACTCTCCAGGTTATGTGCCGACCTGAAATCATGTACAGAAGGCAGGGCTGTTTTCATACCGGCCGCAAGTGGTTCATAACCCGTCATGCCTTTCAATGGATTCAGCCAGATCAGCTTTTTTGACCTGCGCTGTAATTTAACCATTTCCTGGCCGAGAATGCTGATGTCTCCTGTATCCAGGCCGTCACTCATGATAATAATAACCGGCGATCCGTTTAGTATCCTTTTCCCGTACCTGTCGCTGAATTCCTGCAGGCAGGAACCGATCTTCGTTCCGCCCGACCAGGTATCGGTTTCTGCTTCGAGGGCCGCCAGCGCCATGTCAAGCCGGTTATGCTGTAAGGCCTTACTTACTTTTACCAGGGAAGTGCTGAACACAAAAGCTTCCAATTGCCTGAAATGTTCTCTTAAAGCGCAAATAAATCGCAGCAGGAAAAAACTGTATTTATCCATCGATCCGCTCACATCAAGCAAAACCACCAGTCGCTGTTTTTTCGGCGACCGGGCCTTGCGGTAAAGATCAAGCGGCTCACCGCCATAGGCTATACTTTTACGGATGGTCCGCCGAAGGTTGATCTGGCCGTTGCGGCGGCTTTCTTTCAATCTCCGGCGAAGCCTGACTGCCATTTCTTTAAAAAGTTTCCGCGCAATTTCTTCCAGCTGGACGGCTTCCATTTCACTGATCCGGGACAGGTCGGTTTTCTTCAGCCTTTCTGTTTCATTGGCCCCGGAAACATTCTTTGCTTCTTCGGCGCTTTGATCCGTTTTACCCCTGCCGAGCATCACCAGCGAATTATTGGTTTTTTTTTCTATCGATCCCTGGAGGGAGGTTTTATTTTTTTTCTCCCGCAGGTCAGTTGGATTCGTATCCCAGAAAAGGGTAAATAAATGTTCGTATAACCGGCCTTCTTCCGGTGATGTGCAGAAGATGGCTTTCAGCGCATATTTGAATTGGTTTTTATCCGTGAGCAGGTTTGCTCCAGCGGCCGATAAAGCGTCCTGTGTTTCCTGGATGCCAACGTTTAATCCATGGCTCCTGGAAAATTGTGCAAAGGCTGTGATCCCTTCCGTTATACTTTCTGCAGCAAATGCCTGTTGTTTCATGGGCTGATATTGAATTCGGCCAGGTCTGCCGTTTTGATCATGTCTATGTCTTCCGCCGATTTCAACACACTGCCAAGCGTTTTCCTGAATGCTTCCGCATTGATCTCGCGGTATCCCAGCGCCATCAGTGACTCGGCCCAGTCGATCGTTTCTGATACGCCGGGTGTTTTGGATAATTTCTGCTCCCTGAAGCGTTGTACACAGGACACTGTCTGTTCCAGCAGTTTTTGTTCAATGCCCGGCAATCGTTTCCTTACGATCTCCATTTCTTTCTCCAAATCCGGGTAGTCGATCCAGTGATACAGGCAGCGCCTTTTCAGCGCATCGCTGAGTTCTCGGGTACGGTTAGACGTTAATACAACGTATGGTTTGTGCGTTGCCTTAATGGTGCCAATTTCGGGTATGCTTAACTGAAAGGCTGACAAAAGCTCCAGCAGAAATGCCTCAAACTCCTCATCCGACCGGTCCAGTTCATCGATCAGCAGCACCGGCGCTTTGTCTTCTTCCATGATCGACTGGAGCAGGGGCCTTTTCAGTAAATATTCATAACTGAAAATGTGCTTCTCCTTTTCTTCAATGGAAAAAGGGCTGTCTTCCTGAAGTTTGATGCCCAGCAGTTGTTTCTGATAGTTCCACTCATACACTGCAGCATTGATGTCAAGTCCCTCATAGCATTGCAGCCTGATCAGTTTGGTTTCAAGGATCTGAGACAGCACCAGTGCGATCTCCGTTTTACCCACACCGGGCGGGCCTTCTATCAGCAACGGTTTATGCAGCTTAAGCAACAGAAACAGGGCCGTGGCAAATTCTTCATCTGCCACATACTGATGCTTCTCCAGAATCTCAATGATCGATGATGGATGCGTGATTTCCTGCAATGTATTTTTATTTTTTTCCAAAAATTCCTTTTACCATTCCGCCTACCAGGGAACCGGCATTCAGGGTTGTATTCACTTCCTTGCCGGCAAGCTGGTTCTTGAAATTGTTGACAAACTGATCGAATACCTGGTTGGTGACATCATTGATCAAACGTGAACCAAACTGTGCAAGCATACCCGTGATATTTACATCCATTGTAACGCTAACTTCAGTGCCGCCATCTTTTTCTGATAACTGGCCGTCCATTTTCATTTCCGCGCCGCCTTTTCCTTTACTGTCTGTACCAACACCTTTCAGTACCATCTTTTTGGCAGCGGCATCCCTTTCAATAAAAGTGATAAGTCCGTTGTATTTGGCTTTTACCGGACCTACTTTCAGTTCCACTTCACCATTAAAATTATTTTCATCAACCTGGCTGGTAAGTGTTGCCCCCGGCACGCAGGTTACCACCTGGTTGGGGTTGGTCAGGTTATTCCATGTGTCTTCTATGGAATGGTCAACATGGAATGTTTTTGAAATTGTTGTAGTCATGGCAAACAATTGAGTAATTTAATTAATAGATTCAGGCCTGATTGTTAAACAATCGAAAAAATAAAACGGTTCACAAAACCATATGTAAACTTTTCACCAAAAACTAATCTGAGTTTTACACACCATAAAAAAGGAAAAATTCCCCGGTGCTTCCTGCACCGGGGAATAAAATCCAATATCGCTTTAACAGTACACTAACTATTTTCGATTTTCCACTGCGCAACTTTGCGTCTTTATTTCTTTGCGGTTAATGTATTTGTCTTTTACTTTCGATTTTCTTTTTTCCACTTTGAATTTTCTAACTCACCCCGGCCTGCTTCGCAGTCCCGCCCCTCTCTATACAATAGAGAGGGGAACAGCCCCTCAACATCAATCAGCACTTAAGAATGGTATTTTCTTTAATCACTGACTGCTTCTGTTGGCTGTTAGTCCCCTCTCTGCTTTGCAGAGAGGGGTGGCCACGCCCTGGCGTGGACGGGGTGAGTTCTAAAGTGCGGTAATGTATTCATTTTCGATTTTCGATTTTCCACTTTCGATTTTCCCTATATCGCTCCTTTCTCCTTCAGAGCCTTCCATACTTTAAATGGCGTAATCGGAATGTCCAGGTGCGTAATTCCATACGGTGATAATGCATCCACGATAGCATTTACAATGGCGGGCGGTGAACCTACGGTTGGAGACTCACCTACACCTTTTGCACCAATCGGGTGATGGGGTGATGGTGTAACCACATGCCCTGTTTCCCAATGCGGTGATTCCACCGCAGTTGGAACCAGGTAATCCATAAATGTTCCGTTCAGGATATTACCATCTTCATCATAGATCAGTTCTTCATACATGGCCGGAGCAATACCTTGTGTGAGGCCGCCATGCACCTGTCCCTGTACGATCATCGGGTTGATGATATGGCCACAGTCGTCGATGGCTACAAATCGCCTTACATGAATGGCACCTGTTTCTTTGTCGATATCCACCACGCAGATATAGGCACCTGAAGGGAAGGTGAGATTGGGGGGATCATAATAGTGTGTTGCTTCAAATCCCGCTTCCATTCCCTGGGGATGGTTGGTATAGGCGGCAAAAACAATTTCCTGTATGGTCTTGGATTTTTCCGGGGCGCCTTTGACAGAGAATTTGCCGGGTTCCCATTCCAGGTCATCTTCACTTACTTCCAGGAGGTAAGCGGCAATTTTCCTTGCCTTATCCCTTAGTTTTCGGGCCGCAATGGAAGCAGCGGCACCTGCAGTGGGCGTACTTCTGCTGGCGTAGGTTCCTAATCCGTATGGCGCAGTATCCGTATCGCCTTCTTCTATCTGGATATTCTCTGCAGGGATACCCAGTTCTTCTGCGATGATCTGTGCATAGGTAGTTTCGTGACCTTGTCCCTGCGATTTTGTACCAAAGCGGGCGATAGCCTTTCCGGTAGGGTGTACCCTGATCTCGGCGCTGTCGAACATTTTGATCCCGAGGATATCAAAATCTTTGGACGGACCTGCACCCACAATTTCTGTAAAAGTGGAAATACCAATACCCATTAGTTCCCCTTTCTTCCTTTTTTCGGCCTGCTCTTTTCGCAATTCATCATAACCAATAGCATCCATGGCCTTCTTCAGCCCTGCATGATAATCACCGCTATCGTAGATCCAGCCGGTAGGTGATTTCCAGGGGAAATCTTCTTTTTTAATAAAGTTCTCCATCCGCAGCAGAGCCGGGTCTTTACCTACGGCAAATGCAAAACGATCAGTTATGACTTCGATGGCATGTACAGCTTCTGTTACCCTGAAGGAGCAACGGTAGGCAACACCTCCGGGTGGTTTATTGGTATATACGGCATCTGCTTCCATAAATGAGGTGCCATAATCATAAGAGCCGGTTGCAATGGAGAATAGGCCGGTATTAAATTTTGACGGATTGGCCGATGCGTCGGTATACCCGTGGTCTGCCAGTACTTTGAAACGGGTGGCGAGGATCTTACCTTCTTTTGTTCCCGCCATCTCGGCTGTAATGTGGTAGTCCCTTGCAAAGGAATCTGCCTGCAGATTCTCACTCCTGTCCTCGATCCATTTGACGGGTTTGCCTACGAGGAATGAAACCGCAATAGCAATAACATAGCCCGGATATACCGGAACTTTACCACCAAAGCCACCTCCGATATCAGGCGATACCACCCTGATTTTTTCTTCGGTCAGGCCTACATGACCGGCCACCAGTGCAATCACCGTCCTTATGGCATGGGGTGCCTGGGTGGTCATATACATCGTCAGGTGATTATTGACCTTATCATAATCAGCCACACAACCACATGTTTCGATAGAGGCCACATGGATACGCGGGATATGCATATGTTGTTTAACCACTACTTCAGCGGTATCAAAAACCTGGTCGGTTTTTTCTTTATCACCCACTTTCCAGTGCCAGATATGGTTGTCTTTTTTCCCTTCCTTATCTGTTCTTAATACAGGCGCGTTTGCATCCATCGCTTTGTATGGATCGATCACCGGTTTCATGGGTTCATATTCAACCCTTACGGCTTCCCTGCCGTCCCTGGCGGCATACCGGCTGGTTGCTATGACGGCGCATACTTCCTGTGCCTGGTACATGACCGTATCGGTGGGGAGTACCATCTGGGTGTCAGACATGAGGGTGGGCATCCAGTGAAGGTTATACTTTTCCAGGTCGCGGCCATTTACAACTGCCACCACACCCGGAACTTTCATGGCTTCTTCGATATTGATGCTTTTGATTTTAGCATAGGCATACGGGCTTCTTACAATATCCATGTAGAGCATGCCCGGCAGTTTGATGTCATCCACATAATGGCCTTTCCCCTGGAGGAAACGGGCGTCTTCTTTCCTTTTCATGGAATGACCCATGCCGCTGATCGCTTTTGACGTTTTACACTGAATCATATGGTTAAGTGTTGAGATGTTGACAAAATGGTTTACTATACAAATTCAGGTTCTGTGGACGGTGTCGGCAAACCCTGGTTTTTAGCGCTGGCATATTGTATGGCTTTTACAATATTGTTATAGCCTGTACAACGGCAAAGGTTACCCGAAATGCCCCAGCGGATCTCATCTTCTGTAGGATTAGGGTTATTGGCCAGTAATTCTGTTGCCCGCATGATCATGCCGGGTGTACAAAATCCACAGTGCAGTCCATGGTTCAGGTGGAATCCTTCCTGCAGCGAGTCTAATTGTCCTTCAGCTGAAACGCCTTCAATGGTTTTTACTGATTTGCCGTCGGCCTGTACCGCCAGCACGGTGCAGGATTTGATCGATTTACCGTCAAGCAGGATGGTACATGCGCCGCAACTGGATGTATCGCAACCGATATGCGTGCCGGTCAGGTTTAGTACTTCCCTGATCATGTGAACCAGCAACAAACGGGGTTCCACTTCAAGTGTGTGTTGGGTGCCGTTGACCGTTACTGTTATTTGCTTATTCATATTGTTTCAATATTTTAATGGTTGAATGCTGAATCTTATTTACCTGGCTTATGCTTTTGCCCGCTCGGCTGCTTTATGGATCATCCTTTTTACCAGCACGGCTACCATTGCCCTTTTATATTCTTCACTGCCCCGAAGGTCGGAAGAAGGGCTGCAGTCTTCTGATGCAAACTGCGCAGCCTGTGCTATGGCGGATTCTGTCAGTTCCTTTCCGAAAAGGGCTTCTTCAGAACGGGATGCACGCAAAGGGGTAGGGTTAACATTGGTAAGCCCGATGCCAATGGATGTGCATACATGATTTTTATCAAGCGTCAGGTGGACAGCCACACCGGCTGTGGCATAATCGCCCACTTTTCTTTCCAGTTTGTGGTATGCGCTGCCGGTTCCGTGTTGTGATACAGGGATCTGGATCTCCGTCAGGATCTCTTCTGGTTGCAGTGCCGTCTGGTAAAAGCCGAAGAAAAATTCGTCGATGGGAATGGCCCTTTCGCCATCCGGGCCCTGGGCTATAATGGTGGCGTTTAAAGCCAGCATAACAGCGGGATGGTCGTTGGCTGCATCGCCGTGAGCCAGGTTACCGCCGATGGTTCCCATGTTCCTTACCTGGGGATCGGCGATCAGTTTGGTAACATCTCCAAAAATGGGGAAGTGTTTTTTCAGGATGTCTGAATGTTCAATTTCTGACTCCCTCGTAAGTGCCCCGATCTTAAGCATTCCACCTTCTTCTTTGATGTAGGATAAGCCCGGGATCTTGTTGATGTCGATGATGTATTCCGGGCTGGCAAATCGCAGCTTCATCATGGGAATTAGGCTATGGCCGCCTGAAAGAATTTTGGCTTCATCACCATATTTCTGAAGCAGTTCAATGGCTTCTTTGATCGTACCTGGCGATTCGTACTGAAATGATTGAGCAATCATACTGTTTATGTTTAAATCGTTGATAAACTATTTCTGCAGGGTTTACAGATCCATGTAACATTTCTGGGGGGTATGGATAACAGCAAATAATGGATCCGAAAAATGATTTAAAATATTCCGGAAAAATTGTTTGTTTTTTTGTTTACAATATTTCCGTGTTAATACTTTTTTTAGTTAAATGAATAATTGAATGATATAAAATCTGAGTATTATTATTTCAGTTTTTTAATGTCGATAACATTAGTCTGTTTTCCAACTTAATTAAAAAGTTCTTCAACTTGTTCAGCACATAAAACATGCTGCCATTAAGCCAAACGCCTGCAAAAATGATTGCCGTTCCGGTATAATACATGATTGGCCCTATAGCCCATATGGTTGATGCGACCAGTAATATACTTCCTGTAAAAGCCAGTGCCAGAGCGTATTTCGACCGATCATCCCGGTAATTGAAAAAGAGGCTTGCAAGAATGACCAAACAGAAAAATATGGTGATGCCGGTAGATAAAAGTGAAGATTGTATGCCTGTAGAAATGATGGATGTTTCTTTGCCGCAAAGCATGATCGTACTTGAATAGGCTATGATGCAAAGCGGGCATTTGGGTAACAGCACCAGTAATAAACCAGTGAACAGACCTGCCTTTTTGCTTACTTTGGCTTTAGACTTTTCAGCAGCGCAGGAAACACATTTTTTATATGTGTAAGTTTCACGCATTAATAGCAATCGTTACTGTAATTTAACGAAAACATGTATACAAAAATAAAATGCTTTTCAAACAGGAAAGGGAAGAAAAAGGATTTAACATCAGTGTGGAAAAGATACACAAAGGAATCCTTGAAAAGTTCAACAGAAATATGTTGTTCTAGTGAAATATTAATAGTAAAAGTGTTGTGCTATTAAACGAATAAAAACAATTTCGCTGATTATATATGATATCCTTCACCCTGCCATCATGATTAAACATCTCTTTGAGAGAATCCTGAGGGTTCAGGATAACAATACGCTCTTTTTGTCATGCCGACGCAGGAGGCATCTTACTGGTACGCATTGATAAGATCCCTCCTCGCCTGCCAGCCATTAGGCAAGGCAGGCAAGTCGGGATGACAAATACCTACCTGTCATGCCGAGGCACGAGGCATCTTATTGTGATACCTGAAGATCCCTCCTTCGTCGGGATGACAAAAAAACTTAGGATGACAAACATACGATGACAAGAAAGAGGTCGACTAATAGTTCTTTTACCAAAAGACTAATCTTCCCTAAACTGTCATCCTGATCCCGCATGTGCGGGAGAAGAATCTATTTTCGTAAACTTCTAAACGTGTTCGTAAGATATAGACTTAAATTAAGTGTTATACTTAATTTACTGATTCATCTAATGGCACAACACGTTAATTGCAAGCACCAAACTGTAATTATAGTAAGCCTCCACCATTGCTTTTAATGGGAAATAAGGCTCAGAGAAGCACTGTTTGCTAATAAACTAAGTACTATAAACATTCGACAACAAAAAGATCAATTGAAAAGAGTGACTTGCTATGGTCTTTTGAGTCAATTCATTACCTGTTCGTTTGGATTTTTTCCCCCTGGGTATTAAAAACCTCTAAATGGAAATCACCTCCTGAAAATTACTGTGCCTTGTTTTTTTCTCTTTGTGTCTTTACCTGTGCAGGTGTAATAGCTGCCCCTTTATTTGTCCAGGTATTTCTGATGTAATTCAGGACGTCAGAAACTTTTTCATCAGAAAGATAATCCTGTGCGGGCATGGGCGTATTATATTTCGTTCCATTGACCACGATCTCACCGGTCTGGCCTTTTAAGATAATATTGATAAGAAAGGGCGTTGGCTGTTTCAGGTAATCTGTCTTTGCCACCGGTGGATAAACGCCCGGCAGGCCTTCCCCTTCTGCCATATGGCAACTCTGGCATTCCAAAGCATATACTTCTTTACCGCGCTCGATACTCGCTTTGAGGTTAAATGACTGACAATAGGCAGAAGCCGAAATGCCCACCATAAATACACAGATAAAAAAATGTTTGAACATAACCATCAATTTTATTTAATGATAGAAATTCTCAGGTCACAGAGGACCGCAGAGAAGAATGAGAGCCACAGAGATTTTCAAAAGGATATCTCAGCGGCTCTCTGTATTAAACTCCGTGGTTCTCTGTGGCCATTTTTTCAAATTATTTATGCCTCTCAAATATTATTGATATCAAAAGGCAGCCTCCTGATTCGTTTTCCCGTTGCATTGAAAATTGCATTACACAATGCCGGTGCAAGCGGTGGTAAGCCCGGTTCACCGGCACCTTTGATCACCTCACCACCATCCGTAATTATATGCACTATCACTTCCGGTGATTCATTGATCCGCACTAAGGTGTTATTGTGAAAATTAGTTTGTACGGTTTGTCCCTTATCGAACGTAATACCCGATTTGATCGCGGCAGTGATGGCCATTACAACAGCACCTTCAACCTGTCCTTTTACCGTATCCGGATTAACCACGGTTCCCATATCGATCACTGCATACACTTTTTCAATCTTTATGCCTTTGCCATTTTTGGAAACTTCCACAACATGGCCGCAAAGCCCGGCAAAGAATTCATATTGTGCAACGCCTCGTCCCCAGCCTGCCGGCAGGGGTTTGTTCCAGTTGGAAACTTCCTGCAGTTTACGCAGTACTTTTTCAGTATCCGAATTCTTTTTTATCATTTCAAGTCGATAGGCCAGTGGATCTTTTTTGGCTTTTACCGCCATCTCATCTATGAAACATTCATGGGCAAATGCCAGTGTGGTAGAGGTCACCGCGCGCCAGTATAATAAAGGCACATCGATTTCTACAGGCACATAAGTATTCTTCATGTTCGGAATCTCATATTTCTGTTCACTGATGGCTTCCGTCATGGTTTTATTGACCTTGGTCTTGTCATGCGTTTTCTCCAAAGTAGCCTCTATGGATGGCGCAATGACTTTGTGCTGAAATGCAATGGCTTTTCCATCTGCCGATAATCCGGCTTTCATGGCTGAAAAAGTAAGCGGACGGAATGGCCCCTGCTGCGTATCATCTTCGCGTGTCCAGATCACTTTAACCGGTTTGCCTGTTTTTTTGGTCAGGTCAACAGCTTCCATCACATAATCATGGATCAGCCTGCGACCAAAGGCACCACCGTTGAACAGGGTATGCAGTGTGATATTTTCTTCCGGGATGCCAAATTCTTTTGCTGTATCTGAAACAACCGAACCTGGTACTTGTGTTGACGTCCAGATTTCGAGTTTGTTTCCGGCAGTCCAGCTGGCCAGGCAATTCATGGGCTCAATAGGGGAGTGTGCAACAAAAGGGGTTTCATAGAAGGCTTCCACTTTGATGGGGGCAGTGGAAAAGCTTTTGTCGAAATCACCCTGGCTGTGATCTAGCAAGCCTTCTTTTGAAGCCTGCTTCCGCATATTTTCTTCGTAAGATTTTGAATTGAATGCATCAAGGCCCTTATGATCCCATTTTACTTTCAAAGCCCTGCGTCCCTGCAGGGCGGCCCAATAATTTTCTGCGATAACGGCAATGGTCTCATAGCGATAAATCCCAACGATACGCTCACTTTTCACCACCTCTAATACACCCTTCACTTTTTTAGCAGCTGAATCATCCACACTCACTAATTTACTGCCCATGACCGGGCATCTTTCAATAGAAGCATAGACCATCCCGGGTGTAACGGCATCTATACCAAAAATAGCTCTGCCGCTTGATTTCAAGGGTACATCCGGCCGGGGTGTTGCCTTTCCCAGCATTTTAAAATCTTTTGGATCTTTTAGTTTGGGAGAAGCAGGTACTTCCAGTTTTGAAGCCGCTTCTGCCAGGTCGCCATAACCGATACTCCTGTTTGTAGGTTTATGGAATATCCGGCCATTCTCCGCAGAACATTCTTCAACCGGAACTTTCCAGGCATCGGCCGCTGCTTTTTGAAGCATCTCTTTTGCAGCAGCGCCGGTTTTTCTGAAATCAATATAACTGCCCCTGATGGAAGAACTTCCCCCAACCCATTGTGTAGGGCCGTATTTTTTTTCACCACCTGTTTGTACGATCGTTACCTGGTCGAGGGTAACCTCCAGTTCTTCGGCAATCATTGAAGGCACAGATTGGTAGGTGCCCTGGCCAATTTCCGGACGGGTATTAAATATGGTGATCTTACCTGATTTCTCAATGTTGATCAACGGTGTGAATTCAAAAAGATCAGCAACAGGCTGAAAATGTTGAATGGCTGTATTGGCAAGGCCCTTATTTAAACCGAGCAGGAAACCGGTGCCGGTAATACCGGATAGTTTCAGGAATTTTCTGCGGTCAAAGGAACTGTTATTTTGTTGCATGATGCTGGTTTGACTTGGTTATAAAATTTGCAGGATCGATTTTGGTTTAACTACATGATCAAATGTGTAAACCTGGTTGTATAAAATGATCCTGTCAGATCATTTCGGCAGCCCGGTGGATGGCTTTCCGTATCCGTTGGTAAGTGCCGCATCTGCAGAGGATACCCTGCATGGCTGTATCAATATCTTTATCAGTAGGCTTGGGGGTTCTTTTTAAAAGCGCTACAGCGGCCATGATCTGGCCCGACTGGCAATAGCCGCATTGGGGAACCTGTAATTCGATCCAGGCTTTTTGTACGGCGTGATCTATATTTTGAGATACGCCTTCAATGGTTGTGATCTTTTTTCCAACAGCACCCGCCACGGGGAAGCTGCAGGATCTCACGGGTGAGCCATCAATATGTATGGTGCAGGCTCCGCACTGGGCAATACCACAGCCAAATTTTGTGCCTGTTAATCCAATGAAATCCCGGATCACCCATAATAGTGGCATCTGCTGGTCAACATCAACGGTGTAGGATTTATTGTTGACGTCTAATGTGTAAGTTGGCATACGGCAAATTTTATACTGGTCGAAATAGAATTTAGTTATCTCTGTTAAAGATACAGCATTTCAACTTTTACCAGATCCATCTTTCGATTAACCGATATATGGTATAAATTTCCTTGATTGATTTTTAATGTTAATCAAACCGGAAATATTCCAGGAGATCCTTACTTCTTCCTGGCAGTGGCTTTATCAATATAATGTCCAAACAAATAACCGGCAAGAGCACCGGCAACCGTTCCTGCGATTGACCACAACAAACTCCTGTCTCCCGTAAAATAGCCAAAGGAAAGTCCGAATATCCCACCCATAACAGTCATAAAAGTGCCGGCTGTAATTTTATTTTTTTTGCCTGTGGTTCCTGTTGCCTGGTGGTGCTGATGTTTTGGCTTGTGTCGTTGATGTGATTCAGGCATAATAAGTTTTTTAAATATTACTTAAAGATAAACAGATAAAGACATTAGTTTTTCAAGGTTATTTTACCATTACCAACGTGATGGTATCGCTGGGTTATGATACAAATGAACAATAGATTTCCAATAAAATGGCCTTGTAAGGGAAAAGAATTTTATGTAATTTACGTATTCATCAAAAAAAAGGAGGTATTCATGAGATCTACAGATAAATCATGGAAGCCTTCGGTTATTTTCGCGTAACCGGGCTGATCCATAAAGATAATCTGCGGCATAGAAGCCGGAAACCACTGGGGAAACCTGGTGGTTTTTTTTGAGCAGGATTTTGGGGATTGGATGGATTGGATTGATGGATTTGGGGATTTTTAAGGATTATTTTTACTGGGTGGGTTTTGTCAATTATTTAAAGAATATTCTCTCTAAGATGAAGTGCTTATCTTTTTTAAAATTTTGTTTGGATTCTCAGTTGACAACTCAAAAATAATTCGGTGCGATATGAAAGTAATTTATTCCCTATTAAGTGTTTCCTTCCTGTTTGCTTTCTTTACCTGTAC
>JBGSHT010000139.1:0-10154 GCA_041752135.1 Chitinophagaceae bacterium | reverse complement strand
ATATAATTCTAATCCACTTCCATCGCTGAACTCTTTGTCTTGTAATTCGGAACCTTTATTCCATTTCCGTTTGTTCTCCACCGCCCCATTCAGCGCCTTTGAACTTATCCCCGCCATTACCATCCCGAACGGATAGTAATGCGTTTCCTCAAGGATCGGACCCCGGTTATGCACCACCTGCAAATTATCAAAGAACACATCCAGCCTGCTCTCATTGCTGCAATAAACATAAAGATAACCATTTTTAGTTATTTCACCCGTTGTCAGAATACCGTTCCCGCTGTTGCGGTGTTCGGTTAAAACGCCTTCTTCGCCTACCGCACTGAATCCACTATTGGTACCCTGCATCACCGGCTTAAATTGCTCATCAAATAATATCCAGTTGATATAAGCCTTGGGTTTATCAATGGTTTGCTGTTGCTGACTGAAAATCTGGTTGAGCGTATTGGGGATCGCGGGTATTGCATTTAAGGCAGATCCGGTAATGCCTTTGGTAATAGCTGCTGTATTGGAACCTATAAAACTATTTAGCAGGTCAAGGTTGGGAATAGGGTCCGGTGTTCCTGAAACTCCGCCAGCTGCCGTTTTCCAATAACTCATACCAAAAATATTCACCTCATCTCCGGCCATCACTTTCAGGGTAATACCCAGGCCTGTTTTTGCAGATACATAATTGGCATTTAACCGGTAAAGTTTTTCGCTGTTTTCATCATCATTACTGTTGGGATTGTTATTAACTGGAATTCCTCTTTTGTTGATGTATGCCGGGATGTTCAATGCTGCAGACTTAGGAACCACGTTGCCTGTGTTAATGGTATAGTACAAGTTCTCCACTGCAACGGCGCTTGTATTATTGCTGATCTCTCCCTCCAGGGTTGTGGCCGGGTAAATCTGCTGTTCTTTTTCTTCCGTAAGCAGCATGCGTACATTGCCCAGGTGATCCTTGAGCATATAGTCATAGACATATTCCGGCGAAGCGTTATTTACAGGATTTTTTAGCCGAACCCGGCCCTCTTCATGTCCAAAGAATTGCAGCTTATCGTTTTCATATACAAAGCTTCCTATATAACTTGTACGGGTATTCTTTTCCCGGTTGCCATTATAGGCGGCGGCAAGCTCAACAACCTTTTTTTCCAGCTTGGTGCCGTTAGCATCGTAGATATAACTGATCGTTCCTTTGCCGGGCAAGTTAATGGTTGCCGGCAGGTTCATATGGTTATAGCTGATTCCCTGTGTTGCTGACGATCCTGACAGTATGCCCTTATTTTTATCATAAATTAGGTTGCCATTCTCGTCATAGTCGTAATCATCGTCAGTCGGGTTATTATCTGTAAAATCGCCCAGTTTATGGTCTGTTGCCTGTCTTTCTGTTACAGATCTCAATTTATTGGAATGCAAAAAATAACTATAGGTCATATCATCTATGTCCGTACTGCTCGTACCCTTTAATCCCCATTGCTTCATCGAAAGAATATTTCCATTGGCATCATAGGCCAGGTTTTCCACATTGAAATTGATGCCTGCTAATTGGTTGAATCCATTACCGGTATATTGTGTGAATGCAGCGCCGGTAATGCGGTTTACATTATCGTAGGCATAATCGAATTTTCTTTTCTCGGCATCACCCTTGCTCTTCCAGGCAGTGCCGGAAATATTCCCGTTATATTGCGGATTAATATAAGTTGTTCCGCTAACAGCCGTAGCGGCTTTATCATATCCCAGTTCAAAGCCAAAGTAGTGATTGCCGGCACCAGAAATATACCCCCGGTTTATTCCTTTTAGCCAGCCACGGATATTATAGTCGTAATCCAATTGTTCCAGACCGGCATTACTGTTGAATCCCGGTGCCAGGTATTTATGATATAACTGGCCCAACTCATTGTATTCATTTTTAGCAATGAGTTTTCGCTGTGCCACATTATCATTAATGGTTTTATACACTTCCTTAAGCCGGCCGGCATGATCATATTCCATACTGGTTTTGACCCTTATTTCCTGTATATTATCTGCTGCCGCGTTTTTATGTACCAAATAAGTACTCAAAACTTTGCCACTGAAATCATAAAGGTTTGTCTGTAGGTCGCTGCCATTTTTTACGTTCTCTGCCAGCGACTGAATAGCCCTGCCCTTTTCATCAAAGAAATTAACTGTGGTTAAAAATGGGGAATTTGACCAGTTGTTTACAGATTCCAGTACCCGCACTTTTGTACCGGTAACCATTCCAACTGTTTGGCTGCTGTTTTGAACGGGTGTTGATTCGGCATATAGATTATTACCGGCTTCAAGTAGACTATTGTACTGATTGTTGTATTTCAGATTTGTAAAGTAGTAGTTGTCGTAATAAGTAATTGTCAATGCTGCAAAATTGTTTCCGGGGGGTAATGGATTATCATTAATTGAAATTTCCGCTGAGCCAGCTATTCCATTTTGAACTGTTTCTGTCGAAAATTCAGCCGTATTTTCTGATGTAAATCCGTCATTAAAAACGATACTTTCTTTTGCCAGATAAACTGTTTCCTCTGATTTTCTTTCTGACACAAAGAGGGTGCCACTAACCGGTTCCGGAACCATTACAGTGCTGGCACTGCCATTCCCGGTGTTTTGATTTACATACGATTGTAATGCATCCCTGGAACCGGAATAGGTGATCATACCTGTAGATACGGGCCTGTTTAAATGGTCATAAAGTGTAGTCAGCCATTTATTTTGAATGCGCATTTCAGCATCTTGTGTAAACACGAGCCGGTCACGGTTATCATAAACCATGTATACAGGACCAGCACCAGGGATTTTTTTTACAATCATCCTGGATTTTGTATCATATTCATACCTGAATATTTGCTCATCCAATAAGGAATTATCCAGGTTCCAATTTTGAGGTCCGGAAAGAATTTGCACCCCTTCTGGCTGAATTACCGCGCGTAAAAATCCTATATCATCATATATATAATAAGTGCAAAGAAACCCATTATGTCCTATACCGTTTCCTGTATCCTTGTTGGTTTCAAAGTGTACTTTTTTTAGAATTATTCGATTGTCTTTATCCTTAAACTCGATAACTTGCCTTCCATTTTCGTCGGTTGAAATAACTTTAAATAATTCGCCTGGAGCATAAACTGCATTTGAGGAATAGGAACCAAATATGAGAGTTGGCGTATTTGTAACATTCCATTTTCTAACCACATCTTCATTTGAATTAACAAGATACCTTACAGACATCATATGCTGATCAACAGAACTTTCTGATCCGATCCAGTTTTTCCCAGGTGCATATGTTTGAACAACCCTATTCAAAGGAGAGGATTCAAATATGGTCTTTGAATAAGCCCAATTTAAAATAGAAGGGCCAATATTTATTTCATCTGACTCTCCAGCTAAATGATTATTAAAAAAGGATACCTGATCATTAAAAGGATTTGTTTTGAGTAAGCCATTACTTTCTGATGAGGGGTAAGGCATGTAAGAATAAACTTCCCTGCCCAAATTGTCATAAATAACCGGAGATACAAAATCCTTCTCTGTAGGTGTCTGACCTTTAAGCACAGACTGTAAAGGTCGACCAAGACCATCTATAAATTGAGTCGTAATTCCCGCATCACGAACTCCAAGATTTATTGTAACATCTCCTGCATTAATAATTGGCTTATACAGATCAATAGATTGAATATAATTCGTACTAGTAAAACTGTAAGGTGCGGCTGGATTCCGGGGAACTTGCCCATTGCCTTCAGTTAATGCAATGATAAAGTAACTCAAAGACAAAAATATTTTGTTACAAATCCTGTTTTTCTTGTTCATCAAGACTTATTTAAAAAAACCTTATTGTAATATGTAAATGTCAAATATTCCTTAAAAGTGATTACTGATCTTTAAACTTATAATCAAAGACTTTTCTAATCCGATTATCCTTATCACGGATTCGAATTAATCTGCCAAAAACATCAAACTCATAATATGTCGTACGGCCATTGAAATCAGTTTCACTGGTTTTTCCAAAAAGTGGCTTATAAGTATAAGTTTCAACAAATACTTGCGGTAAGAATCGTAATTTATTCAACTCAATTCTCAAAGCGTTATCATTGGACGGACTATTTAGCATGCTATTGTCTATTCCAGTATTATTGAGCACTGTATTGTAGTCAGAACCAATTATTTTTGCAACAGGTAATATGCCTGAATATCCCCAAAGTACCACTAAGCGTAGTCCATCTTTTAACAGGTATTGCTCTGCATTTCCGATTGTACTATATTTTTCAAAAACAATCAAGTCTTGAAAAGTACTGCCAGCAATGGATTCTTTCTGTTTATTGATAAAAATCTTCGAGCCGCCATGCCAGAAACCATATTCTGTTTGGGTTCTATTCAACTCAATCCCTTTTGAAATATTTTTTCTTGCTATTTCAATTACTTGACTAATCATATTTTTATCAGTCATTTGTGCATTAACTGCATTCGTATTAAAATCATAAGAATATTTATATTCATCAACTATAATTTCATTTTTACTATTTACAAATTGCTTAGATGTTGGATTGAGCCAATTGGGATTATTATAAGAATAAGTAGTTACTCTGGTAATTGAATTTCCTTCTTCGATACTTTGTTCTTCAGTAGATTTTAAATACACAGGTACCGAGGCTATTCGATAGTCTGATTCTAAATACAATTTCTCAAAACATGTTGGAGGCAACCCACTACAGCAGGTTAAAATTAGTTCGGGTCTTTCGATTTTAATTCTTTTAACCCAATATCTTGACTCTAGTGGAATTTCTGAATTATCGAAAAAATTATTACTACTAATGCTTGTTTCATAATTATATTTAACTTTTGAAATCAGGACGTAATCTGTCGAATTTTGCTTCTTATAAATTCTTTTTTCAATCAGATTTTGTTCGAGGTAAAAAACATCATTATATGATCGATTTCCCATTGGCAATCCATATAAATATTCTGTTTTCCCGTTAATTCCATTTAATCCATTGAATTCACTTACGAATGGATATTTTACTGAATTGTCAGTATAATCCTGATAAGTGTTCTTTACTGGGGTATTCCTAAAAACAAAGCGATCACAACGTTGCAACCATATCGAGGGGGAACTACATGGATTAACATCTATGCAAAATTTTGGGTCTGTACCATTGGGATTACCAAAAAAATAGTTTGGTTCCGATTCAGTAAATACAGCTTGAATAACAAGTGGAGGAGTGTCGTTGTAATCATAACTTTTTGAATTCGCTAATACATTATCGAAATTAAAATCTTTCAATTCCTTCAATCTCAATGTGCCATATGCTTGTATAACTTCATAAGTAAAGGTTGTATACCCACCCGTTGGATAATTGATTCTTTCTAAAATTCCTGCTTGGCTTATATTATAAATCGCATTTGTATAAGATCCGTTAGGAAATGAAATTGAAGAGCTCAATTTATTAGGAAGGGGAGCATTATTATAGACAAATGAATATTGATTCAATAAGCTCGTATTATCTTCACCTTTTACTTTAATTACGTTTAATTTTAATTGCTTTTGAACCGGATGAGTATTATAGGGTTCAGTCAAAAAATAACCATACTCTAAATCAAATACTTTTCTCTGTTGCAAAATTCCTGACTGTTGATAATTAATTAATATTCTATCTAGTTTTGTAGAACCAGAAATATCCTCTCTTCCGGAATAACTAAATTCTATCACTATGCCATTACTTGCTTCTATTCTATCTAGTTTATATTCATTGGCGTTAAAGGTATTTTCACAAGAATATTCCTCATTTGGAAATCTGGCATTGCAATAACTTTGATAATCAGGATTAAATTTCTTAACCAGTGTTGGTGGAAGCTGGTATGTGTAGCTTTCTGCACTGTATATGAAGTTGATGATGTTCCCATTAACTGTTGTTATTTTAGTTAAATAACTATGCAAATTTTCAGGGGCATTAACAACACCCTGGCAATCTGCACTTCTCGAGTTTGAACCATTCAAATAAAACTCATACGTATTTCCAGATTCATCTTTAATCGTCCAATTAACATTTGGAGTCCCAACATCTCCCTGATGTGTTATCTTTATTTTTTTAGCAGGTAAACAGTTTCCATCCGGAAGGAATTTTGCGCTTAGTGTTGCCGAATTAAGATTAAATACTACAGGCTCCGTTGCATAAATTCCACTTGCAATGCCATCCGCAAGATTGATGTCTGTTTCATTTACAGGCAAACATTCACCAAAACCGCCATTTGAAAATTGTAGATTTAAATATCTTTTCAACTCAAGATTACTCCCTCTTGAATTTAAGGCAGTTTGGTTACTGGATATAACTCCATTGGCCGTAAGATTCCAACCCAGTCCCTGTCGCGAAGCAATATCTTCAGATTTAAACCCACTTGCATGATAGGACATGCTTACAGGCCAACTAAAATCAGAAAAAGAAATTTCAGTGATAGGTATTTGAATAGATGGGATTCCTGTGTTAATATTCACTGGAATATTTCCATACTTCTCAAAGGAAGCAATATTTGGCGATGCAGGAACCGGATTAAATGCTTTATATGGATTCTGACCTGGATTTCCAACTTGAGCTTTGGTTTCCGTGAATATTATAGCAAACAAGATAAAATATATTAGAATTCTCATAGATTTCATTATTATGCCTTCTTATTGTTTTGACACTTTTACTTTTAGCATTTCTATTTCCTTTCTTAGTTCAATCACATATAATGTCAATTCTTCTATTTTTTTCAAAAGCAAAGCCTGGCTATCTCCTAAATCGATACCGTTCTTTTCAACTTCCAAAGAAGAAGGCACATCTGGCAAATGTTTGTATTGATGAATAAAATTTTCCAGATCTTTTAGCGGCCTAAGTTTGTATTCAGGTTCAAATACATAATCCGCCCAGTCTAATTGTGTTATTTTTAATTTCTTGGCAATAATATTTCCGTTAACAGCCAATTTCAAAGCGGTATCAGCAGGAGCGGGATTTACGGTAGTAGCAATACCTACGTAACCCGAATTTGAATTAACCAGGTTCGTTCCGTTTAATGTCCAACCAGCTGAATTACCCCCTGTTGATTGTGTGGTAAAAGTCCAGGTATAATCAGCAGACAATGGATTACCCGCTATATCTAATATTTTATTAGCTCCCGTCCCCCCTTTAATAGTAACCGTATAAGTAGTACCTGCTTCCAATGCATTTGTGGGAGTAAGGATAATATTCTGGCTACCTGCCGTATAACTCACAGTTGAGCCTACGGTAGTAGCTCCATTCATAATATATGCAGATGCTGTGTTCACAGATGTAGACTGTAGTGCTTCGCTGAATTGTACATTAATGGTGGTGTTAGTCGCAACACCAGTTGAACTTGTGCCGGGAGTAGTTGTCACGACGGTCGGGGATGTTATATCACCCGTGTTTGTTGTAAATACGATATCAACCCAGTAATTGCTCGCGCTATAGGATTGATTCGGAAATGCGGGCGTAGTTGAATAAATATATACACCATTCGGGCTGGTACTACTAGCCAATGCGGTCAATGGTCCGTTAGGAGTGGTAGTCCCAAAAAAGGAACCAGAACTATTGTAATGACCCTGGGCGCTGTGATAAGATACTACATAAATTTGACCGGCAGTTATTGATACCGGAGTGGATAGTATGGCTGTTTGCCAACCCGATGCTGTTTCATTTGTAAATGTGACCGATCCCAATGATGTGCCGGCTGAATTCCATAAATGGCCAGTATGTGTTCCCACATTTGTGGATGATTTGTAAAACCGAATTCCTGTTACCTGTCCATTTACAGACGACTGAAATTTCATACCAAGTGATATTCCAGTAGTATTATCCTGATGTGGTTCCGCAGAACTTGCCTGGATTTGCTGTGTACTGGTAAACACATTGGTTTGTGATTGCACATTCTGAATGACAGAAAAGAAAAATGTTAATGCAATAAAAAACTGAAAGATCTTCATAAGTATAGGTTTGATAAAGTGTCTAGCAATTAAAAATTATATCCAGTCCGAAATAGCACTGGCTGAGTCCTGGGTAGTTGCTCCTTCCATAATGCATCGTATAAAAGTTGAATATTCCCCTTCCATTTTTTCCCGGCCTTGTATTTCATGGTTGCTCCAATCAGCGCACTTCGCTGCCAGGCAGAATAATCTTTTAACAGGACCAGGCTTTTTATCTCGTTTCGATAATTTAATTCAGCACCGCCGGTTATAAATATTTTCCCCTTGACTTTCCAATCTATAAAGCTTCGCAGACCTGCGCCCTGGCTTGTTATTACTATATGTTTAATGTCTTTTCCCCACCCCATTTTAAATGCCAAACCAATTCCAATAATGGAGCGATCATTTATTTTGAATCCTACAGATGTTCCAAAATCAGTTGTAATTGGCCAGTAAGCTGTTGATCGTGTACTTTGCAGATTTACGCCCCACTCCAGCCTTTCCCATATTTTTTTGGTTCGCTGATTGTTAGGCATGAAACCTTCCGGCATGTCGAGATCACTATTAGCCCCCCCTGCCAGGTTTATTTTATTCTTTAAAAGTTCGAGTTGTTGTCTTGCTGACTGAATGCCTTGTTGCATCACTTGCTGGGCATTGGGTCCTGAACCACTTATATTGTTTTGTACCAGATTTTGAACCTGCACTCTGGTTTGTAACCCCTGTAATTGAAGTGCATTGCCAGAATTTGGGAAACTGCCGGCGACAGGCATAGGAAAGAGCATAGCCAGATCTGAGTGCTTGCTCATGAATTCTGTAAAAATGGGTACTTTAGTTAGCAGGCTTATGGATTTTTCAATTAACTTATCAGGTTGATTAAGTATAGTCTTATATTCCTGAACCTGTTTTGCGTAATAATAGGCTTCCTTTTGAAATTTGAGTCCTTTTTTCGCCATTCCAAATGACAGTAACTTTTCTTTCAGTAACGCTTTACGTTCCCGTATAAATACAGTAATAATATCTGCCTGTTTTAATTTTTCATCAAGTCCCTTAATTTTTTCCAATGTGGCAGCAATTTCTTTTGACGAATTTTCAATGTTTCCTTTGTTTTGCTGATACTGTTCCAAAAATTTAAATGATGTTTTTAATGTATCGAGAAATGGCAGGTATGTTTTCGCTTTAGATTGCAGTTGATGTGATTTATCATCAAATCGCATTTGGAAATCATCGTACTGAGAAATTGATTTAGAAAATAAATTTTCCGCGGCCAGAGAATCTAATTTTCCGATCTTTCTTTTCAGACGTATTTCCTGTTTTTTCAACCTGGAAAGATATTTCGTTGTCTTTCGGGTAAGTTGTTCTTCAGTGTCATCAATGAGATTATTAACCCGCCCATAAAATTTATCAGGCAATTGAAACAAACTATCATTTTTTTTATGCACTGTATCTTGCGATTTAGCATGAAAAAGCAATAGGATTCCAAGTATTGAAAGGCATAGTCTTGCCATACACATAATTAAATGCGATAATCTATAATGAAATAAAAGGAGGGGCAACTAATTAAAAAATTAATCCAGGGTTGTGGGATTCTTGTAAACTAATTACGCAGAGTTAAAATTATTCATGCTTTTATATTTTTCAAGGGTTATAGGGATATCTTTTCAGGGCATGAAAATACACTTGCATTTCATAATGTTATAAGTAATAAAACGTGGGTTTAAATATTTATTCACCAGATATCATATAGTGATTTTACTAGTGTTCGGTAATATCAATTACTGCAGATAGCATATATAACAAAATATTGAATTGGGTATTCAAATGAGGATATTTTGATTGTATGAAAAATCTATTATGGATATCACACATGTAAAATTCCTAATTATGAAAATTAGGAATGTGTCTTTAAATAAATAAATATTTCAATCGCTAAACATTAAAACCTTGAAAGTAAGAATACAATTCAAAAATATTTGTCAATAAGTATGCATTTCTATTCTTGGGAGTATGCTTTACGGCTGAGGTATATTCAGAATACTGACTTGGTGCGTGGCGAAATATTAAAAGACCGCCATTTAAATACTTTATGAATGGCTTTTTTATTTAAAAATGGCTATTTTTATGCGAATTAATGTTCTTTGAAAATCAATACAGGCCTGTCTTAAGGAGGAAATCATTACTATCCGTTCGGGATGGTAATGGCGGGGATAAGTTC
>JBGSHT010000138.1:0-1662 GCA_041752135.1 Chitinophagaceae bacterium | reverse complement strand
ATTGAGTCGTCGCTCGATGGCGGGAATACGCTGACCCTCTTGTTGCTGCGCAACCCAGACAACGAGTTGTCTGGGGCATCCGGTGAAGAATGATTTCTCCCAATTCTGAATGCCAAAATGCTGGCATAACATGCGGTCAATACGGCCGATGAACGATGATAATTAGAGCAAATAGCAATGCATCCGAAATAATTTGGCTTACGGTTGGCAAGGAGTATGTCGTCGTCGAAATAGACGACACATATTTCCGAGTCGTTCATGATTTTTGAGAGCCGGTACTATTTGAACACGCCGTATTCGACATTGTTGATGACCGAGTCCCGGGGGACTGGGTTTGGGTTTGGTACTACGACGACGAAGACACATCCTTTTATGCCAAACCACCGGGGTTAGGTTTTCCAGGTTTCTACGAAGACTACTTCGACGACAAGGAATATGCGATCCAACGATTCCAAGCTTACTTGGACAAGATCGGCGTAAACATCAAAGCAATGCCGTTGCATAAGCTACCGAATGAAGCCGATCGGATACCTTAGTGTTGCGTAGGCAACTTCCAGATTTTCCCCTCACGCACTAGCGTTGACGTTCCCGTCACCGCCGCCGTTTCAATCGGTCTGTAGACGTGCGGGAAAAGATGCCCGACGCCGGGATCTTCGTACTTCACTTCGGAGCCAAGCTTCTCTTGATCGAGACTTAACAACAGTAACGGCTCATTCCGATCTTCGTTGAAGAACAGATTCGCGACCTCGACGAGTTTCTCCGGCTCGCGCGTGCAGTGGACGAAGCCCTCCGTTGCGAGACTTGCCGGGCGATAGAGTCCATCCTTCGTCAGCGACGCCCAATCCGATTGCCAAACGAGATGGTAGATCGTCATCGCTGAGTTACTCCTCTATCCACTTGATCAAATGAAAGAACGCTTTGTCCGCGCGAAAGCCTGCCGACGCGAGTGAGCAGACTCCTGTCAATCATGGTTCGTGAGAGCTATCTGAGAAACGTCCATTTCGGCCGAAAAGACATGGCGAACCGAATTGAAGGCAGCTAAACTTTTTGGGTGGCGGCCTCAGACAAGTCTGTTGAGCCATGTCGGATAATTGCAATTCTGCGTTCCTCAAACAATTATCGTGAGTCTATTGCTCAGGGGGTGACCGATGGGGCGACTGCATCCAGTCATTATTGCATCAGTATTGGGATTTTTTGCCGCAGCACCACACCGTGTCCATTCGGCGCCTCTACTAATCCAAATCTCTGAGCGTGAACTGTTCACATCTGCGATTGGCGTCATTCCCGCTGCATCATTCGATTATGACCAGTCTGTGACACCTGGACCGTTCGATTCCAGCATCGCGGCGGTTATCGCGACTCCGATTCGAAACAACTTCGGCATCCCGGTCGGCACATCCGGCGGTCGAGCAAACGCAACGCTGCTTTCGGACGTCGCCGCTTATGGAATCCAACTCGATTTCGAGGGGATTGCACAACCGCCACAATCCGTGTACACGAATGTTGTGTCAAACGCCAGTTTTCAGTCGTTAAACCTGATCACATTTAGCGTCCTAGAGAGCACCTTGGTCCGCCTCGACTTGGAAGCAAACTTAAATGGATCAGGAGACGGCGTCTTCCTCTTGAACGACGACACAGATTCGCAGGTGATTTTCTCAGAAA
>JBGSHT010000137.1:0-2259 GCA_041752135.1 Chitinophagaceae bacterium | reverse complement strand
GAAGAAAAAATAAAAGCCCGTCAAACCGGTGACTTCCCCATCCTTGATCCGGGAGAAGTGGAATACATGGACGTTGCGCCAAACCAGATCGTGGGTTTAAGTGCTTCCCTGATTCCGTTCCTTGAACATGATGATGCCAACCGTGCCCTGATGGGATCAAACATGCAACGCCAGGCCGTTCCGCTTATCCTGCCCGAAGCCCCGATTGTGGGTACTGGACTGGAAGGAAAAGCGGCCCGTGATGCACGGATCCAGATACATGCAGATGGCGATGGTGTGGTTGAATTTGTGGATGCCAATGAAATTCATGTTCGCTACGAACGCAATGAATCTCAAAAACTGGTAAGCTTTGAAGATGACCTTCAGATCTATCGTCTCACCAAGTTCATTAAAACCAACCAGGAAACAAGCATCACTCTTCGTCCGGCTGTATCTAAAGGACAGCGGGTGAAAGACGGCGACTTCCTCACTGAAGGTTATGCGGTGAAAAATGGTGAACTGGCACTTGGCCGTAACCTGAAAGTGGCTTTCATGCCATGGAAAGGGTACAACTTCGAGGATGCCATTGTAATTAACGAAAAAGTAGCCCGTGAAGACCTCTTCACTTCCGTTCACATTTCTGAATTTGAACTGGAAGTAAGGGATACTAAATTAGGTGAAGAAGAACTGACGCCGGATATTCCAAACGTATCAGAAGAAGCCACTAAAGATCTCGATCAGTATGGTATCATCCGTATCGGTGCACAGGTCAAGGAAGGTGATATCCTGATCGGAAAGATCACACCAAAAGGTGAAAGCGATCCTACTCCGGAAGAGAAACTGTTGCGTGCCATCTTTGGTGACAAAGCCGGAGATGCTAAAGATGCTTCCCTTAAAGCGCCAAGTGGAACAGAAGGTGTGGTGATTGGCAAGAAACTTTTCCAGCGTGCCAAGAAAGATAAAAATGCAAAGGTTCGCGAGAAGGCTTCCATTGAGAAACTGGAGAAGATCCATGAGCAAAATGAAAAGGACCTCCTTGAATTGCTGATCAGCAAATTGCAGACTCTTGTGAAGGACAAACCATCTGCAGGTGTGTCCAATAATTTTGGTGAAGTATTGATCGGTAAAGGCGCTAAGTTCAGTGCCAAGAACCTTTCCGGTATCGATTACCAGAATGTTAATCCATTGGGCTGGACCGGTGATGCCAAAATTGATGATGCCATCAACACCCTCCTGCACAACTATAATATCAAATACAACGAAGAACTGGGCCGTTACAAAAGGGAGAAATTCAATATCTCCATTGGCGACGAATTACCAGCCGGTGTACTGAAACTTGCAAAAGTTTACCTCGCTGTCAAGCGTAAGCTGAAAGTGGGCGATAAAATGGCAGGCCGCCACGGTAACAAGGGTATTGTTGCCAAGATCGTTCGGGCAGAAGATATGCCATTCCTGGAAGACGGAACACCTGTTGATATTGTACTTAACCCATTGGGTGTACCTAGCCGTATGAACCTTGGCCAGATCTATGAAACAGTATTGGGCTGGGCCGGTGAAAAACTGGGCATTCGCTTTTCAACCCCGATCTTTGATGGTGCCACTGTTGATGAAATAAAAGATTTGATCAATAAGGCCGGCCTACCTAATTACGGTCATACCTACCTGTACGATGGTGAAACCGGAGATCGTTTCCACCAGAAAGCAACCGTAGGAATCATCTATATGCTGAAACTTCACCACATGGTTGACGATAAAATGCACGCGCGTTCTATCGGTCCATACAGTCTCATCACCCAGCAGCCGCTTGGTGGTAAGGCCCAGTTCGGTGGTCAGCGTTTTGGTGAGATGGAGGTTTGGGCACTGGAAGCTTATGGTGCATCAAGCATCCTCCAGGAATTACTGACCCTCAAATCTGATGATATAATCGGTCGCGCCAAGACCTATGAGGCCATCGTTAAAGGTGACAACATTCCGCGCGCAGGTATACCAGAATCTTTCAATGTACTTGTACATGAATTGAGAGGACTTGGTCTGGATCTTAAGTTTGATAACTAAAGAGATTCTTCTGAAAATAACAAAGCCACCTTTACGGGTGGCTTTTTTTTGTGAGATACATCGGATTTTAGCACTTGAATTTATTGTTCAGGTAATCTGAACTTATTAGCTTTAACCTATTCAACAATAGAATACACTTACAACCATGCCTAAACTTTCTTTTTTTCTGCAAATGGATTCTTATCTCATCGCAGGTTTGTTATTCCTCATAATGATCCTCGCTTT
>JBGSHT010000136.1:0-3647 GCA_041752135.1 Chitinophagaceae bacterium | reverse complement strand
CATACCGTGGCGGACCACAGAAGAGTCAACTACCGCTCGAAATGTGCCGATCCGTGGAAGAACCTGGCCTTCGAAGACTGGTATGTTAGAAATATGCAGCGATGCGGTTCGCATTGAAAATAAGCATTATGAAAAGCACCTACTTACTACGCATATATATAACCTTTGCGCCACTTTCTTGAGCAGGCTTTTCAGGGAGGCAGACTTGTCGTCGCAGACGATTCTGATCCTGTGGGTCAACGAACCTAGCGTATGTAAGAGGCGCCACGCTTTTTTGGCAGTGCCCACATTTTGTGAACCCCGTGGAAAGTCTGAAGCGAGATACGCACAGACACGCAAAGCACTGTTTGCTTATTGATGATTCGTTTCTCCTTATCTCAAATATGCAGGTCGTGATAGGCCGCAACCAGGTGTGTGCGCTGTTATCGGCACCGCATCATGGCTCACGAAATCCTTTCAACAATCTATTGCACGTTCAATGCTCTATTGGACGATAGTGAACGCAATGCCCATGTAAACTGACAGGTAAATGGCGATCGTATATGCAGAACCCATGGACGGAATGCCACTTGCCTGAGATGGCCCAGCATGGGGTGAACTATGTGCGCAGGAGGAGCGGGGGCGGCACCGTGTACCATGTATGTTTTTGCATACATGAAATACAGCGGTTTTCACTCCGATTGTCGTTTCGCACTCCGCGCTACGCGTTCCGTACACAAAAATGTACGGGTTGCGGAGTTGGAATCTTGAAGTACGCACGTAGCTGGGGCCCTTTTTGTGCTGAATACGCCACAACGATTGGTTAATAAACCATTTTGCGAAGTTTGTGAGCATAAAATATATTTTGCCGCCAGACCCCTAAAAGAATGTATAGAAGCCTGGGGCCCTACGTAGTATCCGTGCGGAGCGACAATCGGAGTGAAAACCGCTGTATAACCTAGAATATATGTGTGATTCTGTTGCCGTCTGGGGTTGTTCAATTCATGGCTTCGATTCTGAATCCGGTTCCGCGACTGTCTGGGCCGGAATGCACGTGCTTATGTAACTGACGTTGATGTGTCAGTATCTACGTGACTGTGTGTACATCATTATATGCGCACGCCAGGACGCAGGGAACCTGAACCTTTCATTCATGACGTCGCGGGAGCGGTACGAGAAGACCCGCTTCACGAACACCATTGCAAAGGTGTGCCTGCTTATTCCGGTTTGGTTTGTTCCCTCGGGATGGAATTTGCTATAAGCGATGATTCACGCAATGCTCTCAGAGCCTGTGTTTGTGTGATCCAAAGTTACGTCTTTACGATATTAACAGTTTTTTGTGCCTCCCCCCCTCCGCCCACTTTTTGTGAGCGTGATAAAGTCGTTTAGTGACTATAGCTATGCAAGTTTGGTGTAGGTATAACACAACGGCTCGTGCTATGCTCACAAACAAGCCTACATTTGTAGGTACATTTTGAGCTACTCCACCCCCCTCCCCCTCCCCCTTCCCCATCGCCGTGAGATTGGGCGTTGCTGACTATACCCGCCATATATAATGATGAGCAGGCCCTTAAAGAGGACTTCAATATAGACGCCGCTGTTAACGACCGCAACGATATCACCCTGTGCGGCAAGAAGGTGTGCCCCACGGCGGTCCTTGCCTAGTACTTATGTACCTATTCCCCCAATCGGGAGCTCATTTGCAGTTTGGGTATAGAACATGGGAGGCGCATGCTGTAGCTGCGTCTACAAAGAAAAAAAACGCCGTTGCGTCACTGGGTAGTTTAAAAGGCTCTTTATATACAGTTGGGGGCGTTTCCCATTGGAAGAAATGTTTTCGTGCCGCCCAACGGGTCTGCGTACAAGCTTAAGGGTAGTTTAAGGCTCTTTATATACCGTTGGGGGCGTTTTCCATTGGAAGAAATGTTTCCGTGCCGCCCAACCCGGACACAGATAGCTGGGTCTGCTTACAAGCTTGGGGGTAGTTTAAGGCTCTTTATATACCGTTGGGGGCGTTTTCCATTGGAAGAAGTTTTCGTGCCGCCCAACCCGGACACAGATTTCTGGGTCTGCGTACAAGCTTGGGGGCCGCGCTGCCTACCACCACTGCACTCTCCTCGTCTCGTCCGACCTAGGAACAGTGCGGAGATTCCTACAGCCATGTAGAGTATGTCGGTGGGCAATACATACTCAAATTTCCCCATGCCGGGGCTATAACAGTGTGGGTCTATGGTGTCTTAATTGTCTTCGGCAATGCACGTGTACTCGAAGTCACTCCAACCCACATGCCTCGCAGCACTTGTGTCCGGCCAGGCATTTGTTTTGTGTGTTCTAATACCTGACCCTTCCTTGGAACAGGAGAGCATGGTCACCAAAGGCGTCTCCAGCGTCCGTTCGCCGGTCGAGTATGCGCGGGCATTAGAAAATCAGATCATTCCCTGTTTGCTTCCTATGTTCCCTGTTTGCCTGAATTACCAACTTATATCCGATGTTTCGATGCGTTATCTTCTGGCCAAAAACGACCCATCCCTGCTACTTGCAGCGCCCTGATCTCCGCCAAAAGTGACATCACCATGGATGCCGTCATGAGCAGCATACAGAAGGCGTTCACTGGGGGAGTACCCACTGAGGTGAGTTTTGTTTATGGATAGGGCCGGCAGCGTAAAAGCTTCCGGCTTTTTCTATGCAGGTTATTTAACCGCAATGAGATATGGGACGCTAAGATTTACCATACAATCCTTTAGCCGTTACCGCAAGTGGGTAATACGGTCCAGGTTTGCTGGTTTGAATTCGACAAACGGTCAGAATGCTTCGATGGCTGATTTTGATTGTCGTATTTCTGCAAGTAATTTTACGTCATCAACCGCAGGGAATTAACGAAGCAGGAAAAGAGGACAGCGGTTTCAAAAATTACACTCCTTTCAGGAAAAGATATAACACGGATGGTTTATGGATAAGGCCGGCAGCGTAAAAGCTTCCGGCTTTTTCTATGCAGGTTATTTAACCGCAATGATTTGAAAGACGCTGAGTTTTACCTCCTGGTCATCTATCCATTACCGTAAGTGGGTAATACAGTCCAAGCTTTAAGATCTGTATTCGATAAACGGTCAGAATGCTTCGATGGCTGATTTTGATTGTCGTATTTCTGCAAGTAATTTTACGTCATCAACCGCAGGGAATTAACGAGGCAGGAAAAGAGGACAGCGGTTTCAAAAATTACACTTCTTTCAGGAAAAGATATAACACGGATGGTTTATGGATAAGGCCGGCAGCGTAAAGCTTCCGGCTTTTTCTATGAAGGTTATTTAACCGCAATGATTTATAAGACGCTAAGATTTACCATACAATCATTTAGCCGTTACCGCAAGTGGGTAATACGGTCCAGGTTTGCTGGTTTGAATTCGATAAACGGTCAGAATGCTTCGATGGCTGATTTTGATTGTCGTATTTCTGCAAGTAATTTTACGTCATCAACCGCAGGGAATTAACGAGGCAGAGAAAAGAGAAGCGGTTTCAAAAAATACACTCCTTTCAGGAAAAGATATAACACGGATGGTTATCACAAAGGCCGGCAGCGTAAAAGCTGCCGGTTTTTTTATGCTTTACCTGCCATCTCCATCAAGGAGATTGCCTAATCCTCCCAGTATACCACCTTCTTCTTTACGATT
>JBGSHT010000135.1:0-3777 GCA_041752135.1 Chitinophagaceae bacterium | reverse complement strand
ATTACTATCCGTTCGGGATGGTAATGGCGGGGATATCCTCCAAAGCACTAAATGGGGCGGTTCAAAATAGAAACAAGTTTAATGGAGGTAATGAACTGCAGTCTGGTGAATTTAGTGATGGTACCGGGTTAGATCTTTATGATGCCCAATACAGGATGTATGATGCTCAGATAGGGAGGTTTAGTCGAGTTGATCCGCTATCGGATTTCTTCGATGATTTAAGTCCTTATCAATTTGCGTATAATAATCCGGTTTTATTTAATGATCCTAGTGGACTGTCGCCCGGTCTTAATGGGCAAAATGCAATTACTGGTTATGTACAACGTCTTGACGGAACAATTTACTTCGATCCCGAGGTACATAAGCAAGATGATTTAGATCCTAATTCAGGACTACAATATTTAGGTGAGAGGTTGAAACTAACAGATGATAGCGGCAACTCAACATGGTGGGATGAAAATGGGCAATCAACATCAACTGATCCTGGCTGGGGAAATTTAGAGAATGTTACGGTTACAGGGACAAGAAGGAAGCCGAGAAACTTTGGATTTTACCTTGATCAATCTGAAACTCATTACAACGGTGTTTTATCTAATGCTGAATTGGCTGCAGCCGGACTTTCTTCCATTAAGAGAGGTGCAATTGTAAGTAATTTTTACAAGTTAAATAAAGCCTATAAGTATTACAATGATGTAAATTTATTTAAGCCCGGAGCTTCTGCTACAAGAGTTGTAAATGGAATAAAGGGAGCTGGTAAATTAGTAAAAAGGCTTGGCCCTGTCGGTAATCTTCTTACTGCTGGCAATATTGTCTATGAAATCAAAACCGACAGTTGGGATGCACACACGGTTATTGATGGGGCACTACTTGGAGCTACTTTGGTTGTGGCAACTGTTGCGGCTGCACCTGTTGTTGCTGCAGTTGCTGTAGGTATGGCTGTTTACGGGGCATTAGACTACTATTTTGATGTTGGTAATAAAGTAGATGCGACCATTGGTAGAAATGGAAGTTTATGGCGAAAAGATGAATGAAATGAAAAAGATATATCTAATTAACTTTTCCTTGATGGAAAGAATAGCTGACAAAAAAAATGGCATTACTACTGAGGACGCAACGGCATACATAGTAAGTGTGGAGATATTTTTTATTGTTTTGATTGCGGAATTTATTTTAATGCGCGTATTGCCATTCAAAATATCTAATTACATAATGTTTGGGGGTATGGCCATTATATGGTATTATACTCATTATGTTTTGCGCAAATCACTTAAAAGTAAAATAGCAGATATCGAGATCCGCAATATGTATAGGCAATTAGGAAAATCAAAACAGCAAAGTTACTTGCTGTTAAGTATCCTGCTATTTTTTGTTGTGTTTTTTATTTTTTTTGCTGCCAGTGTTTGGGCAATTGGAGGATATGATAAGCGATGGCAATAAGAATATGTAATTCTGGATTTTACGATGCAAACACCTTCTTAGCTTTATGTGACTGTAGGAAAGCATCCAGCAGAGCAAACACATGGGCGCGATCTTCGGTGTTGAATTTTTGTATATCTACAATTTTATTGACGACATTTTTTTCCAGCAGCAGATCGGTGTTGCCTACGAGGTAATCCAGTGATACTTCCAGGACTTCCGCGATGGAGGCGGCCATCTCGATTTAGGACTTGACTTCATCACGTTCATAGCGGCCAATGACGGCGCCATGTAAATCCAGCTTTTTGGCCAGTTCGTCCTGGTTCATTTTCTTGATTATCCTAAATGCCCCGTGTAGTTTTAGGAATGTAGTTGGCTTCATTTGAGTTTCACAACTAGGAGCAGAATTTTTTCTTTCGATTGCCGCCTTTGGAAAAAGTCTTCCAGGGAAAAGAAAAACATGGTATTTTTAAGGGATTTGAAAAAGTTCTTTGAATCCGAAAAGTCGTTTCCAGTGAAAGTTGGCGGATAGTGAAATAGTTTTGGTAGTTACTATCCGTTCGGGATGGTAATGGCGGGGATATCATCTAAGGCGGCAGGCGTTTTAGAAAACAAATATCAGTTCGGAGGGAAAGAAAGACAATCAAAAGAGTTTAGTGATGGAAGCGGTTTAGAGTTTTATGATTTTGGAGCAAGAAACTATGACCCACAAATAGGTCGCTGGTTCAATCATGATAAATTTGCAGAAGTATATATAGCAATTACCCCGTATCAATATGCGGCAAACAACCCAATTAAAATAATAGATGAAGCCGGACATCTTTTGAAAGATAAAGATGGAAATCTAATTGCAACTTCTACAGGACAGACATATTCAAGAACTTCAACTGTTGCAGGTTCAGATGGTAATACATACCGAGTTAACGGAACATTTAAGGAAGTAGTGATTTATACTGATAAAGGAACACCAGTCAGGGCTCTTCAAATGGTTAGCCAATATGTAGAACAGCAGCAAACAGATGCTCAAGGTAATGTTACTTACACACCATCATCCAATCAACAATTTGATGCTTCTCAAAACTGTCATGGTACAACCTTTGCAGATGGGAAGCTGGTTGTCGTTGATGGTTCTGAAGGGAACGAAAGTGTAAGGACAATTTTAAAAGAAGACGGATATATGAGTGATGGAGTTACTGTTGAAAATGCAGATGCTTTTGTAATGAGCTTTGGTGGCGATGACTTCCATTCGGGAAAAGTAAACAAAGATGGAACAGTAACGTCTGACCATGATTTAGCAAAGCCACAAACTACCACATTAGATAAAGAGAAAACCGCATCTTCAACACCTGACGGAACAAAAACAACTTTTTACGATAAAAAAGGAAGCGATAAGCAAGTAGGTACAAAAGCCGGTAAAGTTGCTAACGGAGTCCGAACTATGTCGCAGCAGCAAGCAACAGATTTAAGAAAGAAAAACGGGTTAAATACTACGAATAAAGCTAAAGGGACATTTAAAGGAACTGCGTATGAACAAGAATAATAAAATCAAAAATTTCTTTTTTGTTGCCCTTCTGTTGGTTGGGGTATTGAATTGTCATGGACAGGTTGTTAAGGTTGTAAAAAAGAAATGTACTTATGATAAAAAGTATTCAGGCGAAAAACTTATAATAAAGTATTGTATTGACACATTTATGCTTGAATCTCAGGTAGAATATTGGCTTGATAGTTTTATAATCTTGCCTGACAGCAGTAAATTACTAATAATAGAAAAGCTGTTAGAGTACGAGAACGACACATCACTTTGCTGCATGAATATTGTTAATCGAAGTTTTAATGGCATTGAAGGATGCAGAGGTAAGCCAAAAGGTGTTGCCCGTTATACAATACAGGTTGATGCTATGTTTATAATAAATCGTTTGTGCTGGCCTAAGCTAATGGAATTATACAGTTGTACACCTGTATTGTACGACAGTAAACTGAAGAAAGACATTAACAGCGACCAGAAGAAAATTAAAATTGTATTTGAAGCGTATAAAAAATGGTTTGCGGAATGTAAGGCTAAAGACAATATACCAAAATATTTTCCTTTTAACGATGGGCGGTATGTGTGGTATGGTGGGAGAAAAAGTATAGCATCAAAAGAATAAAACAAAGCCCTCAAACGAGGGCTTTTGTTGTTATTGAGCAAGTTGTTGTAATCGCCGTTTGGATGGCATTACCTATAATCACCTCAATTTACCACAGCAGGTGACGGTGAAAGTTCCCAGCGGAGGAAGTGGCGGCAATAAGGGGATCATCACTTATACCTATGACGCCAGTGGTACAAAACTCCAGAAACAGGTTGTTGACTACAGCGAACCC
>JBGSHT010000134.1:0-6410 GCA_041752135.1 Chitinophagaceae bacterium | reverse complement strand
CGTTCCTCGGCATGACAGGTAGATATTTGTCATCCTGAGCCCGGTTCCCGCTAAAAGATTGAAGCTCTTAAGATAACAGGGTGAAGGATCTAATAAGTATAATCATCGAAAGTGTAATGATTAGTTTTAATAGCACAACACTTTTAAAACTATTTTTTTAGAGTTTCAAGGCAGTTGTTTTTAGGTAAGGTGACTTAAAAAGTATATCTTTTATAAAACCTGTCATATGTTACTAAGGTTTATATTATTTTTTGGCCTTAGTTTATTCGGAACATTTCTTACAATATGTAATGCACAGCAACCCAGGCTCGTTATTCCGGCCGGTCATCCAACAGGAGGAATAGTTGCCGCTTTTTCCCCCGATGGGAAGTATATTGTAACTACTGCTTTCGTAGATCGTACAGCCAAACTTTGGGATGTACGCAGTGGAAAACTCTTAGCTGACCTGCAGGGTCACACTGATAGAGTTTCCAGTGCTACTTTTTCACCAGACGGGAAATATATTGTCACCACATCTGCTGATAGCCTTATCAAAATTTGGAATGTATACAGTGGAAACCTGACTACTACTTTAAAAAGGGATTCCAGAGATGATACAATCAGCTACTATAATAAACTGACCGGGAACATTTTATTTGGTGAAAAAAATCCAATAGAGGATACTTCTAAATCATTTTTGTCACCCAATAAGAGATTTATAGTGAAGGTCTCTGATGCAGGTAAAGTCTTGGTATATGATGCTATTAACAAGAAGCTGATAACAGCATTGAAAGTCCATGCAGATCCATTTATAAGTGCTTCGTCTTTTTCCCCCGATGGGAAATATTTGGCCACAACGGCATCCGATGATAATTATGTCATCGTCTGGGATGCCAACAACTGGAAGCAAATATCTGTACTCAAGGGCTATACCAGTAGTGTTTACAGTGCCACTTTTTCCCCCGATAGTAAATTTATTGCTATTGATTCAGGGGATACCCTGACCAGGATATGGAATTTACAAACAGGGAACCTGGCTACAACGGTTAAAGGACAAATAAGAGGAATATTAACTACCTCATTTTCCACAGATAGGAAATACATTGTTACTGAATCATGGAATGGCATTAATGCTACGGCAATGGTATGGAATACAGAAAACGGAAATTTGGTAACAGAATTCACCGGCCTGCCAGGTTCAATTTCCAGTCCTTCCTTTTCTCCGGATGGTAAGAATATCATATCCCTGAATTACGATCAGGAAAACTTTATAGAAATCAGGAATGCCTTGACGGGTAAAAAAATCAGAAGCCTTGGACAGTATTACTCGTCAGCTTTCGATTACGTAAACTTTTCTCCCAATGGGAAATATATCCTGCTTGACGGCAGGTTTGGGGGACAGGTATGGGATACCTATAAAAGGCAGGTTACTGGTCCTGGTAGACAAGAGACTTACATCCTGGACTTAAAAGAGCATTTTAATTTCAGTTTTTCTCCTGATGGGAAAATATTATTATCAGTAAATGCCAGTCCGGAACAATTCCATGAAGGTAGTATTGGGAGAGGAATGGAAGTAGACATATGGGATTTATACAGCGGTAACAAAATCAGAAACCTGGACTATTTTCCAGATTACATTTATAGTACTACTATGTCTCCGAATGGTAAATATATTTTGACTGCTTCTTCCGATTCTACAGCGAAAATATTTTATACTGCAACCGGGAAACTTTTTAAAACCCTTCTGGGGCATAGAAGTGAAGTTACTGAAGCTTTTTTTACGCCTGATGGGAAACGGATTGTAACGGCTTCAATGGACAGCACAGTCAGGGTTTGGGACTTTGCCAGCGGAAAACTTTTGAAAACCATCAAAAACAATGATGGGTCCATGGCCATTTTTGATCCTGAATACAAGCATTTCGCAAGTCTGGAAAAGACCACTCAACGTTTTGCCAATCTGGATAATTACAAAGTCGGGTACTATAATGTGGAAACCGGTAAAATAATGTGTACGTTAATCGCACTTGACAGCAATGATTACTTCGTACAGATCCCTTCCGGGTACTATCAATGTTCCCCCAATGCGTCCAAATTAATTCACTATGTAACCAAAGATCTTAAGATCATCACCTTCGAACAGCTGGATGTTAAATATAACCGACCAGACCTTGTGCTGGAAGCGATCGGCAACCCGGATACTGCACTTATTAAAACTTATCGTAACGCTTATTATAAGCGCATCAAAAAACTGGGTATCGATACTACTGCTTTCCGGGAAGGGTACAGCGTCCCTGAAGCAGATTTTGTGAACCGGGAGGAAATCTCATTTGAACAAAAAGATGAAATACTCTCCCTCCATCTTAAGGGATTGGACAGCACTTACAATCTCGACCGCTATAATGTTTGGGTGAATGAAGTGCCGATATTCGGCCAAAGAGGAATCAGCATTCGAAACACCAACATCAACAGTTTAGATAAAACCATTAAGATTTCGCTATCCGAAGGGGAGAACCGCATTGAAACTTCCATCACTAATATTAATGGTACGGAAAGCTACCGGAAACCCCTAACAGTGAACTACACGCCAGCAACCAAACAAAAAGAAAAAATGTATTTTATTGGCATCGGCATTGATCAGTTTAAGGATAAATCCTATAACCTGAACTACAGTGTAAAAGACATACGTGATTTATCTGCCAAATTAAAAAAGCAGTATGGCAATGATATCATTATTGATACCCTGTTTAATGATAACGTTACGGTGAGTAACATAAAAGCGCTCAAACAAAAACTGACGAATACGACGGTGAATGATAGGGTTTTGATTTCTTATTCCGGTCATGGATTATTGAGTAAGGACTATGATTATTTTCTTTCCACCTATACCGTCAATTTTAAAAACCCTGCTGAGAACGGATTGCCATATGATGAACTGGAAAGTTTACTGGATAGCATCCCGGCCAGGAAGAAGCTGATGCTGATCGATGCCTGCCACAGCGGTGAAGTGGATAAAGAAGAATTCCGGCAAGTAAAGATCAGCCAGTCAACGCTTGCTGCAAACCATGTGGTATCCAAGGGCGGCGAAATAGCCGAATCGGAAGAAGGCACCCAAAAGCTGGGACTGAAAAACAGCTTTGAGCTGATGCAGAACCTGTTTGTGAACGTGGGCAAGAGCACCGGCGCTACGATCATCTCCGCGGCAGCGGGAACGGAGTTTGCGCTGGAGAACGGTAATTTAAAAAACGGCGTGTTTACTTACTGTATCATGGAAGCGATGGATAAATATCCTGCAATGAAAGTTAGTAAACTGAAAAAGACCGTGGGTGCGAGGGTGCAGGAGCTGACCAATGGCATGCAGAAACCCACATCCAGGAATGAAGCCATTGCGGTGGATTGGAATGTTTGGTAATAAATATTTTATAATACCTAAGTGTAAAAGCTTAATTTTTTCAAACTGATTTTAAAATCATATCTTTTATAAAACTGTTCTCTTGCAAATCAAATCTGTTCTTGCTTTCTGCCTTTGTTTATTCGGAACCATAATTAATGTTTGTAATGGGCAACAACCCAAACTTGTGTTGCCTATTGGTCATACTGGTGTAGTTGCTTCTGCACATTTCAGCCCGGATTGTAAGATTGTATTAACCAATGGAACAGATAATACGGCCAAAATCTGGGATGTCAATACCGGGAATCTGCTGGCCAACCTGAAAGGGCATACTCTAACGGTTAATGATGCAGAATTCAGCCCTGTAACTAAAGAAGACTTTGACGGAGGAGATAATATTGTTACTGCTTCCCTGGACAGTACTGCAAAAGTCTGGAATGCAAAAAATGGCACAGTCATAGCCACCTTGCAGGGACATAAGGATGAAGTTACAAAGGCTTCTTTTAGCCCTGATGGGAAGATGATCCTGACCTGTTCACCTGATAGAACAGCCATTATTTGGGATGCTTTAACAGGGAAAATAATAAATCGATTAATAGGTCATAACGATGAAGTTATCTCTGCGGAATTCAGTCTTGCAAATACGGAAGATCCGGAAGGCGGGAGTAAAGTTATAACCGCCTCTGCGGATAAAACCGTTAAAATCTGGAGTACCCAGACAGGTAAATTGTTGGTTGATTTGACAGAATTCAAGGAAGGCGTTTCATTTGCCTCTTTCAGTCCAAATGGTGAAAAAATAGTTACAGTATCCTGGGATCACTCCATAAAATTATGGAATGCGCTTGATGGAAAACGGATAGCAGACTTTATCGGTCACAGCAACGATATAAATTCCTGTGTATTCAGTCCGAATGGGAAAAAAATCCTGACATCCTCTGACGATAAAACGGCCAAAGTATGGGATGCAAATACAGGTAAAAAATTGTTGGATTTACAAGGGCATACTGCGGAAGTATCAGATGCCCGATTCAGCCTGTATGGTGAAATGATTGCAACTGCTTCATGGGATAAAACAGCAAAAACCTGGGACGCGGAAACAGGCCAAATGCTGGAAGATTTTCAAGGGCATACTAATTTAATTAATACCGTTGTTTTCAGCGATGACGACAGAAAACTGGTGACCTCTTCCAATGACAGGTCTGCAAAGATTTGGGATGTATCAAATGGTAAATTATTAGTTGATTTAAAAGGGCATACAGAGGAAGTCCCTTTGTTCAAGGTAAGCCCGTATATCGAAGGAGTAGAAAACAAATTGGCAACGGCAGCCGCAACAACCGGAAATGTAAAACTATGGGATCTCCATTCGGGGAAATTGTTGTTTGACTTAAGGGGACATTCCGATGTTGTTTTCTCCTTACAGTTCAGTTCCGATGGGAAGAAAATTGTTACCGCATCTAAGGACAGTACAGCTAAAGTTTGGGATGTTGAAACAGGGAAGCTTCTGGTGACACTGGCCGGACATCGGGCTACAGTGAACTACGCAGAATTTAGCCCGTCTATATTACGAGACTCCCTGGCTGGAAATATGATAGTGTCTGCTTCAGACGATGGCTCCGCTATTCTTTGGGATGCTCAAACAGGCAAACAGTTAAACAAATTTACGGGCCATAATGGAGCATTAATGTCTGCTGTATTCAGTCAGGACGGCAAAAGAATTTTAACAGCCTCCATAGATAAGACAGCAAAGCTCTGGGATTCTAAATCCGGAGAGCTATTGACAACGCTTTCAGGGAATAAAGAATCTGTAACAGCTGCACGTTTTAGTCCGGATGGTAAAAGAATTGTAACTGCCACTTATGATGGTAATGCAAAACTTTGGGATGCCGAAAGCGGAAAATGGCTGTCTGATTTAAAAGAGCGGACCAGTGAGAACAACTACGTTTGTTTTCAATTCAGTCACGACGGTAAAAAAGTCTTAACAACCTCGCTTGATGGAAATAACATCTGGAGTACTAATACCGGGGAGTGGCTGGCGGAATTAAATGGACATGATGAACAGTCGGTTTATGCGGAATTTAGTGGGAATGACAAAAAGATTGTAACGGCTTCAGATGATTACACGGCAAAAGTCTGGGATGCTGCAAACGGAAAAGTGCTAACTGACCTTAAAGGACATTTATCCTGTGTTAACCAGGCTCAATTTATATCAGACAAAGCGGGAGATGGGAAATATATCATTACTTCTTCCAGTGATAATACTTTGAAGAAATGGGATGCAGAAAACGGCCAGCTTATTTATACATTTTTTGCCCTGGACAGCACCGATTATTTTTTACAAATACCGTCCGGCTATTATCAGGGTACACCCAATGCATCCAAATTGCTCTATTATATAACAAAGGACTTAAAGATGATCAGTTTTGAACAGCTCGATGTAAAATATAACCGACCCGACCTTGTTTTTGAAGCCATTGGAAATACGGATACAACAATCATACAAACTTACCGAAATGCTTATTACAAGCGCATCAAAAAACTCGGTATAGATACCACCGCTTTCAGGGATGGATATGCCGTTCCGGAGACAGATTTTTTTTTACTTTCCACTGGTGCTTATGTGCAAAAGGATCAATTTATGAAAATTAGACTAACGGCAAAGGATAGTTCTTATGAGCTGGACCGTTATAATATATGGGTAAATGAAGTTCCTGTCTATGGTCAGCGTGGGATAAGTATCCGGAGTAGAAATACCCGTAATTTGGATGAAGAGGTAAGTATTATTCTTTCAGAGGGGATCAACAGGATTGAGGTGTCTGTTACAAATGTGAATGGTATTGAAAGTTATCGGGAGCTAAAGATGTTGAAATATAAACCAATCGAACCGGCACAGACAATTACCAGGTTTATTGGTATCGGCATTGATCAGTTCAAGGATACATCCTATAACCTGAACTACAGTGTAAAAGATATCCGTGATTTATCAGTAAAGTTGAAAAAGAAGTATGGCAACGAAATTATTATCGATACCCTTTTTAATGAAAAC
>JBGSHT010000133.1:0-2797 GCA_041752135.1 Chitinophagaceae bacterium | reverse complement strand
GAAGAAGCTGATGCTGATCGATGCCTGTCATAGCGGTGAAGTGGATAAAGAAGAATTTCAACAGGTAAAGATCAATCAGTCAACGCTTGCTGCAAACCATGTGGTATCAAAAGGTGGTGAGATCTCAGAATCGGAAGAAGGCTCCCAAAAGCTGGGACTGAAAAACAGCTTTGAACTGATGCAGAACCTGTTTGTGAACGTGGGCAAGAGCACCGGCGCCACGATCATCTCCGCAGCTGCGGGAACGGAGTTTGCATTGGAGAACGGAAATTTAAAGAATGGTGTATTTACTTACTGTATCATGGAAGCGATGGATAAATATCCCACGATGAAAGTAAGCGAACTGAAAAAGATTGTGGGTGCGAGGGTACAGGAGCTGACCAATGGCATGCAGAAACCCACGTCCAGGAATGAAGCCATTGCGGTGGATTGGAATGTGTGGTAATTCATATTCAAATTTCCATCATTGTTATTCACTTGTGAAAAGAATCAAGTACAGTCTAATTCAAATTCAATGCGAATACTTCTCTTCCTATGTCCGCAATTTTTTATGCTGTCAGTACTGCAGGCACAACCCCCGGAAATAGTTTTACCTATAGGGCACTCTATGCCTGTAATTTCTGCCGAATTCAGTAACGATAGCAAGAAAGTACTTACACTCTCTGAGGATGGTACAGCCAAACTATGGGATGTTACGAGTGGAAGCCTGTTAAGGGATTTTCAACCCTGGCATGATGCCGTCAGAGGAAATGTTGTCATGGCAACATTCAGCCCGGATGGAGATCATATCATTACCGGTTTTGACGAGATTTCAATGGTATCCATCTGGGGATTAAACAATCGTCAGGAATCGGATTGTGCTTTATGGAGTGATGGTCGTGTTGAACCAAGAGGAGATGATAGTTCATCTTGCCCGATACTGACTAAATTTACTCATCTTAATAGTATTTTCAGTGATCCATACTACAGCCCGGATCATAAGGTATATGCTGTCAAAGTAGAAAATGAATCACTTACTGATTCAATTTTTTTGATGGATGCTAAAACGGGGAAACAGCGTTTTAGTATACCGAATATGGTAAAACAGGAAAGTTTTAATTTTTATATTAAGGACAGAAAATTCTTTTTTACTAAAAACAGTAAAAGACTGGTTGCCATTTTGAATAATAATAAAATTGCCCTGTATAATGTTACCACTGGCAGTAAAATAAAAACTTTTTCAGGGCATACAGGAGTCGTGAATATCGCCCGTTTTAATAATGGGGAAACAAAAATTATCACTGCTTCTGAAGATTCCACGGTGAGAATATGGGATGTGTCCAGCGGCAAAACGTTGATAACACTCAGGGGGCACAATGCAGCTATTGTTAACGTCCGATACAGCGCTGATGAGAAAAAAATTATAACCGCTTCGAAAGATTCTACGGCTAAAATTTGGGATGCTGCCAACGGAACGTTGATTGCAGAACTGAAAGGGCATATAGGTGAATTGACAGATGCCAGATTCAATAGTGATGGATCCAAAGTGGTAACGGCGTCCATGGACCTGACAGCTAAAGTGTGGAATGCTTTAACAGGGAATCTAATAGTAGATTTGAAAGGGCATATCAGTTATGTGGAAGATGCCGCGTATGATGAATTTGGAAAGGAAATTATCTTACATAAAGGCAATAGCTGGCAGATATGGAATACAGAGAGTGGCATACTGCTGAATGATACAGTACGCCACTATATGTACAAAAGTAATGGAGCAGATTTTGGCAAAGAAAAGTATGGCCTGAGGGTGCAGGGATATTTTGTGATGGTTGACAGTATTGATGTCGAAATCGATAGCATGAGTCGGGGTGCTGCAAAATATTTTAAGGAAAAGGGTTATTATCCTAAAAGTAAAACAACGTTTAGCATTCAGCAGTTTTGTGATTGGGAAAATGTAAAAAAAGCATATCTGAGTCCTGATAATAAGCAATTGGTAGTGACAAATTCTGCTGATATTGTCAGGGTCAGCAGTGTCGGCGGTAATGGTTCTTTATATCCAATGCAGAATCTGAAATTTACCGTTTTGAGTCTTGAGAATGCTGATTTTATGGTTCAGCTCCCATCCGGATATTATCAAAGCACCCACAACGCTTCCAAACTATTGCATTATGTTACATACGACCTTAAGGTGATTACTTTTGAACAACTCGATGTGAAATACAACCGGCCCGACCTGGTCCTTGAAGCCATTGGTAATTCTGATAGCGTTATAATTAATACCTATCGAAATGCGTATTACAAACGCATTAAAAATCTCGGTATTGATACGTCAACGTTTCATGACCATTATAGTATTCCCGAGGCTGATTTTGTGAACCGGGACGAAATTGCCTTTGAACAGAAGAAAGAATGGCTAGACCTTCATATCCGGGGCATTGACAGTACCCACCCCCTGGACCGTTACAATGTCTGGGTGAATGAAGTACCGGTATACGGGCAAAGAGGCATCAGCATCCGAAACAGTAAATCCAACAGCCTGGATAAAAATATATCTATCCCATTATCCGAAGGAGAAAACCGCATTGAAACATCAGTCATCAATGTGAATGGTACGGAGAGTTACAGGATGCCTTTGACAGTTAACTATACACCTCCAGTCAAACAAAAAGAAACCACTTATTTTATTGGTATCGGCATTGATCAGTTCAAGGATACATCCTATAACCTGAACTACAGTGTAAAAGATATCCGTGATTTATCAGTAAAGTTGAAAAAGAAGTATGGCAACGAAATTATTATCGATACCCTTTTTAATGAAAAC
>JBGSHT010000132.1:0-9391 GCA_041752135.1 Chitinophagaceae bacterium | reverse complement strand
TGAATATAATTCCAATCCACTTCCGTCGCTAAACTCTTTATTATCTAGTTCCGCTCCATCATTGAACTTAAATCTATTCTCCATTTTTCCCGCTGCTTTGGAACTAATCCCCGCCATTACCATCCCGAACGGATAGTAATGATTTCCACCCTAAGACAGGCCTGTATTGATTTTCAAAGAACATTATATCATATAAAAATAGCCATTTTTACCTAAAATAGCTATTCATAAAGTACTTAAAATGGCAGTCTTTTCATATTTTGCCACGCACCAAATCAGTATGCTGAACATTTCTCAACCGAAAAATATACTCCCAAGAATAAAAATGCATACTTATTGACTTCAAAGTTTTAAGTATTGGTATTTTGAAATAGGATATACCGGTTACCAGAAAGAAGGAAGGTCATTTCTAATCGCTAGTAGAGGTTGACAATTTGCAGATTCGCTCTCACTTCATTTTTACCCATTTTCTTTTAAGGCTTTCAGGAAATCTCAATTTGAATTTATTCATTGGTTAGACTATAATAATTGCTGTTTTTAATGTGAACAGGATTTTTGTAGGCCTATTGAGTCATATTATAAAAAAATATAACACAAATTTTTCCCTGTGTTTTTTCCTCAAAAATTTCGGGAAAAAAACGCAAATGTTCCGGGGTTTTCCTCTTGACCCAAATTAAGAAGATGCAGATATTGGGCACTGAAAGTAGATAAAGGGGTCTGTGGGTGAGGTAACTTCTGAATTTAAAGGCAAAATGGCTAGTTATTCTGATTGAGCAACTTTAATGACTTATGCACGAAAAGCAAACCCTGGACATGTTTATAAAAAATGCTGTTTTCGCCACAGTCTTGTTTATCCTTCCATTGGCTGCAAGTTCACAGGAATTTTCCAGTCTTGAAATTTCATCGTTGCAAGGGGTTCTTAAAACGTTCTTAGATAGCAAAGTGAGAAAAACGGAAGAAAAGGTTAGGAAGAACTCGATCGATGTTATCAATAGGTTAGAAACTGCCGAAAGGGAAATGATTGCCAGTATCTCAAAAAGAGACAGTTCAATTAGAAACCGGGAATCTGAGATTAACGAATTCTACATTGTTCAGGAAAAGATATTGAACCAAACTGGCGAAAGTTTAGGTAATAGCCGGCACTATTATACCCCTTTATTAGATAGCATCCAAGGTGTACTCCGATTCTTAAATACTGAAAACGAACTGAAAACAATTGCAGGTCCTGAAACAGATAATCTGTTCAAAGAATTTTATGATGTACAAGCCAATTTAGACCGGTTGACCTCCTTTGAAAAAATGCTCAATGGTAGAATAGACGGAATAATCAATTCTTACCCGAAAGATTTGGTTGACAGGTATACAAAAAGGCTTCACAAACTGGCCAACGAGTATTCTGATAAGGTTGAAAAAATCAAAGAGTTGTATGAAACACCGGGCAAAAAAGTGACTGGGGTCTTTTCAAAATTCAGTCGATCAGAGAAGTTTCAGGCCTTCATGAGTAAAAATTCAATGTTGGCTTCTTTTTTCCGTTTACCGGGAAATGGTAACAAACTTGAACCACAAGAGATCGCTGGTCTTCAAACACGCAAGTCGGTAGAGCAGTTAATGGCGAGCCAGTTAGGTATACCTGGTATTAGTATAGATCAGCAAGTAAACAGCATGTTTCAACGGTCCCAATCTTTAATACCTCAGGATCAGATGGATAGTTTAAACATATCAGACCGGGTAGCAGAGGATGACGTTAAGCAGAAGGATCGAAAGCTTGTAGTGTCAGAGAAGCAACGAAAATGGGGCTTCGGATTTAATTTTCAGACAACCCGGTACAATGGAATATTCCCGGTAACGATAGATTTTGGCGGTCAGGTAAACTATCGGATATCTGATAAATTCTATTCAGGGGTTGGCATCTCTTATAAGCTTGGTCTTGGTAATAATTTCCAATCAATAAAATTAACACATGAAGGTGTTAGCCTGCGTTCAGGAATGGATTTCAATATCAAAAAGTCGTTTTTCGTTTCAGGCGGTTTTGAGGTGAACTATTTTAAGCGGATTACCGACTTTGACCAAATAAAAGACCTTTCGCAGTGGCAGAATTCAGCGCTTCTTGGAGCAATGCAAAAAGTGAAGATTGGAAGGGCAAGTTCCACCATTCAGCTGATGTATGATTTTTTGCATAATAAGCATGTTCCACGAACACAGCCTGTTTTGTTTCGATTCGGTTATCAATTCTAATGAAAAGGAAAACGTTGTTTATGAAGTTGAGATTTTGGATGTTTATTTTTGGACTCTTTTCGGTAGTTTATTCATTTTGTCAGAATAATCCTTATAATGATATTAGTATAGCTTCTCCAAATGCGGCTTCACTTGGAAAGTATGCTGATGTCCCGGTAAATGCCCATACTGGCATACCTCAGGTTTCTATCCCGATTTATACGGTCAAGGAAGGCCCCCTTAGCATGCCCATATCTTTAAGTTATCATGCTGGTGGCATGAAGGTGTGGGAAACCGCAAGTTGGGTAGGTATGGGCTGGTCATTGAATGCCGGTGGTGTAATTACGAGGTCTGTACAGGGGGCTCCGGATGAGAAAGGCACAAGTAATGTTGACGCAAACACCCATGGGTACCTAAGCGACAGTGGTTTCTATAAGTATTTTTGGACAGATAACATATCATACAATACAGGCTTGCCATCACCTGATAATGTATTCAGTGAGATGCAGTTTTGGAGCAAATTTGCAGAAGGTAAAAGAGATGGTGAGCCGGATATCTTTTTCTTCAATTTTCTAAACTATTCTGGCAGATTTTATATCCGGGACGATGGAAAGCCTGTTATACAACCGGAGCAGGACCTGAAAATTCAGTACCAGTATAGTCCATCATCGGTACAAAGCATACAGAGTTTTACGATAACAACGCCAGATGGTACACAATATGAGTTTGGGCGTACGGCACAGGTGGGTGATATTGACGCAATTGAAATTACAAACACAGTTAGTACAGAAGGAGGGCTTAGTCAGGGAAATGTAATTTCAAGCTGGTACCTTAACAGAATCATTTCTGCTGATGGTGTCTTTGCAATTAATATCAAGTATAAGACAGAGAATTACTCTTTCTACACGCTCACCACTTTTCCAATCAAAAATACAGAAGCATCTACAGGGGGCTATCGGATTATAAAGAATGTAGTTTCCGGGGTTCGTTTGGATTCGATTAAAACTACTAGCGGCTACATCCATTTTGTAGCAAATACCGTTCGACAAGATCTAGGCGGGGTGTCTTCTGTGTTTGATGATCTTGCAAATACCGAATCGCGAAGGCTCGACGCTATTGAAATAAAGGACTATTTGGCGGAGCGTTGCAAACGGTTTGAATTTCAGTATGATTATACCAGTGACGATGTGAGTTCAATGCCTGGGTCTTTATATAGTTTCATGAGTTTAAGTCGTGATCGATATCGGTTGCGTCTGCTGAGTTTACAAGAGAAAGCATGTAACGGAAGTGTTGTTATTCCTGCTCATACATTTACCTATTTTTCTGGATTTGTGCCACGAAGATTATCATTTAGTGTAGATCATTGGGGTTTCAATAATGGTGCTGTAAATAATGTGATTATCCCCACGTATTATGAAAACGATACGACTGTTTACGAGGGTGCAAATCGTGAGCCTTCCTGGCCAGCGATGCGTAATGGGTCCTTGAGCAGAATTACATATCCCACGGGCGGCTATTCGGATTTTGATTTTGAGAGTCACACAACCCGGGTAAGTTATATTCGGAAGTTGTGGGAGTACAAGTTTGGTCTATCTGCTGGCTACGACGGAAGTACAAATTGGAATACCTCCACGCAAAGCCTTAATGGTGGAATTTACAAAATTGAGTTCTCCAATCCCACATCTATAGGTTCTCAGGCTTTTTTGGAGATTTATCGCGTGAGTGACAATGTGCAAATGGGGGCATGGGTTCTGGAACCATTGCAGTCAATGAGGACCTATATTCAATACGCAGCGGGCAATTACCAGTTGAAGATCAGAAAACTTACACAAGGATTTACTGGTAATGGTGCTGTGATGAGTGCCAGTTTCCTTAAAGACTCTTTGATACAAAAAAATGAAGTGGTTGGTGGTCTTAGATTGAAAACCATGACTCATAATGACGGAGTAAGTTCAACGAATAATCAAGTAACAAACTACTCTTATGTCTCTAATGGGAAATCTAATGGTTATTTGTACTCAAGACCGGCATACGTGTTTAAAGTAAGTAATGAAATTATTGGGAAGATTGGATACGGGGATGGTATTGATCCATGTCCATTGTCTGGAGAAGTTGGAGGGTGTATATCTTGTGGAGGTGGTTTTTATTTGAAGTCTGGTGCTTCTATTCGTCCACTGGCTGTTACCCAAGGGAATCATATTGGTTACAACGAAGTACGCATAGAACAAATGGGGAATGGATACGAAGTAAAAAGATTCTTTGGTTCAGATAGGTGGGATACCGATGTATCAGATGTAGCCTTAAGATCTGTATATACCACACCGGGGTGTCCACTGAATACCAATAATTATCCGTTTGCCCCATTGCCGTTTGAATATCAGCGTGGTGAATTAAAGTACAGCGGGTTTTTTAGTAATGCAGGACAGCTCATTAAAGAGAGTTGGTTTGTCTATGAATGGCGACAAGATTCAGTGACTACTCCAGGATTCATTGCCAGTACTTATCCTAATTTTGAACCCTTTCCAACAGGTTCAAATTGGCAGTTTAGCGGGCCTGGGTATGTAGGAACATTTTACAATCTTGTTCATATGCGTAAGTATATGATACAGGCGACAGAGAACGAGTATTCTCAAACAAATGGCATTATTCAGAATGTCAACACAACCTATTTTGAGAGTCCGTTTCACTCGCAGTCCACAAGGAGCACTAATGTCAGTTCCAAAGGTGAGCTAATCGAAACAAAAATGAAGTATGCACAAGACTATCGAATCAGTTCTTGTGATCAAATTTCTAATGGTTTATCAACATATCGGCAAGATACTTTGAATGCTTACATTAAGTATCAGAATTATCAAGCTTGTGGTAATCAGAATTGTCGTTGGTGGGCTTGGCAAGTGTACATGCGGGAGATGGGTAAAGCAAGAAGTAAGTATGTAACAACAAGGTATCAGAACTATTCCTCTACTAGTTCTGGTTATTCGAGTTGTATAGCAGCGTCAAAGAGTAATGGCAATGATTGGTTAAAGGCAGTTTTGGATTTGCAGCAGAAAAATATTCAAACACCAATTGAGACTAGTGTATGGCGAGGTGGGAAGTTAATTTCTGCTACATTCAATAAACACGAGGTTGCAACTGCTAATCCTGCTGGCGCTGTTTATCCGGCAAAAATGTATGTAATCAATTTGGCAGCGCCTTCTTCAACATTTACGCCTTCAGCCGTTTCAGGATCTGCCATTACCCGCGATAGCCGATATCAGCTGGAAACAACTGTTCAGTTTGTCAACGGCAACCCGGTAGAAGTGCTTCCCAAGTCAGGTGTGCGTACATCGTTTGTTTGGGATCACAATAATACCCTATTGATTGCCAAGGCTGTAGGATCAGATGTGGGGACACTGAATACTGCATTATCAAGTGTTTCCGGAAACGTTTCGCAATTGTGGAATGTTGGGTCACTGGCTGGAAAAATGACAAGCTCGTATTCTTATAGTACTTTTTGGGGAGTCACAAATGAGTATAATTCGAATGGTCGTAAAACGTCTTATGAGTTTGATGCCCTTGGTAGACTGTCCTTTATCAAAGACCATGACAATTACATTGTAAAACGTTTCTGTTATTCCTATTCTGGACAGCCATCAGAATGCAATCTTTATTATAGTTCTCAAAAACAGGGAACATTTACTAAAAACGATTGTCCATTAGGCCAGACAGGTAGTCAGGTTTTGTATGTAGTTCCTCAGGGGAAGCATGTGTCTACGGTAAGCCCCCTGGATGCTGATAACAAAGCTCAGGCTGATGTAAATAATAATGGTCAAGCGTACGCAAATGCTAATGGTTCATGTCAGGCTGGAAGTATAAGTGTTCAGGGATACAACGGCACAAGTTATCCCTACAAGGTGAAGTTTACCCGGGTATCTGATGGTGCGGTGTATGAGTTTAATCTGCCTACTGGTACATTTTCCTTTTCGAACTTAGGAAGCATACCAACAGCTACCTATAATGTTCAGTTTTTAAAGACTGGTGTACAAACCTACGCAACCTTTTTCCTTAATTCCTTAGCACAAAATGGAACAAGTGCAACATTTAATAATGTGGTGATTAATTCAACCGTAAGTGCTTATATGGAGTAGAAAAAATCAATTATGAAAAATCTCGTTGTTTTTTTGATGTTGACTTTATCTGGTGGCTTTACCGGTATTTACAGTATCAGTTTTCAGACAGCTGATGGTAAGTTGCTTAACATGAGTTCATTTAAAGGGACAAGGGTCCTTGTTTCAGTTTGCAATGCGAAGGCTACCGATGAACAATACCTGCGATATCTCAATGGATTGCAAAATAAGGTGAAAAATCTTCAGGTGATAGTTATACCGGGGTTGGAATTTCAGGGACAGGGAGAGCTTTCGATGGCAAATAGTATGAAACAATCTGAGAAGATGAAACTTATTGTTGCTCAACCGTCATGGGCTGGCAGGGTATCAGGTGATAAGCAGCACCCATTGCTAAAGTGGTTGACAAATGCTGATTTGAATGGACATTTCGATGTAGATGTGAAAACAACAGAGCAGCTATTTGTGGTAGATGAGAAGGGAAGTTTAGTGGGGGTATTTGATTCCAGGGTGAGCGAAGACGTTATCGTTTGTATGTTAAAGTAGCCATTGTGTGAAGTTTATTATTCTCAAATGTTTAATTGATTGAAATGCCAGTTCGTTTACTACTGTTTTTAGTGGGACTTGGTTTAATGTCTGCTCTCAGGAGCCAACATTTGCCTCCATCTTATTCTGCCGGGAATAATATTAATTCCATCAGGACCTATAGTGCAGTGGCACCATTCACAACAGACGAAGCAATACGGACTGCTTCATTTAGAGATGTGCATGCCACCATTAGTTACTTTGATGGTATTGGACGGGGTATTCAGGATGTTTCTCTGAATGGTTCGTATGCAACAGGTTCTTCGCCCAAAGACCTGGTTTCCGCCAGTACCTATGATCAATACGGTCGTGTTGTGTATAATTACTTACCCTTTGCTTCAGATACAATTTCAGGAGCATTCAGGATGAACCCTTTTCAATTGCAGCAGACTTTCTATAATTCTATGATGAGTGGTCAGTCTGAAACATACTTCTATGGGAAAACTGACTATGAGGCATCTCCCTTAAACCGGCCTGTAAAATCTTCAGCACCAGGTAATAGTTGGATTGGAGCATCGCGTGGAGTTGAAACCAGGTATTATGTAAATGTAGCTGGTGATTCTGTTCGTAAGGTAGATGTAGCAGATGTGTCAGGAGGATGGGCCACTTATCAGGCAAATGGTTTCTATTCCGCTGGTGAGCTGCGTAAAACGATAAGTATTGATGAGCACAGTAAGCAAGTCATTGAATTTAAAGATAAAGAGGGAAAAGTTCTGATTAAGAAGGTGCAGAATTGGGGAGCTGCTGATATTGGGAACGGACAGGGATTTACAGGATGGCTGACAACCATTTACATTTATGATGCCATGGGGAGGCTGAGATTGGTTGTTCAGCCTGTAGGTGTCCGATTGCTCATACAGAATGCATGGAATTTTACCGCATTGTCAGGTGTTATACTGAACGAGCAAAGTTTTCGGTATGAATATGATGGCAGAGGACGAATGATTCGGAAAAAGGTCCCGGGAGCAGGTGAGGTTAGAATGGCCTATGACGCCAGAGACCGATTAGCACTGGTTCAGGATTCGCTTCAGAGAATACAGAACAAATGGAGCTATACTCAGTATGACAGCCTGAGCAGGCCATATGCCAGTGGAATTTGGACTGATCTCGGGGGAAGAACATTTTCACAGATTCTTTCTCAAAGTGACACAAGCGTTGGAATTATTAGTGGGGGAAGTTTTGAAGAGCTAACTGTAAATTATTACGGAACGTACGCATGGGTCACAACTCCTTTAAGTCAAAGTCGTCTGTCGACATGGGATAGTTATCTATTGCCACCGGATAACAGTACCTATCCATACCCGCAGGCTTCAGTGAAGTCTAATTTGGTGAATGGATATGTTACGGGTTTAAAAACTAAAATTCTTGGGACATCAACATTTTTATATTCAGTAAATATTTATGACGATAAGGGTAGAGTTATTCAGGTACAAAGGACCAACCTTACTGGTGGTGTTGATGTGATTACAACGCAGTACAGCTGGAGTGGACAGCCTTTGATTGTAATTGAAAAAACGGAAAAAGCGGGTACAAATCCACAGTCGTCGGTAGTCCTGACCAGGTATGATTACGATGAATTGGGTAGATTGGCCCAGATCAGAAAGCGGGTTAGTCATAGTTTGGTTAATGCTGGTGCAATGCCCTCTGCCTGGACAACGGTGGCTCGTCATACTTATGATGCTTTGGGACGGGTCCGGTCTAAGACAGTTGGCGTTTCTGGCGCAAGGCCACAGGGATTGGATTCTCTGGTGAGTGATTACAATATCCGGGGTTGGTTACTGGGGGTAAACAGGAGGTTGATTAATGGTGCTATGACTGATGGCTTTTTTGGATTTGAGCTAGGGTACGATAAGTCCTCGGGCGTATTCAGCGGTTCCGGGTTCACCCGGCAGCAATATAATGGGAACATAAGCGGCATGATTTGGAGGAGTAAGGGGGATGCTGTGCAACGAAAATATGACTATGGTTACGACTCTGTCAACAGGCTTTTATCTGGCAATTTCAACCAGTTTAACGGCACGACCGACATGAACTTCAGTGTTTCCGGATTGGATTATGATGACAATGGAAATATCCGTAAAATGGACCAGCAGGGCTGGAAGCTGAGCGGAAGTATGTTTATTGATAAACTCCGGTACAACTACCAGGCTAACAGCAACAAGCTGTTAAACGTAATAGATTCGGTGCAGGATGCGGCCACGAAATTGGGGGATTTCAGAACCTCGTCAAATCATCCGAATGTTTTAAATAAAACAGCGTCAACGGTAGATTACCTTTACGATGGTAATGGAAACATGAGGAGGGACTACAACAAGGACCTGGGCAATGCCACAACTGATGGCATTATTTATAATCACCTCAATTTACCACAGCAGGTGACGGTGAAAGTTCCCAGCGGAGGAAGTGGCGGCAATAAGGGGATCATCACTTATACCTATGACGCCAGTGGTACAAAACTCCAGAAACAGGTTGTTGACTACAGCGAACCC
>JBGSHT010000131.1:0-2102 GCA_041752135.1 Chitinophagaceae bacterium | reverse complement strand
GAATGCCCGTCCTGCACAAAGCCGTAACCGTTGTAGGCAATTTATGAGAACTCTAGTCATATTATATCTTTTGCTTTCTCTTGGAGCCTGTGGTCAACAGAATGACTCTGTTAAAACATGGCAAAGTGAATTTAGAGAAATACAATTTCAATATACTGCTCCTTGGGTTTTACTTCCAACGTTAGATATTAAAAATCGTACACTTGTAGGTGTTATTGACATGAGAGATGGGAAATCGTATATAATTCAATGCTTTGACGATTTGCCAAAAGAAAAATTAAGCGATAAAGAATATTTAAAAGGAATAAAGAAAACTATGCTTGATCCCAATCCCAAAAACAAGCTACTTTCTGAAGATTCAGTTTTTTTTCATAATCAAGTATCGTATAGACAAGTTTTTCTGATGTACACTATTAAGTGGGGTCTTTTAAAGCAAATTAACTATTTAATACGTAATGGAAAGGATGCGATAACATTACAAATATTATATCCTACTACTGAAATTGATGCTACAACACAAAATATTCCGGAGTTACTAACGCAATTTGATAAGCTAGTAAAACTAAATGGATTATAAACTGCCTACAACATGAGCTTAAACGCAAGCCTGAATACTTCAAATTAAAATCATATCTTAGGTCAACGGCCTGCGTTAAGCTCTAACCGTTATGCGCTAGCAAAAAATACCGACAATAACCAGGCTTCAAGTACAACCAGTCGTGTATAGACTTTAATTAGTATAGCTGACATAAAAAAGGACAGACATTTTCCCACCGACAAGATTATATTTTTTGAGTTTCGAAAAGGCTGAAAATAAAAGCGACTACATTTTATCAATTGAATTAATTATTTCCGGGGCAGAAAAGCAAAGGTTACTTCCGGAGTTAGAAATCGGAGCATTTCTTAGTTACATTAATTTCAAATAGCATTAATTTCATATGTTTCCCATCAAGTAGATCGGCAAGAAGATCCACTGGTAGATCGACAAGTAGATCGGTAATATAGTTGCGCGAAGATTGACAAGTAGATTGTCGCGTAGATTGTTGCGAAGATCGGCAAATAGAAGAAATTTATGTTACTTTAAAAGTAACCATTACTACAGGCTGACAAACTAAGGAGGTCATATTACCAAATTTTGCCGCGCATAACATCAGCTTTATGCAAGCCGGGCGACAGAATATATCCTGGGCATTTGTAATTCTGACCGAGCTTTAGTAATTTGGCCTTAGCGACATTAAATTAAAACCACCAAAGCGGTGCCCGGCCAACCCAGCGACAGTACATAAATGCCCGTCCTGCATAAAGCCCTTACCGTTAGGCGCAGCAAAATCTTTCTACTTTCTATAAGCAGTCTTCAAGTGCAACCATTCCTGTATCGACCTTAATTATTATAGCTGACATAAAATGAACAGACATTTTCCCACCGACAAGTTTATTTTTTTTTGAGCTTCAAAAAGGCTGACAAGAAAATCGACTACATTTTATCAATTGAGTAATTACTTCTGAGAATGAAAAGCAAAGGTTACTTCCGGCATTAAAAAACCAGATCATTTCTTAGTTAACGTAAATTCAAATAGCATTAATTTCCTATGTTTCCCATCAAGTAGATCGGCAAGAAGATCGACTGGTAGATCGACAAGTAGATCGGCAATATAGTTGCTCGAAGATTGACCAGTAGATTGACGCGAAGATTGTTGTGAAGATCGGCAAGTAGAAGATTTTTTGTTACTTTAGAAGTAAACATACATACAGGCTGACAAATTCCGGAGGTCATTTATCCAAAATTTTGTTGCGCCTAACATCAGCTTTGCACAAGCCGGGCTGACGAACAAGGCCATCGACATTTGTAATTCTGACCCAGCTTTAGTAATTTGGCCTTAGCGACATTAAACTAAAACCACACAAGCGGTGCCCGGCCAACCCAGCGACAGTACATAAATGCCCGTCCTGCGCAAAGCCCCTACCGTTAGGCGCAGCAAAATCTTTCTACTTTCTATAAGCAGTCTTCAAGTGCAACCATTCCTGTATCTACTTTGATTATTATAGCTGACATAAAAAGGACAGACATTTTCCCACCCGCAAGATTATATTTTTTGAGCTTC
>JBGSHT010000130.1:0-1641 GCA_041752135.1 Chitinophagaceae bacterium | reverse complement strand
TGGAATTTCATGGTCAAAGATTTACAGTACAAAATAAACGATTCAGATTCAGTACTTATTGTTAAAAACTATTTCAGGTTATAAGATAAGCTTCCTGGCAGTGTACGAACGCGGCCGTCCGGACCCTTAACCTGGATATTGCTAATAACTACCAACGCACCAGGCTTCAGTTTATTTACCAGGTTAGCAGCTGCACCGGACCACCTGGGTCCATTATTAAGTGCAGGAGTATAATCAGGTATATCCGAACTAACTGCACCAAGATTATAGCTTACCACTTCAAAAGGGGCATCAAATTCTGAATCTTCCAGTTTGGCGATCACACCACCCATTGCTTTAAAGTTTGATGATGGTACAGCACCTGCTTTCAGGTTACCTACATAAGCGGCAGGGTTTGGTAATTGCTTCACCCGGAACATTACTTTACCGGCGGCTTTTCCTTCTACCAATACGGATACAGTATGTTCACCGGAGGATCCTGCACTTGGGCGGGCAATGTATTTGCTTCCGCCAGCTTTGGAGATTGTTCCTCCGCTGAAAGACGCATTTACTTTTTCGCTACCGGCACCTGCGGTGATGGTCAGCGGATTGTCTACACCAATGTACAGAACGTTCATTTTATCTGCTGATACGGCTACACCTGAGGCTGCACCTACTGTGTATTCAATATCTTTGGTGGTTTCTCTTGCTTCACCTGTTACTGGATCTGTATATTTAACTGAAACACGTACCTTACGAGAACCGGTGCCCCCCACATTAAATTTTGTTCCTGCAACACCTGCATTATCTGCTTTAAGTGTTTTCCCATCAATTGTGATTATAGAAGGCACATCTTTATTAAATGCACCCAGACCAGCCTGAATCTCCATTTCTTCGCCGGGCATAAAATAAGTGGAGTTGGTACTGACCAATGGAACAAATTGATCATAAATGATCTTTACGGTTCCCACCTGGTTGGCACAAAATGTAGCCACCTGGCTTTCCGTGTTTTTCACGTCGTTCTGGAATTTGCTCAGCATAGTCAATGCAGCAACAGTTGGTGTCATGTGGAAGTTGCTATAGGTCCAGTCTTTCACTACATCACCAGTTGGTGCTTTGCCAGTTGAAGATTTAGGCACTTCAAGATTCAAAGGAATCTTATTACCCAATTCTTTGGCAATTGCAGGATCGATTGCAAGGATGTTCTTTTTGAAATTTTCAAGAGCGGCATACAGATTTTTGCCTTCTCCTTTTGTATCAAATAAACGGGTCGCTGCATCGATATTATCTTCTTTGAAGGAAGAATCACCGGTTGAAGGATCATATCCGGCTTCTTTCATCAGGTCCATTTTGTACTTCTCGATCAGGTCCGATGCTTGTTTGGCGAGTTCGCGCGATTTATCAGCGTGAGGCTTCCAGATAGCAGCTTTTTCAGCTGTCTTTGGATCCTTAAGCATTTCATTGAAATTCTCGTAGATCGTATTTGTAGAAGAAGTAAGAACGGTATTAGACTGTTTCAGGCTATTATCAACAACCTTGAAGGCGTTAATAATTTCTGCAGATACATTCAGCGCGAGCAGGGCAGTCAACACGAGATACATCATGTTGATCATCTTCTGCCTGGGCTCTTTAGGTAGTGCCATGACTTTTCAGGATTTAAAA
>JBGSHT010000129.1:0-13892 GCA_041752135.1 Chitinophagaceae bacterium | reverse complement strand
GTTGGCATCATCATGTTCAAGGAACGGAATCAGGGAAGCACTTAAACCCACGATCTGGTTTGGCGCAACGTCCATGTATTCCACTTCTCCCGGATCAAGGATGGGGAAGTCACCGGTTTGACGGGCTTTTATTTTTTCTTCGACGAACTCTCCATTATCATTGAGCGGAATGTTAGCCTGCGCAATTTTTGCAAGGTCTTCTTCTTCTGCACTGAGATAGGTAAGTTCGTTTGTGTTTACTTTTCCTTCATCCACTTTACGGTATGGCGTTTCAATGAAACCCATATCGTTGATCTTCGCGTGTACACAAAGGGTGGAGATCAGACCGATGTTTGGTCCTTCCGGTGTTTCAATGGTACAGAGACGGCCATAGTGAGAGTAGTGAACGTCACGAACCTCAAATCCAGCACGTTCGCGGCTCAAACCACCAGGACCGAGTGCGGAGATACGACGCTTGTGCGTGATCTCACTCAATGGATTTGTCTGATCGAGGAACTGTGAAAGCTGTGATGTACCAAAGAATGAATTGATCACAGAGGAAAGGGTACGGGCGTTGATCAGATCAACAGGTGTGAATACCTCATTATCCCTTACGTTCATACGTTCCCGTATGGTACGTGCCATCCTTGCCAGACCCACGCCGAACTGTGCGTAAAGTTGTTCACCAACAGTTCGTACACGACGGTTGCTCAGGTGATCAATATCATCGATCTCTGCTTTACCATTGGTAAGGCGGACGAGATATTTGATGATCTCAATGATATCTTCTTTGGTCAGAGTTTTCTGATCGAGTTTATAATTCAGGTTTAGTTTGCGGTTGATCTTGTAACGGCCAACTTCACCCAGGTCATATCGCTTATCACTGAAGAATAATTTGTCGATGATACCGCGGGCGGTTTCATTATCCGGGGCATCGGCACCGCGTAACTGGCGGTAGATATGCTGAACAGCTTCCAGTTCTGAGTTAGCGGTATCTTTATTCAGGGTGTTGTAAATGATGGCGTAGTCACCGCTCATTTCTTCTTTCTGGATAAAGACGCTTTTGGTATTCAGCTCTGAAATCATGTCAATGGCACCTTCATCCAATACCGTATCCCGCTCAAGTACCACTTCGTTTCTTTCGATGGAAACTACTTCACCGGAATCTTCATCCACGAAGTCTTCCACCCATGTACGTAATACGCGGGCAGCAAGCCTTTTACCAAGGTGATGAGATAAGGTTTTCTTATCGGTCTTCACTTCATCGGCCATGCCAAAAAGTTCCAGGATATCCTTATCTGTTTCGAACCCGATGGAGCGAAGCAGTGTGGTTACCGGGAATTTCTTCTTACGGTCGATATAAGCATACATCACATTATTGATGTCTGTAGCAAATTCCATCCAGGCACCTTTGAAAGGGATAACCCTGGCAGAATATATTTTTGTTCCGTTTGGATGTAAAGACTGGCCGAAGAAAACACCAGGTGAACGGTGCAGTTGGGAAACAACAACACGCTCAGCGCCATTGATAACAAAAGTACCACGGGGTGTCATATAGGGGATATTGCCCAGGAATACATCCTGAACAATGGTCTGGAAGTCTACGTGTTCCTCATCGTTACAGCTCAGGCGTAATTTTGCCTTCAGCGGTACCGCGTAGGTTAGACCACGCTCCATACACTCTTCGATGGTGTAACGGGGCGGATCAATAAAATAATCCAGGAACTCCAGCACGAAGATGTTCCTCGTATCGGTGATCGGGAAGTTCTCTTTAAATACTTTGAACAAACCTTCGTTGTTACGCTTATCGGGCGTGGTTTCCAGCTGAAAATAATCCTTGAACGACTGGATTTGAATTTCAAGCAGGTCTGGTGTTGCAGCAAGGTGCTTAACCTTACCAAAATTCATCCTGTTAGGGATAGCCACTTTTGTTGAAGACATAAGTTAAAAAGCGCTTTTAAAGATTATATGGACGACAATACAATCAGGCTCCTATGCTTGAAAGCATAGAACCTGTTAATTATCAATCAATTATGATTGTACTGAAACGTCAAAATGATATTAGGCCTAATTAAAGGAACGCAAAGGTAAGGAATCCCCCCTTTATTTCAATAAAATTTACCCTTTTATACTGGTTTGAGCAGGTATTTTTTCAGGAAAGTGCAGAACCATTTCTAAAACGAATTCGGACCCAAAGGCAAATTGGATCGGATGAAAGCAGGTAAGCCTTATTATGAGATCTGCCCGTAATCAAAAGAAATGACTCTTTACAATCAGTTCGTAAAGCCTATACCTATACTTACCCAGAAACTCTGCATATTGTTAATCCTGAAGCTCTCGTTTTTATTAGTAGCGAAATTATAACCGGCTGCAAGCAAAAAGCCATTATGGTTGAACTCAGAGAAAGGGATATAAGCACCTATCTGTGGGCGCGCCACAAATCCCCAGTTTTTGTCTTCTATTAAAAAAATATTGAAATAGGCAGACTGCGAACTATACTGCGCTCCAAGGCCCAACCCAACAAAGGGCCTGATATGTTTGCCATGTTCAAAATAATAAAAAGCATCCGCAGTCATCGGCAGATTAAAAATAAAGCGTTGGTTGTCGGTAGTAACGGCCTGTGTCTGATCTGCATTCTCATATGTCTCCCTGGACACGTACTCTTCATAATTATTCCAACCCAGGGTAACACCGAGTGAAATATTTCTTTTTATAAAATGCCTGTAGTCAAATTTACCACCGAGGAATGACGGACTTGATACAAATGATTTGCCTACAGGGAAGCTTACTTCCCAGGAAACACCATACATATTGTGCAGTAGTTGAGCCTGCGTTGCTGTGGCACTGATGAGCAAAATACCAAATAGGATGAATAACTTTTTCATGTGCCGGGTTATTTTTGAATATAGGGTGATTGTGCAAAAGCTTCCTGAATTCCTGTAACTGTTCTATTTACATTGGTAGCATCAGTACTGGAGAGTACGCCAGACAATTGTGCAAGCCATGCATATTGTAGTTTTCCTGTAATAGGCGCATTTTTAACATCAAAGAATTCAACAATAACATCGCCAACAGAATACTGAAATGTTGTTGGCGGCATTGGGTTCCATACCGGCCAGCATCCCCAGAAATCACAAATTACAGGTCCACCGGGAAAACCCCACCACCATCCCGGAGGCCAAATGACACCGGTATTAACCTGACGAACGGCAATAACATCAAGGAGGATATCCGGGCGATTGGGCCTGCCGATAAAAGTATATCCCCTGTCATTCATTTGTCTTTTAATCTCACCTACAATAGCATTAGCTGCTGGTCCGGCAATAAATGTATCCTGTGATGCGGCGTTGGATACATAAAAAATCGTATCGGAAATATAGTAAGTGGCAAAACTGCGGAAATCCGCTTGCTGATCTCTCGTTGTCTGAACAACAAAAGCACTTGACAATCTTGATAAATCCGGATTTTTTTTACAGGAAACGACAGTGATCAAGATTAATGCTGCGAAACTAAGTCGGCGTATTAACATGCAAATTGTTTTATTCAATAGTCGGTTAAAATTAATTCGTAAAAATGAAATAAAAAAATTACACTATATATTATGCTGATTTATAACAAAAAGAAAGCCGTCCATACAGACGGCTTAGTTCTAATCATATTGTAAAAGCTTACTTAACTTCAACATCAGCACCAGCTTCTTTAAGCTTGGCAACGATATCATCAGCCTCAGCTTTATTTACACCTTCTTTGATGTTCTTTGGAGCACCATCAACCAGGTCTTTAGCTTCCTTCAGTCCAAGACCAGTCAGGTCTTTAACGATTTTCACTACAGCCAGTTTGTTTGGACCACCACTTTTCAGAACTACGTCGAAAGCGGTTTTTTCTTCAGGAGCAGCAGCGGCAGCAGCCGGGCCTGCAGCAACTGCAACAGCAGCAGCAGCTGGCTCAATGCCGTACTCATCTTTCAGGATCTTTGCTAATTCGTTAACGTCTTTTACGCTTAAGCTTACTAATTGCTCTGCGAATGCTTTTAAATCTGCCATGTTATTAAATTTTTACCGTCTTCATATCATTATATAGATCCGACGGCGGGTTTAAAAAAATTGCCCTTATCAAATGAACTCCCGGGCCAGGAAGTATTTTGAGGTGCGAAGTGTGAGGTTCGAGGTATGAAGTAAATGTATTTGACTTCGCACCTCGCACCTCTACCTTCGAACTTTATTTAATTTGCTCTTTCCTCGAGCGCCTTGATCAGTCCGGCCAGTTTATTACCAGCATTAAGCGCGCTGATAACATTCTTGGCAGGTGACTGCAGCAATCCGATGATTTCGCCGATAAGATCCTGCTTGCTCTTCAGGTCTCTCAGGGCCGCGAGTTGGTTGTCACCAACAAATACATCCCCGTCTATGAAGGCAGCTTTCAGTGTCGGCCTTTCTTTGTGCTTTGGCTCCTTACGGAAGCTTGACAAAATAAGTGCCGGCTCTTTTGGATTCTCAGAGAACATCAGGGCAGTTACGCCATTGAGTGACTCAAAAGTATCTTTGAAACGGTTCTCATCCAGTTGTTCCAGCGCTTTGCGGATCAGCGTGTTTTTGGCCACTTTCATTTCCACCTTTTTATCGAAGCAGATGCTGCGCAGTTTTGAAATCTGGGCAACAGTCAGTGACTCGGTATTGGTGATATAAAAATTGTTGTACTGGGAGAATTTCTCCTTCAGTACTTCAATAACCTGATTTTTATCTTGCTTATTCATGATTAAGCTTTTAATGGTTTACGTGTTAACCCTGTTGGATTAATGAATTAAAACTTTAGTATCAACCGCAATGGCGGGGCTCATGGTGCTTGCCATGAAAACGCTTTTCAGATAAGTGCCTTTAGCAGTGGAAGGCTTCGCCTTTATAAGGGCATTCAGCAATTCCAGGCTGTTCTCCGAAAGTTTTTCAGGGCTGAAACTAACCCTGCCGATAGATGCGTGTACAATACCAGCTTTGTCAACCTTAAAAGCCACTTTACCGGCTTTTACATCTTTAACAGCTGCATCAACATCATTGGTTACTGTGCCTGTTTTAGGATTGGGCATCAGGTTACGTGGACCCAGTATCTTACCCAGTTTACCAATTTTTGGCATCACTGAAGGAGTTGCTACGATCACATCAATATCTGTCCAGCCGCCTTCGATCTTTTTGATGAAATCATCAAGTCCAACAAAGTCAGCACCGGCTTTACGGGCTTCTTCTTCCTTTTCAGGGGTACAAAGCACCAATACTTTTTTGGTTTTACCCGTACCATGAGGCAGGGTTACTGTTCCGCGTACAGCCTGGTCTGCTTTCTTTGGATCAACGCCCAGACGGATATGAAGATCAACGGAGCTGTCGAATTTTGTACAGTTCACCTCTTTTACAAGGGATGAAGCTTCTGAAAGTGAATAGAATTTTTTATCATCCACTTTTGTATCTGCTACTTTTCTTTTTTTAGTAATTCCCATCTTAATAGGTTTTAAGGTGTGAACAATTAATTTTCCCAGGGGGCTTTACCATCTAAAGTAATACCCATACTGCGCGCTGTACCGGCAACCATTCGCATGGCGCTTTCCAGTGTGAAACAGTTCAGATCAGGCATTTTGTCTTTGGCAATAGCCTCAACCTGATCCCAGGACACCTTACCTACTTTGGAACGGTTAGGTTCTTTGGAACCACTTTGCAGTTTAGCTGCTTCAAGCAACTGTACAGAAGCGGGTGGAGTTTTGATGACAAACTCAAAAGATTTGTCCGTGAATACCGTAATGAGCACCGGCAATACTTTACCGGGTTTATCCTGTGTTCTGGCATTAAACTGCTTGCAGAACTCCATGATATTTACCCCTTTTGAACCGAGTGCCGGTCCTACCGGGGGTGCAGGATTAGCCTGTCCGCCTTTTACCTGCAACTTAACATAGCCTGAAATTTCTTTCGCCATTGTAAATTGTTTTTTTGGTGATAGCGTCACACTTTTGCGTGACTCCCAAGTCCATTCAATAAAAAGAACTTTTTGATTGGGGTTGCAAAGCTACAAATTTTCTCCCTTTCCAGCCAAAGAAAAGTTACCTGTTTCCTGATTGCCGGGATTTCCAGGTCAGAAAGACGGGAATATTCAATTATACGCTGGTATTCAATTATTTATGTGAGCCGAGAGAATGATCAAAACAAATCAGATGTAGCCATAGGAGAAAATTCGGGTTTGTGTTAAGCATATGATCATGTCTTTTTTTAAATAAATCTGTCAAATTGTAATTGGCGCACCGCAGTATTGAAGTTGCTGTGAAGATGATTTGCATACTGGTTTTTTTAATACTTCACTTGTATGAATCACTTCACCCGACAACTGCAAAATCACCATGGTGTAAACTGTTTTATCAAATCATTATCATAATAGAAATTTTTTCCTGTACAATACGTTAATTCATGAATTTAAATTCATAATTTTCACAATCGTTTTATTTTACTAAACATTACCATTAAAAACTCTTACAACTATGGCCAAAGCATCTAAAAAACCTGCTAAGAAAGCTGTTAAGAAAGCAGTAGCTAAAAAAGCAGTAAAAAAAGCCGTTGTTAAAAAAGCCGTTAAAAAGGCTGCCGTTAAAAAAGCTGTAAAAAAATCCGTCGTTAAGAAAGCAGTTAAAAAGGCTGTCGTTAAAAAGGCAGTAAAGAAAGCTGTTGTTAAAAAAGCGGTTAAAAAGGCTGCCGTTAAGAAAGCCGTAAAGAAAGCCGTTGTTAAAAAAGCGGTTAAAAAAGCTGTAGTAAAAAAGGCCGTAAAAAGGGCCGTTGTTAAAAAAGCCATTAAAAAAGCCGTTGTAAAAAGGGCCATTAAAAGGGCTGTAGTAAAAAAGGCCATTGTTCAGGCAATAGCCCCAGCAGCTGAAGTAAAAGAACTTTTCCCGTCAATAATGCCGGATAGCGGTTCTTCTGATGGTTCAGGCGATTCTGGCAGCAGCAACTAATCCTGCGGGTCATTTATAATATTAAGCGCAGCGAATATTCACTGCGCTTTTTTTTATCTTTAGCCGGGTGAATTATACTCAGGTTGATTCCCTGTCGATTATGGCGGGCTCAATGATTACCTGCTGCGGATTCAGGTTTTTTAGCGTTAGCATATCAATAATGATATCCACAGCCTTTTCTCCTATTTCCCTGATTGGCTGAGCTACCACCGAGATCGAAGGCGAGCCAAGCCTAAACAGATCGCTGTCATCAAAACAAACTACCCCAATTTCCCGGGGGATTTTTTTGCCAAGTGTCCTTATTGACTCAAGTCCTGCAACACCTAAATAATTTGTAGTAAAAAACAACGCATCTATTTCAGCATCTTTTATTAACAGGTTTGAAATAGCTTTCACGGTGTTCTCTTCGGAAAGATCATACGGTATTCGAAGCACCATTTCCGGAATTATCGTAATATGATTTTTCTCCATTGTTACGGTGTACCCTCGTTCCCTTTCCATCATTTGAACTTGCATGGAGTCAAGGGTTACCAGGCCAATCTTTTTGTAGCCCTTTTTTATAAGCAGGTTTACCCCTCCCATGGCTCCTTTAAAATTATCTACTGTCACATAACTTGTTTCAAGGTCAGGGAAATACCGATCCACCAGCACAACCGGTTTTTTTTCTGCCACCAGGGATTCCACCTCTTTTCTCAGGCCGGGAGTTGGTATTATGATAAAACCATCCATTTGTCGGTGTCGAAGCATATAGAGCAGGCTGGTTGCCTTTTCATCATTATTCTCAGTGCTGCAAAACATAACCGTGTACCCTGCCTTGTCTGCTTCGCTCTCTACAAATCTCGCGAGATGGGCAAAGAACGGGTTGGAAATGTCTTCCACGATGAGTCCGAGAGTATGTGTCTGTCCGGTTCGGAGACCGCGTGCCACCTGGTTCGGCCGATAATTCAACCGGGCTGCAGTCTGCAATATTTTATTTTTCAGATCATCGCTGATCCTTTTTTCTTTGGCCTTTCCGTTTAATACAAAAGACACGGTAGTGGTTGATACGCCCACTTCCTGAGCAATATCTTTAATGGAAATATTCTTCATGGGTTGAAAATTGGCAAGTGTCGGACAATCGTTTATAGGATGAATATAGCAAAAAAAAGTCCCGCAATTAGCGGGACCACAAACATTTAGTATGCTGATCAGGAGATTTTCTCTACCTGCATATAGTTCAGTTCTACCGGGGTAGACCGGCCGAAGATCTTTACGGTTACTTTCAGTTTTTTCTTCTCATCGTTTACTTCTTCGATGACACCGTTGAAATCGTTAAATGGACCATCAATTATTTTGATGGTTTCACCTACGATGAATGGTTCGCTCATGATAATGCCGCCTGCACCGCTCATCTCGTCCACTTTACCCAGCATTTTGTTTACTTCCGCTTTACGAAGGGCAATGGGGTTTTCTTTGCCCAGAAAATGGATCACATTGGTCATATTCTTTATAGTAGAGATGACATCATCGTTCAATTTTCCATTCTCTACTTCTATCATTACATAACCGGGGTAGAAATTCCTTTCACGCATCACTTTCTTCCCGTTTTGGACTTTATATACTTTTTCCACAGGAAGAAAAACCTGCTTAATTGACTTTCCCCAGTCGTTTCGGGCAATATCCTTATCCAGATATTCCTTGATCTTTTTTTCTTTACCACTCACAACACGCAGAACGTACCATTTGGTTTCCTGTGGCGCATTTGCTTCCTGTTGAGTATTGGTTTCCTGTTGTGTAGGTGTATCCATTATTTGAAAAGGGAATAAACAAATTTAAGAAGATTGTTGCTGGCAAGGTCCATAAGCCAGACTATTCCGGTGATTACCAGTGTTGCGACGAGTACAATCATGGTGGATTGTTGTAATTGTGGCCAGGTGGGCCAGGTTACTTTCTCCGTCATTTCCTTATAAGAATCCCTGAAATAGGCCTGTACTTTACTCATAATATAAATTAACGAATTAACGGATTAGCGAATTAGCGGATTAATACAAGTGATTTTAATTCATTGGCTGTTTTAATTCGCCAATTCATTAATTCAGTAATTCGCCAATTCTCCTGCACGGGCACTAGGATTCGAACCTAGATCGAAGGTTTTGGAGACCTCTATTCTGCCGTTGAACTATGCCCGTTTTTAAAAAAAGTTGGTAGATGTTAGTTGGTAGTTGTTAGTAACAGCCACGGGCGTTAGCCTTTGCTACCAACTAACAACCATCAACAAACAACTATCTTTTAACAACTTCCATTTAGTAACAAAGTACCCGGGGGATGCCCAGGTACTTTGTAAAGGTATACAATTTAAAGCCTAATTTTTACTACAAGCCTTATACAGGCTGCGTGACAAAACCCGGACTTATTTTAAAATATCAGTCACCTGACCGGCACCTACGGTACGGCCACCTTCGCGAATCGCGAATTTCAGACCTTTTTCCATCGCGATCGGCTGGATCAATTTAACTGTCAGGTTGATATTATCACCAGGCATAACCATTTCTGTGCCTGCCGGTAATTCCACTTCACCGGTAACGTCAGTTGTACGGAAGTAGAACTGAGGACGGTATTTCTGGAAGAATGGGGTGTGACGTCCGCCTTCTTCTTTGCTCAGAACGTAAACTTCACCTTTGAATTCAGTGTGTGGAGTGATAGATCCTGGTTTGCAGATTACCATACCCCTGCGGATATCTTTCTTTTCAATACCGCGGAGCAGCAGACCAGCGTTATCTCCGGCTTCACCTTCGTCCAGTAATTTGCGGAACATTTCCACACCTGTACATACTGAGTTAAGCGGAGTATCCATCATACCTACGATCTCAACTGCTTCACCTACTTTAATACGACCACGCTCGATACGGCCGGTTGCAACGGTACCACGACCAGTGATGGTGAAAACGTCTTCAACAGACATCAGGAAAGCCTGATCGATCGGACGCGGAGGCAAAGGAATGTAAGTATCAACTGCAGTCATAAGTTCGTCGATCTTTGCAACCCATTTTTCTTCACCAGCAAGAGCGCCGGTTGCAGAACCCTGGATGATAGGCGTGTTATCGCCATCAAAACCATAAGAGGTCAGCAATTCACGAATTTCCATTTCCACCAGTTCAAGCAGTTCGGGATCATCAACCAGGTCAACCTTGTTCATGAATACTACTATACGTGGTACACCAACCTGGCGAGCCAGGAGGATGTGTTCTTTAGTTTGGGGCATAGGACCGTCTGTAGCAGCCACAACCAGGATAGCGCCGTCCATTTGGGCAGCACCTGTGATCATGTTCTTTACATAGTCGGCGTGACCCGGGCAATCCACGTGTGCATAGTGACGGTTTGCCGTCTGATACTCCACGTGCGCTGTATTGATGGTGATACCGCGTTCTTTTTCTTCAGGCGCAGCGTCAATTTCATCATACTTCTTCTCTTCCGCCCATCCCTTCTTGGCCAGGATGTTTGTGATGGCGGCAGTCAACGTAGTTTTACCGTGATCTACGTGACCAATAGTACCGACGTTTACGTGGGGTTTGTCCCTCTTGAAGGTCTCTTTAGCCATTGTTATCCGTTTTTAAGTTGTTTTTACAATTTTTATTATCTATTAAAACGGCGCAAACAAGAGGACTGAACTCCCTGCAGCGTCGTGAACTAACCTTTTTTATCACTGGTTTTCTTTGGGTCCAGCAACCTTTTACTTTCAGAACAGGATAATTATCCTGGATCTTTTTACTCACCAGCCTGCTTCCCTAAATAGAGCCGTTATGGGGAATTGAACCCCAGACCTCTTCCTTACCAAGGAAGTGCTCTACCACTGAGCTACAACGGCTGATGTACCGCTGCTTTAAGCGGCCGTGCTGAGCGGGAGACGAGGCTCGAACCCGCGACCTATAGCTTGGAAGGCTATCGCTCTACCAACTGAGCTACTCCCGCAATTAAAGTGAAAAATGGAAAATCGAAAATCGAAAGTAAATACATACTTCTTCTTTTCAACTTTCGATTTTCGACTTTCGATTTTCGATTTCCGTTATGGTGGGCAGGAGAGGATTCGAACCTCTGAAGTCGAAAGACAGCGGATTTACAGTCCGCCCCATTTGGCCGCTCTGGAACCTGCCCCTATGGCCTGCCTTTAAGCAGCTAAATTTCAAAAACGCCTGTTCATCACTACTCCTGAATAAAAAAGTTCAGATGAGCCAGAGAAGGGACTCGAACCCCCGACCAGCTGATTACAAATCAGCTGCTCTACCAACTGAGCTACTCTGGCATATATATTCAGACGAGGCCATTTTTACCATAATACCGGAAATAAATAAAGAACTACCCCATTTTTTGGGAAGGCAAAGGTAATGGAAATTGTTAAAAGCAAAAATTTTGGATTGGAAATTTTACAAGAGAAATAGAGGAATTAAACTAAAAAAGGCCCGAAGGCCTCTTTTTTATGCTGCTTGCTTTTCTTTTAGTCTTTTGATCTGGGTGATGGTAGAGTCCAATGCACTGTCAAATGACTCTTCAAACGATTTGGATGTCTGTTTTACAAAAAACTCATGACGGGGGACTTTTACCCTGATTTCGGCTACTTTGTCTTTAATCTGGTGAACAACATTATCCAATTTCAGGTAAACATCAACTTTTACAATCCTGTCGTGATAATTACTAAGCTTTTCGAGCTTCTTGTTGATGTGTTCTAACAATTTCGAATCAGCATCAAAGCGCACAGTTTGAATGTTAACGGTCATAGCAAAACGTTTAATTCAGTGAACAATAAATGTAAGAACTTGGTGAGTTTACGTAGGTTTTGGATCACTTTCGCAGCTCATTGAAGTTACCCATTTAACGTTGGAATATCAAATAAAATTTCCCTAAAATAAAGTTGTTTCAAAAAATTATTGGTTGCCCTACCCCACTGGCTTTCAGCCCCGGGGATGTGCTTTTTTATGTATATCGCGCAGTTTCTCTATGCTGTTATGGGTATACACCTGTGTTGCCGCAAGGCTGCTGTGGCCGAGGAGTTCTTTTACGGCATTCAGATCTGCTCCACGGTTGGTTAAATGAGTGGCGAAACTGTGCCTGAGCACATGCGGACTTTTCTTTTCTGCTGTTGTAACCAGGGATAGATATTTTTTTACAATAGTATATACCTGGCGGGCTTGTAACTTTTTACCCTTTTCGTTTTCCAGCAGGTATCCTTCCCCGGTAATTTCCTTGTTTTTTTCTTTTTCCTGAATATAAGCCGAAACCATGGTTAACAATTCAACCCCGGCCGGGATTATGCGCTCTTTATTACCTTTTCCAAGCACTTTCAGGCTTTTCAAAGAGTGATCGAAATGTTGCAGGCGAATATTAACCAGCTCACTGACACGAATACCAGTTTGGTATAAAATTTCAATGATCAGTCTTTCAGTTTTTCCATGGAAGTCATCCGGAAACTCCACAACCTTCAACAGTTCTGTCATTTGTCTTTCTTCCACGTATGATGGCAATCTTTTTGAAGTTTTTAAAACCTGTATCGAAGATGCAGGGTTAGCTTTAAGTCGGCCCGTCCTGCGACCAAAGGTGAAAAATGAGCGAAGACAGGATAATTTACGGTTGATTGACCTGGGATTCATTTCCTGTTCGGCAAGGCTTGCCATCCAGCTTCTTATGATCATTGTAGAAACAGATTCCGGATCAGTCAACTCATACTGTTTGCTTAAATATTCAAAAAACCGGGCCAGATCCTCTGAGTAAGCATTGACCGTATGGGGGGAGAACCGCTTTTCAAAACGGAGATAGTCAATAAAAGCCTGTATCAGGTTACCTTGAGGTATAGACATAAAAAAAGTAGCCATAAAGTTAACGAACCTTATGACTACATGGATTATTTTGCAAAAAAGCTATCAGGCATCAAATGCACCTGAATTCAACTTTTGCTTATAGATTGCTTTTAATACTTCACCGCGGCGTTTAATAGAAGGCTTTTTGAAAGACTGGCGCTCTCTCAACTGAAGAAGAATCTTGGCTTTTTCAAATTTCTTCTTATACTTTTTTAACGCTTTGTCTATGTTTTCACAGTCTTTTGAGTCGATAATTAACATATGATATACCCCCTTTAGTCTTTTTGAGGACTGCAAAGATAATACATCTGTTCATTTTACCAAAAACAGTATAAAAAATTCACAAACATGGCCGAACTTGGGCAAAAATACGTTCCGTCTATGTTCACAGGTATTATTGAATACATGGGATCAGTTGAAAAAAAGGTATCAAACGGTACTAATATCAGCTTTTGGATATCATCTCCCCTGTCTGAAGCACTTAAAGTTGATCAGAGCCTTGCCCATGACGGGGTTTGTCTGACGGTAGAAGCCATTGACAGCGGGCTTCATTGTGTTACAGCGGTCAGTGAAACAATCCAGAAAACATGCCTTGGAGCGTGGGAACCCGGCAAAAGGATTAACCTGGAAAGAGCCATGGTGCTGGGCGGTAGGCTTGATGGTCACCTTGTACAGGGCCATGTTGATGCTACCGGCACCTGCCTGTCTGTTCAGAATCAGCAAGGAAGCTGGCTTTTTCGCTTTTCTTTCCCGGTAAATTATGCCGCACTGGTGATTGAAAAAGGTTCCATCTGTATAAACGGAATAAGCCTTACCGCTTTCCAGGTTGACAAAGATTCTTTCTCTGTTGCCATTATCCCATATACTTATGAGCATACAAATATTAAGGAAGTAACAACAGGTTCAAAAGTGAATCTTGAATTTGATATGCTGGGTAAGTATATAGCCAGGAAGCAGGAGCTGGAGGTGTAGTCGGGAGTCGGGAGTCGGGAGTCGGGAGTCGGGAGTCGGGAGTCGGGAGTCGGGAGTCGGGAGTCGGGAGTCGGGAGTCGGGAGTCGGGAGTCGGGAGTCGGGAGTCGGGAGTCGGGAGTCGGGAGTCGGGAGT
>JBGSHT010000128.1:0-3283 GCA_041752135.1 Chitinophagaceae bacterium | reverse complement strand
TGTTCAGGTAATCTGAACTTATTAGCTTTAACCTATTCAACAATAGAATACACTTACAACCATGCCTAAACTTTCTTTTTTTCTGCAAATGGATTCTTATCTCATCGCAGGTTTGTTATTCCTCATAATGATCCTCGCTTTCATGGTGGGAAACAAAATAAGGCGAAATAAAGAAAGTAAAGGGAAAATGGTTGAGGATAAAAGCATTGGTGCTTTGGAAGGTTCAATGTTGGGCTTACTGGCGCTCTTATTATCGTTTACTTTCAGTATGAGCAGTAACCGGCACGACCGACGGGTGAATCTAATTATCGAAGAGGCTAATAATATCGGAACAGCCATATTAAGAGCAGACCTTTATCCTGACAGTATCCGTAAAGCATTTCGGAAAGACTTTAAAGCCTATTTGGAAACACGCATAAATTTCTATACGGCAAAAGCGGATATGGCTAAAGTACTGCAAACATTGGAAGAAGGGAACAGGCTCCAGTCATCCCTTTGGCAGAGAGCAACCAGTATAGGGCAGGACAAGGATAATCTTCATCGTACATCCCAGATGGTGCCGGCCCTGAATGCCATGTTTGATATTGTAACAACAGGTACTGCCGCAACGTTGGATAAAGTCCCGGAAGTTATCCTTTATCTGTTATTTTTGATTTGTTTGACTGCTGCATTGATGGTAGGTTATGCGGCCGGCCCTAAAGCAGACTGGACAATGGTCTTAAGTTTTTCATTGATGATATCCATGACTGTTTACCTTATCATTGATCTTGACAGGCCCAGGAGAGGGGTTATAAATATGAATAAGGCAAATGAATATGTTGTCCAATTAAGGTCAATGTTTACTGCAAATGAATAAAATAATAGGATTATCCATTTAAATCTCATTTGTAATTTGGATCAAGGAATGGCGGATATACATGTGATTTATTGTAGGCTTAGATTAATGATTGACCTCCCCCTAGAGCCTGAGTATGTGACAAGTTCGAAATTCACCCCCCCCCATCGGAGGGGGACAAACAGCCACCTTACAGCAATGCTCCTCTCAATTAGATATTTCGTTTAATTGCAATGTACCGATCCGGGGAAATCACATCCCAATCAAAGGCTGCATTGTGCTTTAAATTTTAATATTCTTGCTTGTGGGTACACGATAGCTCCATAAGGGGATAAACAGCCTTCCCATGGAATGTTGTTTTGTTAAAAGTGGTCACTGAATTTTTATAAGAAGGTTTCGGAGTAGTATTATCCCCCGCTGGAGGGGGTGAATTTCGAGCTTAACATATACTCAGGTTTTAGGGGGAGGATTGTTCCTCTTTAATTCCCGCAAGACCGGAATATTTTTTTTTGGTTCTTTTTTAAATCAAGTAAATAAACAAAAATAACCTTGCAATAAGGCTTTGCGTTCTAAATACTTAATCCTATAAAATAATATTTAAACTACATGACTTGTAAAATAGAACTGATCAGATAACTTTCAATTAACACATAGAGCAGCCTGATTATTTTTTCGGATAATCCGGAATATTCAGTCCCAGGATTATATTGAAGCTGGCTAATTCTGTGGTGCCATTTTTTTCAATTTTCACAATCCCGTTTCCGCCTCTTTGCGGTAAGTTTTTTCTTTCAGCTTCATTCAGGAAAGGATCGTCATCGAAGTATAAATCATCTATGTAGTATTCATTTTTAATGTTAGGTTCTTTTACCAGGAAGTGAATGTGCTGAGGTATTCTTTCGCCGGGATAGGCTGCAGGCCGGATTGTATAAATGCGATACTTGCCTTGATTATCCGTTTTTACCCAGCCTCTCAAATGCCCATGCCTGCTGGCTTTTTCAGATATTCCTGGTTTAGGTGTATAGCGGCCGGTATTATCCGTTTGCCAGTAATACAATATAATGCCTGGTGCAGGTGTTTTACCATCCAGCTGAAAAACGGTACCTGCCACTATCAGTTTTTGACCCGCTTCATTCCAGCCATCGCTGGTGTCTGTATCATTAAGTAAATCGGGCATACCATCATACATGATCTCGCAACCATCACACATGCCACCCACGATTTTACCAGGCTGATTTTTAGGCTGAACTGAATTTGCCTTTTCTGAATGTTGTCCTTTACAGGATTGCATGCAAAGAAAAATAAAACAGACTGAGATAAAAGCCCATACCGGGGGTGACTTTTTCATTCAATTGTATTTTAAATCAAAAAAGATAGTTACGAATCAGAAATCAGCAATGTTAAAAATCCATCAGGGGAGAAAATCCAATTTAAAATGCTTGAAAAATCATTTTAAAGGAAACCGGCATTAAAGATCTGTTGAATTTCAGGTGAGATTCTTTTAGGTTTTTGGGTTGCCGGATCAATCAGGCACCAGGTGGTTCGTGATTGAGCATAAAGAGTACCGGAATTATTCAGGATCTGAACAAACCTTATAGATTTGACGCCAGCAGTTTCGCCTACCCATGTATCAGCCATTAATTGGTCTGTTAATTTAGCAGCCTGGTAATAATCAATTTCATGTCTAAGTACAACCCATGCCAGTTCCAATCGCTGCTCCGCTGTTGTTAAGCTTTTCCAGTGTGCCTCAGCAGCTTCCTGGATCCAACGAAGATAAACCACATTATTTACGTGTCCCAGGTCATCGATGTCTGCATCGGTCACTTGTATTTTGAGATTGAATTTTTTTAGTAGTCCGTCTGTCATGATAAAGCGGGGTTGGCAATTTTCGGCTTTTGTATAACTGTCTGATGCATCCGGCTTTGGCTGAACCGTATTATAAATTCGGGTATTCTTTACTGTTATATTTAATTATCCCTGTAGTGGTCCTTTCTCGGTTTGTCAAAAAAAACGTACCACATGCCTGCGAGAAAAAGCACGATACCGATAATTACAATTAATATGATCATAAAAGTAAATTTACTGTTTTGATGCTAAGGATCCTCTCACTAAAATTTTACCCTCGCAGTTTTTACAAGCAAACTATCAGTATCATCTGTCCAGGCGAAGACCAATGAATTACCGTCTTTGGTCATTTGCGGAAATCCGGATGTTCTTTTTGGGGAAACCTTTGAAATCGTAATAGGTTTTCCTGCTGTTCCATTTTCATTAACCCGTACGATCCTGATTTCTTCTTTTTCTATCCAACTCACCCATGCGGAGGAATCTTCCATCAGGCAAATATCCACTCTGCCGGTTGGCTTGCCGTCATTTATTTTTATAGGATCCTTGAAAGTTTCGCCGCCATCAGTTGAGAATATAACTTTCACTTCCGGCTGGTTATTGGGTTCG
>JBGSHT010000127.1:0-2534 GCA_041752135.1 Chitinophagaceae bacterium | reverse complement strand
ATTGGGTGTAATCGGCATAAAGCTGATCCCAATACAGGGCGATTTCATTTCTGAAAGCTGTATATATAACGATCAGGAGCATAGCGGGTATGGAATAATTAAATAATGCCTTCAGGTATTTTCTGCTAAACTCCGGAGGTGAATATTTTTTACTCTTGTTCAGGTATGTTATCAGTGAAAAGAAGCCTGTAAATACAACTGCGTTTAAAAAGTTGATATTAAAAACAGGCGTATTCCTGGGTCCTGATTTATCCGGGGTGTAATCAATTTGAATATGCTGCCAGTCGTGTACAATACTGAAAAAAGCAAGGTACATAAGCGGGTAAGAAAGTTTTTCATAAACCGGTACCTCTTTGGATCTGCCGATCCAGAATAGTAATGCTGCTTCTCCGGCCCATAATAAGGTAACCCAGTTGCCATCCAGTTGAACCGGTATGGCAATGGTGATAAAAACAATAACCAGTCCCGCCACCAGGTAGACCAGGTTTCTGTCAACCAGTTTCTGCCTGTAAATAAATGCGCTGACTATAAAATGTATGAAGGCATTGGCAAGCGTAAATAGACCCAGTAATTGATCGCCGTTTTTCTCGCCATTGATCATAGTATATCCAATGCCATAAAACAGGAATGCATTTAAAAGCAGCAGGTATATTTCGCCGGATAAAAACCTGTCTTTGTGTATCAGTTTATAGGTCAGTATAAGGATATAAAAAATAACAAAAAATCCGGCGAGGAATGAAAAAGCCAATATAAAATGCTCCGCCTGTTTATATTTTGTAAAGTACCAGGCACCAAAAATGAGCCAGGTACAAAAAAAGGATGAAAAATAAAGGGGTTTCCAGTATTTCTTCAGGGCAATCAACAGGATGCCCACGTTGATAATGGCCATATACGTGAACAGTATGGCCACTTTGCCGGCTCCTTCGCTTAATAAAAAGGGCACCCCATAAGCGCCTACCAGTCCTATATGGGCGATAACCTGTTTATCATAACGTATGGCTGCCAATACTGCAAAACCGGTAAAAACCACCATCAGTAAAAATGCCGGTAACTGGGGGAACAGGTTGTAAAAACTATAGGCGGCATAAGTGATAAAATACAGGATGGCTATTGCGCCACTGACCAAAACCGCGCTGAAATTTTCGTAAGCCGTTTTGAGTTTTATGCCAAATCCCAATAATATCAAGCCCATTAAGTAGCCCAAAATAATTCGGGTAAGCGGGCTTATCAGTTCATGTTCGATGGAATACTTCGCGCCAATGGCCACGCCTAAAACGGTAATAGCTATTCCAATTTTACTGATCAGGTTTTCCCCGATAAAATTTTCAATATCTGATTTGATCTTGAGGCTGAGGGATGGTTTATATGGAGGACTTTTTTTAAATACAGGAAGCTCTTTAGCTAAGGGGGCCTGTACAGGTGGTTCCGGAGCAGCCGGAGGAGTTATTGGAATATTTACTGTTTTTTGCTTTTCAACAGGCTTGATGTCGGGTTCCGCTGCAGGGCTTGTAGCTGCAAGTTCTCTCAAGCGGCTTATCTCCAGTTTTAAATCATTGATCTCACGGTAAAAATTCTCCTGCCTGTTTAAAAGTGATTCCAGTTTAGCGAAGAGCAGATTGATCTTTTCGGCATTATCAGACATGATGTGTCATCTTTTTCAAAGTTGCGTATGTTTAAATATACATAACTTTTTACCGCAATGAAAGTAAGGGCGCGATGATTAAAATCCCAGTCCGCCGCCTTCGAAGTGAAGGGAAAATAAAATCATCCTCGAATTCATTTTGTCGATCACATTGGAATATTTGAGTGATTCGTCGCGGGAATGCATGTTGCTGATACCATAACTGAATTTGATCTCGGGCGAGAGAATAAAATATTTGAAAAAGAACTGGAACCCGATGCCTGTCTCCACACCAAAATCAGATTTTTTTACTTTCACGATATTCTCACTGTTACGGGCACCTGCATTACTGGCAAGGTCAAAATCATATTTAATACCGGCGAGGGTATAGACCCGGAAATTTTTTATCCGGTCGCTTTTGAGGCGCACCTGTAAAGGGAAACTCATTACCACGGATTCCACTTTCTGTAATTGTTCCAGGTTATTTTCGCCCGGGTTTGGGATCGACTGCGTATACCGGAATTTTTTCTCACTGAAGATCAGGTTCAACGGGTAGAACCTTACATCCCAACGTGGAGATGCCTGCCAGTTCACAAGAATGCCCAGGTGTACCCGGCCGCTGTTTTGTGATTCTACCGACATTATCGTATCCCTTTCAAGGAAATACGGATGATGTGTGATATTATAATGAGATGTATTATACCCCAGGACGATCCCGAAATAATATGGCTTCTCATCATGGCTCGAAAGGTTCATACTTTCCCTTAGCTGAGCCTTCGAAGCATGAAACAAAAAGAGGGAGGCAGTGAGTACAACAACTACTTTATGCCGGTATATATACTGCAGATCCCTAAGCTTAATCTTTTGCATGTGTTTTCCTTGAATCCGGTTTGGTTCAGAATATCTGTAAATG
>JBGSHT010000126.1:0-4386 GCA_041752135.1 Chitinophagaceae bacterium | reverse complement strand
GGCAGATTAACTGCACCAGATTTGTTTTCAACTTGAAAATGTGGGAGGGGTCTCCTCTGGATAAATATTAAGTAACCTAATATAATCAAGGCTACTGGGCGACAAAATAGCTAAAAATCTATTTTAGTCGGTCAGCAGTGATTCTTTATATATATTTACGGTCAATTAGCTCAAACACTTCATGGAAAAAATAATTTCAAAAGCTGAACCCCATAAATGGCTTGAATCATACGGGGATATGATGTTTCAGTATGCCCTGCCCCGGATAAATGACAGTGCTATCGCAGAAGATATCATACAGGATACGTTTTTGTCGGCATTGAAAGGACTTTCTGGTTTTAAAGGCCAGGCTTCGGAAAAAAACTGGTTATTTGCAATCTTAAAGAATAAGATCATCGACCATTACCGCAAAAAAACAACAGAACAGGCAATTATTTCAATGCCTGATTTGAAAACTGTTGATTGTGAATGGTTTAATGATGAAGGGGCATGGGTAAGTAATAAGATTCCCGGGGACTGGAACGCCTCAGATAACCAGGCTGAAAGAAAAGAAATTCAAAAAATTATCAGTTGGTGCAAAGATCACTTAAAGGAGATGCAAAGGGCTGTTTTTACCTTAAAATATCTGGAAGACTTGAATTCAGATGAAATTTGTAAGGTATTAAATATCAGTTCGTCTAACTATTGGGTATTAATCCATCGGGCGAAGCTTCAGATGCGGGACTGTGTGGAAAAATACTGGTTAAAAAGTTAAGAATATGCAGAAGTTTATGATGAAGTATTTAATGATTAATTGTAAAGAGGCAACTTTTCTTATGAGTAAAAAGGAGGAAGGAAAACTTTCATTGATCGAAAAATTCAAGTTGTCTATACATACACGCATGTGTACTATTTGTAAAAAATTTGAACAGCAGACAGCGGCTATTTCAATTGAGAGCAAACATATAAAGGCTGAAGAAAAATTGCCTTTATTTTCCAGGGAAAATATTAGACGTAAGCTTGACGATCTATTAAAAAGATAATTTGTTTTCTTAAAACTCACTCTTTCCGCTATATAATTCTAATCGAATTGATATGATCTCAACTACTGCTCCTGGGATGACCATTAGATCATAAGTATCCTCCAAAATAAAATTATTACAATCTCTGTAAGGAATCAGCATTTGTTCTGTCTATATCTAAAATGTTCATTTAAGTATTCTATTTTGTGATTCACAGGTATACATCAAACCTAAACAACTGATTGAATTTGGCCAGGATGGTTTAACAAGAATTAATAAATAATGATGACAACATTACTAAACAGTCTCGGCTTATTTACATATGATATGTATATGAAGCAGTTTGAATCATGGGTAAAGGAAGAAAAGAGCAGCGCTAAAAAAGATTCAACAGCTTTGGTTGAATACACCCGGTTAAACCTGGCAAGATCAAATCGTCTGCATAAGACAGTTATGCTCAATGAAGAGCTTAAAAGAGCAATAAAACAGATACAGCATCATTACACGTGGATTGTTTTAACGGAAGCCTGGTGTGGTGACAGTGCTCAAAACTTGCCAGTAATAGCGGAAATCGCCCGGCTGAATCCGGAAAAAATTCAGTTATACATACTGTTGCGAGATGAAAATCCAGAACTCATGAATAATTACCTGACGGATAATGCAAGGGCTATTCCCAAGTTAATTGTTGTCGACGAAACAATGGGACGTGAAGTATTTACATGGGGCCCAAGGCCCAAACCGGCTCAGGAATTACTTTTGTCATGGAAGCGGGATCCACAGGGTAAAAATTGGGATGAATTTGAAAAGGAATTGCATGGTTGGTATGCAAAAGACAGGACCAATACACTTCAATCCGAATTTTTGACAATTTTCAAAGAATTGAATTAGGTAGCATCAGAAACTGAATTTCAGCCTGCATAAACTTTTAATTGATGGAATCACATAGCGCCCTGACTGATAAAGCATTTCATACAGAATCAAACCCTTTTCGGAAGATTGCATTGTTGCTGACTATTCCTTGTGCGATCCTGCCAATCATAATGGCAACAGGGGGTATGATGACTGCTTTTAAAGAACCTACTTTCTTCAAAAATGACTTTATTCTTTTCGGGCTTGTATATTTAATTTATGTATATGGAATCGTTTTATCGTGGAAAATACATAGAAAATTTGTTCCATTTGCAATATTGTTAATTCATCTTGCTTCGCTTTTTTATTATTCTGTTATAAGCCCCATAGAATTTTTAGGCTATGTAGCAGTTGTCAGTATCATGGCAACATCCATCGTTAATCAATATTACCGGACTGGAAGTTTTGAATGTAATGAGTGCGGTACAGCATCTTGTGACGTATAAAGTGAATGATACGTTAAGGATGGCTCCGGTTGTAAGGAATTTTCTAGTCGCCGGTCTATATAAAAAAATCAACAAACATGAAAAAGTTAATGCTTTCTTTAGTTTTCGCATCCGTATTAATTTTGTCAGCTGGTGCCCAGGATAAATATGTTTCGAGAACCGGCCAGGCAACAATTTTCTCTCATACTCCTGCAGAAGATATCACTGCAGTTAACAATACGGTAACAGGCGTAATTAATACTGCAACTGGTGAAGTGGCTATTTCTGTTCCGGTTCAAAGTTTTCAGTTTGAAAAATCAACGATGCAGGAACATTTTAATTCAAGCGGATTTATGGATTCCAAACAATTTCCCCGCCTTACGCTCAAGGGAAAGATCACAAACTTATCTGCAGTGGATTTAAGTAAAAACGGCAAATATGAAGCTGTTGTTACCGGAGACCTGACTATTAAGGGGACTACAAAAACCGTTACTGAAAAAGCTATTGTTGAAGTTAATAATGGGAAAGTAACGGTAACCACTAAATTTATCGTAAAGGAAATTGGTTCTTATGGAGTAGGAAAGCCCAAAGGGAGTAAGAAAAACAATGTGGCAGATGATATTGAAGTAACTTATAAAGCCTCTTTTGATAAGGGGGATGCTTAATATTATATTCCATCTCACTTCTATGAATTTCTTTTGATGGCCCGCATTGTAAGTATTATTTTTTTCAAAAACAACAAACATGAACAAAATCAATTGGAAAAATGCAATTATTGCAGGTATTGCTGGCACAATTTTATTTGATTTATTCGGTTTGATTATGACCGGGCAGTGGTGGGATATCCCTTCTTTACTAGGGGAAAAGACAGAACTAGGGTTTACTTACGGTGTTTTTGCGCATTATGGCAACGGAATCATGCTTGCTATTTTATATGCCGGAATAGCGCCGTCATTATTGGGGCCAAACTGGTTAAGACCTTTCATCTTTATGACAGCGCAGACCATAGCGCTAGTATGGCTTTTCATGTTTCCTTTACTTGGAGCAGGTGTGGCAGGGTCCAAAATAGGCGCTATGACAGCCATAGGATCCTTAATGAGGCATTTGGTTTTTGCTATACCCTTTGTTTTCCTGATCAATAAAGATCTTTTTAAACAACCGGTAAGGGCTTAATGTTAAGTGAAATGATTATTTAAACCCGGGAAAAGCATTCATTAAATTCAAGCATAAAAATTGCTAAAAGAACTATTGCTTATCATTGCGTGTTTGAAAGGAAATGTTTTGTATGGCTTTTTTTGAAAAAATCATTAGGTAAAAATGACAACAATTGCAAAATGGACAGTTATACTTTTTGGTTTATTCTTCATTTTCGTTGGTTTGATAATGCTGTTTGCGCCGGCAAAAGCGAGGGAAATTTTAAGAAAAGCAGGCAGCACTCGTTTTATAAATTATGCTGAAATTACTATACGACTATTTCCGGCTGCAGCACTAATTTTATATTCAGAATTTTCTAAGTACCCGGAAGCTTTCAAAATATTTGGATGGTTTATGCTCATTACCTCTTTCGTTCTATATTTTGTTCCACGAAATATTCATCATCGCTTTTCATTAAAAGCAGCTGACATTTTAAAACCGATTTACTTCCAGTTTATTTCACCATTTGCATTTTTAATTGGAGCTTTACTTATTTACTCTGTAATTTAATTTTATTTTAATACGAGACTAGATCGTGAAAATTAGAAATAAAGTTGGACAAATCCTTTGAACCAACTATTGGGATTAAGTTTGAGTTGATAAGCTTGAAAAATAGCCATGACAGCAGGTTAAACAACCCTAATTGTTTTGCTGTTAGATAAAAATAGTGATCCTGCTATTCGGAAAAATCGGCCTATTTTTTATTTTGTTGTTTTTTATATTTCACCGTCCTGCTGTCATTGATCACTCCCTTCCAGTTAAGGCCAAAGCCAAAATCATATTTGTTTCCGGCTCCGTCCACATGACATTCCATATCATGTGGCAGATCTTCTTTTTGTTCTTCCACCGTTCTCATA
>JBGSHT010000125.1:0-2535 GCA_041752135.1 Chitinophagaceae bacterium | reverse complement strand
ATTGGGTGTAATCGGCATAAAGCTGATCCCAATACAGGGCGATTTCATTTCTGAAAGCTGTATATATAACGATCAGGAGCATAGCGGGTATGGAATAATTAAATAATGCCTTCAGGTATTTTCTGCTAAACTCCGGAGGTGTAAATTTTTTACTGTTGTTCAGGTATGTTATCAGGGAAAAGAAGCCTGTAAATACTACTGCGTTTAGAAAGTTGATGTTAAAAACTGGTGTATTCCTCGGGCCTGATTTATCCGGGGAGTAATCAATCTGAATATGCTGCCAGTCGTGTACAATACTGAAAAAAGCCAGGTACATAAGCGGGTAAGAAAGTTTTTCATAAACCGGTACCTCTTTGGATCGGCCGATCCAGAATAGTAATGCTGCTTCTCCGGCCCATAATAATGTTACCCAGTTGCCATCCAGTTGAACCGGTATGGCAATGGTGATAAAAACAATAACCAGACCCGCCACCAGGTAGACCAGGTTTCGGTCAACCAGTTTCTGCCTGTAAATAAATGCGCTGACTATAAAATGTATGAATGCATTGGCCAGTGTGAATAGTCCGAGTAATTGATTCCCGTTTTTCTCGCCATTGATCATGGTATATCCAATGCCATAAAACAGGAATGCATTTAAAAGCAGCAGGTAGATTTCACCGGATAAAAACCTGTCTTTGTGTATCAGCTTATATGTCAGTATCAGGATATAAAAAATAATAAAAAAGCCTACGAGGAATGAAAAAGCCAGTGTAAAATGTTCCGCCGATTTATATTTTGTAAAGTACCAGGCACCAAAAATGATCCAGGTACCAAAAAAGGATGAGTAGTACAGGGGTTTCCAGTATTTCTTCAGTGCAATCAACAGGATGCCCACGTTGATAATGGCCATATACGTGAACAGTATGGCCACTTTGCCGGATCCTTCGCTCAATAAAAAGGGAACTGCATAAGCGCCTACCAGTCCTATATGGGCGATCACCTGTTTATCGTACCGGATGGCTGCCAATACTGCAAAACCGGTAAAAACCACCATCAGTAAAAATGCCGGTAACTGGGGGAACAGGTTGTAAAAACTATAGGCGGCATAAGTGATAAAATACAGGATGGCGATTGCACCACTGACCAAAACCGCGCTGAAATTTTCGTAAGCCGTTTTGAGTTTTATGCCAAATCCCAATAATATCAATCCCATTAAGTAGCCTAAAATGATTCTGGTCAGCGGACTGATCAGTTCATGTTCGATGGAATACTTCGCGCCAATTGCTACGCCTAAAACGGTAATAGCTATTCCAATTTTACTGATCAGGTTTTCCCCGATAAAATTTTCAAAACCTGATTTGAGTTTGAGACTGAAGGAAGGTTTATATGGAAGACTTTTTTTAAATGCAGGATGCTCTTTGTCTGAAGTTGTCTGAATCTGTGGTGCCTGAGCAGCCTGGGGAATTAATGGGATATTAACAGTTTTTTGTTTTTCAAATGGCTTGATGTCAGGTTCCGCTGCGGGGCTTGATTCGGCAAGTTCTCTCAAGCGGCTTATCTCCAGTTTTAAATCATTGATCTCCCTGTAAAATTGCTCCTGCCTGTTTAAAAGAGATTCCAGTTTAGCATAAAGCTGTTTTATAATATCATCATTATCCGGCATTTTGAATGGTCATTTTTCAAAGTGTTGTATAAATAAATATACATAACTTTTTACCGCAATGAAAGTAAGGACGCGATAATTAAAATCCCAGTCCGCCGCCTTCGAAGTGAAGGGAAAATAAAATCATCCGCGAATTCATTTTATCGATCACATTGGAATACTTAAGTGATTCGTCGCGGGAGTGCATGTTGCTGATACCATAACTGAATTTGATCTCGGGCGAGAGAATAAAATATTTGAAAAAGAACTGGAACCCGATGCCTGTCTCCACACCAAAATCAGATTTTTTTACTTTCACGATGTTCTCACTGTTACGGGCACCTGCATTACTGGCAAGGTCAAAATCGTATTTAATGCCAGCCAGGGTATAGACCCGGAAATTTTTTATCCGGTCGCTTTTCAGGCGCACCTGTAAAGGAAAACTCATTACCACGGATTCCACTTTCTGTAATTGTTCCAGGTTATTTTCGCCCGGGTTTGGAATCGACTGTGTATACCGGAATTTTTTCTCACTGAAGATCAGGTTCAACGGGTAGAATCTTACATCCCAGCGGGGAGATGCCTGCCAGTTCACAAGAATGCCCAGGTGTACCCTGCCGCTGTTTTGTGATTCTACAGACATGATCGTATCCCTTTGCAGGAAATACGGATGATGTGTGATATTATAATGAGATGTATTATACCCCAGGACTATCCCGAAATAATATGGTTTCTCATCATGGTTCGAAAGGTTTATACTTTCCCTGAGCTGGGCCTTCGAAGCATGAAACAAAAAGAGGGAGGCAGTGAGTACAACAACTACTTTATGCCGGTATATATACTGCAGATCCCTAAGCTTAATCTTTTGCATGTGTTTTCCTTGAATCCGGTTTGGTTCAGAATATCTGTAAATG
>JBGSHT010000124.1:0-7345 GCA_041752135.1 Chitinophagaceae bacterium | reverse complement strand
CGGCATGAAATCGCAGCACCGCCTGAAGATACTCAACCGGTATGTGGAAGAAAATTTTACGGGTAGCCCAGACAGTCATGTTGCTGCCAAAAAAGTAAACCTCAGCACAGCCGCTTTTTGCCGGTATTGCCGCAAACTCACCGGCTATACCTTTACGGATTATGTAAACAAGTACCGGATCAACCATGCGCGGAAATTATTGCTGATGGATAAGAATGTGACGGAGGCATGCTTTGACAGTGGTTTTGAAAACCTGTCCCATTTCAACAGGACGTTTAAGAAGTTTACGGGGGAGAATCCGTCGGTGTTTAAGAAGAAGCAGGTGGGGTGAGGGGTGATTTTTTTTGTGGGAGAGAATATGATTCTAAATATCATTCGCATGGAGTGGGTAAGATGATATAAATGTTTAGCATACCATTAAACGGGTGTATGTGGGTTAATATGATATTAAGTGATAATAATAGTTAATAAACAATTGTGATGTAATAGGGAGTTGCGTATAATTGCATTAATCTAACCGTTAGCGGCAATGTTAAGACAACAACACGGAGTATGCAGAAACTAACATTTCAAAGAAACAAGTACGGCAAGGAAATTCTTATTGACACAGCGAACACATCAGAGTTTGCTGTTGACAAAATGGAAGTGCTTCTGCAGGCTGTAATTTTTCCGGAAAGGGTGAATATACTTTTGAAAGTTACCAAAAATTGGTAATTATAATCAAATCCTGCATTATGGGTCGAAACACATCTGTATCACTGGGAGATCATTCTACGCATTAAAGGGTTTTGAAAAAATCGGGTTGAAGGAGAATTATGAAATTTTGAAATCAGCAGTCGACAAACTTGGCGGAAATCCATCGCTTGACAGAGATGAGAGAATTGAACAGTTGGATCATCGAGGCCATATGTATCGGCATTGTCATTGATCATGCCAACAACATCAAAAAGCACTCTCTACAACCATCCAAACCGCTCTATTAGCTTTTCTTTCTGATTCCGGGCAACCGGAATGCTTTGATTATTTGACATGATTAAATAGTTCCCCTCTCCCCGTACATATTTTTTGATATGGTCCAGGTTAATGAGGTACTGTCGGTGAATACGTACAAAATTTCTTTCTTCCAGGATATCCTGTATGTCGCCAAGGGTTTTGGCTACAGTGTATACATTTCCGTCAGTGGTATGAATTTTGGTGTAATTGTTATCTGATTCGCAATAAATTACCTGTTTGATTTCCGTAAAAGTTACCCCGTTCTGATAGGGCAATGCAATTTTGTTTGGCAAAACCTTATGATTGTCCTGCAGTTGATTTTTTAACAAGCTGAGTTGTTGCGGCTGCGGCCATTGTCGAAGTTGGGCTTTTTCCACAGCAGCTTTCAGGTCTTTCCCGTCAATTGGCTTCAGTAAATAATCCAATGCACTGTAGCGAAATGCTTTTACGGCAAACTGGTCGTAGGCTGTTACAAATACCAAACTAAATTGTACGCTTCCAATTTTTTCAAGCAATTGAAACCCATTCATTACAGGCATTTCGATATCCAGAAAAACAATATCGGGGTTCAGTTCCTTTATCTTTAATAATCCTTCTTCGCTGTCTGTGCATTCCTTGATTACCTGTATTTGGGGACAATACATTTTTAATTGCAGGGACAGCAATTTTACACAGTCGGGTTCGTCATCTATAATAATTGCTTTCAGCATATTTTATTTATACGGGAATTTTAATACTCACTTTTGTTCCTGCGGTGTTATCAAAGGCATCCTTAATATCATTAATTTCTATATCGGCTTCCATCTTATATATCTGGTTAATGATGCTGATCCGTTCTGAGGTCATCTTCATGCCAAATGATTTTTGACGGGTAGCAGATTTACTTTTATATGCAGCCGACACCTGCCTGCCTACACCATTGTCTGATATTTCAATCAGCAAACTTTGTTCCGCAGATTGAGTAACGGCGATGTTAATGGTACCTCCGTTTTTTTTATGCATCAATCCATGCCAGATGGCATTTTCTACGTAAGGTTGTATCAGTAAGGGTGGGATCTCTGTGTATTGCTGATCTATTTCCGGTGCTACTTCAATTTTGTATTGCACTTTATCCTTAAAACGCATGGCTTCCAGCTCAATATAGAGCCTTAGCGTTTCCAATTCTTTTTGCAGGGATACTTTTTCCGAGTGGGAATTTTCCAAAACCAACCTGATCAGTTGCGAAAAAACAGTAAGGTACTCTGAAGCAGCTGCTGAATCATTTTCTAAAGTGTATAATTTTATTGAGTTCAGGCAATTGAAGATAAAATGAGGGTTCATCTGCGATCTCAATGCGATCATTTCAGTTTCAGCTATCTTTTGATCAAATGCGGTTTGTATCTGTATGAGTTTTTGCTTTTCCACCAGTTTATTTTTCTCTTCCAGCTCTGATGTTCGTTTGGATAGTTCTTCCTGTAATTGTAATGAGTATTGCTTCTGCAGGTTATTTTTTTCAACCAGTACAATTTTACTCCGGTAGGACAAGGCGAAAGAAAAGATGACTGCCTCAATGGTAAGTCCGAAGAGGAAATATAAAGGAATGAAAATGAGTACCATGGTAATTGGATCCATGCGAAACTGCATGGCCGGAAACACTATCATCGGCATACACCAGAGCAACAACATGCTCAGCAGCCCTCCAAACATGAACCACTTTACTTTCTCCCTGCTCAAAGCGGTAAGCACCAATAATACAATGTTTAGCAAAGCAACCGGAAACATGGATACAAAATATCCATAGTAGTCAGTAAACATAAAACGCCCCGTTCTGATGGTTGTAAATTCAATCAGCATTTGCAGGATCGCAACTATCATCAATATTTTAACAATCAACCATCCTTTTTTAAATTGATCCGGCAGTTTGAGCATTTTACCAATAAAAAAACTGTAAAGCACAGGAACAATAAAAAGGAATACGGAAAAAATCAGGTCGTGAAAAAAAGAAGAAAATAAACCGAAAAAAAGTCGGATGTCTATCCAGAATAGCCCGACAAATGCGGCAGTCAGAGTATAGGCAACATACCACAAAAAAGCTTTGTCTTTATAGAGCCAAAATTGGTAGAACGCAAATATTGAAATAAAGAAAAGGCAGCCTGTAAGCATGGCCAGAAAAAGAAAAAGCAACCGGTCTCGCCTCACGCCTTCCAGGTTCATTGCAGAAAGGGTACTGTCTGTTTCAAGGCTTATCCAGGCAGGTGTAATCAAGCCCTGCCTGTCTTCCGTTCTTACCCAAAAACCATTTGTGCTTTTAGGCTGCAATAGTATTTGGAATATAGCTTTATTAAATCCCTTAGCGCCCGTTTCATAAATACCACTTTTTGCCATTAATCCATTTTTGTTGTACAAACGGGCAAAATAGTGTGCCCCAATATTGATATTCAGGCGTATGGTATCGGTTGCCGAAAGGTTTTTAATCGTGAAGCGTAGCCATTGAATCATCAGGGGACGGTTGGTAGATCTTACCTGCCGAAGGCTGTCGTCATATGGGACAAATAGTTGCTTACTTATTTCATCAAAGCCCAGCGGTTTATCACCTGTTTCCTGGTAAAATGAACAGTATTCAAAAATGGGCATACCGGCTTTCCATTGTGGCTGTTCCTTCAATACAATCGTATCCTGGGCAAAAAGCTTGCCCATGCATATTACCAGGACGCCCGTAATGAACATGAGGCTTTGCATGTACATTTAAAAATAGCCAAGCTTATTGTAATTACCTAATTGACAGGGTGAATGGCAGTCTTTCTGAGGGAATAGTATTTGCTGCAAATTTCACCGTTCCATTAATGATTACGTCCTCCTGCTCATAAAAACATTCATTCGCCATAAAGTATTATGCAAAATAATGTCAGCAAGAGAGCTTTAGTACAACTAATCACTAAAACCTGATCACATGCTTAAAAAAATAGTCAAGATCTTACTTGGTATTCTTGCGGTTCTTTTACCCTTTCTGGCCAGTTCTTTAATGAGCAAATATTCTCCTTATTTTAACGGCAATGGTTTTGGTGTTTATATAGCCATTTGCCTTGTCTATACTTTGTTATCCGCACTTGTTTTATTTTTTATGATGGATAAAGCCTTGCCACGTCAACTGTTATATGGTGGCGTTTTCCTTTTTTTCCTTGGCGCCTGTATCGCTTCAATATTCGGATTGGGAGCTCCTGATTTAAGTATTGTAATGCTTCAGCATCCAGAGAGGGAACATTTCAGGTACTTAATGCTTTCATTGGCCCTGGTATTGTTTGTTGTTGCGGTTTTCCTGATTATTAAGGACAAGTGGGATGTTCTTTCAAAAGGGGATAAGTGGATTGTGTTTTTCTTTATTGCCGGGATTATAGAAATGTGCTGGGAATTTTATCACCATTATTATTATCCTGAAAATTTACAATTGTGGATGGATCAAGGCAAAAAAGCGGATGAATTTGTTCAGCATTATGATAATTTTTCGCTTCTTCGATTTGGTGCAATAGGCCGTTTATTTCAATATACGCTAGTGGCATGGCTTTCTTATATATTACTTCGATATCATCATATAAAGGCCTGGTCATTTTTTCCATTATTATTATTTTGCTTTGTTGGAATATTTTCTGCTGTATTTATATTTTTAAATGGATTGGTATTTCCACAAAACCTGCAAATTTTGTTTATGTTCTTCATTCCCGGATTACCTTTTATTTTACTGTACTGGTTGGGGGTTGCCTTATTAAGTAAACCAATAAGAAATATATCGGGGATATAATTATGCTGTTTGAATTTCTTATTTTAGTTTCATGCAAAGTAAGGATGCACGCTCTGTTTCTGCTTTCAATAATCAACAGTGGTCCGGTCAGGCGAAAATCTATTTCGCAACTTGCATAAAGCCCAGCACGTTTGCGTGATTTGCTGCAAACAGTGTAAAAATGCAAAAAGATGAAGATTCTATCGGTAATAGTACTGTCACTATATTTTATCCAACACGGGTGACGAAAGGATTCCGATATCCCAATCGTACAAATATTTCAGGATATTCCAGGACATTGTTACGGAATCAAAGTTTATTGTTTTCCCTATTGGCGGACATGTACCAACAGATCAGGTAAGAACAAAGGAAATGAACAGGTTTATATTGGAGTGGCTGGATAAATATTTAAAATAAGGGATGAACGGGTTACCGGCTAACCCAACACCCAAATTGCTGAATGTGGAGAGCAATGATGGACAATTTAAACGCATTCTCCCCATACGCCTTAATTATGTTTTATATCGTATTAGTCAGGATTATCCTGACATTTGTACTATAAAAAATAATTTTTAACTATTCTTTTACTGATATTTATTATCTTTCATATCAAATAAGTCAGGTTAAACCTGACAATTAAGCTATGAAACATAAATATATTTCTACACAGTCGAATAAATTGCTGACCTATTTCAATGGCCGGAACAAGCTTTGTTTTGGCTATACAGAAGTATTTGAAGCTTTGCCAGATTCAAAAGAAACTGCTGTAAGAGAATTACTAAGCGATATGACCCGACGCGGGCTTTTGATGCGGTTAAAGGAGGGCATTTATTATATCATTCCTTATGAGCAAAATGCGGAGACCTTTATGCCCGACTGGCATCTGATTGCAGAACATATTGTTAATGATGCTGAACATTATATTGGTTATTATTCGGCTTTACAAATTCATAACCTCATTACACAGCCTTCGTTAAAAGAGCAAATAGTTGTTTCTAAACAACTCAGGCCATCAGAAATAAAAATCAGGAATATTTCCTTTCAGTTTATTTACCATAATGAAAAACATTTTTTTGGGTCAAAAAAAATTTGGGTAGATAGTTTTAATAAAGTGCTTTGTTCCGATTTGGAGAAAACAATTATTGATTGTCTTTTTAAACCGGATTATGCAGGTGGCATTGTTGAAATAGCAAATGCAATATTTATGTCAAAAGATAAAATAAAATTCAATCAACTACTTGATTATACAAAGAAATTCAATTCGCAGGCAGTCATTAAAAGGCTTGGCTTTCTTTTAGATGTTCTCGAGATAAATACTAAAATTATTGAGCAACTCCATAACCTGAAAACAGATTCCTATGTTGTGCTTGACACAGAATTACCAAAGACCGGAAAATTAATCAGCAAATGGAGTATCCGGCAAAATGTAGAAACGGAAACCATTAAATCAGCGATGTATACATGATTAAACCGGGAGAGATACAACAAAAAGCCAGAGAAGCTGGGGTTCGTGACCAGCAGATTGAAAAAGATTATATCCTTTCGTGGATATTAAAAGGTATTGCCCAACATGAGCAGCTTTCAACAAACATCGTTTTTAAAGGCGGAACTGTTTTAAAGAAAATATATTTCAAAGATTATCGATTTTCCGAAGACCTTGATTTTACATTGCTCAATAGTGGAATAGCTAATGAGCAAATATTTGAATGGTTCAATGAAGTATTTGAATATGTTAAGGAAGAGGCGAATATACCCTTGGCAATTATTGATACCGATAGCCATCTGGACAGGCAGGAACTTGATGAAAGCGGTATCAACTTTTACATTAGTTACACAGGTCCGTTGGGCGGCATGGGTAGCAACAAAAAAGTAAAAGTAGATATTTCAAGAACGGAGCAACTGGAATATACGCCTATTATGAAAGATGCGATAGTCAGTTATTCTGATATAGAAGTTCAACATCTTTTGTGTTTTCGATTGGAAGAAGTATTGATTGAAAAAATGCGGACTGTGATGCAACGAATGCAGGCAAGAGATTTATATGACATCTGGTTTTTATTGGAATAACATGGAATGGACCATGCATTTCACATGAAGGAATTTGAAAAAAAATGTGCCAGAAAACTAAAAGCATGTTGACTTTCCGAAAAAATTAGCCGGACGTCTGCCACAATACAAAGGACGTTGGAAAAATTCAATGAATGAACAAATAAAAGATTTACCGGAATTTGAACAGGTAGAAAGAGAAGTTCAAAGACACTTAAAGAAATTGAAATGGCCATGAACAAGATGAGAATTGTTACAGTTAAAAACACTGCGCCTAACATGGGTTTGGCAAAAGTGGGACTTTCGTACCAGGCTGAGAATTTGTACTTTCTATGAACATTTCTGCTAAATTTGAATTTTATTACTTTCTAAACCCCACCTTCACCAAGCCCAAAAACGTGGTACGTAACTTAAACAGCATCCTACTTAAATTCAAACTAACTTGACTTTGCCAACCAAAGCTTTTCCAAAGAATGCAATCTTGCCGACACGCATGGTGCTAAAATGAAGCTTTAATTGTATTTTTAAAAGGTATGAAATGGAATCTGAAAA
>JBGSHT010000123.1:0-22511 GCA_041752135.1 Chitinophagaceae bacterium | reverse complement strand
ATCTTTGAGAAGAAAAAAAGCGAAACCAAATCAATAAGCATTTGTATTTTTAAACACGCATTTAGCTCTTACTTTTATTGCCTGCTTCGCAGGGGGGTCAACATCCCGGAATGAGGGGTCAACATGAACGGAATTTACATTTTGTTTGGTTCGATTATTTCTATATAAGAAGATTGCGGTGATCAGCAGGAGTGAGGCAATTCCTAATATTCCACCCATTATCAAGCGATTCCTATTGGCCATTTCAGCGGCTTTAATCTCATTCTGTTTTTTATCATTTTCCTCAATCATATCCCTCATTACTTGCATATTTCCTGCTCCATAAAAGGTATTACGGGTTTTATTGGCCAGTTTCAAATAGGCCAGTGCTTGAGCAGGATTTTGTTTCTCATAATATTCGGAAAGAATTTCACTTGACCTTAGAATCTCCTTTTGTGTAGAATAAATTTTAGCTTCGGTCAGTCCTTTTTCAGCATAATAAATAACCGAATCGATTTGATTCTTTTGCTTATAGTACGAGGCAATATCGTTGTATGTAGCTGATGAAAAAAAAGGCTCGTCGTTTCGACGTGTCATTTCCAAAACATGGAAATAATCTGATAGAGCTAACTGATCCTGACCTTTATTTAGATAAATTTTAGCTCTCAAATTATACCATGGTGGATAAACATCATAAACATTAGGATAAGGGCCAAATTTTATAGTTTTAAATTCCTCGTAACATTTATCTAAATGGTATTGAGCTGTGTCAAGTTTATTTTGTTTTTCGTAGATCGAAGCCAAATAATAATGCCCATAGGCTACGCCTAATTGGTCTTGGTGACCCAAGGCAATTAATTTCTCTAAATAATTTTTGGCTCTTTCATAATCACCGATTTGTATATAAGTATTTCCCAAATTGCTATAGGCTGGACCTATCCCCGCCGCTATCCGAACGGGAATATTTTTACCTAACTGAAGAGCACGTAATGAAATTTCAATAGATTTGGGCAAGTCCCCTTTATTGCGGTTAGCACCAGCCATAATCCCTAAAGCCCCCACTTGAACAGAAGTATTTTGGCTTTTTGCCGCTAAATAAAAAGCTTTTTCACCATAGTAAATTGATGAGTCTGGATTTCTATTCTGAGTTAAACTCGCTAGTTCTAAATAATATTCCGAATTGAGACTATCGTTTGCAGAATTTCTGATTTCTAATGTCAGGTTTCTGATCAAAGTGTCGAAACTTTTTACTGCGTCCTGACAGAAAACCGAAGAATTGAATAAAACAAAATATAGTGTACAAAAAATTGGTCTCATATTATTTTGAATTGAGAGGCATTACAATTGTAAACTCTGATCCGCTGCTTATAGTAGATTGAACTGTCAACTCCCCACCATGCGTTTTCACGATAAAATTCTGAATCACAGATTTATAGGAATTATTGGATTTCACTGATTTTGTTTTCATGATAAGGATAATTTAATGGTGAAGTCGGTGCCTTCATTTTCGTGCGATTCTACTGTCAATTCCCCACCATGCGCCTTCACTATATCATACGCCAAGCTTAGCCCTAATCCAGTTCCTTGCCCTGTGTCTTTGGTCGTGAAAAAAGGTTGAAATATTTTGTCTTTAATTTCGTCTGGGATGCCGGGGCCGTTGTCGGTGATAGTTATTTGTAACTGGTTATTAGTTATTAGTTGAGTTGTAATTGAAACTTTTGGTTGATAGTTCAAATCACCATGCTCCTTTTTTCTTACTCCTTCCTCCTGCACGGCCTGAAAAGCATTGTTTATTAAGTTTAAAAAGACTCTTCCGATATCTTGTGGTATGACTTCTATTTTTGGAAGTTTTGGGTCAAAGTGAGTTACCATTTCGGCATTAAAATCCTTTTCTTTTGCACGGAGACCGTGATAAGTAAGTCTCAAATATTCATCTGCCAAGGCATTGATGTCAGTAAGTTCTTTCTTACCTGAACTGGTTCGGCTATGCTCTAGCATGCCTTTTACGATGCTGCTGGCTCGGTTGCCGTGGTGGTGTATTTTTTCTAAATTTTCTTTTAAATCGTCAGAAATTGCCTCTGCTTCTTTGATATCGCCTTTCGCCAATTCTTCTTTCATTTCATCAATCATTTCTGAGCTGACTTCTGAAAAGTTATTGACAAAGTTTAAGGGGTTCTGTATCTCATGGGCGATGCCTGCTGTTAGCTCTCCAAGGGACGCCATTTTTTCGGATTGTATGAGTTGGGCTTGGGTGGCTTTAAGTTCTGAAAGGGTAGATTCTATTTCTGACTTGGCCATTTCTAATTTGACAAAATCTTCATATCTGGAATAAGCTAAGGCAAATGCTTTGGCCAAAGATTTTACCAGTTCTACCTTACTATTAGGCAATTCTTCAGCAGTACCTACATATAACATTCCCTGAGTAAAGGGTATAAAATTTAAATTCAAAGCGGCTGGCGCTTCTTGGTTTCCCTGGTATTTTTCTTTGTCTGAAATAAACCCTTGTGATACAAGTGAATTGGTCCAACTGATAAAAGCATCCCGAGACCAGAACTGGTGGTAAACACAATCCTTTTTCCACGCCTTAACTGTATTTGCCGTGAGGTCATTTGAATTGAAGGGAAGTTTCATCACACCTAAGGATTTTCCATCCGGAGATGACAAATAAATATCTACTATTTCAGATTTTTCATCAATGATAAATACTCCACATCTGATAAATGACACGCCCAGTGCGGTTAGTTCATTCCAGATCAATGGTGTAATCCGATTCAAATCCTCTGTTGACCTCATACTGGCTATTTCACCTCTTACTCTATCCAGGGAGGCTTGCCTTATTGCTTCTTTTGCCCTTGCTTCTGCTTTCTGCAGATCGCGATATCTTCTGTAAGCCAGATCAAAAACCTGAGATGCTTTTCTTAACACAGTTTTTGTATCCTCAGAAGCCGGAGAATGGGTAACCAAGAGTAAGCTGCCTTCAGAAAAATCAGCAAAATTCCAATATTCAGCATAATCAGAGATTCTCCTGTTTTCGACAAATCCGACCCTCCTTTCTGCTATCATAGGCGCATAAGTAAGCATGACCTGTTGCCATTCTTCCGCCATTTTCTTATCAAACTCCAATGTGTATTCCTTGGTATCAGACCAATAGTAATCCATCATATCTTTTATCCGGTCCGTTCCATCTACAGGAAAAAATACATTGGCCAATACTATATTCCCGGATTCCCCAGGAGGTCGGACGGCGGCAATAGACTCAAACATAGGATTCCCTTTTTCATATAAATGAACGACGCTGGCTTCCAGATCCAATTGCCCCAGAGAATCAATCTGCCGTCTTATTTCGACCATGACATCCTTGATTTCATCTGAGGTCCTCATGGCCAACGACCTGCTTCGGATCCTTTCCATAGAGGCCTCTATCTGCGCTTCCCTAGTCTGTGCTTCCGCTTTTTGGAGGTCAAGGAAACGAGTATAGGTTTGCTCAAAGACTTTGGCGAAGCGGGTAAAGACATATTCTTCCTTGAATTCTTCTTCGGTAATTACCAATAAGTAACCATACTTAAACGAAGCAACATGATTTTTTTGCCACACAGGAAGTGGCCTACCGGCATCAATTACTTTTTGAAAATTTGCTTTGAAACCAGGAATAGTCATGAGATGGTCGTAGATATCCTTTAGTTCTTTTCCTTCTTGGACGTAAGAGTAGAGTTCAACTTTGTTTTTCCATGTATCATACATGCTCTGTTCCCCATGGTCTGCATTATAGGGTATAAAATTGGGGGCAAAAATCTGATCTGTTATGGGGCTACCTCCCCATTTTTCAACTATTAGCTCGTCTTCTTTGCAAAAGGCGATACTTATGGTCCATAGTTCAGCTCCAAGAATCTTAATCTGTTTGAAAAGAAGTGCCGCTACGTCTGACAACTCATCACTTTTTTGCATAGCCATTGTTTTGGCTCTTACCCGCTCTAAAGCAAGTTCAATTTCAGCCTCTCTTGCTTGTGCTTCTGCTTTTTGGAGGTCGAGGAAACGGGTGTAGGTTTGCTCGAAGACTTTAGCCATCCGGACCAAAATTTTCTGTTGACCTTCGTCCAAAACTTCTGTCGAAATGATAAACAAATACCCATATTTAAAAAATCCACAGCAAAAAATGAATGGATCAGGAATAACCGCACGCCCTTGCTTTTGTTTTCCGTTAATATTTTCCAGTGGCATGGCAACCTCTAGATGCCTTATACGTTTCTCACCAGTCAAGGTGACTGACAAAACGGGCTCTTTTCGTTTCCAGGCATCATATCGTTCTTGTAGAACATCATCACCCAATAGGGGTAAGGTCAAGTATTCCACAAGCTGACTGTCTGTCTGAGCTCCCCATAAATACTGCACTTCTTTTTCTTCATCAATCAAAATAAAGCTTGCTTGCAAGGCATCGGTAAAACCCAGCTTTTCGAATTCCTGATTCATGACCGTTGCCACATGGATAAACTCATTACTTTTTTGCATAGCCATTGTTTTGGCTCGAACCCGCTCTAAAGCAAGTTCAATTCCAGCCTCTCTTGCTTGTGCTTCTGCTTTTTGGAGGTCGAGGAAGCGGGTATAGGTCTGCTCGAAGACTTTGGCGAAACGACTCAAAATTACAATAGTCTCTTCATCGGCTTTTTCCCAAGACCCAAAACCAAAGAATCCGAATGCATGTCGTGTATGCAGCAGATAATATTCTGTAACGGCCTCAGGCAACTCTGCCTCATCAATTACAAAACTCTCTCGCCAAATTCGTAATATTTCTTCTTTAGGAAGACTGAATTGCCAATGGGGTATACCTTTTTTGAACTCGTCAAGGTCATTTTGATAACTTGGAAGCTCTGAACCATTTGCAATAAATTCTTGCAACAAGCCATTCATAACTGAACCAATAATTTTCATCGAATTTGATTCAACATTTACAATACCAAGCCAGTTAGCGACAGTTTCAGGCCTTAGTTCCAAAAACTGCTTATTTAGCGTCTTCACGACTTCAATAAGCTCATCACTATGGTGCATGGCCATAGTTCTAGCTCTTATCCTTTCTAGTGCTAGTTCAGTTTCAGCTTCTTTTGCTTGGGCTTCAGCTTTTTGAAGGTCAAGAAAACGGGTGTAAGTTTGCTCGAAAACTTTGGCGAAACGGAGCAGTATTTTGGCATTCTCTTCAGCAGGAATTGTAAGGTCAATCGATTCGAAATATCCATACTTAAAATAGGTGAAGGTAAAGCAGACGGTTTTATGCGAGTGAATCTCTTCTTTTAATTCTTCGGGTAGTTGCCTATAATCAGTCTCGGTTAAAATATAATTGTCGTAACCCCTTTTGTCGGGTCCTTCCAGATACACTTTTCTTTGTGGATTTTTATTTTTCCAGTCTTCCCAAATCTGTTTAAACACCATATTTTTTTGACCTACTACTTTATAACTCTGCAATAGACCGGAATGCAGATTGTCGGCATACCAGTTTTCTATGGCGTTTTCTTCTTCTCTAAACAAGGCTATGGTAATGCCAGTTGTAGATACGCCAAATGGTTCGATTTCTGAATAGATTTTTTTAACCAAGTCCAACAGTTCTTCAGATTTTTGCATGGCCATAGTACGACTCCTCACCTTTTCTAAAGCCGTTTCTATTTGTGCCTCTTTGGCTTGTTTTTCTGCTTTTTGAAGGTCGAGGAAGCGCGTGTAGGTTTGCTCCAAGACATGGGCAAAGCGTTGATAAATTATTAAGTTTTCTTCTTTGAAGGGTACAACTTCAGTGAATTCAAGAAGCCCATACTTTATATTTGAGTAAGAGAAATATACATTTTTCTCAGACCTCCATCCATCTTTTACCTCCTGTGGCAAGTTCTTATGATCAGTTTCTTCGAGCATAAAATCAGCATACTCAGCCATCTTTTCGTCGTGCAACTCAATAATAAATTGTGGAGTACCTTGCTTCCACAATTCCCATGTTTTATTAATTGTTTTATTCGTTAAAGGCACTTTGAAATAATCTGGCAAGTGCGACATGTTGATATCCGCATACCAATAGTACATGATCTGGGCTTCCTCATCGCAAATGATAATGGCACAACCCCAATCTGTAAATCCAAGACTTTGAATTTGTCCATACATCAGAGCGACTACTTCGGCCAGTTCTTGACTTTGATGCATGGCCATAGCTCGGGCCCTTACTCTTTCAAGAGCCAATTGTATCTTAGCCTCTCTGGCTTGTGCTTCGGCTTTTTGAAGGTCTAGAAACCGGGTGTAGGTCTGTTCAAAAACTTTGGCGAAACGAATTAAGGTACTTTTAGAATCTTGAGAGAGAGGTTCACTACCCATTAGCTCTACCAAACCGTATTTGGTGTAAGCGTTGGAGATGTAGATACGCTCTGGGGAAAGCATTTCTTGGTGAAATTCTGTCGGTAAGTATTGATAATCAGATTTTTTAATCATCCATGTGGCATATTCCACTTTTTGAAGCCCCTCGAAAATCAGTTCATGAAAAGGGGTTCCTTTCTGCCAGGCTGCCACTTCTTCGGTGAAATAAGGATGCTCACAAAATGGCACATGGTAACTTTTGGGTAATTCGTCGTGCGAAAAACCCACCATCCACTGTTCTGAAGATAGATCTTCATTGTACACTGAAAGCATGGTCGCTGAGGAATCAAAACCTAAAGTTTGAAATTGCTCAAATATCATTGCTACCACTTGTCGCAGTAGGTCGCTTTGATGCATCGCCATCATAGCAGATCTAACCTTTTCTAAAGCGGCTTCTATTTGGGCTTCTCTTGCTTGTGCTTCCGCTTTTTTCAGGTCAAGGAAGCGAGTGTAGGTTTGCTCAAAGACTTTGGCAAAACGTGTCACAAGTTGCGGATCTTCCAGCCGGTCGCGCGTTGAAATTACCAGGGATCCATGTTTGAAATTTCCATAATTTAATACTAAACGGTCATAGGAATATCCCAGTGATTTTTCTTCTTCTATAAATGCTTCTGTCGGTGCCTCTGTTTCTCTGGCGAGGTATTCCGTGTGATTCAGCAAGTCTTGTCCTTTCAGATCTATTACGAGCATAGACTCTTCTTTCTTCCAGGAAGCATATAATGCACTGGTTACTTCATCCTCATATTTCCAGGCATATGGTTCGGATAGATATTTTCCACCAGGGCTACTCATATAACAAAGTCCTGTAGGTGAATCCGCGTCCATTATATGTAACCCGCACGCCCAAGGATCTATACCCAGCAGCTTCATTTGTTGAAATAACAATTGTGCTACCTCTGCCATTTCTTGGCTGTGATGCATGGCCATAGAACGTGATCTAACCCTTTCCAGCGCCGCTTCTATTTGCGCCTCCCGGGCTTGTTCTTCGGCCTTTTGTAAGTCAAGGAAGCGGGTGAAGGCCTGTTCAAAGGCTTTGGTAAAGCGTTTTAGGATCTTATGATCTTCCTCCGTAAAATCCTCGTTTTTGGCCATGGCCAGGACCCCATATTTATGATTGCAATCCAAGATTTCCATACGATCCATCTTTTTCTTTTGCTGGATCTGTTTGAAACTGGGATGGCCTGTAATTTTGGAAAGTTCCGTTGCAATCTGATCTACCTCTTTTCTGCCTTGCCATGACAAATAGGAAAATTCTTCTCCTGCCCGCCAGCTCTTGATAGATGAGTCTTCGAAGGGGTTTAGTGGAATTACTGCTGTATAAGGTTCGTCAAATACGCCTTCAACGGGTGAGAACCAGCAATTGGAAATACCTTCATCCAGTTTAAAAATATTGATCCATACCTGATAGAAATCTAGTCCTAACCCAAAGAATTGTTCAAAGAGAATTTTAACCACATCTCCAAGTTCTGAAGTCTGGTGCATCGCCAGGGACGCGGAACGCACTCTTTCCAACCCAGCTTCAATCTGTGCTTCCCGTGCCTGTGCTTCCGCTTTTTGCAGATCGAGAAAACGGGTATAGGTCTGTTCAAAAACTTTGGCGAAACGTTGGTAAATCGGGTAATTATTTTTATCAATAGGCTTTACATCTACAAATTCTAAAAGGCCATATTTGAAATTTGAATAAGTAAAAAAGACCTCAGAAAATGATCGCCAACCTTCTTTTACCTCCTCAGGTAATTTCTTATGATCGGTCTCGGTAAGCAAAAATTCTATATACTCTTTATGTTCTTTTCCCCTAATTTCAATATCGAATTGAGTAAGGCCTTTTTTCCATGATTGATACTGCTCCTGGACTACAGGTTGGGAGTTAATAGGAACATTGTAACAACGAAAGGACTGTAACTGATTGATTTCAGCGTACCAAAATTGTAATACCTTATTGGCTTCGTCACATATGATAATCGAGCAACCATAATCAAATAATCCCAATTTTTGGATCTCATCATAAATCAGTGCGACAAGTTCATTAAGTTCGCCCGTAGTATGCATTGCCATAGCTCTTGCTCTCACTCTTTCCATTGAAGCCTCTATTTGAGACTCCCGAGCTTGCTCTTCGGCTTTTTGGAGGTCAAGGAAGCGGGTGTAGGTTTGCTCAAAGACTTTGGCGAAGCGAATTAAGGTCGCTATGGATTTTTCAGGCAGTGGTTCTGTTCCCCATACTCCCACCAATCCATATTTCATATGGGCGTTGGAAATGTAGATTCTTTCTGGTGAGAGCATTTCTTGATGAAACTCTGCTGGTAGAAATTTATAATCTGAGTGTTCAATCATCCATTTGGCATATTCAACCTTCTGCGGCCCTTCAAAAATCAGTTCATGAAATGGAAGCCCATCTTGCCAACCTGATACTTCTTCTGTGAAATAGGGATGATCACAGTAAGGAATATGATAACTCTTAGGCAATTCTCCATGCGAAAACCCTGCCATCCATTGTTCGGCTGAAAGATCATCATTATAAATGTTAATCATTGATGCCGAAGAATCAAACCCCAAATTTTGTAATTGATCATACATCGTAGCTACCACCTGTCGAAGTTCATCACTTTGATGCATAGCCATCATATTAGATCTGATCTTTTCTAATGCTGTTTCTATCCTAGCCTCTCTGGCTTGTGCTTCAGCTTTTTGGAGGTCGAGGAAACGCGTGTAGGTTTGAGAAAAAACTTTTGTGAATCTTGCTAGGATGGCCTCGGCTTCAGGCACCAATTCTTCTTTGGCCACTATATGCAAATAACCTTCTTTGAAGTTACCACAATAAAAATAGCAGGGGTCTGGCATGTATGGTAGAATCGTACTTAATTGGTTTTTGGAAATGGACCTATCTGATACATATTTAATATGCTCTGCTAATTTCTCCCCAGCCACTTTTTGACAAAAAACACCAGTGCCTTCACTCCATGCGTTCAATCTTTCTTTAAATATAGAATCGCCGGGATAAGGCAGATCTAACTCTTCAATAAAATCTCCTTCGGGTTGGGTCATCCAGCCATTTTGAACGCTGTCGGCTTCATTTACTATCACGAATCCACAGTTGAAAAAATCTCCCATTTTCAAGGCATTGAATTCCTTGTAAAGAAGAATGGCTACTTCTCCAAGTTCTTCACTTCGGTGCATGGCCATAGTTCGGGCCCGCACTCTTTCAAGAGCCAGTTGTATCTCAGCTTCTCTTGTCTGTGCTTCCGCTTTTTGGAGATCGAGGAAGCGGGTGTAGGTTTGCTCGAAGACTTTAGCGAAGCGCTGGAGAATGTTAGCTTGATCTGCAGGAAGTCCCTCTTCAGCATTTATCTCTATCCAACCATATTTCATGTAGGCTGCACAGATAAAAGTTTTCTCAATTTTCATTATTTCCGCTTTGGCCTCTTCAGGCAAAGTGGACATACCGGTCTCGTAGAATAAGTATTTGTCGTATTCCTTCTTTTTTTTCCCTTCAAATGAAAGCACATCATAGGAAATTCCCTTTTGCCAAATGTCAATGAAATGGGTAAAATAGATGTGGTCAATGTATTGAATCTCGTAACTCTGGGGAAGGATATCCTTAGAGTAGCCTGCTATCCACATCTCCTGTGACATCCGCTCATTGATGAGAGCTAAACTACAGGCATAAATATCAAAAGACAGTTCCTGAAGCTGTTGAAAAAGGATGTTGATAATCTGTGGAAGCTCCTCGGTTTTTTGCATGGCCATAGTGCGTGCCCTGACTTTTTCAAGGGCGGCCTCTATTTGTATTTCCTTTTTTAACAAGGCAATGTTCTTTACTTGCTCCGCTAATTGCGTACTAAAGTCATTCTTGTTCGGTGATGCTTTTCTTCCCATTTTAATTTGATTTTGGAAGTGTAATAGTGAATATAGTTACGTTGCCAATGGAAGTATCACAAGTGAACTCTCCTCCATGCGCTTTTACATCATAAGTCAGAATCATGGATTTGGGCGGATTATATAGATTATGGGCATCTCTAAAAACCTAAGTTACGATGCATTGTTTTGTTGACAAAAGTTGTCTGATATAAAAACAAAGAACTATGTCAAAGCCCCGTGGTTTATTTGATGAGCAATTTCGCTTGGAGAAACTAAGTAAAAAGCAGGATCCGTTGGAACAATTATCCGGCCATATTGATTTTGAGTTTTTCAGGAAGCCACTGCGCAAGTTCTTTGACAAAAATACAGACCCTGTTAAAGGCGGTCGCCCGCCTTACGATTATGTTATGATGTTCAAAATACTCATTCTGCAACGCTATTATAATCTGAGTGATGACAATACTGAGTATGCTATCCTCGATCGTTTAAGTTTTATGCGTTTCCTGGGATTGGGAATAAATCAACCTGTTCCAGATGCAAAAACAATTTGGTTGTTTAGGGATAAACTAACCTCCGGCGGGATGGTGGATAAGCTTTTCCGTCTACTGGATAAGCAGTTAGACAAAGATGGTATCATTGTTCACCAGGGTAAGTTGGTGGATGCATCTATTGTGGAAGTGCCCATTCAGCGAAACACACGTGATGAAAACAAGGAGCTTAAAGAAGGCAATATTCCTGAGGACTGGAATGAAAATAAACTGCACCAGAAAGATACCGATGCTCAATGGGTTACCCATAATGGCAAGAACTATTTTGGATATAAGAATCATATTAAAGCCGACAGTGAGACCAAACTGATAACAGGTTATCATGCCACCACAGCCAATATCCATGATAGTGAAGTAATTGATGTACTCTTAGATAAAGAAGAAGACAGTGATCAGGATCTTTACGCCGATAGCGCTTACCGAAGCGAGGCGATTGAAATGGCCTGTATTAAAAAAGGAATCAAAAGCTGTATTCATGAAAAAGGATACCGCGGTAAGCCATTAACAAAACGTCAGCAACAAAGAAACAGGAAGAAGTCAAAAATAAGGGCGAGAGTTGAACACATCTTTGCCTTTATGACAAACAGTATGAACGAAATGTATCTGTGCTACCGTAGCTTCAAAAGGAACGCATCCTGCATAGGTTTAATGAATCTTACGTATAATCTTTTCAGATTGATTCAACTTAAAGTTGAATTAAGGCGTTGATGGGATCAGTGTGCCCATCCCTGAAAAAGGGCACACGAAAAACTGAAAATGAATGTTAAATATTTCGTTTTTGGCACTAAATAATCAATTTATCAACAAAAAATGAGTCAAAAATGATTTTCAAATTTTCCCTTAAGAAAAAAGAAGGTTATTATTAGAGATGCCCAAATGTTATTTGACGCTGTATCTCTACTGATGCGGGCTCATTTTGTAATTTATTTAATTCGGCTTTCAGACTATCCCGAACCTCCAGAAGATTCACTTCAAAGTTCTGAGCAATCAGAAAATGACTTGATAAGATCAGGCAAAAACTTAAAATGTTTTTTTTCATTTTTCCGGTATTTGAATACTGAATTCTGTTCCTTGTCCTATTTCACTTTGCATCTTAATTTCCCCATCATGTGCCTTCACTATATCAAAGACCAGGCTTAGCCCCAGCCCAGTGCCCTGTCCTGTCGGTTTTGTAGTAAAGAAAGGTTGAAAGATTTTTTCTTTGATGGAATCGGGAATACCTGGGCCATTATCTTTTACAGAGATGAGAATTTCATTTTGAAGCTTTTGGGTTGAAACCCACACGGTGGGTTGATAAGAATCGTCACCTTTCGAGTGCCTCAGGGTGACAGCATAAAAGGCATTGTTAATCAAATTCAAAATCACTCTTCCGATGTCCTGGGGCACTACATTGACTTTGGGTAGTGTAGAGTCGAAGTGGGTTTCAAACTTAGCGTTGAAGGATTTGTCTTTCGCACGAAGACCGTGGTAGGAGAGGCGCAGATACTCATCGCATAATGCGTTGATGTCCGTTGTTTCTTTTTGTCCGCTGCTGGTACGTGAATGCTGCAACATGCCTTTTACAATGGCATCAGCTCTTTTGCCATGATGAAGAATCTTTTCAAGGTTTTGCTTGACATCATCGGTAATTGACTTTACTTCATCATAATTCTTCTTGTCAATTTCTTCCTTCATCTCATCGAGCAACTCATTGCTGACTTCAGAAAAATTATTTATAAAATTCAGCGGGTTCTGAATTTCATGGGCAATACCAGCGGTGAGTTCACCAAGGGAAGCCATTTTTTCGGATTGGATGAGTTGTGATTGCGTGGATTTTAGATTGCTAAGTGTATCCTCTAACACTTTATTGGCCTTATTTTTTTGTTTGTTATTGCGATAAAGGATGAAGGCAATGAAAATCATGATTCCTAATCCGGTTAAGAAAATATATTGCTTAAACTGGGTTTGATAAGCCCTTCTATCGGCTTCAGCTTTGCGCTGCCGCTCCAGTTCATCGGTAATTGTTTTTTGCAATTCTAATTTCTTAGCCGGTCCGTTTATCTCATCATTTGCAGTCTTGGACATCTTTACATAGTAGTACGCAGAATCGATATTTCTAGACTCATATAACTTTGCCAGGAGGGTAGTGGCATCTAATATTTGTTGCTTAAAATTAATCTTATTGGCTACCTCAAGACTCTTTTGTGCATACCAGATACACGAATCTTGCTTTTTCATGGTTTGAAAAACTTCGGAAATTCGAAAAAAAGCAACAGAATTAAAGAAATCGTTATTTTCTTCCATACTTATACGCAAGCCTTCATTTAAATATTCTAATGCAAGCGGATAATTACCTAAACCGCTTTGGGTGGCACCCATTTGTAAAAACAATAAAGGGATTTGTGCTACGATGCCTAGTTCTTTAAAGGTAGCATACGCTTTTTGTTCATAAAATAAGGCCGAATCCAATTGGCTATTTCTCCGGTAGGCGCTAGCTATGTTTAAGTCCATGTAGGCATTATCTTCATCATCCTGGAGTTCGCGAAATATTTTGCTCGATTGCCGAAAAAATTGGATCGCTTTTGGATAATCCTGCAAGGATAACATATAGGTTGTTCCAAGTTGATTTAAACAATTTGCAGTATTTTGCAGGTCATGCATTTCTTCTGCTATTTTTAATCCTATAAATGTTATTTCCATGGATTTTCCCACATTACCCTGTGTCCGGAATTCAACGGATAAGTCATTTAGCATAGGCACTTGACTTGCGAAATATTTAGCGTTCTGTAACTGGGTGAATGCTTGCTGACCGTAATAAATGGAAGAATCAGGTTTTGTATTTCTATATTCCTTGAACAATTCTGTTTGAATTAGCGCACGGCTGCTATCATGTTTAGCCTTGGTCAGTTCAAACCGGAGGCTATCGATTAACCGTTGGTATTGGGCAAAGCAGCAACTGGTCATAAGTGTAAGAACAATGGCTACTATAAAGGTCTTTATCATTGCTTTAATTAATAGGTAATTGAATAATGAATTCTGAACCTTCTGCCTCTTTCGTCTCCACTTTCAACTCCCCCCCATGCGCTTTCACAATATCATAAGTCAAACTCAGCCCCAATCCTGTCCCCTGCCCGGTTGGCTTGGTAGTAAAAAAAGGTTGGAATATCTTGTCCTTAATATTATCAGCTATACCAGTCCCATTATCTTTCACAGAAATAATTAACGAATTAGCGAATTGGCGAATTGACGAATTATCTGACGCAGTTACCAATCGTGTAGAAACAATAACCTGAGGCTCGTAACCATACGGCGCTGATTTTATTTTCTCATTCAATGCATAGAACGCATTATTATATACGTTAAGCAAAACCTTACTGATATCCTGCTGAACAAGATTTACTTTACCGATGCTCTGGTCAAAGTCAGTAATCAATGATACATTTAATGTATCATCTTTTGCCAGAAACCCCTGCCCGCCTGCGGCATTCAGGCGGGCATGATAAGCCAGACCCAGGTATTCTTCTGCCAGGGCATTTATATCTGTTGGTTCTTTCTGGCCACTGCCTTTCTGGCTATGCTGGAGCATGCCTTTCACAATAGAATCTGCACGTTTTCCATGATGATGAATTTTCTCCAGGTTTTGTTTGATGTCTGAAGCTATGGCTTTGACCTCATCTGTATTGCCGTTATCGATCTCTTCGTTCATTTCCGTGATCAGCTCATTGCTCAGTTCTGAAAAATTATTGACGAAGTTTAAGGGATTCTGAATTTCATGCGCGATGCCGGCGGTGAGTTCACCGAGTGAGGCCATCTTTTCTGATTGGATGAGTTGGGATTGTGCGGATTTAAGATTAGCCAATGTCTCTTCCAAAACCTTGTTGGCTTGCTGTTTTTGCCGGTTATTCCGATACTGGATAAATGCAATAATAGAATAGACACCCAATCCGACCAATAAACCATATAATTTTAGCTGGTTCTGATAAGCCGCTTTGGCCTGTTCTATTTCCTTTTGTCGTGCTTCTTCCTTTGAAACCAGGGTTTGAATTGTCTGAATATTTCCAGCGCCGAATAAACTATCTTTTGCGGCTGCGGCAATTTTATAGTAATAAAGCGCTTCTTTGGCATCAATAGAATCATAGTATTCAGACAAAATGTTACTTGAAAACAGAATACCTTTTTTATAAGAATTTATTCTTCCATATTTCAATCCCATTTTAGCGTATGCTATACTGGAATCAGGCTGGTTGAAATATTTGAACATAGCGGCGGCATCCGAACAGATATATGAAATAGTGCGGTAATCATTCAGTTTTAAACCGGCTTCGATACCCTGTTGGTAATAGCTTAAAGCCAGTGGCTGGTTATTTTTTTGGGTTTGAATATTTCCCATTACCCTTAATACTTCAGGATATAAATCTTCAATATACTCTTTACCCTCAAAAGCTTTTTGCGCATAAAATAATGCAGAATCCACATTCTTCATGTATTCATGAGTCATCCCCAGGTTCATATATTCAATGGCCATCCCTCTTTTTGATTGTATAAGCGCTGCATGATATAATGCCTCGTGAAGATAGCTGAGTGTTTTTGGAAAGTCTCTCAAATCCATATATACAAGTCCGATACGCCTTAATGCAGTAGCATATTCGGCTGTATAGTCATTTTCCTTTGCAATATTCTTTGCCCGGATTTGCAACTCCAATGCCTTGGGCAAATCACCTTTTTCCCTCATGGCCTGCCCGATATGGGTTAATGCATTTGCTTCTCCCCTTGAAAAATGAATGTCTTCTGCCAGCGACAGCGCCTGCTCTCCAAAATAAATGGCAGAATCGATATTTAGATACCGATAATGAAAGGATAATTCAGCCATGATCAGTACCCGGTTGGTATCATCTTTTGCGAGGGGCAGTTGCCGCAGTAAACTATCGGTGAATTTGTTCTGGGTAAAACCTGGTAAACAAATAACAGCTGACAATAAGAATGACAAAAAAATCTTTTTCAAAATGGGTATAATAAATGATGAATAAATTCCAATTAATCAACGGATTGAAATCTGTTGCTACATATTAAATTTACATTTCAACGGATTAAAATCCGTTGCTACAAAATTCAACCGAGGCTACGCCTCTGGACCCAAACGGCTGGTGTTACTTAGAAGAAACACCATGCCTCTGCGCCACCAAATCCACAAACCTATTCAGCAATAGCCAAGAGCCGTAGGCTCGTGCACATTTTGTAATCCCGCACATGCGGGATGTTTCAACCCCTGGAAATGCTACTGTTTAAAGCAAATAAGCTAATCCTAAAAAATCATTTTATCCATTCTGTCAATCCATCAAATCCCCAAAATTCTGCTCATCTATAAGTAATATTTTATTCCTGAATCTATATGTATTATTTAGCCATATGAATTTTTTCTTCCAGCAGGTGATCAGCAAAATCAATTTCTTCCAGCTGGTGTGTGTACACTTTTGTTTTCATGAACTGAAGCAAGAGCAACACCACGCAAACAATCACGGCAAATGCCAGGATGGTGACCTCCCAGCCATAAGCCTCCCTGACAGAGCCAATGAGCTTGGGCCCGGCGGCAAAACCAAAATTGGTAATGGCCATATAAACGGTGAATTGCGTGGCCGAAACTTTTTTCCAGCAGAATTTCATGGCCATCGACAGCAACCCAATGGTGGAAAAACAGTACAGTGTCGTATAAGCGAAAATAAAAGCAGTGGTGAAATGTGAATTCAACCAGTGTACCTCATAATAAGCCATGCCGCCCGTGAGCAGTATCAACAACAAATAATAAATGCTAAGCATCCTTACCCTGCCGAAATGATCGAGGAGATATCCGCCAATAAACATGCCCATCAGTCCGCCAAACAAAGAGGCCGCAGAATAAACCTGTGAATATTCCTGGTCGGTCCAGTTGAGTTTCTGTATCGTGAAGATGGGAATCAGCGTGTTCATAAAATTATAAGCGGCTCCCATCACAAATAAAAGCACCGACAATAAAATGCTGTATGGCAATGTCATTACATGCCATAGGGATTTGATGATCTCTACCCAGCTGTCGAGGTGGTGTTCTTCCGACTCAGGTGATGATTTGCCTTGCATCCAGGGCAGGAATTTTTCTCCGGGTCTTTCCCGGATGAGTAGGGGCAATAAAAAGATCAGGCCCACTGCAAATGCAAGTGTTAACAATGCAGCAGAAAATCCTACATTATTAAGCATCCAGGATCCGGCGGCAAGTGAAGAAGAAACACCCAGTGTTTTTGATCCCCACATGAGTCCGTTAGCCCTCGCCTGTTCTTCCTTTGGTAAAATATCAATTGCCATGGCATCTGTTGCCACATCCTGGAAGGCGGAGAAAAAACTAAGTGTGACTCCGGCTACCATCATCGCACCCATGTGATCAAGGGGATCAATGATGGTAGACATACCTATGAAGCTAAGGATAATACCAATTTGTCCGAAGAGTACCCATGGCCTTCTTCTTCCCATAGGCAGGTAGGTATACCGGTCGATAAAAGGGCCCATGACAAATTTAAAGCTCCAGGGTATAATGAGTACACCTACAAAAGCCCCGATCTCTGCGGGCGTTTTGGCATTCATCGCCATCCAGGCGGGGAAGCCAAAATACAGGATGCCATCAGGAATACCCTGCGCAAAGTAAAGTGCTGAGAAACTGAAATATCGCAATACACGGTTCCCGGATAGTGCAGGCAAATGAGGGTGAAAGAAATTCTTCATCGATGAGGGCTGGGTTGTTTTGGTTTGAGTAGTTTTCGAAAATACGCCTCTGGAAGTTATGGATATTTTATTGATTCATATGATTCAGGAAAATCAAATAATCTATCCTGCAAATCCATCAAATCCCCTCAATCCTGCTCGGTTAATGAATGATGAAAACAGCACCTTCACAATATCATTTTTTGTCTGAACCATGATCCTCCTACACTTCGTTCCGGCGGATAAGTTTTGGGGGGATTATTGGGATTAATACGATTGTTGAAATGATGTATTTCCCTTTAATCATATAAATCACACCAAAACCTTGTTCAGACAATAGGAAGTTGAATAATAAATGTACTCCCCTCACCTTCTTTAGTCTCCACCTTCAACGCACCACCATGCGCCTTTACAATATCATAGCTTAATGATAACCCCAATCCCGTACCCTGCCCGGTTGGCTTGGTGGTAAAAAATGGTTGAAAAATCTTATCCAGTACTTTTTGAGGAATGCCATTACCATTATCCTTTACACTGATTTCAATATTATCGCCTATTCGCTTTGAACTTACAGATACTTCCGGTTCGTAGCCGGTTGGAAATTGTTGCTTCTTTTCTGCCACGGCATAAAACGCATTATTGTAGAGATTCAATAATACCCGCCCTATATCCTGTGGCATGATTGGAATCTTAGCGATAGATGGATCAAAATCAGTGTGCAGTGTTGCATTGAACATTTTATCCTTTGCCCGCAAACCATGATAGGCCAGGCGGAAATATTCATCCGCCAGTTTGTTGATATCCGTCGGTTCTTTTACGCCACTGCTGCTGCGGCTGTGCTGCAGCATGCCTTTCACAATGGCATCGGCACGTTTCCCATGCTCACTGATCTTATCCTGGTTGGATTTTATGTTTTCTGCCAATAGGATGATTTCTTCAAGGTCCCCTTTTTTAGAGGCTTCCACTATTTCATCGGAGAGTTCCTTATTTATTTCAGAAAAATTATTAACAAAATTCAGTGGGTTTTGAATTTCATGTGCAATACCGGCAGTGAGTTCTCCCAGTGAAGCCATTTTCTCGGATTGAATGAGTTGGAATTGGGTTGCTTTCAATTCAGAATATGCCTTTTCAATTTTTAATTTCGCTAATTGCTTATGCCTGTTACTCCTCGATAGAATGGCAGCAATCAATAACAGAATAAATATCCCGCCAGCTAATACATATAGTTGTACTTTATTTTTATACTTAAGTTGGTCAGCTTCAAGTTGATGCTGTTTTACATTTTCCCTGAAGGTAATAGCCTGAATTTCCCAATTTTTTTCATTATTGAAAATACTGTCTTTTAAAGCGTAACTGAGTTCCAAATATTTGATTGCACTGTCATTCTTTCCATTTTGTTTATACGCTTTCGCCAGATTCGTTAAAGCTTCCAGCAGGTTTTTTGTTTCTATATTGGGATCAGATGAAACAGCTACCATTTTTGCAAAGTAGATTGACGAATCTGTTTGGCCGGTTTTATTAAATAATGTTGCCAAACCACTGAATATTTGTAATGTGTCCCAGAAATATTGGTTTTTTACTGCAAGTGGCAAAGCCTTTCGGTAATTTTGAAGGGCAATTGCATAATTTCCCTGCATATTTTGGATAGTTGCCAATAAGTAAACAGGAAAGTTCCATTCCGAATCATGCACTTTTTCTTTTTTCTGTATCGCTAATTGTGCATAATAAAGTGCAGAATCAAGTTGATTCATCAGGAGATAAGTTTGTCCGATTTCAGCGTACATAGCAGGCACAAAATTAAGATGTGCTAAAAAATATTCTCCTTTCAAATTATCGGCTTCAGAAATTTGCAAGCATGAATATGCATGTATTAATGAATTCTTATAATCACCGACATTTCTATATGTACCCTGGAGAAGTAAATGGGCAGTGGCCATTCCAACATTATTTCGAATTTCGCCATGAAGAGCCAGGGCGGTTAACATATACTCAATAGCCTGGCCAAGGTCTCCTGTCTTGTTTGATAGAATTAAAAAGCAATCCGCTTTTCCTTTTTTATACGCTAATTTTTCTGACAATGTTAATGCCCTGTTTATATAAGTGATTGCTGAATCTGATGACGTTAATTGATGGGCCAGAAGTATCAGTGCATTAACTTCTTCAGTATCCCCGCGATCCCGATCTATTATTTTTCTTAAACTGTCATTTGACTTTTGTGCATTAACATGGATAACTAAACATAAAAAAAGAAATTTGATCAATAACTTTTTCATTCTTTAAAAGAATTTACTTTGAATGATTAAAAAACCTTAACTATTCCATATACATAATGAACTCACTCCCCTCGCCCTCCTTAGTTTCCACCCTCAACTCACCGCCATGCGCTTTAACAATATCATAGCTTAATGATAATCCCAATCCCGTACCCTGACCAGTTGGCTTAGTTGTGAAAAACGGTTGAAAAATCTTATCCAGTACTTTTTGAGGAATGCCATTACCATTGTCCTTTACACTAATTTCAATCTTATCACCCATTCGCCTGGAACTTACAGATACTTCCGGCTCATAGCCGATTGGAAATTGTTGCTTCTTTTCTGCCACGGCATAAAACGCATTATTGTTGAGATTCAATAATACCCGCCCGATATCCTGCGGCATGATAGGAACCTTACCGATAGATAGATCAAAATCTGTGTGCAGTGTTGCATTGAACGTTTTATCCTTTGCCCTTAAGCCATGATAGGCTAATCGAAAGTATTCATCAGCCAGTGCATTAATATTTGTTGGTTCTTTTTTACCGCTGCTGCTACTGCTATGTTGCAACATGCCTTTTACAATGGCATCAGCTCTTTTGCCGTGATGATTTATTTTATCCTCGTTGGCAATAACATCATTGGCAATTTCTTTGGCATCAGCGATATTGCCTTTGTCCATTTCATCTTTCATCTCTGCAAGCAATTCTTTATTTACTTCTGAGAAATTATTCACAAAATTCAACGGGTTCTGTATTTCATGGGCAATGCCGGCAGTGAGTCTGTCAGGATTACATTCTTGCGCAAATGTCTTGAAGGGGAGTAAAAAGGGGAATGCTATTTTCAATATTGTTTTCACTCTATTTCAGTTTTTTCTTTTCTTTTGATGGTGGCAAAAAATTCTCCCTGGTTATAACTTTCTTTCCCGTCTTCTGTTCCAGTGCAAGCCTTGCATCTTTTGCAATTTTTCCACCTTTCTTTCCCGCAACAGCATTTTGTTTTAAGCCTTTTGCTTTTTCTGTTTCGGCGATTTGCCTGGTTGAAAGTTCTGCAAGTGCAGTAAAGATCAATTCCGCTTCATTCATATGATCGCGAAGGTTTTCTGTTTTCAACTGCTTCAGATTTTTATGCTCCTTAACTGAAAGGCCAGCCCACTCGGTGTGAATAATATTTGTTAAAAAAGCAAACTCATCTGATTTTTCAACTCCACTTTCTTTCCAGTAATCAGTTAGTTTGTTCCTGGTTTCCTGTCCGGTCATTCTTTGTTGTATCCACTTTTCGCTTCTCCCCAATTTCTGCCAGTTTTCTCTTGCCCGGTCGAGACTTTGTTCCGGGTCGGTTATTTCCTGCATCCTCTCGTAGCCCACTTTGGCAAGCCATTGCTTAAATGGTTCCGCTTTGGGTGAAGGAATGGATTGGATGATACGAAGCAATACCTCTGTTTGAGCCACATCAGTTTCTCTCATTTTACCATCATTTGCTTTCATTTTCAACTGTCGACAAACTGTCGACAGTTCAAGGCCATCCTCAGTTTTCACCCTTACTTTCATTTTGAACCAGTAGTCCCTGGGATTAACACTATCTGTTAAAATGGCAATCACATCAACTACAGAGAAATACCATTTCTCCTCTTTTACATCCCAATGGGTTCTTACTTTTTGTTGTTCAAAAAGTTTCATATCGTTCTTCATTTTCACTATGTATTAATATGGTAATAAAACTTTAAACTCCAGCTTTTCTCCAACCTGTTTTTTAACCCTCAACCATACTCATAGGCCCTCACAATATCAAATTTTGTCTGAACCAGGATTTGGGGGGATTTCATTGATTTATATGATTACTTAATAATGTATTTTCCTCTTAATCCCAAAAATCCCCCCAAATCCTGGTTCAGACAATTGGCAACTGAATAACAAACTCACTCCACTCGCCCTCCATAGTCTCAACCCTCAACTCACCGCCATGCGCCTTCACGATGTCATAGCTCAAACTCAATCCCAATCCAGTTCCCTGCCCTGTGGGTTTGGTGGTAAAGAATGGTTGAAATATTTTATCTAAAACTTTTTGAGGTATGCCCATTCAATTATCATTCACTGAAATAATTATCGAATTAGCGCTGCGCCCGCCGATAGGAGGGGATTGGCGAATTAACGAATTCTCCGAATTTGGAACCAACCGGGTACTTACCGATACTTGAGGTTCATAACCATTGAGTGCCGAATTTAACTTCTCATTAACCGCATAAAAAGCATTGTTATAGAGATTGAGCAAGACCCTTCCAATATCCTGCGGAATGATGTTGATGTTGCCGATGGTTTCATCAAAGTCTGATTTTATTGTGGCATTAAACGATTTGTCCTTTGCCCTTAATCCGTGATAAGCCAGTCTTAAATATTCATCTGCCAGTGCATTTATATCTGTTGGTTCTTTTTTACCACCTACACTGCTGCTAAGTTGGAGCATGCCTTTTACAATGGCATCGGCTCTTTTCCCGTGGTGGTTTATTTTTTCCTCGTTAGCTTTTATATCATTTGATATTTCAATTGCATCATCAATTTTACCTGCTCTTAATTCTTGTTGTAATTCATCTACTAATTCTTTATTCACTTCCGAAAAATTATTTACGAAGTTTAACGGGTTCTGTATCTCATGGGCAATGCCTGCGGTGAGTTCTCCAAGCGAAGCCATCTTCTCCGATTGTATCAACTGACTTTGCGTTGATTTTAGATATTCCAATGATTGCTTCAACTCACTGGTTCTTTCTTCCACCTTATGTTGCAATTGTTCTTTT
>JBGSHT010000122.1:0-12219 GCA_041752135.1 Chitinophagaceae bacterium | reverse complement strand
AATCCTTCAAGTTATCAGTATCTCTACATTGGATAAAGTGCCTATCAGAGAGCTTTTTTCAAACCCAATACAACAGAATTTCAAAGAGCTAAATCATAATCAATTGAATATCTTCGACTAATATCAAAACGCTAGTGAAAGATATTATCAAAATATCCGGTTATCTATTACTTTAAAATAATTAGTCAACACGATATTCGAATCATTATCCAGACATTGGAAAAGTATAAAAATGCAAATGATCGGTCCTGTCCCAAAATTGATCACAAAAGAAATATAGATTCAAATTTTCTTTACTGTGGAAGTATAAAAAAAGGTTTGCATGATAGATTTATTCAACATTTAGGATTTGGCAGTGGACACACTTATGCCCTACAATTATCTCATTGGGCTAAAGAACAAAACATTGATTTAGAATTTCACTATGCCAAACTAGATCAATCTTTCAAAGATTTCACAGAATTAGTTGAATCCGCATTAGCAGAAAAAATAGAACCGCTTGTTGGAAAAATTGCTTTGTCATAAAATCTGACAAACAAAAAGATTAGAACACACCTTCTTTACAAAAGGAATTTAAAATAAGCATAACTTACCCAAATGTCGAAAATCGAAATCTATTTCGATGGTTACTGTCCCGAAAGCCTGCTTCAGAACAACCTCGTCGAAATGCGCCTGAATGAAGATGATTTCTGGGAAAGCGAAGCTACCGGCCTGCAGATTACCATCTCCCCTCCTTATGCCATTATCTTATGCTGGCGCGGGAAAGGAAAATTCAGGTCTTCATCAGAAAAAGCATCTGATATTTTCACCGGACTCATTTTGGTCAGGGGAAAGCAAGAACACGGGCATGAACTGGAACCTGATATGGACAAAATAATTGAAAATAAATTTTTACAATTATTTTATACTCAAGTTCCTTATGAAAACAAAGAGGCATTCAAAGCAGCGAAATTTGATCCTAATGACCCCATTTTTGAAAAACAAACCGCTTATCTCAATACGCTTTCAAAAGATGATCTACATCACATCTATGAATATTACATCGATTTCAAAGAAACCGGGTACAACGTTAAAAGCAGGCATGGCGATGTTTACGATCGCTTGCATAAATCGCTTTACAATGCTAAATTGATTTTCGCTTTCAGATGGGTAGATTGGTATGACGGCATGCATATCATCAATAACCTGAATTATGATTATTCTGCAAGTACATTACTTGATCTTTCTATGTACCTGACAGCCCTATTCCGGTCAGAACGGTTTAATGAAGGAACAATAGAGGAGTATTTTGAAAATGGGGTACTGGATAAGATATTTGAGCGGTTGGGGGAAATTAGCAAAGAGCCTGATATATATAAGTAAACTGGTGATTTAAATGATTATTCATTTAGATTACTTCATTGATATACTTCTTTACATTAGACAGTTCCTCAATATCATTTTCCATTTTTTCGAGGGTTTCCGGATAACAGTCTTCGCCATAATCATGGTTTATTTTCCTGCTCCGACCATTCTCAAGAACAATTTTAGTGATACAAGAAGGCATGTCAGTCATAAGAAATTCAGGCTCTTTCTTTTTCATCGAAAAGTAACCATTCTTTGAAATCAACAGATTAAGTTTTTCAATTACGGCTGGATCGATTTTCCATGTATGGTGCCCCTCCTGTTTTACAAAATAATATCCCCAATACTCCACAGTACCATTTGAGTGAATCAATAACTTATAAACAGGGCAATTACCAAAACAGATAGATCTCTCTAATTCGATTGATTTAAACCCTGGTAGATTATCTTTTTTCAACATAGAATTGAATTTACCAGATTACTGCAAGGATATGGAGAATTCCACCTCGGATCAAACACCTACTGTATGAATCTGCCACTTTTTATGCCGCCCCAAAAAACTGGTTCGATTTTATAATCGTGGATGCGGCACGCTACCTAAAAAATGAAAAGGTCTTTATTTATAAAGAGGAAAACCAGATGCAAGATATCATTAATTCAGCTAAGGTTTATTAACTTCATCAACAAAAAATGGCGGGGCTAAAGTAATTGGCTGATTATTTTTAAATATATTATTCACTCAAAACCTGAAGGTTGGACAAAGACAAAACAACCCACCACAATATTCAAATTTATTGAAATGGACAGTATCAAACTAAACGACTTATTACGGATTGACAATTTAAACAATGTAAAAATTCGCTTTAACTTAATGTTTAGGCAGAATTGGAATCCCATTGAAAATTTTAAAAATGGTGATATATCTACAATGCTTGAAGGTCAGTATTGGAATTACAACAAGAATAAATCATATAAGCCAGGACAAATAACTATTGGCCTGGTTAAGATAAAACCAAATGAAAATTTTTGGTTGTTATTTCATATTGGCAGAATTACAAAAGATTTAAACAAATTTAACGGGGTCGGTTACGAATATGAAGATTTGCCAGAATATGATAAATATATCGGGCGCCTCATTGTAAAATATAAGAATAAGGCACAAACCATGATTCGTCATGCAGAATCAGTTATCGACGAGTGCTTTGTTTCACAAGTTTTACCCGACACTTTTGACAATGACATTTTTCCTGGATATGAAAAGGTGAATGTATCGTGGCAAGAATTAAGTCGTGTAATCGAAAAAGAAAATTGGAAAACAGCACTTCAAAATCAGAAAGGTGTATATCTATTGACTGATATTTCCAATGGTAAAAAGTATGTTGGCTCCGCATACGGCGAAAACATGATTTTAGGACGTTGGAGCGCTTACGTCAATTCTGGAAACGGTGGAAATATTGGCCTGAAACCTTTACCTTTTGAACATATTAAACACAATTTTAGATACGCTATTCTTGATATTTATAAATCAACAACTGACGATCAAATAATAATTGACAGAGAGAATTGGTGGAAAGAAGTTTTGCAAAGTAGAAAATTTGGCTATAATGAAAATTAATCAACGTACACCAACAATGGAAAGAAGCCAGCAGTACCCATAAGGACGGGGTCGTAAACACCGATTATTTCGGTTATACCACCCACCCCTCCTACCAGGCTTATTCCTATAAACTATACCTGAAAGATTATAACGAAAGCATTTATAAAAGTACCATCCAGGCTTACTCTTGCTCCTACCTGCATAATTATTTTGAGAAAAAGCCTGAACCGCTAAAGGCTGAAATCTATAAATCGATCCTGAAAGAATCGCCTGTTTATTTCCGGGATGATCAACTGGAACTGGAGGAATTCATTAAGATATATGTCGGCAAAGGTAAAGGCGAAGACATTCTCTATAAGATCGAAAACGGCAATATCCGGCCGTTAAAAAACTGATCGTACCGGGTAATTTAACCGCCAGGGAACAAAGACCGCAAAGGATCTATCTGCGAAACCTCTGCGTCCTTAGCTCCTTTGCGGTGTAACGGTCATTTCGATGAACCTGCTGGGTAGTTTACTCAACGAACGCAAGAACGCTCTATTCGTCGCTCCAAATGCTTCTTTTCGTGAAGTAATGGTTAGCCAGCTAACTAAAGAATATGATGCCAACCGTATCAGGCACCTGATCAAGGGATCTTCGGCATTTTATGCCTCACGGAAAAACACCTTCGATGTGATCATCTTGGATGAGGCGCACCGGCTGAAGAATGAAAAGGCCTTTATGTATAAAGGGAAGAACCAGGTGGAAGACATCATCAATGCGGCGAAGGTGAGTATCTTCTTCATTGACGAAAAACAGATCATCCGGCCGGAGGATATCGGCACCCTGGAGGAAATTTCGCGGTTGGCGGAACTGCACGGTGCTAAAATTGATAAACTGAACCTGAAAGCACAGTTCCGTTGCTCGGGTGCGGAGGGTTATATCAATTGGGTGGATGATGTGCTGAATATTGAAGAGACGGGGAATTATGATGGCTGGGATAAGCAGGATTTTGAATTTAAAATACTGGACAACCCCAATACCCTGAAGGATGAAATTTCGCAGAAAGCCCGGGAGGGATATAAGGCGAGGAAGAAATGTCTGAACCATGATTTGGGGGGATTTTAGGGATTAATGGGATAACAGCCAAATACATTTGACTTCGATGAATTTAAAATTTCCTCTGCGTAACCTCCGCGCCTCTGCGGCTCTGCGGTAAAATTGAATTTGATTATGTGGGGATCATTGTGGGGAAGGACCTGCAGTTTAACGCGGATACTAAACAGTACTTTACGGTTTGGGATAATTATAAAGATGCCAAGGGGAAGCAGGGGTTATTGAAAAACCCTGATGAGTTGAATAAACTGGTGCGGCAGATCTACCGGATATTGCTGACGAGGGGATGAAGGGGTGTTATGTTTATTTTATGGATAAGGAGACGGGAGGCGTTTAGGGAGAGGTTGGGGAAAGGGTAACCGCGGGGAAATACGTGGTGCTATTTTGCTTTTAAGATGCCTCGTTCCCCGGCATGACAACTTCTATCGGAGTACCTTTTGTTAATTAAAATTAATCGAATATAAACGGTTTACATACGAATGACCCATATTCCATTTCGTATATTCGCATCATGTGAAATAAATAGTTACAGATGTCAAATGAAATAAAAGAGTCAAATGAAATTATATTATACACTTCCGCTAAAGGTGACGTTAAAATTGAAGTAACTTTTAACGATGAAACTTTTGGCTTACTCAAAAAAAAATAAGTGAACTTTTTGATGTAGAAAGTCATACGATTACGTACCATCTAAAAGAGATATTTAAAAGTGGTGAATTACTGGAAAAATCAACTACTCGAAAAATTTGAGTAGTTCAAAAAGAAGTTAAAAGGATGGTTTCCAGCATTCGCTGTTTTACGATTAATATGGAATATCTATTTTGTCGGTATAGTTTTTAAAAAGACAGATTTCACTTAAATATTAATTTTATAGCCAGTTTGCCTACTTTTTAATCACATTACTACTTATTTTACTCACAAATTAACTTATAAGTGAAATTATTCTCAAATAATTACGTTACATTTGAAAACCATTCTACCGAAAAGTGAATTACGAAATTGTTGAACTTGAAGCGTTTTCGGGTAGTAAGGCAACCATCTATTCCATTATTTTAGAAGGAGATAATATTACGTTGTTTGACCATTTTGTTAATGAGAACATAATTGATTACAGAGAAGAACTGAAATCTATTGCCGGGAGGCTTCAGGAAATTGGCCAAACAACAGGCGCGAGAGAAAATTTTTTTAAAACCAAAGAAGGTAAACCAGGAGATGGCGTATGCGCCTTATATGATAACCCTGATAGTAAACTTCGTTTGTACTGCATAAGATACGGCAATGTTGCAATTATTTTAGGCGGCGGCGGACCAAAACCGCCTGGAGTTGTCAGCTGGCAGGATGATAAAAAACTTACGCTCGAGGCAGAAACCATCATTCAAGTATCAAAAGACATTATGCAACGACTGCATTCCGGAGATATTGAATGGTCAAAAGATGGCACCCAGTTATTAGGAGATCTAACTATATCAGATAATGAAGAATAAAAAACCAGCAAGAAAGTACAGCAGCCCTGTCATTAAACAGTTGTTAAGTAAAATATCACCTGTTGAAAAAAAACAGACATATACAAAAATGACCATCGCTGCACGTTTAGACGATCTTATTAAAGGAAGAGGATGGAGTAAAACGGTGTTTGCTGAAAAAGTGAATAAAAATCCTTCAGAGATCACTAAATGGTTAAGTGGGACTCAAAATTTTACCATTGATACATTGGCGGAAATTGCCTTTGCCCTAAATATGCCCATCGCTGAACTTTTTGAACCTCAACATGTGCAGGAGGGAGTATATTAGATTTAGGAAATTATTTAATAGTTTTGTATCAACAGTACTCGTCGCGCTACCCATAAGATCAGCGTCCCAGGACGAGTCTTTTGCTTTTATATACCTACCCAATTTTATATACCTCTCCCCCGCCATTTTATTTGAATTAAGCTAACTTTGACTCATGTCTAACAATCAATACATTACTATCCATTCCGAAAAAAGATTCGGACAACCCTGTATAATTAATACAAGGATAAGTGTATTTGATATTCTATCCTGGCTGGCTTCCGGAATGAGTTTTCAGGATATCATGGAAGACTACCCTGAATTAAATGGAGAACATATTAAAGCAGCACTGGCATTTGCGGCTGAATTCCCCTAATACTTTTTTTTACTCGGTATCACCCCTCTTACCCCATCTTCCGGATTTTCAACATCACCCTTATACCGGGGAATTAAATCTATGTGCAATTATCTTCTACTTACAAAGGACTGCTCACTACCTGTATCAGGCTATATATTAAGAAAAGGAACAATGTATTTGTAATTTTATTTCCCGGCATATTTAAAAAAGAAAAAGCTGTAAAAATGGATAATTCAGGCACTGTTGTTTTACTTCTCCTGGTTTTTGGCTTTATATGGCTTTTGCCCCTATTTATGATTGTGGGCTCCAATAAAACAACTCGGGGTGAAAAACTTGCCTGGATATTAGCGGTGCTTTTCATATCCTGGTTTGCATGGATCTTTTACATATTACTGGCACCGATTAAAAAGAAGAATTAGTAAGTTGTAGCATTTCATAACAAATTAATTTTGTTATATTATCCCTGAAGAATTTAAAGAGTCATGCCAAACTAATTCATCCTTTTCTGCATCCCAATTGAGACAATGAAACCTAAATGTCAATTATTGAATGTATGATATTGTAAGCATATTTTTCTTTGTTTTCCTGCCAGTTATAATCGTATGGCAGTATTACAGATATCAGGAAAATAAACGAAAGAGAAAAGAGCTGGAAGCAGAACTCGCATTCGAAAGAGAAATTGCTCGTCAAAAACTCATTGAATTTCTTAGAACCAACTTCGACAGCATTAGTTCGGCCAATAATGAATTTGCAAATTTCCTTGAAATAAAAACCGGATACTTTAGCAACTACCAATTGGTCAGGTGGAAACAACAGTACACTACCCTTTTTGATGAAATCAAAATAGAAAATATAGATTTCAACAATTTTACGACTGAACAAGCTAAATCAATCAATACTTTCATAGACCATTTTAGAAATTCAGATAATCTGAGAAAAAACTACAATAAACAGTTCGTAAACGAGGAATTAAAAGTCTACCATTCTTTCTTTGACAATATAGAAGGAAGAAAACTCGACATTCAACAAAGGACTGCAATTATAACAGAAGAAGATAGCAATATTATAATCGCCGGAGCTGGTTCAGGTAAAACAACAACAATTGTTGGTAAAGTAGGCTATGTGATGAATAGATATAAAGTAAAACCTGAGAATATTTTACTTATTTCATTTACAAACAAGTCGGCAACTACATTAGCTGAGAGAATAAATGTTCCTGGCTTAGAAGCAAAAACATTTCACAAATTCGGCAAAGACATTATAACAGATGCAGAAGGAAGACAACCCAGTATTTTTGATGAGGCCCAGTTCATCCCACTTCTAACAAAATACTTTAATGAACTAATTAGTAATCCCAACTACCTTAAAAAGGTAAGTGACTATTTTGCAAATTTTCTAAAACTGGAAAAATCCCAATTCGAATTCGACAATCAGGGCGACTATATTCAGTATATAATGGATCAAAACTTCAAAAGCTATAAGCTGAAAAAGTTTGAGTATAACGGAAAAATAACTTACAAAATGGAAGTTGTTAAAAGCATCGAAGAATGCAAAATTGCCAATTTTTTGTTATTCAATGGTGTTACTTATGAATATGAATTTCCATATGAGCACGAAACTGCAACAATAGAACACAGACAATATAAACCGGATTTTACGATTAAACAAAACGATAAAATCATTTATCTAGAACACTTTGGAATTTCAAGAAACGGCGATGTTCCAGGTTGGTTCTCTGGGGATGATAATCGGTCAGCCAGCAAGAAATATAGTGATGATATGGAATGGAAGAGAAATATACACACAACTAATGGTACTACTCTTATTGAAAGCTATAGTTATGAAATGAGCGAAAATATTTTATTTGAAAACTTAACTAAAAATTTACAAAATGCAGGCATAATTCTGGAAGAAAAGTCGCCTGAGGAAAAATGGAATATAATTTCCGAAGCCGCAAAAGATGAAGTGACCAGTTTCATCAATTTACTCAGGACATTTATAACCTTGATGAAATCTAACAACTATTCTATAAATGATGTTGTTAATAAAAACAAGCAAACCAGAAAATATTTTATCAAAAAAAGAAACAATTTGTTTATTGAAATCATTGAACCAATTTTTGAACGCTATGAAAAATACTTGAGCGAAAGAAACGAAATTGACTTTAGCGACATGATTAACAAAGCAACCAACCATATTGAAATCGGTAAATATAAACGTAAAATTAGCCATCTCATAATAGATGAGTTCCAGGACATTTCAATCGGAAGGTATCGTCTTTTAAAAGCAATCAAAACAGTTAATCCGACTTGCAAACTATTTTGTGTAGGCGATGACTGGCAATCTATTTACCGTTTCAGCGGAAGTGATATAGCTTTATTCAAAGATTTTGAGGACTACTTTGGGGTATCCGTCAAATCGAAAATCGAAACAACTTATCGTTTTTACAATCCACTCATAAGCCTTTCCAGCGACTTCATTCTTAAAAATCCAAATCAAGTTAAAAAGGATCTTAAAGGAATTTCAGACTCCAAAAAAACCGATTACAAAATTATCTATTCTGCTTCTGAGAATCAAGATGACACTTTAGCCATTCAAAAAATATTCTATGAACTTTCCCTTTTGTATGAAAATATTGAGGAAAAAGAAATATTAATTCTAGGCAGATAAAGTTTCGACTTTGATCGGATTAAAAATGAAACCGCTGTTTTCCGGATTGATAAATTGACGGAAACAATTTTCTGTAGCATAAGAACAGTTGGAGGAGAAATTAGAAAAATTAAAGCCCAATATTTGACAGTTCACAAATCAAAAGGACTTGAAGGAGATATAGCAATTGTCCTTAACTGCAATGCGGGCAGACATGGATTTCCGTCTGAAATTTCGGACGACCAGGTTTTAAACCTGTTACTAAGCGAAGCTGACCAATTTGAAAATAGTGAAGAAAGGCGTTTATTTTATGTTGCTATGACGAGGGCAAAAGAGAAAGTCTATTTTATTACCGAGAACTCAAACAAATCAAAATTTATTAAAGAATTAGAATCGGAAAATAGTCAATTATCAAACCAGAAATGTCCAAAGTGTAAAACAGCTGATGTAGTATTGAAAAAATCTGGGAAAGCTAAGAACGGGAGAAGTTACAGATTTTATGGTTGCACTAATTTCTTGTATGGTTGCGACTACAGGAAAACTGAATGGCTAAACAATTCGTGACGAAGAAGCATTTTCAAGGAAGTGATTATCAACCGGGTTAGTGGTTAACCGCGAGGGAACGAGGAACGCAAGGATAATCTTAGCGATACTTCCACTGGATTTGTGTCCTTGCGGTGGATTGTCTGAACCATGATTTGGGGGGATTTTAGGGATTAATGGGATAACAGCCGAATACACTTACCGCAATGAAACGAGGAAATTCTAAAGGTCTTTTCACCCCTAGTTTCTTTCATTTTATCAAATATTTTCTTATTTTCCACCCATGAATACCCTTACCCAAAAAGACCATTTCCAAACCTTTGAATTCACCATTGATGATGCCGGCTTATTAAAAAAAATCAGGCTTAAGCACGGTGAATCTGAATTTCATACCCCTTTCGAAAAAATTACCGGTAACAAAATTTATATCGTTCAGGACAGCAAATTGGCGATGGTTCTTGGCGTTGGATTTGCGATTCTTTCTCTGATCCTTTTTATTTCCAGTTTTTCGGACAAGGATATTGAAAAAGCGGCTGCACCCATCTGGCTGGCTGCTTCATTAATTTCTTTCCTGGTATACGTAAAAACCAAAAAACGAAAACTCTTCCTGAATACTTCAGAAAACCAGACAATTGAGTTCTACAACAACAAACCCAGTCGCGAAGAAGTGGATGCCTTTATTAAGGAATTGATAGCTCAGCGGAATGACTATTTAAATACGAAATACGGCCAGCCTTCCAAAAGACTTGAATTTGGCCAGCAGATTGATAATTTCAACTGGCTCCTGAATACCAGGGTGATTTCAAGGGGTGAGTATGACGAAAAAGTAAATACCCTGAATGCCATGTTTAATATTACACCGGGGGATAATAAGATTGGGTTTTCTAAAAAATAGCTTAATCACAAGAAAAAGAAAATTCCTCTGCGAAAACTCTGCGTTCTCTTTTTCTTTGCGGTGAAAATTGTCTGAACCGGGATTTGGGGGGATTTATGGGATTAATGGGATAACAGCCGAATACACTTACCGCAATGAAACAAAGTATTCCTCTGCGAAACCTCTGCGTACTTTGCGTCTCTGCGGTGATCCAGATTTACTTTGTATACCGTTCTCCTACGCTTACGCCGTAGCTACACCGTAGGAGCACAGCGCAGGCGTACCGGATATTGCTGACGAGGGGTATGAAGGGGTGTTATGTATATTTTATGGATAAGGAGACGGAGAGGGCGTTTAGGGAGCGGTTGGGGAAAGGTTAACCGGGAGGGAGATTGGGTGCTATTTTGCTTTTAAAGATGCCTCGTTCCTCGGCATGACATTAACTTCCGGCATGACAAGTTGCAGACAGCTCGGCATGACAGTAATCTTGTCATCCCGACTTGCCTGCCGTACCTAAAGGAAGGCAGGCGAAGGATGGATCTTAAACTGATCAATTTAATACGAATGAATATGCATTCTTAACCGTATATAAGCGTTTAATATACGAATGACGAATATTTCATTACGTATATTTGTATCATGTACTACAGGCGAAAAATAATTTTGGCTTTACTTCAAATATTTGATGGAAGATTGGATAAAATCCGCCTGCAAAAATTGCTATTCCTTTTTTCAAATCAACAAGTAAAAGTCGATTATACATTCATTCCTTACAAATTTGGATGCTTCTCCTATTCCGCTAATGCAGATATGTCTGCCATGGTAAAAAGAGGCTTTCTAACACAGGATGACACAAGTTTTGAAAAAGCAGATAAAATCGATTACCTTGATCAATTGAATCCTGCTGACCTTTCATTAATACATGAAGTAAAAGTAAAATACGGTAAGCTGAGTGCAAATGCCTTAATGAAGCATACATATATCAATTATCCCTTTTATGCTACCAGAAGCGAAGTAGCAGAAAATATTTTAAATAAAGAAGAATTAGCGCAAGTATATAAAGCCAAACCGGTGGGTAAGAATACAATTTTATTTACCATTGGTTACGAAGGCATTTCCCTGGAGGAATATCTGGTCCGTTTACTTAAAAACGATGTGAAATTGTTAGTGGATGTTCGGAATAATCCCTTAAGTATGAAATATGGATTTAGCAAAAGCCAGTTAAAGAAATATTGTGAGAGTATTGGAATACTGTATTTACACTTTCCGGAAGTTGGAATTAAATCGGAACAAAGGCGCGAATTGAATTCCCAGGAAGATTACGACCAGTTATTTTCTGTATATCGTAAAAATAATTTAAGTAAAACAACTGAAACTCAAACCGAAATTCTGAATCTATTAAAGCAACATAAACGTATTGCACTTACCTGCTTTGAAGCCAATATTTGCCAATGCCACCGCAAACACTTATCGGAAGCCATCAAAGATCTTTCAGCATTTGATTTTGAAGTAAAGCATATCTGATCTATGGCTAAAACGAAAGTATTAATTGCCGTAAAAACCTATCCAACACTCTCCGCCAAATATGATGAACTGGTCTGTACAGCTGGTTTTCTAGAAGATGGCACCTGGATCAGAATATATCCATTGCCCTTTCGAAAAAAAGCCTACCACGAACAATATAAAAAATATGACTGGATAGAACTGGACTTGGTTAAAAATGAAAGTGATTTCAGGCCTGAAAGTTTCAGGCCACTATCGCTTGAAAGCGAAATCAACATCATTGGTCACATTGATACAAAAAGTGAATGGGATGAGCGTAAGAAATTTTGTTTAGGCAAAATTTATTTGTAGATTCCGGACCATGTTGACCCCCCATTCCGTTTCATGTTGACCCCTCATTCCGGGATGATGACCCCACCCTCAGAAATTGACTAATTTCTGTTTTTGATGATTGGTTTTTTACATTATTTCGGGATGATGACCCCC
>JBGSHT010000121.1:0-32827 GCA_041752135.1 Chitinophagaceae bacterium | reverse complement strand
GTTCAGGCAGGGTTCTAAAAAAAATTAGGGAGCAGTTTAAAAAACTGCCCCCCTAAACAGGCTGGAACTTGTCCGCCTTGGAAAAACAAAATTAAAAATAATTTCAATAAAAAAATTGGATTTTAACACAGAATCTGACCGGGTACGGTGGTCCTCCCCCTGCATCGTGGAGGGAAAATCATTTTGAGGTTCACCCCCTCCAGAGGGGGATATAACAGCCCTTAGCGTTTTAATTCACTTAGCGGTTAAATTTATTTATATGTCAATATCAAGAAGAAATTTTATTTCACAGACAGCTTTACTTGCTACATCCCTTGAAACATTATCCTCCTTTAAAGTGCCCGCTGCAGCAGGATATTCTTTAAAAGTGATGGCCACCAACTGGGGCTTTCCGGGAAGCATAACCGAATTCTGTAAAAAAGCCAAAGAGGACGGCTACGATGGCATTGAAGTATGGATGCCCGGTGATGATAAAGGCCGGAAGGAAGTGATGGATGCAGCTGCACAGCAGAACCTGCTGGTTGGTTTTTTATACGGCGGTGGTGATGCGGATTATGCCAAACATGCCGAGCAATTTAAAAACGGCATTACCGAAGCTGCAAAGCTGAAACCGATCTATATCAATTGCCATTCCGGCAAGGATTATTTCAGTTTTGATCAGAATAAATCATTGATGGATTTCAGTTTAGATCTTGGCGCCAAAAGCGGGATACCGGTTTATCATGAGACCCATCGCGGGCGGTCGTTATTTGCGGCGCATTCCACGAGGAACTTCATTGAGAAAATCCCTAACCTGAGGTTATGCCTGGATATATCCCACTGGTGCAATGTGCATGAGAGTCTGCTGGGCGACCAAAAAGAAACTGTTGACCTGGCGCTGTCTCGTGTGGATCATATCCATGCAAGGGTTGGACATGCGGAAGGGCCGCAGGTGAGCGATCCGCGGGCGCCGGAATGGGATGGTGCGGTGAAGACGCATTTTGCCTGGTGGGATAAAGTGGTGGAGACGAAGCGAAAAGAAGGAAAGATCATGACGATACTTACGGAGTTTGGTCCGCCGGATTATTTGCCAACGTTGCCGTATACGCGTCAGCCGGTGGCGAACCAGTGGGATATCAATGTGTATATGCTGCAGCAGCTGAAAAAACGGTATGCTTAAAACGCAGAGAAATGAGGGCGCGGAGTTTCGCAGAGATGAGGGCAGTATAAAAAAAGATCCCTCCTGCGTCGGGATGACAAAACAAAAAGAATGAAAAATAGCAGTTATCCCGAATGAAGTCAAACCCCACAGGTTGTCATCCCGACGAAGGAGGGATCTAATACCGGAAAAATAACCGCAAAGGAGAGATGAATACAACAGGATCATTTATTGGCAGTTTTCACCCTGTTTTCGTGCATTTGCCGATCGGCATATTGTTGCTGGCATTGGTGGCGGAGTGGCTTTCGCGGAAAGAAAAATATGCCGCACTAAGAGCAGCGTTGCCACTGATGTTTGGTGCAGGTGCGGTAACGGCGGTCATTTCCTGTGTCACGGGTTATCTTCTATCCCAATCAGGGGAATACGATGAACTGGTGCTCGACCGGCACAAATGGCTGGGCATCGCCACGGCAGTGGTTTCCAGCCTGGCCTATGCATTTTGCCGGCATGCGGCTGCCGCTAAACTCAATGCGAAACTGTTTGGGTTTTTCTCACTGGTTTTATTTGTCCTTATCACGATAACCGGCCACCTCGGCGGTTCACTGACTCACGGTTCAGGCTACCTGCTTGCCAATGCCCCTGAAGGGTTGAAAACCTTATTCGGATATGAAGCGGACATCAAAGAACGAAAGCCCATCCCCGATGTGCAGGCTGCCAACGTTTATGATGACCTCGTTGCGACTGTCTTCCAGGAGAAATGCGTGGGTTGTCACGGCCCCAATAAACAGAAAGGCAAGCTTCGGTTAGACGATCCCGAAATGATACTCAAAGGCGGAAAGAACGGTGAGGTATTAACTGCAGGCAATCCCGATGTCAGCGAATTATTCAATCGCATCATGCTGCCATTGAACGACGACGACCATATGCCGCCCAAAGAAAAGGGACAGCTCAGCAAGGAGGATATTGCCCTGCTGCACTGGTGGATCAAAGAAGGCAATGATTTCACCAAACAGGTAAAGGAAATCAAACAAAACGACAGTATCAAACGCATCCTTGCAAGCTATCAGAGCGGTGCCGGTGCAGCTGCAAAAACAGTTTCGGCCATACCGGAAGAAAAAGTTGCAGCGGGAAATCCCTTACTTATTGACAGTTTGCGTGAGTTGGGCATAACCGTTATACCGGTTGCGGAAGGGAATAATTATTTATCAGTAAGTTTTTTGAATGCAACGGTTGAACCGGATACGGTGCTGAAGCGGCTTCTCCCCTTGAAAGAGCAGGTGATTTTTTTAAAGCTCAGTGGCAGTAAGGTTTCTGATAGTGGCATGGCTTTTATTGCGGGTTTGTCTAAGCTCACCAGGTTATACCTTGATAATACAAAACTGAGTGATGCCGGACTGGCAAAATTGACTGGATTGAAAAACTTGCAGTATTTGAATTTAACCGGGACGGCTGTGACGGCTAAGGGGATTGCCGGGTTGAAAGGATTGAGCAATTTGAAATCGATTTATTTGTATCAGACTGGTGTAAAAGAAACTGACTGGATTGTTTTAAAAGAAACATTTGCGGGAGTGATGATTGATTCCGGGGGATACAGCCTGGAGAAATTAAAAAGCGATACGGAGGTTATGAAGAAGGGGAAATGAATCAAAACGGTTGATTCACCCCTTTCGTTATTTTGACTCACCCTCTGTCATAATTTAGACTCATAACTTCTGTCCACGATTTTGACTCACCCCCCGTCCACGCTGAAGCGTGGCCTCCCCCCTCTCTTTAAAAAAGAGAGGGGGGAAACAGCCCTTCTCAGCAGTTATTTTTCTGTAAAGTTTACCCTTTTCAAATGTATAATTTATACCAAAGGGCTGTTGGCTGTTCCCCTCTCTTTTTTAAAGAGAGGGGTCCGACTGCGAAGCAGGCGGGGGGTGAGTCTTCGTGGCGGGGGGTGAGTCCGTTAAGAAGCCATGAACAGCCTTAAGAGCGCTATTTGATTTTGGGCCCGAAGGAGATTGTGGCCTTCGTAGGACTGGCCATAATACCGATCGTTATTGAGATAATCAGTTAAGAAGCGTAAGGCCTGCATGTAGATCATAAACTCACCGGCATATTTAAAAGAACTTCGTTCCTTTGCGGTTAACTCCGGTTCCATGTAAGACAGGTAACCCTTGACGATAGCATCATAAAAATCTTTCCGAACCTCAATTTTTGAGAGGTCCTTTTCTTCCTCATTGGCCGGTGATAAATAGGTGCGGAACATATCGCCGAGGTCGCTGATGAAATAGCCGGGCATGACCGTGTCGAGGTCGATCACGCAGATGCCTTTATCATCATCATCAAGCAGGACGTTGCTGATCTTGGTATCGTGGTGGGTGACGCGGATCCTGAATTCCGGGTCTTTTCTGATGGCATCGTATTGCTCCACGATATCGTATCGGGATTTCAGGAAATCAATTTCTGTAACGGCCACGGCCATCCGCTCTTTGTTGCCGTTTGCCAGTGCATCCTGGAACTGCTGCCAGCGCCAGTGGAGATCATGAAAACCGGGAATGGTGTACCGCAGCATGTCGGTCCTTACCCCGGTGAGCATGGCCGTGAATTTACCAAACTGCCGCGCGGCCTCATAGGCCTGTTGCGGCGAGCTGCAGCTGTTGACGGCATGGGATTTATGGACGAAAGATGTTAACCTGAAATAACTTTCGCCAACCCTTGCATAGGGTTCGCCTGATTTGGTGGGAAGCGGAACGGGGAAGAAAAAATCAGGATGATATTTTTTGCGGAAATTATCCAGAATAGAAAGATTTTGGGCGATGTCTTCCGGTTTGGTGAAGACAGAGTGATTGACTTCCTGAAATATAAATGCTTCTTCACCGAAAGCGTTCTTCACCGCAAAGGTGCGATGAATGAGGCCGGAACCGAATTGTTCCAGGGTATATGCTGAGGGTGATAAACCGTATTGTTCAAGCATTGCGTTCTTTGCGGTTAAATTCTTTAAAGATCAGTCTCAAATTCTGATCATACGTAAAATAATTATACATCCAATTTATGAAAACCTGCAATCGGTTCTTCACTCCCACCAGTAAAAATAAATGCAAACCCATCCACACCAGCCAGGCCAGCAAGCCATTGAAATGCAGTTTCGGTTTGGGGACATCAACCACGGCTTTATTCCGACCAACCGTAGCCATCGAACCCTTATCCGCATATTCGTAAGGCTTATCCATCTTACCCGAAAGGATATTCTTCGCCAGGTTATCTGCCTGACCGATGGCCACATTGGCCACCTGCGGGTGCCCGTTGGCGTATAGCGGCGTTTCCATCCAGGCAAGGTCGCCGAGGGCGAATACGTCATCAACGCCGGCAACTTTATTGAAGCGATCCACTTTGATGCGGTTGCCTTTAACCACTAACGACTGATCGATTCCCTTTGGCACATTGCCTTTTATCCCTGCTGCCCAGATGACGGTCCGGGAAGAAAGATGCGAGCCATCAGATAACAACACATCGCTGCCGTCATAGTCTTTTACAAAGGTATTCAGCACGAGGGAGACGCCCATGTTTTCGAGATAACGGGCAGAGGCAACCGAAGATTCGGGGCTCATGCTGCCTAAAGTTTTACCGGTGCCTTCGAGCAGGTATATTTTCATGAGCGAAAAATCCAGTTCGGGATAATCAACCGGGAGGACATACTTTTTCATTTCAGCCAGTGCGCCGCAAACCTCCACGCCCGTTGGTCCGCCGCCAACCACTACGATGGTCATGAGCTGTTCCAATTGTTTGGGGTCCTTCACCATCAGGGCATCTTCAAAATTCTGGATGAGGCGGTGCCGGATCTGGAGTGCTTCAACAGTTGACTTCATCGGGAAGGTGTAGGTTTCCAGTTGGGTGTTGCCGAAAAAATTGGTATCGGCACCGGTGGCGAGGACGAGCATATCGTAGCTGAATTCGCCGATGCTGGTGAGCACTTTTTTATTTGCCGTATCTACCGACTCCACTTCGGCCAGCCGGAACCGTAAGTTTTTGACGTTGTGGAAGACCTTGCGCAGCGGGAAGGAAACGTTGCTGGCGTCGAGGCCTGCGGTGGCCACCTGGTAGAAAAGCGGCTGGAACTGGTGATAGTTGAAGCGGTCGATCAGGGTGATGTCGATGTCTTTTTTATTGGACAGCTCGCGGGCGAGCCGGAGTCCTGCGAAGCCGCCGCCGATGATGATGATGTTCATGGTTCAGACAAGATTTACCGCAGAGAAACGAAGAACGCAAAGGAAACGCAGAGGATTTATTTAAGAATATATAAACAATAAGGGCAAACTTTTTAATTACTGCCTTTCTTTGTATTTTCTTTCAAATTCTTTGCGCCTTTGCATGAAATATTTAGCGCCTATTATGTATTCTGCCTTTAACTTCCCACCTCCCAATTCCCACCTCCCAATTCTAATACATTAGCCTGACCTTAATGGTTTCCTTAACTTCTTTTAATAATTTTACCGCAGAGAAACGAAGAACGCAAAGGAAACGCAGAGGATTTATTTAAAATTAGATAGACAAAAAAGCCAAACTTTTAATGACTGCCATTTTTTGTATTTCTTTTTATTCTTTGCGACTTTGCGTGAAATATTTAGCGCCTAATGTATTCTGCCTTTCACTTCCCACCTCGCAATTCCCACCTCGCACTTCTAATACAATAGCCTCACTTTAATTGTTTCCTTCACCTCTTTCAACAATTGTGTGGCATGTGAAGATAGCTTTTTATCCACGTCCAGCACCACATAACCGATATCCTCATTGGTTTTGAGGTATTGCGCGAGGATATTGATCTTGTGCTTGGAGAGCTGGGTGTTGATCTCAGACAACACACCCGGCACGTTGTTGTGGATATGCAGGATGCGATGCGTACCTTCCTGTGGCGGCAGGCTCAGTTCAGGTACGGTATGCGAGCCGGTGGTCATGCCCATCTCCAGGTAGTGGAGGAGTTTGTGGGCCACGTCCACGCCGATATTCTGCTGGGCCTCCTCGGTGGAACCGCCGATATGCGGTGTGAGTAGCACGTTGGGCAGGCCCTGCATGGGGGTTTCGAACTTATCGCCATTCTTCTCCGGTTCCCAGGGGAACACGTCGATGCCGGCGCCGGAAACGGTGCCGTCGAGCATGGCCTTGCGGAGATCATCCAGGTCAACCACTTCCCCGCGGGCGTAGTTGAGCAGGATGGAACCCTTTTTGAAATGCTTCAGCACCGATTTATTGATCAGGTTTTTGGTCTGGTTTGTCTCGGGAATATGCAGGGTAACGATGTCCGAATCGCTCACCAGGTCTTTCAATGATTTTCTCGGTTCTGCGTTGCCGAGAGGAAGGCGCGTGGCGATATCGTAATAGATCACTTTCATGCCGATCGCCTCTGCGAGTATACTTACCTGTGAGCCGATATTGCCATAGCCTATGATGCCCAGGGTCTTTCCCCGCAGTTCGTAACTGCCCTTGGCTTCCTTCATCCAGATGCCATCATGTGCCGCTTTGTTTTTGTCGGGTATCCGGCGGATGAGCATCACCGATGCTCCAATGACCAGTTCGGCAACGGAACGGGTGTTGCTGTAGGGAGCGTTGAAGACCGTAACACCGTGCTGCCGCGCGGCTTTCAGGTTCACCTGGTTCACGCCGATGCAGAAACAGCCGATGGCCTGCAGTTTGGGCGCATGCTCCAGCACTTTCTTCGTCACCTGGGTCTTGGAACGGATGCCCAGGAGGTGTACATTTTTGATTTCATGTATCAGTTGTTCTTCCGATAATGCGCCGCTGACCTTACGAATATTGGTGTATCCTTCCTCACGTAAAAGCTTAATCGCTGTTTCACTAATGTTCTCGAGTAATAAAACGTTGATTTTTTCCTTAGGATAGCTCGTATTTTTTATATCTGGCATGGTATTTATGCGTAATTATGCAACGAAAGTAATAACTTTATAGAAGAGTCGTTACTTATGCACATTATCCTATATTCCTAGTATGCAGAATCTTATCAGACTTACCCTACTGGTATTTATTTTATCCGGCTGTTATGCCACTACGGATAAATACATGCTCCCCAAAACTCCCACAGATTCACTGACCTTTTATCCCCCTGTTCCGCCAACGCTGGACAAGGGCGAATTTCAACATATTTACCAGACCGCAAATTCCTTTTACCGCACTACCCTGCTGCCCACCCGTTTCAACGGCGGCATCCTGGTTGCCAAGAAGGGGCAGATCGTTTTTGAAGAGTATAATGGCGTGGAAAGCAATACCACCAAGGAAAAGCTCGATTCGGCCAGTTCCTTCCACCTGGCTTCCGTTTCCAAGACCTTCACCGGTATGGCCGTGCTGAAACTCTGGGAAGAAGGCCGACTGGGCCTCGGCGATGATGTTTCCACCTACCTGGCGGGTTTCCCCTATAAAGGCGTTACGGTTCGTTCTTTGCTGAACCACCGCAGCGGATTGCCCAATTATGTGCATTTTATGGAGCAGAACGGCTGGGACAGGAAAAAGACCGTTTATAACCAGGATATCCTCGATTTCATGATCGCCAAAAAGGGTAAACTCGATGTTGGCCGTCCGGAGAGAGGGTTCAATTACAGCAATACCAATTACGCCCTTTTGGCCCTGATCGTGGAAAAAGTATCCGGGAAGCATTTCGATCAATACCTGCAGGAGACTTTTTTCACCCCGTTGCAGATGAACAATACCTTCGTTTTCAACATGGATAAGAAAGATGAGGTGATGCCTTCCTATAACTGGAAGAACCAGCAGGAAGCGATCACATTCCTCGATGCGGTCTATGGCGATAAGAATATTTACAGCACCCCGCGCGACCTGCTCAAGTGGGATTTGGCGCTGACATATGGCAAGCTGTTCAAGCAGGCAACGCTCGATTCTGCGTATATCGGGTACAGTAATGAAAAGCCGGGGATAAAGAATTACGGTCTCGGCTGGAGGATGTATGATTATCCGAATGGCAAGAAGATCATCTATCATAATGGCTGGTGGCACGGGAATAATACGGTGTTTACGAGGCTGGTGCAGGATTCGGCAACGATCATTGTGCTGGGGAATAAATACAACAGGAGGATTTATGATGCGAAGAAGATGTATAGTGCGTTTGGGGGGTATTCGTTGCAGGCGGACGGCGATGAATAAGTGCGAGGTGCGAGGGACGAGGTGCGAAGTGAAAGGCAGAATACAGGGAATATTTCTCGCAAAGGCACGAAGAATAAAAAGAAATACAAAGAAAGCCGTACTGAAAAGTGCGGCTTTTTTGACGTATTACCCTTTCGAAATTCCTCTGCGTTTCCTTTGCGTTCTCCTTTGTACGCCGAAGCCTTAGCGTAGGCGTATGCTCTGCGGTGAATTTAACCGCGAAGAATACATTAAGAAGGTCGTACTTTTAGTATGACCTTTTTTTATGAAGATTTTTTCTCCGGAACAGATACGGGCATGGGATCAATATACCATGGAGCACGAGCCAATCAGTAATGAAAAGCTGATGGAACGCGCGGCCGGGCAATGTGTGCATTGGATCAATCAGCACCTGCCCGACCAGGAAAAATTCATAATTTTCTGCGGGCCGGGGAATAATGGCGGGGATGGGAAGGTTATGGGGAAGATGTTAGAGGGCAGAGGGCAGAGGGTAGAAATACATGGGATTGGGGATAGGCCGGCGATGGAAAAAGATGCGGTGATCGTTGATGCGTTGTTTGGAACGGGGCTGAGCAGGAAGTTGGAAGGGGCGGCTGCAGAAACGGTACAGTATATTAATGATAGTGGTTTGACTGTAATATCCATTGATCTGCCCAGCGGCCTTATGCCAGATTGCGACCTATCGGTGAAGGCTACGTATACTTTGACTTTCCAATGCCCCAAGCTAGCTTTTTTTATGAGTGAAAATGAACAATATGTGGGTGAGATCAGCATCCTCGATATCGGTCTCTCCGATGAATACTATAAATCCACTCCTGCCAGGTTTGAAACTACCGGTCACGCAGAATCGAAGCTGATCAAAAAAGAACGCTCCCGTTTTGCACATAAAGGCACCATGGGCCATGCCGCACTGGTGGCGGGTTCCTACGGTATGCTCGGCGCGGCGATACTGTCGGCCAGGGCCTGTCTGCACAGCGGAGTGGGCAAGCTCAGCTGTTTTGTACCGGTGAAAGCCTACCCCATTATGCAGGTAGCCGTTCCCGAAGTAGTATATCAAATTGATAAGAACGAAAACATCGTCACTGATTTTCCGGCGGATGCCCATTTTCAATCGCTAGGCATTGGTCCCGGCTGGGGCATGCATGAGGAACAGGTGAATTTACTCAGAAGGATATTTCATGCGGATATTCCCCTGGTGATCGATGCCGATGCACTCAATTTATTAGCGGCTCATCCATCCCTAATTGCACAGATCCCCAAAGATTCCATCCTCACCCCCCACCCCAAAGAATTTGAGCGACTGTTTGGGAAAACGGAGCATGATATCGACCGGATAGAACGGGCGATGCAGAAAGCCGCTGAACTGCAGGTATACATCATCGTTAAGGGGCATCGTACATTAGTTGCCACACCGGAGGGGAACGGTTATTTTAATATGAGCGGCAACCCGGGCATGGCCACGGCGGGCAGTGGGGATGTGCTGACGGGGATATTAACCGGACTCCTGGCGCAGGGGTATACTCCTCTTGAAGCTTGCCGTCTTGGCGTCTTTTTGCATGGGCTTGCCGGGGATATAGCGGTAAAAAAAACAGGTGAAGAAGCAATGATTGCCAGCGATATGATAGACCAAATAGGAAATGCCTATAAAGAATTAACGAATTAACGGATTAGTGAATTAGCGGATTAATACAAATACACCCTCGCCGTTGTTGGTGTTGCGCTTAATTTCAGCGTGTCAGTGCCCTAAAAAGCTGCGCACAACAACAACCCGGAATGTTGTTGGTGCGCGCAGTTAGATGCTGAAGATTTAAACATACCGCCTGCGCAACACCAACAACGGCGGGTTACAAATTAACCGCTAAGCAACGAAGATCCTTGCCGTTGTTGGTGTTGCGCTTAATTTCAGCGTGACAGTGTTCTGAACAGCAGCGCTCACCAACAACCCGGAATGTTGTTGGTGCGCGCTGATAGATGCTGAAAATTCAAACATACCGCCTGCGCAACACCAACAACGGCGGAAAATGCACTAATCCGCCAATCCGCTAATCCGCCAATACGCTAATTTTATTTCGAACTCAAATCTGCCCGGAACATCAGCATCTCGCTCCAGCGACGGCCGATGGCTTCTTCGTAAGAACTCATAAATTCACCCCAGCTGTTCACCCCATTTGCCTTGCGGTAATTATCCTCAAAGCCATTACCCGTAGCATCCAGTTCTTTCAGGCCGTTCTTCAGTCTCCGGGAAGTAACGATCTGCGGTTCGCCGGAATTAGAAGCGCTGTAAACCGCTATGCTTTGATTGCCCAGTTCCCATGCCTTTTTCATTTTTTCAATCATGTCCCAGGCCTTGTTAACCTTGCCGGCATTGGGATACATATGCGTCAGGATGATGTGATTTGCATAATCGCTTTGCTTTCCGGTACTCATATCGGCCTGGTAGGTAACATAGGCCACGTTGTCGGTTTTGCTGATGAAGACCTCCACGGTCTTGTCCCAGTCGGTTGTGTGCGCATGAGTGGTTTGCGGAGATTTTTCCCAGGCTTCCCAGCTGCCCGGACCTTCCACAAAATGGAAAGAACCTGCATCGGGGCCGGTCATTACTTCAAAAACGCGCCACTTTCTTTCGGTGGCATGGAATTTGGCTACGTGTGCGATCAACGCTTTTTTAAATTCCAGCGCCTTGCCCGGAATGGGAAATACCCGGAATGTGCTGATAACTTCCTTTGGTTGCGTAAAAGCCAAGGCGGGAATGAACATCAATAGTAACAGGACCTTTTTCATGTTGATTGTTTTGGTTGTTAGTAAATAAAAAGCAAGCTGCTGCCTTTGGAAAAGCAGGATAATGCGTACAACCAGAAGCGTTAGAGGGAAATACTTATCGGAGAATGGGAAGATAGTACTTTTTATTTAACCGCCAAGAAACGAAGAAGTTCCTCGTTCCTTAGCGGTTAAGTGTATTTTAATTCCCATTTCATTGCGTTTTTAACCCTAAACACCTATTTTTGCCGCCTTGTTTGCCCCACCGGGGCTCTTCAACCATAAACCAGATCAATCATTTAAGACCCGCTTATGGATAACTTGATTTACCTCGTACCCGCCATGGGTATCATCGGCCTCCTCTACACCCTCGTTAAATTTAACTGGGTATCCAAACAAGACGCCGGTAACGAAAGAATGAAAGAGATCAGCACCTATATCGCAGAAGGTGCCATGGCCTTTTTGAAAGCCGAGTGGAAAGTCCTCGGTTATTTCGTAGCCATCGTAGCCATCCTCTTAGCCGTGATGGCCTCCGCCAATCCCACTTCCCACTGGTCCATTGCCATTTCCTTTATAGTAGGCGCCATTTTGAGCGCCACTGCCGGATACATAGGCATGAAAGTAGCCACCAAGGCCAACGTACGCACTGCCCAGGCAGCACGTACCAGCCTGTCTAAAGCACTCAACGTATCCTTCACCGGCGGTTCCGTTATGGGACTCGGCGTGGCAGGTCTGGCAGTGCTCGGACTCGGCGGGCTGTTCATCATCTTAAGACAAATATTTGCACCCGGTGCCGCCGTAGATTCAGAAGGCATGCTCCGCACCATTGAGGTCCTCACCGGATTTTCCTTAGGCGCTGAATCCATCGCCCTCTTCGCCCGTGTGGGTGGCGGTATCTATACCAAGGCAGCCGACGTAGGCGCCGACCTCGTAGGAAAAGTAGAAGCCGGTATCCCCGAAGACGATCCCCGCAACCCCGCCACCATCGCCGATAACGTAGGTGATAATGTAGGCGACGTAGCCGGTATGGGCGCCGATCTTTTCGGTTCCTATGTAGCTACCGTACTCGCCACCATGGTACTCGGACAGGAAACTACCTCCGTAGATAATTTCGGTGGCCTCGCCCCGATCCTCCTGCCGATGCTGATAGCCGGTCTCGGTATTTTGTTCTCCATCATCGGCACCTGGTTTGTACGCGTAGGCGAAAACGCCCCCATCAATACAGAGATCGTGCAGAAAGCCCTCAATATGGGTAACTGGGGTTCCATCGTATTAACCGCCATCGCCTCCATCGGGCTCGTATATTATGTATTACCCGAGACCATGAGCCTTCGCGGCAATGAGTTCACCAAATGGGGAGTGCTCGGCGCCATTGCGGTAGGACTGGTAGTAGGAACCCTCATGAGCCTCATCACCGAATACTATACGGCCATGGGTAAGCGCCCGGTGAATTTGATTGTACGCCAATCAGGCACCGGACATGCCACCAACGTAATTGGCGGACTCGCCATGGGTATGGAATCAACCTTCCTTCCCATCCTCGTGCTCGCAGGTGGCATCTGGGGATCTTATGAGTGTGCCGGTTTATATGGTGTAGCCATTGCCGCCGCCGGTATGATGGCCACTACTGCCATGCAGCTCGCCATTGACGCCTTTGGTCCCATTGCCGACAATGCCGGAGGTATTGCCGAAATGAGTGAATTGCCCAAGGAAGTGCGCGAAAAAACAGACGTACTCGATGCCGTGGGAAATACCACTGCCGCCACCGGAAAAGGATTTGCGATAGCCTCCGCAGCGCTGACTGCCCTTGCCTTGTTCGCCGCCTTTGTAGGTGTGGCCGGCATTGAAGGCATTGATATTTATAAGGCCAAGGTCCTCGCCTCTTTATTTGTAGGAGCGATGATCCCCTTCATTTTCTCCTCCCTCGCCATCCGCGCGGTAGGTGAAGCCGCCATGGCCATGGTAGAAGAAGTACGCCGCCAGTTCCGCACGATACCCGGTATCATGGAAGGAACCGGCAAACCAGAGTACCAGAAATGCGTAGCCATTTCCACCGAAGCATCCATTAAAAAGATGATGCTTCCCGGAGCCATTGCCATCATCTCTCCCCTGCTGATGGGCTTTTTATTAGGCCCTGAGGCCCTGGGCGGATTCCTGGCCGGAGCCACCGTGAGTGGTGTGTTGATGGGTATGTTCCAGAACAATGCCGGCGGCGCCTGGGACAATGCCAAGAAGAGTTTCGAGAAAGGTGTGGAGATCAACGGCGAAGTATTCTATAAGAAATCAGAGCCGCATAAAGCGTCTGTAACGGGCGATACCGTGGGTGATCCGTTTAAAGACACTTCCGGTCCGAGTATGAATATATTGATCAAGCTGATGTCGATCGTATCCCTGGTGATTGCGCCGAGCTTGGCACAGATGTTCCATACCGGAGGAGCGCATCATATAACGGGTGCGAAGACAGAGATGAAGACGGTTGAGGTGAAGGTGATCAAAGACAGCACGGGTGGAAATACGGTGCAGTTTGAAGGGATGCCGGAGCAGAATAAGTTGATTGAGGCGTTGAAGGCGGATGGAGTGATTGACGGGAAGAATTATACGATTGAATTGGAAGGTGGGGTGTTGAAGGTTAATGGAAATGATGTTGCAACAGAGAAGTATAAAGCGTTGATTAGTGAGGGAATGAAGATTAATATCAAAGTGAATGAGACTGTAAAGTAATTAAGAGTTGAAATATTTTACGAAAACCCAGCATTAGCTGGGTTTTTTGTTTTAACCTGAAACCAAAAGGTATAAATGCATATAAACTTCTTAAGTACTTAAAAGTTGGTCCAACTAATTTATAAATACTTGTAACTATTTATAATTTTTCAGTTGATTGCTTATATTTATGAGTTGCCCGTAATTTTAAAATGACCATGCGTTTAATGTCAATATTTTTATTAGGACTTTTTATTTTTAGCTGTAACTCTAAAAATTCAGTAATGACAGAGAAAGAGTTTGCCAAGGTATATTTAGACTCTTTTAGTAAAACATATCCGACTATAAAATTTGAGCTAAACACTGACTTGACAATTACATCGAAGAAAGGTGATTTAGACTACAAGCATTATATTGACAATGCCTTCATCGCTTACAAAGCCGAACCTGATTCTATTAGTGAAATTATTAGCAGGTATGTAACTTCAACAACCGACCTATATGTAGACCAAAAGACAGTTAATATTGAAAATATAGTTCCAGTGATAAAACCAATTGAATATTTAGACAAAATAAATTCATTAAATGGAAAATCCTTTCCAATGATTACCGAAAAGTACAATGACCAATTAATAATTGCATACGCAGAAGATTCCAAAAACAGTATAAAATATTTGACTGAAGACGATTTTAAAACTCTTACGATTTCGAGGGACACTTTAAAATCTATTGCTTTAAGAAACTTTGACAAAATAATACCTAACATCCAAAGACAAGGTGACAATGGCTTATTTATGATAACTGCAGGTGGAGACTATGAAGCAAGCTTGATTCTACTATCTTCCATTTGGACAAAGGAAAATTTTCCTGTTGACGGAGAGTTTATTATTGCTATTCCAAATAGAGATATGTTAATGGTTACAGGAAGTAAAAACAAAATTGGAATCAGCAAAATCAAGGAAATTGTGGCTGATTCATATAAGACAGGGAATTACCAAGTTTCTGACCGCTTGTATAAATGGATAGGAAATAAATTCGAGATGTACGAATAAATACTACGGGCAACACGCGGTTTTGTGCAATCGGTGCAGTCGTAAGTACAATCGTCAGCAGTACATATCCAAGCTTTATATCCGGTGGACGGAATTCTGTCAGGCAGTTGTTCTAACCTTCGGCTTTTAGTTATAAATTTAGCTTCAGTTCCGGGCGGACAGTTGGTCAATACCCGAACTACACAAAGCCTTGAACGTTGTGCGACATTCTAAATTCACCCCATTAATGCGAAATTAACTTATCACTTACGTCATTTAAACTGCTCAATTAGAAATATGAAAAACAATTCCAATCCCAAATTTTTACAGAACATCCCTAAAGGTGAAGATTTATTTGAAGGAAAGTCACAAGAAAAAATAGCTGATGTTATAATTAACATTCTTAATAATGAAAATTTTCAAATAATTGGAATTGATGGTGGTTGGGGAACAGGTAAAAGCAATCTTGTCAAAATCATTGAAAACAAGTTAAAAGACTATAATTTTTTTAATTATGATGTTTGGGGACATCAAGAAGATGAACAACGAAAAGCCATTCTAGTTGAGTTAACAGAATTTATTTCTGACAAAAGTCGAAATATTGTAGCAGACAAAAAAAAGTGGAACGAAAAGCTCAAAAAATTACTTGCAAAGGAAAAAGAAGTAACAACAATTAATAGACCTTATTTGAGTGTGGGTTTTATTTTCTCACTATTCTCAATAATTTACATACCGTCAGTAAATGTTTTTAAAGACTCTTTAGTTGATTTTTTTGAAATAGAACAATTATTTTGGAAACTACTATTAGTTCTACTACCATTATTTATTGTAATAGGAATTTATATTTATCATTTAATTAAATTTTGGCTGACTAAAACAAATTTTTGGAATTCTTTTAAACTAGCATCTCAAGAAACATTTCAAATTTATACAAACAAACAAAAAGAAGAAACAAAAATAGAAACGATTTCTGAGAATGAACCTTCAGTAAAAGATTTTAGAAGCTGGATGAGTGAAATTGATAAAGACCTTGGAAAAAAGAAATTAATATTAGTATTTGACAATTTTGATAGACTTCCAAGAAGACAAATTTTAAGTATTTGGTCATCAATTCACATATTTTTTTCTGACAAAAAGTATGAAAATATTAAAATCATTATACCATTTGATAGAAACCATATAAAGAATGCATTCAAAGAATTAAATGGCGAAAGAAACGATTATGCAAACGATTACATAAATAAAACTTTTGATTTAGTTTATAGAGTATCTCCACCAATATTATCTGACTGGAAATCTTTTCTAAGAAAATGTTGGAATGAAGCCTTTGACATCTTCAATGAAGAGGAATACTTAAAGATTGAACAAATTTATGAGGTTTTTAGAAAAACGATAACGCCAAGAGATATAATTGCTTTTGTAAATGAAGTAGTTTCAATTAAACTTCTGAATGACAATATCCCAGATAAGTACATTTCTTTATTTGTGATAAATAAAGAAATAATATTAGAAGACCCCTTAAAAGCAATAATTGACTCCACCTTTCTTGAAGGACTTTCCTATTTATATAAAGATGATGAAGATTTTCAAAAGTATATAACCGCCTTATCGTATCAAATTAATCCAGATAATGCCTTAGAGGTAGTATATAGAAAACAGTTAAAAAATTGTCTACTTAATAAAAACATAGAAATTTTTAAAGAAATTTCGAAGACGAATGTGTTTAGCAAAATCATTCAACCTACCATATCAGAACTTGAAAATTTCGAAAATCCAATATTGGTTTTAGAAACCATCGAAGAAGATTCAAAAATTACAACAATTGAGAATCAATCCCTCTGGGACAATATTTACATGAAAGTAAAAGATGTAATATTTCCGGAGTTTGCTATCAAAGATTTTCAAAAGCTACTGCTTAAAAACATCTCACCACAATATAAAAAATCATGGCTAAATACAATAATAACTTCTCTTTTTGAAAACAAAGAATTTGATGCAGTCGTTTATGCGAATATTATAACCGAAGTTAATGATTTCATAAAGTCCAATTCTATCGAAATTGACGTGAATGAATTACTTAAAAAGAAAAATGTTTCTGTTGAAAAATTTATACCATTGATAATTAATAAAGAAGATAAATATAAAGACTTTAAAATTTCATGTAACGAATCGGAACTTGATAAGCATTTATCAGCTATTACTATCGAAAAATTGGAGGAAACCTATTTTGTAAAACACTTATCAAGTGACTTTAAATTGAAATTATTTGAGGCCTCATTAAAAGAAAAAATTACTGCAAACAAATCAATTAAGGATAACCTTGCAAAGCTTTTTAAAGTATATGGATATATTTCAAAAAACTCAATCGGTCTCTTATTGACGGATGCCGAGATATATAATATTTTCCCTCAATTAAATTCAAGTGAAGATTTTTACTATGATTTAGTCGCAATGCGTTTAGCGTATGGAAAAGCTTTCCACCAAACTTACCAGCCAATTTTTGAAAGCATTCTAAACTCAGAAGAAGAAGACTTGGTAAATAAAGTAACGGAAAGAATTGAATTCTATATAGATTACGAAAATTACCTATTAAATTCATTATTGTTCACCAATAGCTTTTTATATAAAGCTGTTTTACGAAAAATAGTTGAATTAGATATTAATACGAACATGGCAAATATTAAAAATTTACTTCCCAAATTTGAAGAAATCTGTTCAACGAATAATTTAGATCCTCAAATATTTATTAAAGATTTAGATGCATGGGAAGAATATGATTTTGATGAAAACCTTATTAAGTCTTTACCTAATTATTATTTTGAAGAAGCCCAAAAAAGTGATTGCAAGTTGGCTATTAGCAGTATAAAATTAATTGTTAAGTATTTCAATAGGCTTACAAAAGAAGAATGGGCAGATATTTATAATAATTTGGAAGGAAAAGAAATCAAACTACTTAAGATATTAAATTATAATGAGTGGAATAGTTACTCTTTAGAAGCCCTAAAAGAACTTTTGGTTACAATAACAAAATCATCTAGTGTAACTAATGCAAATATTTTAAACGAGGTTCTTGAAAGTTTTGAAGCATCAAGCAAAGATTTGACCAATTCTTTTAAAGATGTTAGAGATGAATTTATTTCCAACAGAAATATGAACCCCGAACTTTTTCTATTTTTCTCAAAGTGGCTATTCAAATATTCTTCATTAAATGAAAGATCAGGTGAGGTTCTTAGGACAATTTTTAAAACAGAATTACTAGACAATGAGGAATGTGTAAATGTTTTATTTTCTAGCGCAATTATTATTAAGGACCTTATTAAAAACAGTTCAAACAGCGACTCAAGTGATTTAAAGGAAGGTATAAGAGACAGAAAAGAAAACGAAAAAATAAAAGACTTTGGGAAGCTGATAGGTATTAATTAAAAAGTTTAATTCAATAGCATCATTTGGGTAATACAAATAATGTTTTATAACTAATTCTTTAAAAGAACGATCGCACAACATTCAGTTTTGCGTCAACAGGGGGCGACAAATAAATCCTCATCTTAGTGCTACAATCAGCTACATATCCGGCTGACCGAACACAGATGCGCAGCTGAATATATTCTCAACTTTTGTAACTTCGGTCGGCTGCAGTTCCCACCTACACTTTTTTCAAATGCGCTGCCGAATGCAAAGTTGTGACCGTTAGTGGTATAAGACGAATAAACTACAAAGTCAATCCAAACACTTGAACCATTATGAGAAATTTTTTTTTTGTATCAATCTTTGCTTTTACTGCAATTTCAGCTTTTGGTCAAAGTACATCTGTAGCCCCTATCCAAAATATTTCTACGGATAGTACCGCTGTGTATCGGCTCTTTTCTACAAAAAATATCTACACATTTATCAAATTAAATACGAGAAATGGGCAAATGTGGCAAGTTCAATGGAGTACAGAAAATAACACGTTTCAGGTTCCTTTATCACTAACCTCTCATGTTTCAAGCGAAGAAGAAAAAAATGGCAGGTTTTTTCTTTATCCAACAACAAACATATACAATTTCATTTTACTTGACCAAATTGACGGACGAGTGTGGCAAGTTCAGTGGTCAACTGAACTTAAAGAGAGGCTCGTTATTCCTATTTATTAAAATTTATAATTGGCAAATACACCAATTGTAAAATTTATTTTTATCTTTACTTCATAATTTTAAAGGTGGCGGCAACACCATAAATACGGCAACAAAAATTATGATACAAGCAAGATTTGTAGATGACTCTACTATTGAAGTAATTGCACAAGACGGGGAAAAATTCATTTGGAACACCTATTCTCAAGTTCCCAAACAAAATCAACAATACTTTGCAGGAAGATTTGCATATTATTTTCAAAAATATTCAGAAGATAATATAAATATGAGTTTGGGGTATTGGATTTGGATAAAAATGAATTACGACGAAAGACTTGGAATTTATGGAGGAGAAGGCGACAGGGAAGAGGAAAGAATTTTTCTTAATCAAGAAAGAGTAAGAATTGGGGCAAGAATACGTGAATTGCGAAAAGAGAAAAACATTGAAGCAAAAATGCTTGCTCAAATCGCTAATATAGATGCGGCTAACCTTAGCCGCATTGAACAGGGACGTTATTCTGTTGGTCTAGATGTACTTTCGAAAATTGTTTTTGCCCTTGGTGCTAAAATTGAACTGGTGGATTTCGTTGAACCGAAAAAATCTTAAAGCTATGATCAACGTAAATCACTTTGAAAAAGAATGTAAATGCATTTACAAAGAAGAAAGATATTCTGTTCGTGATAATGGGGCAGTATTACGCTACCCACTTGACGGAAAACGACCACGACCAACCGATAACAATTGGACTTTTGGCAAACTAAACAGCAAGTCAGGTTATTTAGAAATTGCTTCTGTTCGTATTCACAGAATAGTTGCAACTGCGTTTCATGGAGTACCTCCAACAAAAGAACACGTGGTAGACCATATTGACACAAACAAACAAAATAACAGACCAGAAAATCTCAGATGGGTAACAAGATTGGAAAATATTTTGCTCAACCCAATCACAGCAAGACGTATTGAACTTGTTTGCGGAAGCGTTGAAGCATTTCTTGCCGACCCTTCAAAATTTCGGGACAAATTCCCAGACCCAAATTATGAGTGGATGTGTACCGTCAGTAAGGAAGAAAGTCAAGCCAGTCTTGAAAGATTAAATATTTGGGCAAAGTCTGACAATCGGCCTTCGGGTGGTTCTTTAGGTGAATGGCTATTTAATCGAGAAATTTCTCAAAACCCACCAACTATACAACCCAATTATATGATGTCTAAAACTCCCAATGCAGCACAGTGTATTCTTACTCTTTATGATAAACCAAACGAATATCCGTGTACTCCCCAAGTATTTGAGGGCAATCCGTTGATAGCCTATTATGAGAATTTGAAAAAGGGAGCTGTTTTCTTTCGTAATCATAACGGAGAATACGTAGTTGAGAAAAGTGGCTTTTCTAATGGTAGGCACACTCTATATGTAATGACAAGGGCTGCTTATGTCTGGCGTAAACAAGAGGATGGAGAACATATCCCTGTGCCCTTATCTGAACATCAGACAAAAGATTCTTATAAGGATTTACCTCATTCAATCACGGAAATAACCTATGAAGATGATTTATTTGTGCATACAAAGATGGAATTGGGTTTCCACCCTACGGAAGAGTTGGAAGAATTATTCGCCAACTATACACAAGGTTTATAAAGGACAGGAGGCTCAATGAAAATTCAGTGAAGAAATTCTGTAAATTGCTGACAAAAGTAGAAAAGAATGCCGAGCCGCTAACATGTGGTTTGGCAATATAGCGGCGGGGCGTCTAATATATTATCTACCGTTATTTGCTATTATGCTTCCTAATAGCCGACTAATAAAACCAAGCTGTAGTTTTTATTATCAACTTTTGTATATTTAGTCAACAGCAGTTACGAAAGGACAACTTTTAAATGCCGTCACATCTCCAAGCTGAGGCTGCTATCTGCAAGCCAATTGGGGACGGTACAAACATTGCGAAAACATAAGATAACCAACCTAAAAAAAACTATTTTACAATCGACAAAGACGTATGCAAACCGAAACACGCTACACTTTGTGCTTAAATTATTTTCTGACACACAAAAAGCAATCAAAAGTCAACGAACTTTTGGCACATTTGCAATCCTCACATTTCTGACACATTAACCCAGGCTTACAAAAGCGCCAAATTTCCCAACGCACGAATGATGATATTTGCGATTTAATAACTTATTTTAGTAAATTAAAATTTGAATTTATAATAAATGGCTAAGAAGAAAGACGGTTATATAAAGGTAAAAGCAGAATACGAGTTGGTATATGCCCACAAAGAGCCTAAGGCAAGTATTTTGACAAATACTTTGGAAGCACCTTTACAAGAGGTTAGAATTTTTAATGAGGACAACAAATGGGAAGACGGGTGGAAGAATATGCTAATATTTGGAGACAATTTACTTGCATTAAAAACACTTTATGAAGATTTAAAACAAGATGGGCCGAACAAGTTCGGTTTACGAAATAAAATTAAACTTATTTACATTGATCCTCCTTTTGCAACGAAGCAAGACTTTATGAAGGATAAAGAAAAAGCTTATTCTGATAAAGTTGCTGGCTCTAAGTTCATTGAGTTTTTAAGAAAACGATTGCTTTTTCTCAGAGAGATTTTAGCAGATGATGGAACAATTTATGTTCATCTTGACTATAAAAAAGGCCACTATTTAAAAGCAATATGCGATGAGGTATTTGGCGAAATTAATTTTTTAAACGAAATAATTTGGCAAAGGACTACAAATACTGGGAGTAGTAAAGCTCTTGCTCAAAAATTCAGCTCAGATACTGATTCAATATTTATATACAGGAAGAGCATTGATAATTATATTTTCAACAAGCAGTTTAAGGACTATGGCTCTTCTTATTTAGCCAGATTTAAGTATGATGATAATGACGGAAAAGGTAAATATAGGTGGCAATTTATGAGCACTTACTCTGATGAAAAGGTCAAAGAATTAGAAGGCAAAAAGGAAATACGTTGGTCCAGCAAAACAAACAACCCCGATTACAAGCAATACCTAAAAGACTTAAAAGGCGTTCCAATTAGTAATTTATGGACAGATATTTTTCATGTTAATCCGATGGCACTTGAAAACGCAAACTATCCAACTCAAAAACCAGAAGATTTATTAAGCAGAATAATTAAAACATCATCTAATGAAGGAGATATAGTGCTTGATTGTTTTTCAGGCAGCGGCACCACAATTACATCAGCGGAAAAATTAAAGCGAAAATGGATTGGGATTGATTGTGGCAAACTGTCTATGTATACAGTTCAAAACCGAATGATTAAACTTACAAGTGAAATAGGTGGTAAAAAAGATGATAGAACTCAAATAGAAAGAATTGCAGAAAAGGAAAAAGTTGAATCTTCTCGTGGATTCTTTTTTATCTCTGAAAAAGCAAAAAAAGGTCAACTTGATTTAACAGATGACTTCTTGATACGTTTACATGATTTATTAAAAGACATCAAAGGAATGGATGAATTCTCCTTAGTTTGCCCAGAAGAAAAGTTTAATTTGACTAATTACGAAGAAGATGAAAATGGTATTAGGTTAATAGTAAAAGACCAGATTACCTATAAAATAAGCCTAATTGAACCTAAAAACAAACCGCAAAAATCACAACCATTAAAAGCTAAAACTTTTGTACTATACAATGCAGGAGTTTATGATAAAGAGAATATTTTAAACCTTCATTGGGAGCAATACCGTGACTTTGTTATGAAATTGTTTGAGGTTCGAAAAAACGAACACAGTATTAGTGGCTTTAAGGTTGACGGTTATATTGGTGTTAACAGTGCATATGTGTGGAATTACCCATTGAAAAAAAAGGTTGCCATTGACGAAGAATATGTAAAAAATCTGCACAGTTATCTTAAAGGCAAAGGTGGTGAACGGTTTTATGTGATAGCTCCTGGACAGAGCATAAATTTTATGCAAGATGAAATAAAATTTGGCGATACTATTTACACGTTTTTAAAAGTTCCTGTCTCCGTTCTTATTCGCCTTATTCAAAGTGGCGAGTTAAGCAGTTTCAAACAACCCAAATCAGAGGAAAATGTAAATGAAATAATTGATGCTTTTGGCTTCGACTTCATTTCGCAACCACAATTAAAATATGTTTTAATCAAGCAAAACAAAAAAGAGGGTTTGTTTAACAAAGTCCAATACACCATTCGCCTTAGTGAATTTTACTCAGACGGATTATTGTATTCGCCTGAAGACTTCAAAAACTTCGAGACGCTTTCCTTAGTGCTTATTGATCTAGACTATAAAGCAGAACCATTTACAATGGATACCTATATGTGGGGTAAAAACCTTGTGAAAGATGAAACCACACCAATTGAAATTACTATTGATGCAGAGAAATGGACAAAGGACAAACTTGCTGTAATAATTATTGACGACTATGGCAATGAAAAGAAATTAGTGTTAGATAAAAAAGACTTTAAATAATGAGCATAAGCATTCGCAATTCAGACTTGGTGCTAAAGTTCAAAGATGAAGCAGTAAACGACATCTTGAATAAGTATGATACTTACTTAGAAGCATTATATAATGACGACTATTCATTTCATCGTGATGCTGTAAAAGCAGCTGTAGGTTTTTTGCTTTCCAACAAGTATAAGACAATGGAAGATTTAGCGAAAGAAAACTACTTAAAGAATCCTAAAATAAAAGACCGATATTCTAATAAAGAGGACTACTTAAACTCAATTCCACTTGGCAAATTCAAGTCTTGTTCAATGGACTTGGCAACAGGTTCAGGAAAAAGTTTTTTGATGTTCGGAGTTGCTCAGGTGATGCTTTGTGAAGGTGTCGTAGATAAAGTGTTAGTGCTATGCCCGTCTTTGACCATTGAAGAAGGACTTACTGAAAAATTCAAAGACCTAAATAGTCGTAAAGACTTGGTTGATATTTTTAGGGCAATTAACCCTGAATATGTTCAATCGGAAATTAAAAACGCATCTGAAACAATTCAGGCAAACGATATTTGCATTGAGAATATTCACGCCACCTATCAACGCACAGGTTCATCAATTCAAGCAAGTTTTAAAAATGAAGGTCACAGTGTTTTAGTGTTGAATGACGAAGCCCATCATATTTTTTCAGGCGAATCAGACAGCAAGGATAAAAAATGGATTGAGTTTTTAAAGGATAAAGAATATAACTTCAAATTCATTGTAAATGTAACTGGAACGCCGTATTATGGTTCAGATAACAACGATTATTTTAATGATGTTCTATATCGTTTCGGGCTAAAACAAGCAGTTGATAAAGGCATTGTAAAAAAGGTTGACGCCAAAACATTTGATGAATACAAAGAAGACAAAGGATATCAACAAATCTGGGCGGTTCATCAAGAGAACATCAAAGCATATGGCGAATATGTTAAACCTATTACGATTGTTGTTTGTGCCAGTATAGCAGAGGCAATCATTGAATGGAATGAAGTCGTGAAATTCATTTCTGAAAAAGAAAAAATTACCATTGAAGAATCAGCAAAAAAAGTCATTTGGGTTACTTCTGGTGTTCCAGGTAAAGATACAAATGAAGGCCGGGCCATTGCCCCAATTATAGCAAATGACAAAGAAGGCAGAGGAGCAGATAAAATACGTAAAGATAATCTAAAACTTTTAAAAACGGTTGACGACCAAGAGAATCCAATAGAATGGGTCGTTTCTGTTTCAATGCTTACTGAAGGTTGGGACGTGAAAAATGTTTTCCAAGTTGTTCCACATAAACAAAGAGCTTTTAATTCAAAACTTTTGATTGCTCAGGTTCTTGGTAGAGGATTAAGAATTCCTCAAAACTTAAAAGATGCCATTGGTGCAGAAAAGATTTATTTAAAAGTCAACAATCATGAAAAATGGAATACTCAAATTCAAAATCTATACAATGAGATTCTGGAACTTGAAAAGCGCTTAAGTTGGGGTTACGATAAAAATAGAAAGAAGTATTCTTTTACATTGCACAATTTAAAGTATGAGCCAAAGGAAACAACTAAAGAAACTAAGTCTGAAAAAGCTGTTGGCCCAAAAACATATGGATTTAATCCACAAAAGAAAATAATGGAATATAAGGCGGATTTTCAACACAATTCAATCAGCTATGTTTTTGAAGACCAAGCAGTATATGAAATAAACCAAGCAGTAACTTACCTATATACTTACCTTAAAGACAAAGACCCGAAAATTGCAAAGGAATATCCAAAGTCAAAACTTAAATCTTCAATTCAAAAAGAGTTAAAAGACAAAGGTTATGAAAACGACTTTTTAAGTAAGGAGAATTATCATTCAGCCCAACAGGCATTTGGCCCAATGTTCAGGGAAATAGGAAAAGAGGTTCCAAGAGTTTCAAATGTTGCTGATGACCTTTTTGAAATTTCTGTGGAGAAATATCCAACACAGTCTTTTAGTGAAGACAGTTTAAAGCGTAATGGTTATTTGATTTATACAGAAAGCACAATTAATTGGTATAAGGATGAAGAAAAAACACTATTCAGCACATTCACACAACTTGACAAGCAAATAGACGACCTCAAAGCAGAATTAACAAAAGCAGGAACTGACACAGTAGCAATTGCTACAAAAATTGCCGAGCTGGCTGCCTTGCAAACAGAAATAACTCAGCATTTGAAATTTGAGGATGATAGTAAGTTCAAAACAGCTATGAATGCAATATATGTTTCTTACACTCCAGAAATCGAATTTGCTAAAACACTATTTCTTAATATTGACTTAGTTGATGCATTTATAAAATCAGCTGATAGAGGTTTCTATGGCTTTCCTTATTCATACAAGCCTGAGACAAAAGCAAAGACTCACGTTAAAAATGAAACTTTTAATCCTGATTTTTTCCTAAAAGTGAAAGATACAAATGACATTCTTGTAGTCGAGACAAAGAAAAAAGATGATGACAGCAACAAAAACAAAGCGAAACAAAGGGATGCGAAAACTCACTTTGACAACTTAAACAAGAAATTAGAAGACAAAAAAATAAAAGACAGGTATTTTTTCAAGTTTCTTTCAGATGATGGGAGTGATATTGCGGACTTCTTTCAGTCAATTAAGGATAAAAAATATAAAATTTGGAAATCAAAATTAATGAACCAATTGGAAACTTAGAATTGAAGGTGAGGTAAAACCAAATTTATGGCAAAAAATATTCAATATTACTGTGTGGGGTTTACCTGGAAAGGAACAGACCCAGAAAACCAGTTGCCGAGGTTCATTGAGGAAGGCATTTGGGAAAATGGATTTGAAGATAAATATTTAGAGAGAGTTAGTTCTGTTAAAGTTGGTTCAAGATTAGCGGCAAAAACAACATACACAAGAAAAGAGGATGACGAGACAATTTCTATCCTTTCAATCCATGCTACTGGAACTGTTACAGAAAATCTTGAGAATGGACAAACTTTGAAAGTTAAATGGGATAAGCCATTTGAGCCATTTGAAATTAAAAACAAAGGAGCATACCGTTCAACCATATCTAGAATTAATATTCTTGATACAATTAAAGAAATTTTCAAGAAGGATAAAACACTTTTAACAGGTCATGAAATTTCTTTTTATTTAACAGATGAATTTAAAAAAGATTATCATCTATTTCCTTGTTTTGTTTTATCAAAAGACAAATGGGATGATTTTGGATTTCAAACTCAATATGAAATAGAATATCACATTTCTGCAAAGGAATCAATAACAATCGGGATTGCAAAATTTTTGAATAAAGACGAAAAAAATGGTGAATTGCCAATGAGTTTTACTTCTTTAGATGATAACATTTGTTCCTTAGGTCAATCAAACAGTTATTATTCAATTCTTAGGGATAAACTGAACAAAGAAACTGCAGACTACTACCTTGATGCAATCAATGACTTAGCGATTAATAAAGGGTTAGTTGATTTATTTGAACATGAGAAGGGATTTAAAACTTCTTTACTAAGAAGCAGCGAAGCACAGAAGGCATTAAGAGAAGGAAATAAGATTTACAAGAACTTAAAAATTGACAATGTTCTTAGATTTACATTTTCAACTCAAATTGGTAATGCTATTGATAAACACTCAATCAAATTTGATTACTCAGAGAAAGCAGAACTTCCCTTTAGAATTAAAGTTATCATTGGGAAAAACGGAACTGGTAAAACACAATACATTGGGAAATTAGCTTCAACATTAAGCGGTTATGAAGCACAAGGATCATTTTCTACAAAATACCTACCTCCATTTAGCAGGGTAATTGCAATCTCTTACAGTTTGTTTGACAGGTTTCCAAAACCAAAGCAAACTAAAACATATAGCTACTATTACTGTGGCTTCCAAGGTGGCAAAGGGTTTTTAACACCTAACCAAATTCACACTCGCCTAAACAAAGCGTTTATTGTTTTAAAAAAATCTGATAGAGTTCAATTGTTCGGAAAGTATTTATCATTAGTACTTTCAGATGAAATTGCATCGGATATTCTGGATGAAGACCACATTGAATTTAAGGTAAAGGAATTCATTCTTTACGATCAGAATGAATTTTCAAGATATAGTTCTGGGCAGATAATCATGATTCTAATTTTAGCAGAATTACTTGCATATATAACCAACGAATCCTTATTGATTATTGACGAACCCGAAACTCACTTACATCCCAATAGTATTTCGCTTTTCGTAAATGTTATAAATAAAATTTTGCAAAAGTTTGATTCGTATGCAATAATTTCGACTCATTCTCCACAAGTAGTGCAAGAAGTTCCTTCAAAAGACATTATTGTAGTTGAAAGAATTGAAAATAGTCCAAGTGTTAGAGGGCTTGACATTGAAACATTTGGTGAAAATTTGAATACAATCACAGAAAGAATATTTCATACAATTAGCCATGATGAATATTATAGGGAATTCCTAATGAAACTTTCAAAAAAAAGGAGCTTTGATGAAGTAGCCAACATGTTTATTGAAAATAGTTTGCCCTTAAGTTTAAATGCAAAAATATTTTTACAGTCCCTCTACACTCAATGAAGAATTTAATTCCATTAATACGAAAAATGAGCTATTGGGATGATATTGTAAACAACAAGCACCTAGCAGCAAGAACCCCTTTACAGGCTATTCGTACTGACGTATCAAATCGTTTTACAACATTTACAAATCATACAATTCCAAATAGATTAGAAGCAATATCGGCCTCTCCATTTGTTACCCCCAATATTGAACTTTTGGAAAGTTGTTATTCAAAGTCAAATGGACTATCAAGGCTTAAAACAAAAATTAGGGAGAAACAAAGTGTCTTATTGAGAGGTGAATGTCAGTATTGTAATATTGGAGAATCAACTACCTTTGACCATTATTTGCCACAAGTTTACTTTCCTGAGTTTTCAGCATTATCAATTAATTTATTCCCATGCTGTTCAAAGTGCAATATTGAAAAAGGCAAAGAATGGCTTTTACTCGGTAACCGAAAAATAATCAATTATTATTATGACGCTTTACCCAATGTTTCATACTTGAATTGTTCTATTCTTTATAGAAATAATATCCCACAAGCAAATTTCACTTTGAATGCAGCTGCAATTCCAGTTAATTTGAGGACAATAATAACTACACATTTTAATACACTAAAACTTTTTGACAGATATAAGCAAAAAAGTAATAGTGAAATCACTGATGTTTTAAATGCTATTATCCCTCTTGCTGGACAATTAAATAGAGTCCAAATAAAGGCTCACTTAGTTTCAGTAGCCAATAGAACTAAAGCTGACAAGGGAAATAATTACTGGAGAGCAGTCCTTATGTTAGCTTTATCAAATTCAAATATATTTCTAACAAAATCAGGATATTGATAAATATTATGCGACTCAGATTTGCTGGAAGAGATAGTTCAGTTTGCTCGAAAATAAATGAAAGTATTACATATTAATATAAATTTAATTCAATAAATAATTTAAAATAATTAATAAAATATCTTTTTGCTTATATTCATTTTAACATTTGTTTTTTTTATTAAATATTTTTTTAACTCTCCCCATAGATACTGCACTATTGTTTTTCCTATTACACTTCTTTAATTATACTATCCCATCCACCTCACTCAGAGTGGATTTTTTCATTTCAGGCCATGACGAAAGCGGTAAGGCCAGTTTTATCATCATCGAACTGAAACACTGGAAAGAAGCCAGCTGTACCCATAAAGACGGGATCGTACACACTGATTATTTCGGTTATACCACTCACCCATCCTACCAGGCTTATTCCTATAAACTATATCTGAAAGATTAAAACGAAAGCATTTATAAAAGTACCATCCAGGCTTACTCCTGCTCCTACCTGCATAATTATGTTGAGAAAAAGCCGGAACCGCTAAAGGCTGACATCTATAAATCGATCCTCAAAGAATCGCCTGTTTATTTCCGGGATGATCAACTGGAACTGGAGGAATTCATCAAAATATATGTAGGCAAAGGAAAAGGTGAAGACATTCTCTACAAGATAGAAAATGGCAATATCCGTCCCAGTAAAAAACTGATCGATCATGTCACCCAGCTCTTCAAAGGCAATAATGAGTTCACCTTGCTCGACGAACAGAAACTGGCTTTTGAGACCGCGAAGGATCTTGCGCTGAATGCCAAAGAGAAAAGGGTGATCATCGTCAATGGCGGTCCGGGTACAGGGAAATCAGTCATATCGATGAACCTGCTGGGCAGTTTACTAAATGAACGCAAGAACGCCATATTCGTGGCTCCCAATGCTTCTTTCAGGGAAGTGATGATCAGCCGGCTCACACAGGAATACGATGCACATCGAATCAAGCACCTTCTGAAAGGTTCTGCATCATTTTATGCCGCCCGCAAAAACACTTTCGATGTAATCATCGTGGATGAAGCGCACCGGCTGAAGAATGAAAAGGCCTTTATGTATAAAGGGAAGAACCAGGTGGAAGACATCATCAATGCGGCGAAGGTGAGTATCTTCTTCATAGACGAAAAGCAGATCATCCGGCCGGAGGATATCGGCACCCTGGAGGAAATTTCGCGGGTGGCGGAACTGCACGGTGCCAAAATTGATAAACTGAACCTGAAAGCACAGTTCCGTTGCTCGGGTGCGGAGGGTTATATCAATTGGGTGGATGATGTGCTGAATATTGAAGAAACGGGTAATTATGATGGGTGGGATAAGCAGGATTTTGAATTTAAAATCCTGGATAACCCCAATACCCTGAAGGATGAAATTTCGCAGAAAGCCCGGGAGGGATATAAGGCGAGGAAGAAATGTCTGAACCATGACCCGCCTGCCGAAGCGTGCGGCGGACAGGTTTGGGGGGATTTTAGGAATTAATGGGATAACAGCCAAATACATTAACCGCAATGAAACAAAGAAATTCTCTGCGTAACCTCCGCGCCTCTGCGGCTCTGCGGTAAAATGGAATTTGATTATGTGGGGATCATAGTTGGGAAGGACCTGCAGTTTAACGCGGATACTAAAAAATACTTTACGGTTTGGGATAATTATAAGGATGCCAAGGGGAAGCAGGGGTTATTGAAAAACCCGGAGGAGTTGAATAAACTGGTGCGGCAGATCTACTTTGTACGCCGAAGCCTACGCTTGCGCCGAAGCTTACGCTTACGCCGTAGCTTCAGCGTAGGCGCACAGCGTAGGAGCATAGCGTAGGCGTACCGGATATTGTTAACGAGGGGGATGAAGGGGGGTTATGTTTATTTTATGGATAAGGAGACGGAGAGGGCGTTTAGGGAACGGTTGGGGAAAGATTAACTGCGAGGGGGCGAGGGACACGGGGAATTTACAAATAAATAGCATATTCATTAAAAGATATTTATTAACCAAATCCTTTTTTTACTAAAAATCTAGCAATAGTTTGAACCCACTCTTTTTAAAAGTCCGAAATTATATTTTGCTCTTATATATCATAATAAATTCTTTCTCAGGTCATTTTAAAATTTAGCCGTAATAAATTAGCCGTTCAAACCGTTATTTCAATCTGGAATTCGAATTTCAGCCTTGAATATTTAAAAACAAAGCCATTTCAATTAAATTTTAATCATGGAGTTTATTTCAACCACAAGTCTTTCTAATGAACTTGATATGCCAGCAAATGAGCTTTTTATTAAACTTCAATCACTTAAATGGATTGATCGTTGGGGTGATAAATGGATATTAACTGATTTAGGAAAACAAAAAGGTGGCCAAACACGTAGTCATGCTACATTTGGAGAATATATTGTATGGCCGGAAAATATTTCACTTCAAAATATATCAATTTCTAAAGGCAAAACAAAAATGTTGAATGCTACAACAATTGGTAAAAATTTTAATGTGTCCTCTCAACGACTAAACTTGATTTTTTCTGAATTAGGCTGGATAGAAAAAGATATTGCCGGGTGGAAAGTGACAAAACTTGGTTTGTCTTTAGGAGGAAGAAATTTTGAACATGAAACATCAGGTGGAACATATGTTTTGTGGCCAGAAAATATTTTACAAAATCCAAACTTAACAAACGCATTTAAGGTAACATCAACATTTGTAAAAACAAAGGATGTTCAACCAGAAAAAGAAAGTGTTGAAAAATCGTTTTCAAAACAAAATACTGACAGTTTTAGAGATAAGTTTCCGGCTACATTAAGGACAAAAGATGGACATATGGTACGTTCAAGGGCGGAAGTAATTATTGATAATGCTTTATACGAATATAAACTTGCTCATGCTTATGAGAGAAAACTACCAATCGAAGAAGATTTATATTCAGACTTTTTCATTCCATCTGAAAACGTTTATATTGAATATTGGGGAATGGAAGAAGATCCAAAGTACGCTGAAAGGAAAAAAGCTAAGCTAGAGATTTATAAAAGATACGAATTCAAATTAATTGAACTAACTGACGAGGATATAGCAAATCTTGATGACCATTTACCAAAGAAACTTTTAAAATTCAAGATAAAAGTTTCTTAATCTATAGGCATTCCTTAATTGGTTCATTTATTAATGACGGATAGATTGATAATTGCATAAAATCAAGTGATCAATTTTGGAAGACTTGAGATATCATCTATACCATCTCCTATCCACTGAAAACGGAATATTCCTTTTGGGCCGTCTCCTGTCTGCCAGGCTCCGGGAAACATATACTTGCCCGGGTTAACATCTACTGGCAGGAAACATTGAGGTTTTGGCAGATCTCTCAAAAGGAAGTGATTGATGGAGAAGAACAGGTTACCATGCAGCTAATTGTTGCGGTTTTTCTTGCCAAAAGCGTTCTTTTCAGAAATCACCTGGCGGAATATTTTACGGATAAATTTGAATTCCTTGCATTCGGTAATACTTTATACCCAACCGGCGGTCAGGATCAGCAGGAAGTTCTTTTATACGCTGAGGACTTCTTTACCTTTTTTGATGACCCGGATGCTTATGAAGCGATCAGGACTTTTAATTTACGGTTAATGCGGAAAGGGGCTTGTAATAATAGCCGGTATCATTGTTTTGATTTGGCGGATGAGATGCTGAGGACGGATAATATGAAAAGATAAAATCAACAAGACTTTTAAAAATACAATATCATACTTGAGGTATTATTTTAAATATTAAACAAAACTATAAAAACATCAAATAATCAATTATGAGTACAATTCAATCCTTAGATTTAAAAGAAAGTTTAAGGAAAAAAGCAGATGATTTAGAAAACAAAGCGAAAATATTACGTGAAATAACAATAAGTTGGGAGCCTTCAATTCATATAAAATGCAGCGAGTTGGTTTCTAAAATAGATATTGAAAAAAATAAATATTATGAAGATTTAAAGATATTCACTAGCGTTTTGATGTTATAAATATAAGTTCTTTGAAAGTCTTGTCAGTATTGGGTTTCAGCGGTTTTAGGGCCTAACACGATTTGAAAAGTTTAAGGTTTTTGCTTAATATAACACCTTGATAATCAATTAATATGAA
>JBGSHT010000120.1:0-5562 GCA_041752135.1 Chitinophagaceae bacterium | reverse complement strand
AAGATGGCGGCCATTGAACAACTGCTGGGTAAACCCGTGCCAAAGGCCAAAGTGCCGGATGAACTGGGGCCTGTGCCCAATTACCAGCCAAGGTCAAGAAGGCCTTCGTTTGCAGGGAAGAAAAGGCGCTAAACTACATAGAATACATTTCACGCAAAGGCGCAAATTAACAGCCAAAGGGATTCAACTGGAATCCCGCTGTACCCGGTCTGACCTTCCTCGGTCTGACCGACTGTATTTCAAGATTCCTGTTTTTTGTCTGTACGGGGATTTGGGGGGATTTTAGGGATTAAGGGGATTAAAAGCCTTCAACGTCTATTGATTAATCCTTTTCAGAGTGATGAAAAAACCATTCCTAGATTTCTTGTACGAAAAACTAATCGAAAATATCTTCTCTTTTATTTAAAAAAAAGCCGAGTCTCCCCGGCTTGAATGTGTTTCACAACGGAATAATCCTTATTGTGATTTGCTTCATTTACTAAATTAAACTAATTTAGTTAAGTAAAAAAGTTAACCATGAAAAAAATCCTTGGACTCGATCTGGGTAGTAGTTCAATTGGCTGGGCGTTTATAGAAGAAAATACGGAAAAATCAACTATTAAAAGACTTGGAGTAAGGGTGATTCCCTATACCGGAGATGAAAAATATCAATTTTCAAAAGGACAGGCCATTTCGGTTAATAAAGACCGCACACTGAAGCGAACAGCCCGAAAAACTAACTTTAGATATAAATTAAGAAAGAAGGATCTCATTGATGTGCTTTCACAAAATGGAATGATGCCAGATGAAGATTTGCTCAAAAAAATAACCCCATTTTCGTTAAATGAATTAAGGTCAAAAGCAGCAACTGAAAAGATCACACTCCCCGAGTTAGGCAGAATCTTCTTTTTACTAAATCAAAAAAGAGGCTATAAATCAAGCAGGGCAGGCAATGCCGAAGAAGAATCAGGGAAAAAAATCAGTGATTACCTTAATGAACTAAAGGAAAGAAAAGAATTACTTAAAAAAGAAAATTTCACAATTGGACAATACTTTTTTCATGAATTTCAATCGAACCCTTTTTTTCAGACCAGAAAAAAAGTTTTCCCACGTGAATGTTATATAAATGAATTTGACAGACTCTGGGAAACTCAAAGAACACATCACCCGGTCATTTTAACAGATGACTTGAAAAAGGTGATACGAGATGAAATTATATATTATCAAAGACGATTAAAATCTCAAAAAGGTCTTGTAGGAGAATGCAGATTTGAACTACACCATAAAGTTGCTCCTAAAAGTTCCCCTTTATTCCAGTTAGAAAAAATTTGGGAAAGTATCAATGCCATTAGCCTTACTAATAAATTTAATAAAGATTACCCGCTTAGCCTTGAACAGAAAAAACGAATTTTCGAACATCTAGATGAGCATGAAAAACTAAATCAATCAGAGTTATTAAAATTACTTGATTTAAAAAGAACTGATGGATGGCACCCCAATGAACAAATCAAAAAAGCTGGATTACAGGGAAACCTTACGAAAGCAACTCTTTTAAAAGAATTCAAAAGAAATGGCCTTGAAGACAAATTAAATCTCCTTGATTTCGACATTATCCAAAAAAGTGAAATAGTTGATCATGAAACAGGTGAAGTGACTGAAAAAATAAGCATTAAAGCTAATTTTGAGAAAGAACCGCTCTATCAGCTTTGGCATCTGTTATATTCAGTTGATGATGCCGATCAACTAAAGAAGGTGCTTCAAAACAGATATGATTTTACCCAGGAACAAGCTGAGGCAATTTCTAAAATTGATTTCAAAAAGGCAGGTTTTGGCAATAAAAGCGCTAAAGCTTTGCGTAAATTACTCCCAGGCTTAATGCAGGGAATGGTCTATTCAGTTGCATCAGAAAATGTTGGATATAAACATAGTGATAGCCAAACTACGGAAGATAACCAGGCAAGAATTTTAAAGGAAAAACTGGTGCTATATGCTAAAAATTCACTCAGGCAGCCTGTAGTTGAAAAAATCCTCAATCAACTAATTAACCTTGTAAACAATATTATATCTGACCCGGAGCTTGGAAGGCCGGATGAGATTCGGGTAGAACTGGCCAGGGAACTTAAACAAAGTAAAGAAGAAAGGAACAGGTCATACAGTCAAAGCATTAATTCAGATAAGACACATAAAGAAATTGCCACACGCATAAATACCGAATTCCCAGGGCTTAAAGTGACGAGAAAATTACTCGAAAAGTATAAACTGTATGAACAGCAGAATGGAATATGCATATACAGCGGTGAAGTAATAGAATTGTCCCAGGTATTGCGAGGAGAAGGCGTAGATGTAGATCATATTATCCCACAATCAAGGCTATTCGATGATTCATTTCAAAATAAAGTGCTAACAATAAGAATTGAGAATGAAAACAAGGATAAATCTACCGCTTATGATTACATGAATTCCAAATCAGAAGAAGAATTTAAACAATATATTGGAAGGGTAGATCGGCTATTTAATGACGAAAAAATTACAAAAAGTAAGAGAGATAAGCTTTTGATGGCTGGTGATAAAATTCCGGATGATTTCATCAACCGTCAGCTGAATGAAACCAGGTATATCTCCCGCGAATCCATACGTTTGTTAAAAGACATATGTTTTAATGTATTCGCCACATCCGGAAGCGTAACTGAGTTCCTAAGAAATCAATGGGGTTATAATGAAGTACTTCAGCAACTTAACTGGCATAAATATGAAGCAGCTGGAAAAACCGCAAACGGCAAAATAGAAGGCTGGAGTAAAAGAGACGACCACAGGCATCATGCCATTGATGCATTAGTTGTTGCAACTACTAAACAGTCATTTATTCAACGGCTAAACAAACTCAATTCAACTATTACCAGACAGGAATTATTGAATGCCATTCAAGGTAAAACCGAAGAAGGATGGCAGGCAAAAAGATCCCTATTGGAGCAATACATACAAGTTGAAAGGCCATTCAATACCCAGGAGGTAAAAGAAGCAGTCAGCCAGATATTTATTTCCATAAAGCCGGGGAAGAAAGTTGCGACATTGGGCAGAAACCACGCAAATAATCAAAAGACCTTTACACCAAGGGGACAATTACATAAAGAACAAGTGTACGGCAAAATAAAAAGATATAGTGTGGTCAAAACCCCATTAAATGGGCGATTTGACAACGTTGATTTGATATCAAACCCTAAAGAAAAAGAGTTAGTAAAAGCCAGATTATCGGAATTTGATAATGATCCTAAAAAGGCTTTCAAAGATCTGACAAATAAGCCAATCTGGCTCGATGATGCAAAAACAAAATCACTTTCAGAAGTAACGTTGTGGGAGGAAATATTTGTATATAAATACACGTTGGACCAAAATTTCAAGGAAAAAGATATTGAATCTATCATTGATGTAGGCGTGAAAGAAAAAGTCAGACAAAGATTTACAGAAAAGGCCGGGCAAAAAGAACATCCTTTAAAAAATCTCGATAAAGAACCAATATGGTTAAATGAGTCTAAAAAGATTCCGATTACAAGCGTCCGTTGCAAAAGAGGCCTTAATGAACCTGTTCCGCTCCATATGAGCAATAAAGGATTGACTTACCCTGCCGGAAAAGCACCCTTAAACAGCAGCCCCATTGACTTTGTTTCAACCAGAAACAATCACCACATAGCTATATATGAAAAGCCTGATGGCAATCTTGAAGAGATCATAATAAGTCTTTGGGAAGCTGTTGAACGAAAAAAATATAAAATTCCGGTTATAATAAAAGATACCACTGCTGTTTGGGACTTTGTATTAAATAAAGGCATAGACAACCAAAATGTATTGAGAAATATACCTTTACCGGATTGGAAATATATTACAAGCCTGCAGCAAAATGAGCTTTTTGTTTTCCGAATGAGCAAAGATGAAATTATTAATGCTTTGAAAATGAATGAGAAAGCTGGAATTTCTAATAATTTATATAGAGTTCAAAAAATTGCTGAGAAGTACTATGTCTTTAGACATCAACTTGAAACAAAATTGGAAAAACAACAAAGTGAAGAAAAAGAATCAATAACATTAGGTAAAATGATACGAATCAATAGTCTTGATACGTTTAAGAAATTAAATCCCATAAAAATCAGAATCAATGCCATGGGGAATATTTCAATAATGGATTCATAAAATGATAAAGAGAACTCTTTATTTTGGAAATCCTGCTTACCTGAAAACCGCCAATGAACAATTAGTATTTGAAAGTACCGAAGAACTAAAAGAACAAAAGACCGTTCCCATCGAAGACATTGGTGTAATTTTACTGGACCATCAGCAGATTACCATTACGCAAGCACTTTTAGCTAAATTGCTGGAAAACAATGTTGCCGTTATAACCTGCGATGCAACACATCATCCTGCAGGTCTTCTTTTTAATCTGGAAGGAAATACGTTGCAAAGCCAAAAACATCAGGCGCAACTTGAAGCGACGGTACCGTTAAAAAAGCAATTGTGGCAACAAACCATAATAGCCAAAATAACAAACCAGGCAGCCCTCTTAAAAGATCAGCGACAGGACCCCAAATACCTTCTTCGCTTAGCCGGAACAATTAAAAGCGGGGATACTGAAAATAGTGAAGCAAAAGCTGCGAGCTACTACTGGAAGCATCTTTTCCCGGATTTTCTGGAATTCCGTCGAGAAAGATATGGCCCCCCGCCTAATAACCTGTTGAATTATGGGTATTCAATACTTCGGGCATTAGTCGCACGTGCTTTAGTGGGGAGTGGGCTTTTACCAACTCTGGGAATCCACCATAAAAATCAATACAATGCATTTTGCTTAGCAGATGACATTATGGAACCGTACAGGCCATATATCGACAAACTGGTATGCGACATCATTAGATTGAATGGCAGGTTCCTGGAAATGACACCATTAATGAAAAAGGAACTTTTATCCATTCCATCCATGGATGTACAGCTTGAAGGGAAGAAAAGTCCACTGATGAATGCGGTGTCCAGAACAACAGCCAGCCTGGTAAGATGTTATGAAGGAGATAACCGGAAAATTATCTACCCGGTTTTTACATAGCGGCCATGAAAAACCATTATGAACGCATCAATGCTTACCGAATCATGTGGGTAATTGTAATGTTCGACCTTCCTACTGAAACCAAAAAGGACAGGAAAAATTACACTATTTTCCGAAAAAAAATGCTTGCTGACGGTTTTCAGATGTTCCAGTTCAGCATGTACATACGGCACTGCCCAAGCAAGGAAAACGCTGATGTGCACTCAAAAAGGGTCCGAATTAACCTTCCCCCGAAAGGACACGTAGGAATTATAGCTATTACGGATAAACAATTTGGCATGATGGAAGTTTTCCATGGGAAAGAGGGCATATCCCTCCCACCTACCCACCAACAATTGGAGATGTTTTAAAATTCAGGCTAACAGGAATAAAAAAATGGTTTCCGGAGCAGGTTTTTTATTCCTAATATTGCTCCGAAAACCAATACCAACGGGCATTTCAGCAGTTGCTGATGTTGGTAGCCGAAGCTAACCAAAAATTTGAAAGCAAATCACAAC
>JBGSHT010000119.1:0-1692 GCA_041752135.1 Chitinophagaceae bacterium | reverse complement strand
CAATGGCGACGTTCTGCTCTTCGTTGAATCCATCCCGTTCCGCGAAACCCGCCACTATGTCGAAGTGGTCCTGCGCAACTATTGGCTCTATGAGTTGAAAGATCAGGCGCGTGCCTCAGCCAAAGTCAGCAAGGCCACCAGCCTCACCGCCGTCTCGGCAAACCTCTGGCCACGTTTTCCCGGCATGCCCGGAGCGTCTGCCGTCGTCAGCCCGCCACCACGCCCTGCAGCCATGCCGGTATCTGCCGCAGTGCCGCAGCCCTGACATGCCGCTGGACCCTGACCGCGACTTCATCCCCGTCCGCATTGCGCTGCTCACCGTCTCCGATACCCGCACACAGGCAGACGACCGCAGCGGCGATGTTCTACAGGAGCGCATTGTCAGTGCCGGCCACCTGATCGCCGGACGCGGAATCGTGAAAGATGAGCCCGACCGCATCATCGAGGCGCTGAGCGGCTGGATCGAGGATCCGGACACCGACTGCATCATTACCACCGGTGGCACCGGCGTCACCGGCCGCGATGTGACCCCCGAAGCGCTGGAAGAGGTGTGCGACAAGCTTATCCCCGGTTTTGGCGAGCTGTTCCGCTGGCTTTCGTTTCAGACCATCGGGACCTCCACCATTCAATCCCGTGCCTGTGCCGGCGTCGCGCGCGGCACCTACATCTTCGCGCTGCCGGGCAGCACCAGCGCGGTCAAGGACGCCTGGGATGGAATCTTGCTCGCCCAGCTCGACAGCCGCCACACCCCTTGCAATTTCGTCGAGCTGATGCACCGGTTGCGCGAGCGCTAGGCTGGCGCTAGCGGGGCAGCATGCTGACATTGCATTATCCTGACCGGCTTTCACCGCTCGACCAGTTCGCGGCTGACGCGCTGAAAAGTACAACGGTCTATGTGCCGTTGCCTAGCACAGAGGAAATCCGCAGCGCGGTCTGGATCGATCTGACGACGCCCCTTGCCTATGAGGTGGAAGCCGTTGAAGCGGCGCTACAGCTTCGTTTGCCGAAGCGCGCCGACATGGTGAAGATCGAAGCCTCCAGCCGGGTCTATCGCGAAGATGGCGCGAATTTCATGACCGTCCTCCTCATGGTCGGCATCGACAGTGGCGAACCCGCCAATGTCCCGGTCTGCTTCATCCTGACCCAAAACAACCAATTGATAACCATAAGGTTTTCAGAACCGGCTTCGCTCAGGAGCTTTGCCCAAAGCTGCACCAAGACTCCACCAGATTCGAGCGCACTGCTGGTGCTTGTGCGTATCTTGGAGCTGATCATCGATCGAATTGCCGATATCCTCGAGCGGATGGGTTCGGAAATCGATTCTGTGTCGGGCCAGGTGTTCGGGCACGGCACCCCGGCCGATAAGCGGCTCTCCCCAACCGACCTGACCGGCCTGCTTCGACGCATCGGCCAAATCCAGTTCGTGGTGAACAAGGTGCATGATTCGCTGATCACCCTTTCGCGCGTTGTCACTCTGCTCAATATTCCTTCCTATTCCAGCAGCATGGCGGTGAAGGGCGAAAGTGAGAAGCTGAGCCGCGAAGGCCTGAAGACACTGGTCCGCGATATCCACAGCCTGATCGAAAACAGCAGCTACCTGACAACCAACGTCGCCTTTCTGCTCGATGCGGCCCTTGGCCGCATCTCGATCGAACAGAATGTGATCATCAAGATTTTCTCTATTGCAGCCGT
>JBGSHT010000118.1:0-2285 GCA_041752135.1 Chitinophagaceae bacterium | reverse complement strand
CCGTCGGGTCGTCTCAACTCGTTAACCATGATTTTTTACGGGGCCTTGAAGGAACCCATGCCATCAACGCCGGCGATCCGGATGGGTCGTGCGTAATCCGAACCAGAAAGGTTGAGTCACTATGGCTTCCAATATCACCCTGTCTTCGTCTGTCCGTCAGAACCTCCTCTCGCTGCAGTCCACCGCAGACCTGATGAGCCTGACCCAGAACCGCCTTGCCACCGGCAAGAAGGTCAACTCGGCCCTCGACAATCCCAGCAACTTCTTCACCTCGCAGTCGCTCAATAACCGCGCCAGCGATCTGAATGCGCTGCTGGACTCGATCGGTCAGGCGCAGCAGACCCTGAAAGCAGCCGATCAGGGCATCACCTCGCTGACCAAGCTTGTCGAATCGGCCAAGTCGATCGCCAAGCAGGCTCAGCAGGCCGCCGCACCGGCAACGACCTACGCGCTCGCCGTCACCGGCAACGCGGCGATCGCTGACGATGAGGCTGTTGCCACCGGCACGGTCGGCAGCATCACCGGCGCCAGCACGCTGGCATCGCTTGGTATTGCCGACGGCGAGACGATCACGATCTCGGACGGCACCAACACGGTCACCCATACCGTTACGACCGCCGCAACCGAAGACGTCGACGACGTCATCACCTCGCTGAATGGCGGCGCTGCGACCTGGACTGTTGCCGTCAATGGCAGCGGTAATCTGGAAGTGACAGCCGACGACAACGCCGACACCCTGACCATCTCGGGCACCGGTGCGGCTTCGGCGTTCGGCACGACCACCACGTCTAGCCTGACCAACGCAACGATCGGTGCGCTCACCGGCACGTTGACCGTTCAGGTCGGGTCCGACACTGCCCAGACGATCCAGTTCGGTTCCGGAAACGTCGAGACCCGCGCTGATTTGGTCACCGCTCTCGGTGCCCTCACCGGCGTCACGGCCTCGATCAACGGTTCGGATCAGATCTCGATCACGTCCACAAGCGCTGACGACATCACCATCGGTGGCACCGATGCGGCGTCGTTCTTCGCGGGTGCCAACGTCGGCGCCAACAGCCCGACGGCCACGGTCGGAACGCCGAGCACCACTCGTGCTAACCTGCAGACCCAGTACAACGACCTGCTCACGCAGATCGATTCGCTGGCCGGCGATGCCTCCTACAACGGCATCAACCTGCTGAACGGCGATGACCTGAAGGTCGTGTTCAACGAAGACAGCACCTCGTCGCTGACCATCTCCGGCGTCACTTTCGACTCTGCCGGACTTGGCCTGGACGCATTGTCGGCTTCGGAATTCCAGAGCAACTCGGGAATCGACGCGGTCATCACGGGCCTCGACGCCGCACTGACGAGCCTGCGTTCCCAGGCTTCGAAGTTCGGTTCGAACCTGAGCACGGTGCAGACCCGTCAGGACTTCACCAAGAACATGATCAACACCCTGCAGACCGGTGCCGACAGCCTCGTGCTGGCCGACACCAACGAGGAAGGCGCCAACCTCCTCGCGCTGCAGACCCGTCAACAGTTGTCCACCACGGCTCTGTCGCTCTCCGCACAGGCCGACCAGGCGGTGCTGCGACTGTTCTAAGCTTCCTTCTCCATCTTCTAGAAGGCGGAAACGGCGGGGCCAGTCCCCGCCGTTTCTTTTTTTTGTCCAATGCGCTCGCGTTAACTAATCGTTAACCAATTTTTTACCGCTAATTAGGGTTACCGGATCATTATGAAAGGAACCGCAATGAGCGCGGACGAACTTTCATTGTGAAGAAGGACGCCGAAAATGAGTGATGTCGTACTTTCAGCCGGCGTGCGGCAAAACCTCTTGTCCTTGCAGAGCACGGCCGAATTGATGAGCATGACCCAGAACCGTCTTGCCACCGGCAAGAAGGTCAACTCGGCGCTCGACAGCCCTTTCAATTTCTTCACCTCGCAGGCGCTGAACCATCGCGCCGGAGATCTGAACTCGCTGCTGGACGCGATCGGTCAGTCGCAAAAAACCATCGAAGCGGCCGATCACGGCATCACCGCGATTACCAAGCTCGTCGAATCGGCCAAATCCATCGCCAAGCAGGCGCAGCAGACCACCGCTCCGGCGGCGACCTATGCCCTCGCGATCACCGGCAACGCCGCGATCGCCGATGACGCGGCGGTTGCAACCGGTACGGTCGGCGGCATCACCGGCGCAAGCACGCTGGCATCGCTCGGTATCGCCGACGGCGAGACGATCACGATCTCGGACGGCACCAACACGGTCACCCACACCGTCACCACCGCAGCAACCGAGGACGTCA
>JBGSHT010000117.1:0-1825 GCA_041752135.1 Chitinophagaceae bacterium | reverse complement strand
CGCCTTCACGGACATGCTCGGCCGCTTCCCGGGCATCAAGCTCGATTTTCATCCCCACAACGACTACGGGCTCGCGACCGCCAACGTGCTCGCTGCCGCCCGAGCGGGTGCAGCCGCCGTGCACTGCACCGTAAACTGTCTCGGCGAGCGTGCCGGCAATGCCTCGCTGGCGGAGGTGGCCGTCAATCTGCGCGATCAGCTCGGCTTGGAGATCGGCATCGACGAGACACATCTGGCCCGCATCAGCGAGCTGGTGGAATACTTCTCGGGCAAGCGAATCGCCGACAATGCACCCATCATCGGCGCCGATGTCTTCACCCAGACCGCGGGCATCCACGCCGACGGCGATCGCAAAGGCAGCCTCTACCACACCCGCCTCTCGCCCGAGCGTTTCGCACGACGGCGCAAATACGCCCTGGGCAAGCTCGCCGGCAAGGCATCGCTTGCGAAGAATCTGGAGCGTCTGGACATCACGCTCTCGGAGGAGAATCAGGCCAAGGTCCTCAGGCGGATCGTCGAGCTCGGCGACTCCAAGAAGACCATCACGATCGAAGACCTGCCCTTCATCATCGCCGAGGTCCTGGAGAGCAAGGATTACAACCATGCCGAGCTGCTCGCCTGCTCGGTCTCCTCGACCCTGGATCTGGAATCGACGGCAAGCATCAAGATCCGCATCGTCGACGAGGTCCACATGGCCGCCGGCAGCGGCAACGGCGGCTTCGACGCCTTCAACAATGCGCTGGCCAAGATCGTGAAGAAGCGTGGTCTTACCTTGCCGACGCTGCTTGACTACGAGGTCCGCATCCCCAAGGGCGGGCGCACCGACGCACTCACCGAATGCAGCATCACCTGGGCTACCGATCAGGGCGAGCTGCGTACCCGCGGGGTCCATGCAAACCAGGTCTTCGCGGCGATCGGGGCGACCGTGCGGATGCTCAACATCATGATGCACCGAGCCCTGACCGCGCAGCGTGCTGCCGAGACGGCATCCTCGGCGGCATAACGGCGTACGGCCGGTCATCAGGCTTCATTCGAAAAGAACGCGTGCGCGACACCGCGCAAGGAGCAGGTCGACATGAATCCCGAGAAGGTCGTCTTCGACTTTTTCATCGTCCTGGCCCTGACCCTGAACTTCGGGTTCTTCGTCGGCGAGCTGGACAACCCGGAGCATCATCACGCCTGGGAGCTGTTCTTCGTCATTTTGGTCAACCTGGTCGCGACCGTGCTGAAGTTCGGCGACCGCACCCACATGGGTGCCTTGCTCTTGGCGACCAGCCTGGTCGCGATGCTGCAGCTGACCGGCGCAGCCCTGGTTTGGACCATCGCCGCTCACGCGACCGAGTCCGGCATGACGCCTGCCGTCATGGCCAGCATCGTGTCTTTGAGCGGCGGTGCCATGATCGCCAACGTGGTGTCGGTGGTGCTGCTGGTGATCGAGACCTTTACCCTGCGTCGCTAGACCGCGTCGCCGACGTCATGCGCCGTCCGTGTTCGGCCCTGCATGCGTCGACGCCCGCTCCACGCGCACGAGTCTGACTATGGACAACGTCGTCTATCTCATCATGCGGCGGATGCGCGCGCCGCTGCTGGTCCTGATCGGGACCTACGCGGTGGCGATGGCGGGTATGGTGCTGATCCCCGCACAGGACTCGGCCGGCAACCCGGTTCCGATGGGCTTCTTCCACGCCTTTTACTTCGTCAGCTACATGTCGACCACCATCGGTTTCGGCGAGCTGCCGAACGCCTTCACCGATGAGCAGCGGATTTGGGTCTCCTTCTGCGTGTTCGCCACGGTGGCGGTATGGCTCTACGCGATCGGGACCCT
>JBGSHT010000116.1:0-2176 GCA_041752135.1 Chitinophagaceae bacterium | reverse complement strand
GACGGCAAGCTTGCCATTTACATAAAACTCAAGTTTTCCTTTTTCCAATTTGATGGCCCCTGTATTCCATTCTCCTGCTGGTTTTACCAGTTCAGGCGAACAGCCGATCAGGTCGTAAAGCGATGCCGATAATTGTTTTGGCTCTAAAGGAGAAGGGTAATTTACATTATCTATAAGCTGATACTCCGGCCCGGTATGCCAGGTTGCCTGGTATGGGTCCCTGTCCTGAACAAGCAGGATGATCCCGCTGTTTGCTTTAGGCGCCACCTTCCAGTCGAACATAAAATGGAAATCCTTAAACTCCTTATCGGTGACAATATCCCCCCTTCCTTCTTTTTCCTTAATATCCAGGTAGATGCTTCCGTCCTGCACTTTCCAGGCTTTTCCTATGGTGGGCTTTTTAAATGAATGCCAGCCATTCATGGTCTGTCCGTCAAACAAGAGTTCCCAGCCTTGTTTTTTTTCTTTTTTGGAGAGTGTATTCATCTGCTGGCCGGTTATAGTACCCAGCAGCAGGCAAGAAGCCAAAGAAAAGAGGATAATTTTTTTCATACCTGTAAGCATTAGTTCCTTTGCCATAAAAATAACGGAACTCTGGTTAAGTGCATGAAAAAACCGCAAAGAGAGAACACGCCTTTCGGCTAAGTGTTTCACTCCTTGCGGTTAGTATACTTACTTTTAATATCAGAGTTTCCTGATCTTAATATTTCTGAACCACACAGGATCGCCATGATCCTGGAGGCCAATATGCCCGGACTTGAATGCCGCGAAATCGGGCATTTCATTGAATTTACTGCCGGCAACCAGTTTCTTCCAGTTATCATCCCAAAGCATGGTTGAAACAACCTTCTCTCCGTTAAGGAAAAGATCCAGCTGCCCTTTATCAATTTTTATTTCGGCCTTGTTCCATTCTCCAACAGGTTTCAGGGGCTCCGTTGAAGAAGCAATCAGGTCGTACAGGTTACCTGCCCGGTGCTTCACGATTTTTCCATCGCCATGACCTTCATTGTCAAGTATCTGCATTTCCATGCCGGTGTGCCAGCTGTGTTCATATTTGGGAAGATCCTGTATCCCGAAAATAATGCCGCTGTTTCCCTTGGGCGAAATTTTCCATTCCATGCTGAAATGGTAATTTTCAAATGCTGAATCTGTTATGAGGTCACCGCCGCCGATCGTCTGCCAGTCCTTTTTTTCCTTTGGATCCAGCATCAGCATTCCGTCAGCGGCTTTCCATGCCGAGCCATCACTTTTTGCCTGGTAAACATGCCAGCCCGATTTGGTGTTTCCATCAAATAACAATTGCCACCCTTCCGCTTTTTCTGTTTCGCTTAAAGTGTTCATTTCCGTTGTAGTGGCAACCGCTTCCATGCCGGCTTTCGTTGCCGTTGTATCGCTGTGACCCTCATGCTTGTTGGCACTCTGGCAGGATGCCATGAAAATGATTACAGATAAGGGAATGAGGATTTTTTTCATTCTCCGTTATTTCATGGTGAGGATGTACTTCACCATTGCCTCTGCGTCTTCAGTACTCAGGGTTGGGTGTCCGGCCATGGGGATTTCGCCCCAAACACCTTGTCCGCCTTTAAGTACTTTTTCGGCCAGCATCTTGATATTCTTGTCGTTGCTTTCATATTTTGCGGCCACATCCTTATAAGAAGGACCGATCAGCTTGGCATCGTCTTTATGACAGGTACGGCAATCAGAACCTTCGATCAGGGCCTTTCCGTCTTTTCCGGCAGCAGCAACAGGTGCGGCAGCGGGTGCGGTAGCATCAGCGGCAGGGGCAGTAGCTGTAGCAGGAGCGGCAGCCTCTCCGCCAATCTGGGAATTCTTATTCTCTTCATTGGTACTGATAGGTTTTGAATCACCTTCCGTTGTACCGCCTCCGCAAGCGTAAATACCTGCCGCAATGAATAATACTAAAAATACTTTTTTCATAATGCTTCTTATTGATGGGTTTAATGTTTCGGTCTGCAAAGTTCGCAATGTTTTAATCCAGTCCAAGCACTTTGCGATTAAATTTTTCGTCGCTGCCTGTTCCGGCAAAGTCATCAAAGGCCCTTTCTGTAACCCTGATGATGTGGTTCCTGATGAAAACAGCGCCTTCAGCGGCTCCGTCTTCCGGATGTTTTATGGCACATTCCCATTCCATTACCGCCCAGCCACTATAATCATA
>JBGSHT010000115.1:0-8454 GCA_041752135.1 Chitinophagaceae bacterium | reverse complement strand
TGGTTAAAAGAAGAGGATCTGAAAGCCGAAGATTTTACCTATACCGATCTGCTGGAGTTCATGCGGCACTGCCAGCAAAAGGGCGTGACCAAAAGAACGGTGCATAACCTGCTTACGATCATCCGCCATTACGGTAATTATTTAATCACGGAAAAGAAAAGAACGGATAATCCGGCAGCGGGTGTGTTTATCAAAGGGCTGATCAGAAAATTACCCAGTCATTTATTGAGCCTGGAAGAGTTGGAAGAACTGTACCGGCAATACAGTATCCAGTTACATGTTGACGGATCAAAGAAGATCATGTTGGGTCTGATGATCTATCAGGGTTTAACGGTTGGGGAACTTATGAAGCTTCAAAGTCATCATATCAAAATACAAGACGGAAAGATTTTTATTGCCGGAACCAAACGGAGTAATGAAAGAGTACTGAGCCTGTATGCGTTACAGATCACGGCACTGCAAAACTATCTTGCTAAAAACAAGTTCAGAGAAGGATCACTTTTTATAGAACCCAGAAAAAAAGAAGTCAGCGAACGCAATATCAATAACCGGATAAAATATATGTTTGACCAGTTAAAGAAACTCAATGCAAAAGTGATTAATACCAAACAGATCCGATCAAGTGTTATAACGGAGTGGTTAAGAAAAAACAACTTAAGGCAGGTGCAATACATGGCGGGGCATAAGTATGTGAGTAGCACACAGCGATATCAGTTGAACAATCTGGAAGATCTTAAGAACGAACTGCAGCAGCACCATCCCATGAAATAAAAGCGGGTAGGCGTTTAAGTGATAGCAGTGTTCTTAGCCCCGCAATCAATGCACGTAAAAAGGTATGCAGTTGCGCCGTCGGTCGACAAAAACGACACGCCAGTTTTTTTCTTTCAATTGAAAAAACTAAAGTATGGAGTTAAAAAAAACTGTCATGGTTTTTGCTCCCTCCCGTCGCCCTGCACTCCGCCCCGCGTTTGTCTGTGGCCCTTGGGTTACCTTAGGATAAAAACAGTACGCCATGCCCGGGCCACATCCAGCGGGGCTCCTCCGCAAGTCCGCGGCTTACCGGCCCCAAAAAAACAGGCGATCAATGATTTTTTACGGGCCCTGTTTTTTGTTGCCTTTGCCGCGGTGCGCCACCTGCTTAGCCCCTGCCGCCCCTGGCCTATTATTTTGCCTTCCGCTTACGCTCCAGGCAAACACTAAGGTGCCAGCGGCCTTTGCCCCGCCTTCGTTACGGCCCCCACAAAAAGCCTGATGGTTCAAAGTTGCAACGTGGGCCATAACTCCCGGCGTGGCCATCGGCAGGGGCATGGCGCAGGAGTGGCGCGGGCATCATCAGTAAAAGCAACCAGTCTGTAAGAAAAAAGATTTTACCTGAGCGAAGCTGCCGCACCCCGCCCGAACCAGTCATTAGAATGAAATATTCACCAGGGCGGGGTTTGGCTTGCAAAAAAAACTTATTCGATTGCCCCGCAAGATGTATCCGGATAAATGGTGCAAGCTGGGGCAATCAAATAACTTTTTTTCGCTCAAGCGTAATACACTGCAACGGATCTATTCTGGAGCTGGATTTTTTTCTTTCAATTGAAAAGAAAAAACATGGTATTTTTAAGGGATAAGAAAAAGTTCTTTGAATACGAAAAGTAGTTGCCAGTAAAAGTTGGCGAATAGTGAAATAGGGTTGGTAATTACTATCCGTTCGGCTTGACGATGGCGGGGATAAGCTCCAAAGCATTATCGTTCGGAAGCCCTGAAAACAAGAAAGGTTTTAACGGAAATGAGCTTCAGAATAAAGAGTTCAGCGATGATTCAGGACTCGACTTATATGATTTTAATGCTCGTACTTATGATCAACAAATTGGCCGGTTCACAGAGATAGATCCGCTGTTTGAAGACGGTCAGGAAAGCTTGACGCCATATCACTTCTCGTATAATAATCCAATTAGCTTTAGTGATCCGGATGGTAAATTTCCTGATGGTTGTTGTGATTTCGGGGAAATTTGGCAAGATGTAAAGGATGGTGCGCGACAGGTTACTATGTCGACATTGGGAGCAATTAATGCTTGGTCTTCGAATCAAATTGGAGGGGCTGGTCGTGTCGACCCAAACAAACAATCTGGGTTAACGGATTCAGACAAAAAAGCGGTAGCCACCGGTCAAGCTGTTGGTGATGTCGCTTCAATTGTTACGGGATTTGTAGAGATGGTTGGTTCTGGGGCTGCAGAGTTAGTGACTTTTGGAACAGCTTCACCAGTTGCCATTCCAGTTGCCGTACATGGTGGCAGTTCTATACTGATGGGTACGAAGAATTTAGTTGATCAAAGCGGAAAAGTGAATGTAAGCTCCAATAATCCTTACGGTTCAAAAGGTAAACCAGATCATCAACAAAAAGTAAGTGAATTAGCTAAAAAAGCCCAAAAAGAAATCAAGCCTGGAGAAACAGTTTTGCAAGAACGAAAGATACAAGGACAAGACTCTAGACGCCGACCTGACGTACAAATTGTTGACAAAAATGGTAGAACCCGTAAGGTGTTTGAGGCGGAAAGAAAACCTGCAAGTCAGCGAAATATTAAGCGGGAACAAGAATATAAGAAATTAAAAGTCGATCAAGAAACTCATAAAGTAGGTCAATAATATGTCTCAGGTAGATTTTTTTCTCAGTGAAAAAGAAAGGGCGGGATTTATTGAGCATTGCTTTAGGCATGGTTGTAGTATTATACCAGAGCAACATTATAATACTGATAAGTACATTATTGTTAGTAATATGGAACAATATAAGAAGTATTGTAAAAAAAGCCCCTTACTGTTTATCACCTCTAAAAAATTTTCTGTCTATCCACTAGAACTTGACCATTTTGAAGATGGGGATCAAAAAAAATACTTTATTAAACAAAGGCATGGTGGTCCGACAATTGATTTTTTTTCTCCTGTCATTGGAGAGTTCGAAGATAATATAATAGGGCCCGGGTACATTGGCATATTTCCGTATTATTATCGTGTTGACAAGAAGTATGTTCCTGAAAATGGATTCATTGACTTGTATAAATCTTTCACTACTTATATAAAGGAATCTTGTCAAAAAATTGTACTTTCAAAAAGAACTTTTTGGGTAGGAAATCTCACTATTGATAGAGCTAAAAAAGGTGAAATAAAACTATTACAAATATCAAATATTGATATCCTTAAAATGGTCCAAAAAGAAAAATAATACCTTGAACAAAGCCATCGACCAAGAGCTTTATATATTTTACGACGCGAACACCTTCTTGGCTTTATGCGATTGCAGAAACGCATCGAGCATGGCGAATACATGAGCTTTATCTTCGGAGCCCAGTTTTTGGATATCCATTATTTTATTGAGTACATTTTTTTCCAGGAGCAGATCTGAATTACCCACTAAATAATCCAGCGATACTTCCAGGGCTTCGGCAATGGCGGCGGCCATCTCAATGGAGGGTTTAACTTCATCTCGTTCATAGCGGCCAATGACGGCGCCATGCACCTCTAATTTTTTAGCCAGTTCGTCCTGGCTCATTTTTTTGATTTTCCTTACTTCCCCGAGTCGTTTGCCGAATGTAGTTGACTTCATATGTGTATCAAATAATACAGCTAAATAAGCTGTTCTGCGAATTTACACAACATAAGTATCGTATCAAAGACATAAAAGTTTTGACATGTTAAGATTTATCTGTTATGTTTGCAACAGATATGTAGTCAAAAACTTTTTTCACTATGGATATAGCATCGATCAAATCCCGGCTGTCCATTTTGCAGGTACTGGATCATTACGGCCTAAAACCAGATAGGAACCACCGCCTGCTTTGCTCCTTCCATCCGGACAAAACGCCCAGCCTGCAGATTTATCCGGCGACCAATACGTATTGTTGTTTTAGCAGTAACTGCCAGGCCGGTACGGGTGATGTGGTGCAGTTCATCCAGTTAAAGGAAAACTGCAGTAAGCATGAGGCACTCGTCAAAGCGGCGGCAATGGCTGGCGGGAAAGATTTTATACCAGCACCGCAAACAGAGTCACATCACCTGGCAGATCTCCTGGCCCGGGAAGCGGTGTTGGCTAAAGTGTTTACCTATTACCGCATGGGGCTGGCCCGCTCCAAAAAAGCCGTGGACTATTTGCAGGGCCGGTGCCTGGAATATGGTAAACTGGACATAGCGTTTAACTCGGGCGGCCTGCACGTGGAAAGTAAACACCATCACCTGGTGGATAGCATGGTGCAGCTCGGTTTGCTAAAACCTCGCCCCAAAGCGGGTTACAGCATATGGGCCAAAGACTGCATCCTGTTTGCTTTAAAAAATGCAGACAATAAAATCAGTAGCCTTTACGGCAGAAGCATAACCAACGATAAAGACAGCCGACACTTTTATTTATCCAACAGAACCGGCCTGTACCCTGGCTATCCCCAGCCAACCACAACAAAACTGATACTGACGGAAAGCATCATTGATGCAGCGAGTCTGTTACAACAGTCATCCATAACCGAAGCGTACGCTGTACTGGCTTTATACGGTACCAATGGACTGACGGAAGAACATCAACAATCGATCCTGCACCTAAAAGATCTGCAGGAGATCATCCTGATGTTAAACGCCGATGATGCCGGTAGAGCTGCTACTGGTAATCATTACCGGACACTGAAACAACTCCTTCCCGAAATTATCATTACTAATGTTACGCTACCCGATGGCGAGGATGTGAATAGTGTACTCTGTAGTCATGATAATCCGGAAGTGTTATTATCACTAATCAATGAGAGAAAGGATTTTTTCTTTTCAATTGAAAGAGAAAAATCTTTCCCTGAATTTACTGAACAACCTTCTCCAACCTTCACCCCACCTATATTACAGCCCCTCACCAAACTGAACACCAACAATCCGGAACTGCTCATCTACGACAACTGCGAGCTTTATTTTGAGATCCTGGGCGGCATTAAGATCACGGGCCTTGACCGCATGAAAGTCACCTTGAAGGTTCAGCACAAAGAAAAGGTGAATCATCCGCAGTGGTACAGTATTGATTTATATAACCAGGGACAAAGAGAGCAAACCATCAACAATGTAGCAGAAACTTTAGAACTCAGCACACAAGCCACCACTACTACTTTTATCAACCTGATCACCGAGTTGGAAGGCCACCGGTTAAAAAGAATCGAGGCCCTGCAGCCCAAGGAAAAGCCTGTGCATGAAATGAGTGCGGCACAAAGACAAGCAGCCATCAACGAGCTTAAAAAACCTAAACTGTTGCAACGCACGGGCCAGCTGCTCGAGCAATGCGGTATCGTGGGCGAAGAAAACAATAGTCTTATTGCGTACCTGATTTACACGGTCAGAAAACAGCCCGTTCCATTACACGTGATGTTTTTAGGATCGAGCGGCAGCGGAAAAACCTACCTGCAGGAACGGATCTCAGAACTGATCCCGGCCGAAGATAAAATAGAGATCACCCAGATCACCGATAATGCTTTGTATTATTTTAAGCAGCATGAGCTGCAACATAAGCTGATTTTGATTGAAGACCTGGACGGGGCGATGACGGTGTTCTATCCGCTTAGAGAACTACAGACCAAAAGGCGGATAAGCAAGACCGTTACGCTCAAAGACAGCAAGGGAAACCTCAAAACGATTACGCTGACCGTAGAGGGCCCCGTCTGTGTGAGCGGCTGCACGACCAAAGAAAAGATCTATGAGGACAATGCCAACCGGTGCATATTACTCTATACAGATCAGAGCCGTGACCAGGACAAAAAGATCAACGAGTACCAGACAAAACTTTCCGGAGGTGAAGTGAATAAAGAAAGGGAAAGCCAGTACCGGGAGCTGTTTAAAAACATACAAAGAGTGTTGAGGCCTGTGAATATCATCAACCCTTATGCAAAATATATTGTACTACCGGAACAGGTGTTTAAACCCCGCCGAACAATGACCCTGCTGCTGGGATTTATAGAAGCGGTGACGTTTTATCACCAGTACCAAAGAGAGGTGAAAAAGGATAACCATGGCCAGCTCTATATTGAAACCACGGTTGATGATATCCAGTCCGCCTTTAATCTTCTCAAAGATGTGCTGTTTAGTAAGAGTGATGAACTGAGTAAATCGACCAGGGAATTTTTTGAGCGGCTCAAGGCCTACACGCAAGCGCAACAGCTCGCCAGTTTTAAAACCCAGGACATCCGCAAAGTCTTCCGTATGGAACCGAGATCCATACAGCGGTACATGCGTGAGCTCTCGCAGTACAGCTATATCAAGCGCATTAACGGCGGCAAAGGAAGAACCGGCTTTGAGTACAGCATCAGTGAGCCGGAGGAGTTCATGCGGCTGCAAATGGCTATAGACAGCCATATGGAAGAGGTGTTAAAGAAGATCCGGCATTTACAGCACACGGTCTAAATAAAAGCGACAATGCGACAATAATGCGACAATGACACTACTGTCGCATTTAGAGCCATTGCCAGCGCGGGTTTAGCTTAATGCGACAAGAGCGACACGGCCAAAGACTATTAGCAATTATTTTTTCCAAATAATTTATTATGAAAAAGAAACCCCAGTCACTGCAAAGTGTGGAGTACATTTTATTGCTGCAAGGTTTTACAGAATGGCTTGAACTACTGGGCTATTCTTCACTAAGTATACCTGGGTTAACCAGTGCCGTGAAATCATTCTTATCGCACCAGGAGGGCCATGAAAAAATTTCATTAACGCAGCTCACGGCTACCGATGCAAATCATTTTATGGAGCTGCTGCAAACACAAACCGGAGAGCGTACAGGCCGGCCCTTCAGTGCCGCTCATATCAATAAGCAGGTACAATCTTTAAAACTGTTTAGTCGCTGGATACGGGATACCGGAAGAAGTGAAATTGGTTTTACGCTTGGGCGGTTAGAAGAAAGTAGAAGTAAGCCCACCTGGTTAACCAAACATGAAATCAATCAACTCTATGACGCTATAACCGATACGATTTTAGGTGTGAGAGACAAAGCGATGCTGGCGGTGTTTTATGGTTGTGGCCTGCGCTTAAATGAAGGGGCGAGCCTTGAACTAAAGGACATCGACAGCAACAAAAAAATACTGCACGTCAGAAAAGGCAAACAGTACAAGCAAAGATATGTACCCATTGCTGAGAAAAACTATGAGGAACTGAAACTGTACATCGATTACGCCAGGCCGCAGTTACTGCAACAGTACAAAACAGAAGCTTTGTTTATTGATGCCAACAAAGGAAGGGCAATGCGCAAGCAGAGTCTCTACATCAGGATAAAACAGTTGAGCAGAAAAGCAAAACTGAAAAAGAAAATCGGCACCCATACTTTACGACACTCGATCGCTACCCATCTTTTACAGAGCGGTATGAAACTGGAGCGGATCCAGCAGTTTTTAGGTCACGCTGATCTGGACAGCACGCAGATTTATACTCACCTCGTAAATGAACTATCATGAATTTTACCGCCTATCTCGAATCAAAAAAGTTATCCCTAAGAACCGTACAGCATTACAGTAAATACATCCAGCAATTTTTAACCTGGTTAAAAGCGGAGGATCTGAAAGCCGAAGATTTTAGCTATACCGATCTGCTGGAGTTCATGCGGCACTGCCAGCAAAAAGGTGTGACCAAAAGAACAGTGCATAACCTGCTTACGATCATCCGCCATTGGGGTAATTATTTAATCACGGAAAAGAAAAGAACGGATAACCCTGCAGCCGGTGTGTTTATCAAAGGGCTGGTGAGAAAGCTTCCCAGTCATCTGTTAAGCATCGAAGAGATGGAAGAACTATACCGGCAATACAGTATCCAGTTAAATGTAGACCCGTCAAAGAAAATCATGTTGGGGTTGATGATCTACCAGGGTTTAACGGTTGGGGAACTTATGAAGCTTCAAAGCCATCACCTAAAACTAAAAGACGGAAAGATTTTTATAAAGGGAACCAAACGAAGCAATGAAAGAATATTAGAATTAAAAGCTTTGCAGATAACAGCACTGCAAAGTTATCTGCAGCGGAATAAGTTTAAAGAGGGATCATTGTTTATTGAACAGGTAAAAAAAGAGATCAGCGAACGCAATGTCAATAACCGGATAAAATATATGTTTGACCAGTTAAAGAAACTCAATGCAAAACTGATCAATGCCAAACAGATCCGATCAAGTGTTATAACGGAGTGGTTAAGAAAAAACAACTTAAGGCAGGTGCAATACATGGCGGGTCATAAGTATGTGAGTAGCACACAGCGATATCAACTGAACAACCTGGACGATCTGAAGAACGAACTGCAGCAGCATCATCCGATGAAGTAATAGCAAAACACCTGGCCCCGCAACCATCGCACGTAAAAAGGTATGCAGTTGCGCCGTCGGTCGACAAAAACGCACGCCAGTTTTTTTCTTTCAATTGAAAAAACAAACGAGTGCAGTTAAAAAAAACTGTCATGGTTTTTGCTCCCTCCCGTCGC
>JBGSHT010000114.1:0-1575 GCA_041752135.1 Chitinophagaceae bacterium | reverse complement strand
AGGTCTGTATTTTCAGTTGCCGCTTCAACAACCAGGTCCGCTTTGGAAACACCGGATGCGAGGTCTGTATGGGTTGAAAGGTTTTGTAAGGTTGATGCCTTTTGATCTTCCGTTATAACGGCCTTGGCTACCTGACGATCGAGGTTTTTGGAAATGGTGCTTATTGCTTTATTCAGTTGTTCCTGAGAAATATCAATCAAAACAACTTTAAAACCGTTTTGGGCGAATACATGAGCAATACCATTTCCCATGGTACCTGCACCGATTACTGAAATATGCTGCATGAGCAAAGATAAAAGAAATCGAAAATCGAAAGTCGAAAATCGAAAATGAAGTATTAAGTATTAGAAATAAGGGGGCAGAAGAAGTTAAGGGCATAAAAAAAGGGCATAAAAAACAGCATTCCTGTTATTTACACAAAATCGTTGGGAAAAAAACACTGATTCAGGATGTATTTCACCTTGATACTGTAATTTATCTTACGTTCTTTGGAGCATGAGTAATGAATTGAAAACGAGGACTAAAATTTTTGTCCTGAGTGTACTTAAGCTGGTAAGGAAACTGCCTATGAATGAAGTGAATTTTATAATGGCAAAACAGATGTTAAGGTCTGCAACATCAACAGGCGCTAATTACAGATCTGCTTTACGCGGAAAAAGTACGGCTGATTTTATCGCAAAACTGAGTATCGCAGAAGAAGAGGCCGATGAAACCTGCTATTGGCTTGAAATCCTGATGGAATCGAACATTTATAATAATCAAGAAGCTGAAGATGTATTAGTGGAAGCAAGACAAATAGCAGCAATTCTTACCACCTCATGCAAAACTGCCAAATCCAAAATCAGCAAGAAAGCCCAATAGCAGCGCATTTAAAATGGTAGACTCTTGCCTTTTATTTTCGACTTTCGATTTTCGATTTTTCACTTTTTCTTATAGTCGCCTCTCTTCCACGCCTTCACAAACTCTCCCCATGCAAACGGGTTCAAAATATTCATGGGCGGTGTTTGTCCGCTGTAGTAATATTTCTGCGCGTTTTTGGCGAGGTTGAAATTGGCAGCTTCGCGGCCGTCCCTAGGCATGGATTGGGAAAGTATCCTTCTCTTGGCCATATCGGTATTCTGCCTGGCGATCTCAATATTATCATCAGGTACCGGCACTGAAACGAAGTCGCGCTCAAACTGTTCCCGGGTAGGACGGGGTTTGATGATGCTGGCAGGAAGAAAGACAGTATCAGTGACCATCAGCTGGATCATGCTGTATTGATTCCCTTCCAGGTTCCTCGGTATCTGTGTGAGTTTGGGTTTAAATCCAACCGATGAAAACTCTATTTCATCGCCTTTCAGAACCACAATTGAAAATACACCCTGGATATTGGTAAGGGTACCCCTTCCGGTACCTTTTACAACAACGCTCACGGCGGGCAGGCCGCGCAAGCTGTCGGCCGTCATGACCACCCCATAAAGCTGTACCACCGAATCACGGAAGTTTTCAAACTGGGCCTTGGCAGCAATGGGACTGAAAAAAAGCAGCAAAAAAGCGTATCGTAAAAATTTGGTCATGCCAATGTATAAAGGT
>JBGSHT010000113.1:0-5181 GCA_041752135.1 Chitinophagaceae bacterium | reverse complement strand
GGGTTTGAGCAGGTGGATAACAACAATGTTTTAAAAACCCATACCCGCACTAATTTACCGGTAACGGCCAGTGGATATTTGTATATTTATGTGAGCAATGAAACACCCAATATCGATGTGTTCTTTGACAATTTGCAGGTGAGTCATGTTAGGGGGCCGCTCCTTGAAGAGACGCATTATTATCCGTTTGGACTTACCATGGTAGGGATCAGTTCCAAAGCACTGGCGTTCGGGAACCCTGAAAATAAAACGGGATATAATGGAAACGAAAAGCAGAATAAGGAATTTAACGATGGAAGCGGGTTGGAATTTTATGACTTCAATGCAAGGACGTATGATCAGCAGATAGGAAGATTTTCACAGGTGGATCCTTTGACAGATGAAGGAGGCCAGGAGAGTTTAACACCTTACCAATTTTCGTATAATAATCCTGTTCTTTATAATGATCCTGAAGGTAAATGTCCTAATTGCCTTATCGGAGCAATACTTGGTGCTGCAGTTGATTATACTATGCAAGTTGCTGCAAATCGTTTAGAAGGTAGATCGTGGAGTGAATCGTTAACTAAAGTTGATGGTACTTCTATTGCAATATCTGGTTTGGCCGGCGGTCTTTCAGGTGGATCATCCCTTTTAGTTCCCAAAGGCGCCGCTGGTAAGGTTGTTGGTGAAGTTGTAACAACAGCTATCGATGCAGGTGAATCTGTATTAAAGCAGTACAATGAAGGAGCGCAACAGGGAAAGAGTTTTTCTGAATCAGTTTCTCTTTCGCAAACAGCCACGGATGTGGCTGCAAATAAAATAGCAGGCAAGCTGACAGAAAATGTTCAAGTAAATTCTAATAGTGCGCTCAAATCTACAGAGAGGCAGTTAGATAGAGCGGAACGCGTTGCTGCTGGCGATCCAAAAAGTGGTGGTAGAACTGCAACAGTGAATAAGTTAGACAACCAGTTGACTACTCAAAATCGAGTTAATGAAGGAGCAAATCAAGCGGCTACTGGTGTTGTGTCCTCTACTATCCAGGGAGTTACCTCCACATCACAAGGTTCCCAACAGTCACCACAGCTACTGAAGGTTAATTATAATCCGATAGATAATACAGCTGTTAGAAGGCCAGTCATATATCCGTTAAGATAAATATTATGAAATTAATTTTTTGGGGAGGAGTATTGCTTTTTTTTGGTTCCATTGCGTTACTTGCAAGCAATTATGATAGTATAAAAGTGGAGAGAAGTGGGCAAATTGTAAAAATGCGCATTGAAAAATTACCCAACTCCTGTTTGGGGACTAAGGTGAAACATTTTGTAACATTAAGTTACAATAATGAAATATATACGAAGCAGATTGGTGGAAAATTTTGTGACGAGCATAGTGTTGGAGAGTTGGTTGATATGAAAGTTTTAGAGCGTTCAGATATTGTTTTATTTCCACAGGAATCAGTATGGGTTAATTTAGTTTCATTTGGGATATTGGGATTATTTGGGTTGGTAATGATTATCTATCAATGGAAAAAAGTATGGTGAGAATTAAAGTACTACTATTAATTGTGTCGGTTGCTTTTTGCAAGTTTGTAAGTAGCCAAAATTTTGAGGGTGAAATAATTTATAGCAATACTTTCAAAAGCAAGTTGCCAAATTTTACTGACGAACAATTGCAATTGTTGATTGGAGATAAGCAAGAGTATTTTATTCGGGAAGGGAACTATAAATCTCTTACGAACGGACAAGCTTTATCAGTACAATTATATGATAATAAGACAAACAGAATATATAACAAGACACCAAAGACAGATACGTTATATTGGTTTGATGCCTCTGTAAATACCGATACTGTTACCAGCTTTGAAATAAAGAAAAATGCAGAAAAAATATTAGGTTATCAGTGTGATGCAATCATTATGAAAACGAAGACAGGAACAACGACCATTTATTACAACGAAAAATACAAAGTTGATATTAAGTTTTACATGAAGCATAATTACAGTAATTGGTCATTCTATGTTAATCAAGCCGGGGCACTGCCATTAAAAACGGTAGTTGAGGCAAGTCAATTTAGAATGGAAAGTACGGCTGTTGAGATTAAGCCTATGGATTTAGGAGCTGACTTTTTTGATATTGATCCTAAAGCACCGGTTAAGAAGAGTTAATGTCTTTTGACGCTTAACAGTTTTTTTCTTTCAATTGAAAAAAAAGAAATGCTATTTTGGGAACTGATACAATTCTTTGAAACACGCTTAAAAATCAACTCCCGAAGGTTGAATAGCCATTAGAATCTAGTGCGGTGATTACTATCCGTTTGGACTGACGATGCAAGGGATTAGTTCGAAGGCTGCAGGCTCTTTAGACAATAAGTATGAGTATAATGGAAAAGAAAAGCAGGAGAAAGAATTTAGTGATGGTTCCGGGTTGGAATGGTATGATTATGGGGCGAGGATGTATGATAACCAGATTGGGAGATTCATGACTATAGACCCTAAAGCTGACCAAATGAGAAGACATTCTCCTTATAATTTTGCTTTTGATAATCCAATTAGATTTATTGACCCGGATGGAATGAGACCGGAAGATATTGTGTTAGGAATAAATGAAGTTGCAGGCAGAAAATTAAATGCAGCCGAAATTAAAAGCCTTATGGGGAGTTTGCAGAGTATGACAAATGATAAGCTAACATTTAATGCAAAAACAAATCAGGTTGAAATAGCATCAAAAGGTAGCGGGAGTAAAAATGAAGGTACCGCGCTTATTCGTCAATTAATCAATAGTGATAAAACTGTTACGATTAATTTGAATCAAGAAACAAGAAAAGATGGTAGGTATGGAAGGTCTGGAGGAACGACGGGTGAAACAAACGAAGCAAATAAAGCAGATATGTCAAATGGTAAGGGAACTGATGTTACTGTACAAACAGGATTTGGATTTGAAGTAAATACGGAATCTGATGGAGGTGCAATTAGAAGAGAAAATTTATCACAAACTGACATACTTGGCCATGAATTAGTACACGCTTCAGCGGCTATAGAAGGAGAAATAATTCAAGGAGGAACAGTTACTAATGCATACCGAACAGTCGATGGTTCATTTAAAAAAGAAGTAATGCCAAGAGAAGAAGCAGCAACAATGGGTTTAGTGCAAAGACCATCTGCTAAAGGAATTAAATATACCAACCATAAAAATTTAAGGTACGAGCAAGGTAATAAATCAAAGGTCTTAAATTATAACTCAGACTAGAAAAAATCTAACTCTTATTATGACAAAATTATTTTATATATCTTTTTTTTCGTTTACACTTTTTTCATGTAAAGCTCAAACAAATAATAAGGTGCAATATGATGTTCGTTCAGACATAAGATTGAGTACAAAATTCTACTCAATATATTTAAATAAAGAAGGACAAGCATGTGTCATTAAAGGTAATGGTTCTTACTATACTGATACTTTAATTATAGTAACATCTGACACAAGTAATGTATTTAAAATAGATTCTGTAAATTTATTTTTTGAAAAATTAAACAAAATTAAAGCCAATCCTATTATTGGAGAAAATCGCTTACATGCACCAAGAGTAGAAATATATTATGACCATCAAAAAGTTTATGATGCTTATAGATGGGATGAAACATTTTGGGCTTTATTTAGGCCTATTATTGAACAAATACCAAAAGGATTTAATCCTTTTCGTGAAAGCGACAAACCTTTTGCAGATTAATTAAGGATTTAATCAAAAAAAAGCCGCTACACCTCTTGCCGTATGAATGCAGGTCTGGTAATATGTGCGGACATACAGAACTCGTTCCACTCAACGCCCTTATCCTGGCCATGGCCACGGCCATTACACCGGTGAGTGCGGGCAAGGCGCTGGCCACCGAGTTGCAGGCGGCTACGGTGCTTTCGCCCAATATCACTTCCTTTCTGGGTTCGCAGAGTAGTATTGCGGGCAGGCCCAAAGCCTATATCAACTGGATCCTGCTGGATGAGCAGTTTAAGTATGTATCCACGGGCAGTGGGTTTGAGCAGGTGGAAGGCAGCAATATTTCACAACGAATTCCGGACAAGTAATCAGGCCAAACTATGTTTGATCTGAAAATTTAGAAAGCGGAGTCCATATTAGATTATACTAATCGCCGGCTATGGTAAAAATGGAATTTTAAAAGTAAATTTGTAACAAATGGGTATCGCCATGACAACCTCCGCTATACGAAAAAAGCTGATTAATTTTATTGCCGATGCAGATGATAAAAAAATCAAAGGCATGTACATGCTTTTTGAGGAAGAAATTGAGAAAGGGGAAGCCTTTGCCCTAAGTGATGAGCATATAAACATTTTGGAAGAAGAAAGGGAAAGGCACACAAATGGTACAAGCAAATCCTATGACTGGCAGCAGGCAAAGCAAATCATTCGGGGGGAAAAGAAATTGTAAATGTATCCACTCATATTAAAGCCCCAGGCTATTCGGATGGCCTGAGATGCATAGTAGTGGTATGAAGTGCAGAGCAAGGGACTGGGAGAACATTTTTTAGCAGAGCTGGAAAGTAGCTTAAAGAAAATCCAAACAACACCTACAGCTAACGGCAAAGTAAACAAGAATTATCGGCAAGGAAAGTTGCTGAGGTTTCCTTATGTTATTGTATATGAAATTATCCGCACGGAGATCATTGTCTTTTCCATCTTTCACACTAAAAGAAATCCACGGCAAAAGTTTACCTAAAATCGGGGGCATACATTATCGTATGTTATTTACCTGGGTTTTTAAGGTAATTCAAACACTTAACTAAAATACAAACGCCCGTTGCCGGGTTTTAATTTTCCTCGCGGTTAAATGTATTGTTCCATCTCAAACTGGTACTGCTGAGCAATCGCACTGGCTTCAATTTCGAAGTCTTTATTTTCTGAAGCATAAATAATTGCCAGACTAACGTTTACGAGTATCCTGCAATCAGCTCTCAGGGAAAATTATAATAATCAAATTTTACTATGCTGGGCACCCCTCTCTTTTAAGAGAGGGGATGGGGGTGAGTTTCTGATCACGCTTTTAAATGTATTCTTCCATCTCAAACTGGTACTGCTGTGCAATCGCCCTGGCTTCAATAGTGAAGTCTTCCTTTTCTGAAGCATAAATAATTGCCCGGCTGACGTTCACGAGTATGCCGCAATCCGCTATCATGGCCTTTTCAGATATCTCCTTCAG
>JBGSHT010000112.1:0-5381 GCA_041752135.1 Chitinophagaceae bacterium | reverse complement strand
GTAACGGTTGCCATTGGCCTTTATATAGCCATAGCGCACCAGTTCCGAGAGGTATCGTTTCATATTGCCCGGGTTAATCCTGAGCTGCTCCCGGATGGATTTGGCATGGAAGCTGTCACTGCCCGATACCCTGGATAATTGCTTGAGGAGTTCTAAAAAATCCCTGGTTGCTTTACTCAGTTCATCGCTCTTAGCGAACAGCACATCTTTGAGAAGATTAAAGGCAGATTCAATATCATCAATGGTGGTTTCAATATAGAGCTGGCCATGGATATCCTTTTTCACCTCTCTTTGGTACTGGTGATAAAACGTCACCGCCTCAATAAAGCCCAGCAGCAGCGTCATGGTTCTCCTCGGCTTAAACACCTGCTCCGGAAGCGCAATATATTTTGCATAAGGGTTGATGATGTTCACAGGCCTCAAAACTCTTTGGATATTTTTAAACAGTTCCCGGTACTGACTTTCCCTTTCTTTATTGATCTCACCACCAGAGAGCTTTGTCTGGTACTCGTTGATCTTTTTGTCCTGGTCACGGCTCTGATCGGTGTACAGGAGTATACACCTGTTCGCATTGTCCTCATAGATCTTTTCCTTAGTCGTACACCCACTCACGCATACCGGGCCTTCTACGGTAAGTGTAATCGTTTTGAGGTTTCCCTTGCTATCCTTTAGGGTAACGGTCTTGCTTATCCGCCGTTTTGTTTGCAGTTCCCGTAATGGATAAAACACCGTCATCGCCCCGTCCAGGTCTTCGATCAGGATCAGTTTGTGTTGCAGCTCATGCTGCTTAAAATAATACAAAGCATTATCGGTGATCTGGGTGATCTCTATTTTATCTTCGGCCGGTATTAGTTCTGATATCCTTTCCTGCAGGTAGGTTTTTCCGCTGCCGCTCGATCCCAAAAACATCACGTGTAATGGCACGGGCTGTTTTCTGAGAGTGTAAATCAGGTACGCAATCAGGCTATTGTTTTCTTCGCCCACAATGCCACACTCCCGCAACAACTGACCGGTACGCTGTAACAGTTTTGGCTTTTTAAGTTCGTTGATGGCTGCTTGTCTTTGTATTGTTGTCAGTTCATGCACTGGCTTTTCTTTGGGCTGCAGGGCCTCGATTCTTTTTAACCGGTGGTGTTCCAACTCCGTAATCAGGTTGATAAAAGTATTTGTGGTGGCTTGTGTGCTAAGTTCTAAAGTCTCTGCCACATTATTTATCGTTTGCTCTCTTTGTCCCTGGTTATATAAATCAATACTGTACCACTGCGGATGATTGACCTTTTCTTTGTGCTGAACTTTGAGCGTGACTTTCAGGCGGTCTAGGCCCGTGATCTTGATGCCGCCGAGGATCTCAAAATAAAGCTCGCAGTTATCGTAGATGAGTAGTTCCGGATTGTGGGTATTTAACTTAGTGTTGGGCTGTAATGTAGCTGTGGAGAAGGTTTGAGGATTTTCTTCTTTCAATTGAAAAGAAAAACCCCTGTCCGCCGAAGTTTCAGCGAAGGCGGAGGTTCTTGCTTCGATCAGATCGGATAAGATTTTTGGATAATCATGTGATTGTAATAAACTGTTCACATCTTCACCATCGGGTAGCACTGTCTGGGTGATGGTAATTTCAGGAAGGAGTTGTTTCAGTGTCCGGTAATGATTACCCGTAGCAGCTCTTCCGGCATCATCGGCGTTTAACATCAGGATGATCTCCTGCAGGTCTTTTACATTTAGTATTGCTTGTTGATGTTCTTCCGTCAGTCCATTGGTGCCGTATAAAGCCAGTACAGCGTACGCTTCGGTTATGGATGACTGTTGTAACAGACTCGCTGCATCAATAATGCTTTCGGTCAGGATCAGTTTAGTAGTGGCTGGCTTGGGATAACCAGGATACAGCCCGGTTCTGCCCGGTAAATAAAAATGCCGGCTGTCTTTATCATTTAAAATGCTTCTGCCGTAAAAGCTACTGATTTTGTTATCTGCATTTTTTAAAGGAAACAGGATGCAGTCTTTGGCCCATACGCTGTAACCCGCTTTGGGGCGAGGCTTGAGCAAACCGAGCTGCACCATGCTATCCACCAGGTGATGGTGTTTACTTTCCACGTGCAGGCCGCCTGAGTTAAACGCTATGTCCAGTTTACCATATTCCAGGCACCGGCCCTGCAAATAGTCCACGGCTTTTTTGGAGCGGGCCAGCCCCATACGGTAATAGGTAAAAAATTTAGTCAACACCGCTTCCCGGGCCAGCAGATCTGCCAGGTGATGTGGCACTGTTTGCACTGTTGGTATAAAATCATTACCACCAGCCAATGCCGCCGCCTTTACCAGCGCCTCGTGCTTACTGCAGTTTTCCTTTAACTGGATGAACTGTACCACATCGCCGGTACCAGCCTGGCAGTTACTGCTAAAACAACAATACGTACTAGTCGCCGGATAAATCTGCAGGCTGGGTGTTTTATCCGGATGGAAAGGACAAAGAAGGCGGTGGTTCCTGTCTGGTTTTAGGCCGTAATAATCCAGTACCTGTAAAATGGACAGCCGGGATTTGATCTCAGATAACTCCATGTGGATATTTTTTATGAAACATATTCGTTTGGCAATGATACATTATTGTATCAAATATTAATACCTATATGTTTTATATTTTATCCACAATGTTTTAAACACCTGCCTTTTCGGGTATTTTTGATGTATCAAAGTCGTAATTACAAACCTAAATGTTTTAAAACATGGCTATCGGGGAACGTATCAAAGAACTACGGGCACAAAAAAAACTGACACAGACCGAACTGGCTAAGCTGGTTAATCTTTCCTATATCCAAATAGGACGGTATGAGACTAATAAATCTAATCCCTCCGCTGATGTACTGCAACGCCTGGCCGCCGCCCTTGATGCTACTACCGATTATCTAATGAAGGGAACTGAAGATGAAGCCGTGGCCGCTCAGCTTTCTGATAAGGAACTTTTAAAACAATACAAACAGGTGGAACAACTTAACCAGGAAGATAAACACCTGGTCAAAACTTTTATTGATGCTTTTCTTACTAAACGACAATTACAACAACTTGCTCAATAAAACAAAGCCCTCGGTTGAGGGCTATTTTTATTCTAAAATAAGACTGAAGTTTGAACTACTTTCTGTAAATAGTTTTCATAAACCACTTTAATATAATAGCCGCTTAAAGGGATTATTGCGATTTTATCCTTTTGTACTTGTATACTTATTTTATCTGCAGGTATAACTATTGGGATAGTAAAAGCTTTATTGATTTTAATTTTTCGATTTGTACTTGTTATTAATTCCAATAACCCACTTTTAGGTAAATGAGAATACTCTTGCAAGAAAATTTCAAACTCATTGTTATTCTCTACAACAACAGCATAAAGTTTTAACTCCTTTTCTACTTTATTAAGAAGCTTAGCATACATACTAATTCCCTTCTGTAGAGTATCAGAGACAGGGCTTTCAAAGCTGTAAATAATCTCTTTCTGTGCAATGCAATTAAACTGCATTGTAGAAAAAATAATAATGATTAAAATAATTGTTTTCATCGTTTGCCTCCAAAATATTCTAATGCTGTACGAAGTATACTAAATTTATTGCTATTCAAATCTGGTGTGGTTCCTATGTTGTTATTAGGTACAACATAATTACCCATCATTCCTTTTTTAGGAACAAACGCATCAACGTTTTGAGAATCTATTGTAAATAATGGCACTCCTGCAGCAGCTGCAGATTTACCATCGCCACCCATTTGAGTAGAAGCATCTCGATTCCTATCATCCATTATGTCTGCTATCTGGTGAGTATGGGCATCGCCAATTTTTATCAATTTCCCTTCTTTCACACCTGAAATTGTTTTGGGGTCATCGACAAAAGAATTCTGAGGCCCATTTAATTTACTGGAATTTGTATGGACGGACAGAGTTGCATTTTCAGGGTCAAGGAGTAATGTCGTACTCATTTCTTTGTAAGAGTTATAATCTTTCCCATTACCATTTCCACTGTTATACAGCCCTTGAAAATATTCGCCTTCGCTTTGTGTTCCATCTCCAATTTTTACAGTAACTTCTTTACTATTACTTTGGAGCTGTTTGGTTGCTGCTTCGGAAGTAGTACCTCCATTAGTATTTTCTGCATTATAAAACTTTTCCGCATTAATTATTCTTATATTATTTGTCTTCGCTCCATCACTACCTAAAAATTTACCAGTCTTACTATAATAATCATCAGTCGGAGCCATACCGTCAGGGTCAATAAACCTGATCGGATTATCGAATGCATAGTTATACGGTGATTGCCTGCGCATTTTATCTGCCATCGGATCCACCACATGCCACCGTCCGATCTGTGCATCATACATTCTGGCACCATAGTCATACCAGTCCAGGCCAGAACCATCAGAAAACTCTTTTTTCTGCTCCTCCTTACCATTGTATTTGTATTTATTTTCAGCACCACCGAACGATAATGCTTTGGAGCTGATCCCTGCCATGGTAAGCCCGAAAGGATAGTAATTACCAACCCTATTTCACTATCCGCCAACTTTCACGGGAAACGACTTTTCGTATTCAAAGAACTTTCTCTTATCCCTTAAAAATACCATGTTTTTTCTTTTCAATTGAAAGAAAAAAATCCAGCTCCACAATAGATCCATTGCAGGGTTTTACCGTCAGCGAAAAAAAGTTATTTGATTGCCCCGGCTTGCACCATACATCCGGATACATCTTGCGGGGCAATCGAATAAGTTTTTTTTGCAAGCCAAACCCCGCCCGGATGCACCTTACATTCTAACGACTGGTTCGGGCGGGGTGCGGCAGCTTCGCTCTAGTCAACTCTTTTTCTTTTATACTGATTGCTATTACTCAGGCTGCCCGCGCCACTCCTGCGCCATGCCCCTGCCGATGGCCACGCCGGGAGTTATGGCCCCCAAGCTGCAACTTTGAACCATCTGGCTTTTTGCGGGGGCCGTAACGAAGGCGGGGCAAAGGCCGCTGGCACCTTAGTGTTTGCCTGGAGCGAAGCGGAAGGCAAAATAATAGGCCAAGGGCGGCAGGGGCTAAGCAGGTGGCGCACCGCGGCAAAGGCAACAAAAAAACAGGGCCCGTAAAAAATCATTGATCGCCTGTTTTTTTGGGGCCGGTAAGCCGCGGACTTGTGGAGGAGCCCCGCTGGATGTGGCCCGGGCATGGCGTACTGTTTTTATCCTAAGGTAACCCAAGGGCCACAGACAAACGCGGGGCGGAGTGCAGGGCGACGGGAGGGAGCAAAAACCATGACAGTTTTTTTTAACTGCACTCGTTTGTTTTTTCAATTGAAAGAAAAAAACTGGCGTGCGTTTTTGTCGACCGACGGCGCAACTGCATACCTTTTTACGTGCGATGGTTGCGGGGC
>JBGSHT010000111.1:0-2994 GCA_041752135.1 Chitinophagaceae bacterium | reverse complement strand
GGGGTCATCATCCCGAAATAATGTAAAAAACCAATCATCAAAAACAGAAATTAGTCAATTTCTGAGGGTGGGGTCATCATCCCGGAATGAGGGGTCAACATGAAACGGAATGGGGGGTCAACATGGTCCGGAATCTACAATTCCCCGTACAAATCGCTGAATGAAGATCAATATAATTCTGTTCTTGAAATATTAGATGGATTAACTTCAAAAAAATCAAATAGAATTTTTATAAGCGGAAGTGCAGGAACAGGAAAAACAATACTTGCAACATATTTAATGAAACTTTTGATTTCAGATGTTGAAAATTATCGCCTCGAAGAATATAATGATGACGAGTTGAGAGAAATAAATTATATAAGAGAATTCAAGAATCAATATCCAAATGCTAAAATAGGCTTGGTCGTAGCAATGACTTCGCTAAGAGAATCTCTGGAAAATGTTTTTAAAAAAATACCAGGCCTAAAATCTTCAATGGTTATAAATCCATCTGATACTTTTAAATCCAATGATAAATATGATTTATTAATCGTAGATGAGGCTCACCGTCTAAGACAGTACAAAAACATTAGTTGGATGGGAGCATTCAAAATAAATAATCAAAAGTTAGGAATGAGTGACAATGGAACTGAATTAGATTGGATAATTGCAAACAGTAAAAATCAGATTTTCTTCTACGACTCTGCCCAATCAGTAAAACCATCTGATGTTAACTCTATAGATTTTATAAAACTTTTAAATGAGAAGAACACATTACTGCTTAATTTGAAATCACAAATGAGAGTAAAGGGAGGCAACAACTATATACAATTCGTTGACGACTTGCTTCAAGTTAAAAGAAATGAGCAAACAAAATATCAAGAAGAGCAATATGAACTTTTAATTTTCGAAAATTTTGTCGATCTACATAATGAATTAATAAAAAAAGAGAATGAATTCGGTTTATGCAGAATGATTGCTGGATATTCATGGCCTTGGTTATCCAATCCAAAACTTGACCCAACGCCTTCTCCAGATGTTACCGATATTGAATTAGATGGATTAAAATTTAAATGGAATTCTAAAGATAAAGATTGGATCAATTCACTAAATGCGTTCAATGAAATTGGATGTATCCATACGACCCAAGGATATGATTTAAATTATACAGCTGTAATCTTTGGTAAAGAAATTAATTATAACAAGGAAAATAATTCTATAGAAATTGACCCGAAGAAATATTTTGATATTAATGGTAAAAAGGGAATTAACAACCCAGAAGTATTAAAATCATACATTATCAATATTTACAAAACTATTATGTATCGAGGCATAAAAGGGAGCTTAATTTATGCTTGCAATAAGGATCTGAGAGATTATCTGAAACAACATATTGTAACATATAATAAAGAAATTCCATTTAGAATATTACGCTTTGAAGAAGTAATACCTTATGTAAATTCGGTGCCTTTAGTTGATATTTCTGCTGCCGCAGGTAGTTTTGGTAACTTACATATACCTTCGTCTGATAATCAGTGGATTGAATTGCCAACTAATGTGACGGTAAAAAGCAACTATTTTGTTTGCAAGGTTATTGGCGAATCAATGAATAAGAAAATTCCCAATGGCTCATATTGTTTGTTTAGCAAAGATGAAGGTGGAAGTCGAAATGGAAAAATCGTTTTAGTAGAATTATACGATAAGCAAGATTCAGAATCTGGATCAAGGTATACTATCAAAGAGTACACTAGTAAAAAAATCGTAGATGAAAATCAGTGGAATCATATTTCTATTACGTTGAAACCATTATCTAATCATTCAAAATATGAGCCTATTGAATTATTAGGAGATGAAATTAACAGTATAGGTGTAGTTGGAATATTTGTATGTGTCTTATGATAGAAATTCATAACCACTATTCTCCAAAAATCTGCCCTCTATTTTCCCTTACATCTTCTTAGCATCTTCCAAAAACTTCGCCAAACCAATGTCCGTCAGCGGATGTTTCAGCAGACCCAGGATGGAATCCAGCGGGCAGGTACATACATCGGCTCCGGCTTCAGCAGCTTTTACAATGTGCAAAGGCGTGCGGATGGATGCTGCAAGTATCTCTGTTTTGAAACCCTGTAAAGTATAAATATGCGACATCTGGGCGATCAGTTCCATACCATCCCAGCTGCTGTCGTCTATGCGGCCGATAAAAGGAGAAACATACGTAGCACCGGCTTTAGCGGCGAGGATTGCCTGGCCGGCTGAGAACACAAGGGTACAATTGGTTTTGATACCATTTTCAGAGAACCATTTCAATGCCTTGATACCATCTTTGATCATCGGCACTTTAACCACAATATGCGGATGAATGGCGGCCAGTTTTTTACCTTCTTCCACTATGCCTTCAAAATCGGTGGCTATAACTTCGGCGCTCACATCGCCATCCACCAGGTCGCAGATGGTCTCATAATGTTTATTGATCGCTTCCTGGCCTTTGATGCCTTCTTTGGCCATCAGGGACGGATTGGTGGTTACGCCGTCAAGGATTCCTAATTCATTGGCTTCTTTGATCTGGGCCAGGTTGGCTGTATCAATAAAAAATTTCATGTAAGGAATGGTTTATATTATTTGGATGCGGGCAGAAATTAATAAGCGAAACGGTTTAAATCCCATTTCCCGCATAGGAAACCTTCAAAAGAAAAATGGCAGGTGATTTACATCGCACCGCTCAACCACCTACCCTTGCTACCTTCCGGTCCTGGGGGAGTTCAGCAGGAGCTGGTCGTGTAAGACCTGCCGGCGCAAATATAAGGAAATAAATACAAGTAGCCAATCTCCAGTCCCCAGTCGGCAGTCAACAGCCTTAGTCCGCGATGGTTAGTTTACCACAAATCACAACTTTTTAGTTCCCTATTTAGCTATATCCTTACCTTGCTCTATTTTTTTTGGCGACTGGCGACTGGCGACTGGCGACTGGCGACTGGCGACTGGCGACTGGCGACTGGCGACTGGCGACTGGCGACT
>JBGSHT010000110.1:0-2111 GCA_041752135.1 Chitinophagaceae bacterium | reverse complement strand
CATTACTATCCGTTCGGGATGGTAATGGCGGGGATAAGTTCAAAGGCGCTGAATGGGGCGGTGGAGAACAAACGGAAATGGAATAAAGGTTCCGAATTACAAGACAAAGAGTTCAGCGATGGAAGTGGATTAGAATTATATACAACGCTTTTAAGAAGTTTAGACCCACAATTGGGAAGATGGTGGCAGATAGATAGCAAACCTGATTACTCACAGAGCTTATATGCTTCTATGGGTAATAATCCCATACTTCATAATGACCCATTGGGAGATACTTTAAATTTCTCAAGTGCTCAAATACAAAATCAAAATACTGTTAATAATGTACGCACAGACTTGCAGCAAGCTACAGGTTTAACTCTCTCTATAGGTGCAAATGGCAACATGACTTATGCTACTACAACTAATAGTAAAGGGAAGACAGTTCCAGTTATAGCTACAGATGCCAACGGTAAAAATATTGGCAGTAAAACAGCGAGAAAAGACTTGATGAAAGCAATAAATCATAAAACGACTGTTAATGTCTTTGCCCAAGATAACAGGGGTTCTCTTGGTGGGGGTACTCAAGTTAACATTGATGGTGTACAAGTCAATCGATTTATAAATGGGACATCTGCTGGTCTTAACAATTTTACTTTAGGTTTTGGCATGTCGTTTTTGCATGAGTTACAACATACGGATGTATTAGGAGGTAAATCAGACCCTACTAAAGTTACTGTTAATGGCCAAGCAGTTGTTCCTTTTGGTGATATTGGTTCTGTGGAAAATCGGATGAATAAAGTGCGTCGCGAGTTAAATCAACAAGGGATGAATTTAGGTCAACGGCTTTCTTATGGCCCATTACCAATGGGTGGTGCTGGGTTGGTATACATGCCTTTTAGTACACAGTCTTTAAATGACATTAATAATGGTATTATTCCTACTAGTATGTTTATTGCTTACACTCCTTAAATTGAATCTATGAGTATGTTAGTTGTATTATATTGTAGTGTTTTAAATTTTTTTCAGATAGCAAATGATTCTACTGTTTTTGATATAAGGTATCAGAATGCGTATAATTATTTAAACAGTAAAAAGCAGCTTAAGAGAGTTGATAAAACTTTTAAAAAATTGCATTCAGGAAGTTATCCAATTAACGTAGTTCCTGAAATATACCCAGTGTCTTTAATGATGTTGAATGAAAATGTCATAGTATCAGAGGTTATGCCAGATACTTCTGATAAGAGTCAATGGAGTAGGTTTATTATGGATTATGATAATGAAAACTATTTTCAACCATACAGGGAGGCTGAATTTATTAAAAAATTCTCTTTTAACGGACGGTCTCAGATTTATGTTTTATTCTCAAAGATGATAGGCAATTTATTGTTAGCAGAAATACATCTTGATTATTATAATAAAGTACCTCAAAGCAATAATGAGTTGCCAAGCGTTGGGGCGTTTTATAAAGTCTTATTTGTTTTTGAGGGCAATGATGTGAAACGCTTTTTTTCCAATAAGGTAAATAGATAATAACAAAGTCGCAGCGATGCGGCTTTTGTCATTTAAGAAGCCAACTGTTTTTGAAGGTCGGCTTTGAAAATAAAAGCCTCCATGAGTTCCTTGACGATTTTCTTTTTTCTCCGGGTAGTTTTTCAATCTTCCGGAACTGAATGAGCAGTTCCTCTTTTTGGATCGTTTCTTTGGCTTTGTCTAGTAGAGTACCGTTCATGAGCCAATCTGGGGATACTTCCAGCTGGGCAATACGATTAAGGATATCTGCAGCCGGGTTGGCTTCTCCGCGTTCATACCGGTTATGCACAGTTTTGGACCGTTTTATATAGTGCAGAAAGTTTATCGAACCAATGGCGGGGTCACGGCAGAAAAGACCGGCCTGGGCGTTATGTTAAAGGTGATGCAGGGGGATACCGTCAAGAATGAGTGTGGAGTCTTTTTACACGCTACCGGGTGGTGGAAATGTGGGGGCGCCACTGGTGATGGGCGTTATGGATTTAATTGGTGCGTTAACAACGGCAACAGGCTTCCCGGTAAGTAAGGGACTTACCAGTACGCATATCAATGCCATTTCCGGAAATCCAACGAACCTGAACAATTATATCAACAACAGGACA
>JBGSHT010000109.1:0-2360 GCA_041752135.1 Chitinophagaceae bacterium | reverse complement strand
GCAGGTGGAAGGCAACGGTGTTTTAAAAACCCATACCCGCACTAATTTACCGGTAACGGCCAGTGGATATTTGTATATTTATGTGAGCAATGAAACACCCAATATCGATGTGTTCTTTGACAATTTGCAGGTGAGTCATGTTAGGGGGCCGCTGGTGGAAGAGACGCATTATTATCCTAGTGGGTTAGTTATGCAGGGCATCTCTTCAAAGAGTTTAAGCTTCGGTTCTCCCAATAATAAATTTAAGTTTAATGCTAAAGAGGAACAACGGCAAGAATTCAGCGATGGAAGTGGACTTGAATGGCTGGATTATGGTGCAAGAATGTACGATAACCAGATAATGCGTTGGATGACGATTGACCCTTTAAGTGATAAGTGGAATAACATTAGCAACTCTCCATATGCTTATGTTTCTAACAAACCTATAAATACGATAGACCCTGATGGAAAAGATGGAGTTGTTGTAGTTGATAAAGACAAGAAGACCGCAACAGTAAAAGCTAATTATCATGTTCAATCAGGTGATAGATCGGTTCAAGTAGGTAACAAATCATTTAAAATAAAAGGCTATTCTGAAAAACAGATAGCACGAATGGAAAAAAAGGTAAACAGCTATCTCAATAAACAGGGCTTCTCAGTATCACAAGGTAATTATAGCGGTTATAAAGTGAAGTTTGATTTAAACTTCCAATCAGGAGGAACCGACTTACAGGCGGTTAATAGTGCCAATAATGATACTTATCAAGGGCAATCCATTGGAAACTCTCTTGTAAAAGGTAATGAACAAACTAATCCTCGGTTTGGTGAAAGAAACAAACAAGAAAATGCAGACGGCACAGAAACTTTCCAAACGACTGGAGGAACAACCCAATCCAACAAAAATATTACTATGAATGTGCGGCAGGATAGTAAAATGAATAGGGTACATGAAATCTTTCATACTCTTGGATTAGAGGACAACTTCAGAACAGGCGTTAAGGGTGGTATTATGGCATACCCACCTGAGAAGCCTACCCAAACTAATATTGATGCATTTATTAACGGGTCTTTCCTTCCAAAAATTATTAATGAATAGCTATGAAAACTGTTTTAACACTAATTGTGTTTTTTTCTTTTACTGATTGTTATAGCCAACAATTTTCTTGTAATAAGACAAGTGACACATTACTCATTTTTTATGTAGAGATATTTAAACCAAAAACTCCCACACAACAATTTTGGTCTACAGCAAAAGAATTTAATGCAGCTTCAATTGATACAAAATCAATAGGCTCTTTTGTTACCACATTTTTAAATGATAAAAATTATTGCCCCGATTTACCCGGTGGTTATCGAGAGGAGTTATTTAAATGTTTCAAAGACTCTGCAATCAGCTACATAGAAAGACTGGAAAAAGATAAGGGCAATATTTATGAATTGTTTGATGCAATAAAAAAAGAATCATTTAAGCGAAACTTTAATCTTAAAGATGGGTATAAAGTTCAGCTAAGTATCATTAAACGGCATGGAACTTTTATATTGAGGGATATTGAAACAGACAAGTTAGGTAGTAGTTCAGATGAATATTACATAAACAAAAAGCTATTACCGAAAAAAGTTGTATTTATTCCATTGAAGACTTTTTCTAGTGATTTAACGATATGGTAAAGTATTGTATATAACCACCTGAACCTGCCTTCTGTGATTACCGTAACGGCAAAGGGAAATATCACCTACACCTATGACGCATCGGGCAGTAAGCTCAAAAAAGTGACGGTGGATAATTCCGTAGGGGGAAAGACCATCACCACCACCACCACTTATTTGGGCGCGCTGGTATTTGAGAGCCGGATAACGGCCCCCGCCGATCCTTTAGATTATACCGACCGCCTGCAGTTTGCCGGTCATGAAGAGGGAAGAACAAGATTTGTACCCATAGCCGGAGCCACCCCCGCCAAACTGGTGTATGATTATTTCCTTAAAGATCACCTGGGCAATGTGCGGATGGTATTAACCGATGACCAGCAAACAGACGCCTACCCGGCAGCAACCATGGAAACAGCCACGGCAGCGGCGGAAGAAACCTACTATACCAACCGGTCAACCACGCGGGTACTTCGGCCCACACTTTTCCCCGTCGCCACCGGCCAGGCGTTGGTGGCCAATGTAGGCAGTGGTGCGGGCTCCAGCAAAATAGGCCCGGCGATCATCCTCAAAGTAATGGCCGGTGATAAGTTTAACCTGCAGGCCAACAGCTGGTGGAACGCCGCAGCTACACCCGGCACGGCGGTGAGTCCGCTCAACGACCTGATCCTGGCCATGGCCACGGCCATTGCGCCGGTGAGTGGCGGCAAGGCGCTGGCCACAGAGTTGCAGGCGGC
>JBGSHT010000108.1:0-2066 GCA_041752135.1 Chitinophagaceae bacterium | reverse complement strand
GAGCTTGCAGGGTATCGAACCGCATGCGGTAGCGTTCCTCGCGAGCGATCATTCCATCGATTCCCATGCCGGTGCTGCTGGGATACTGATAGGCACGAGGAGAAACGGGCGATCCCTGCCAAGGAAGGCCGTTGGCAACATAGGAAGAATAACCCTGCCCCGGCGTGTACCAAGTCACCGGTCGCGGACCAAAGTTGCCGTAGTTCGAAAGTCTTGGACCAATGCCCCATCCATAGCCTGAGAATGGAAACCCGCCATATCCCGTGCCAACCGAGGGGGTCGGGGTAAGATAGCTCCCCCCGAACTGGGCAAAAGCGGGTGTTGCGCCGATCAACATCGCGGTGAGTAGTACCCAACCTGCTGGATTGCTGGTTCGAATGTCTCTCATGGTAATCCCTCTCTCGAATCGGAGATGGCCGCCCCGTGATGAGGTCGCGAGATGCGCCCGCACGATCGGAAAAGTTTTCCCCTCTTCTCTTTCTTTCGGCCGGTCAGCAAAGAGGGCTTCAAGAAATTGAGAACAAAATCCGACGCGTCTGAAATCCGGGTAATGAAGCTGTGTGTTTCGAGAGAAATGCTTCTAGTGACGTGACAGTCCGCGAATTTAAATGGAGTGACGAACGCTGAATTAACTGCGATCTTCACAATGTTTTAGTGCGAAAGTTTCGTCTTCAGATATTGACATGACTTGTGCTCTCACTTATCTGCGGTCACTCCGCTGAAATCACCTTGAGTTGCATCGATGAGTCTCCGGTATCGACGGGCCATTTTTCGCGATGTCTACGCCCCTGACATTGCTTGGTCCAACTGATTCGAGGGATCCAAAGGGGATTTCTGATGCGAAGCGTGCTGGCGAGATCGTGTGCTTTCATTGCACTTGGCATGACGGGAATAGCATTCCCCACTCTTGCGCAAGAGGCGGAACCGCTCACGCAGAAACCCCGAACACTCGAGGCAGTCGGTACTACGCCGGCAGCCCCGGAAGCCAAAACGGGCAAGCCGATTCCAACGGCCAATCCTCGCACACGTGCCACGGCCAAGCAGCCGCGCAAGACTGCAGTGGCAGCGCCGCCTCGCACACTCCCGAATTCATCGTCGGTTGTGGCCCAAAAACCTGCCATGAACGATCCGATGGTTCGTCGCGTCGCGTCGGAAATTCCTGCGACCGCTCCCACTCATGAGTCCTTACCCGTCGTTCCGACCACCACTGAAACTGCTTCATCCGCCGACGTCGTTCGCCCCAATGTCGAGATCAGGCAAGTTGCCCCCGCGCAACTGCTCTCCGGGAAACCGAGCCCAATCGATATCCTTGTCACCAATCACGGCGATCAGGCAGTCGACCAGGTGATCGTGACCGACTCGATTGATGCCAGCGTCGAAGTGGTTACCTCAAGCCCACGCTCCGAGCAAAACGGCGGAACACTCGTCTGGTCGCTTGGCAGGATGGAGCCACGCGAAACAAAGAAGATCACGTTTTCGATCGTCTCGAAGAAGGGATCGCGAGCACCGACAGCCGTCTCTCGCGTCTCGGTGAGTTACACCTCGACCGTCGAATCGTCGATCCGTTTGCTGACGCCCGATGTTGCGGTCAAGCTGACGGGACCTTCGAAGGCGATGATGGGACAACCCGTCGAGTTGGTGCTCACACTGACAAACTCCGGCAACGCAGCTGCGACGGGGCTCGCTCTTCGCTGCGCCCTGCCTCAGATTCTCGCTCATTAAGAAGGTACTGAACTCGAGTACGAAGTCGGCGAACTTGGTGCGGGCGAAACACGTAACATTCCGCTTCAACTAACCGCCAGCGCGGTGGGTGATTCACCGATCCCGGTCGTCGTGACGGGCGATGGGCTTTCGCCGATGTCGGCCGACCATCGACTTGTCATTGAGGACTATCAGCTCGCGGTGGCAGGCGAAGGACCGACCACTCGCTACCTAAATCAGACGGGTGCCTACAAGGTTCTCTTCACCAATAATGGAACCGGCCCAGTGGCAAATGCCGTCGTCCGGGCTCATCTGCCCGAGGGGACGACGTTCGCTCATGCAGGTGACGGCGGGCAGTGGGAAGC
>JBGSHT010000107.1:0-152434 GCA_041752135.1 Chitinophagaceae bacterium | reverse complement strand
CATTTCCATTTGTTTGCTTGAAACCACTTTCAGAGAGCCGTCTTCAACCGCATCTCTATAGCTTTCATGAAAGCAGGTTCGCCAGGCGCATGATTCTTTTTGAGGTAGTGCCAATATATCACTGACTAAAATTCGAAATTTGTTCAGTTCACTAAGACTCATTTTTAACATGGTCGATAACAGTACAGAATCTGGCTGAGGGTGCTGTACTCGAAAGCCTTGATGTAATGTGATCAGTGAGGCTACAGAGAATTTATCTAATAAATAGGTTGTATTTTCTTTGTGTTCGTTGTGCACAAAGAGTGGGTTACAAGCTAGGATATATCGATGAAAATGATTGATTTGATAGCAACTGTAAAAGTAATCGGTTATGTTGACTAATTTATTGTTGTTAAAAGCGTAAGTGAAAAGATCGCATGCATTAGTATAGTTTTCAAGAATCAGTTTTCGCCAAGTCACTAATAATAATGTTTGAGTTTCATCGGAAAATTTTTCGACGTCTATAGTTAAATCATTTGATAATAAAGAAAATAAGTAACTTAAGCTAATATCGTCTGTTTTAGGTAAGTCCTCTATTAGGTATTCATCGATATTGATGTAAGAGCGTTGAAGTTGAGATTCGAAATCAGCATAAAATATCCGCGCTAGTGGATGCTCAAGTTCATCAGCTCGAACAATACATTCAACGGCAATTTTATATATTTTCGCGCCTTTTTCGTGAAGATCTTTGTTCAATGGATTGATTTTCATTAAACGCTTTGAGATATAAAATGCTACGTAACCGCCAATATACATAGGCATTGGATAGTCAACAAAGTATTCTTGTAGATATTTCAGCGACGTGTAGTAATCCTCGTAGCGGTTTTGAATAAACTCGTCATCAGCAAAGGGTTTGACATGCTGATAAAGATATTTCAAAAATAACAAAGCTAAACCAGCACGGTATCGACCTTCGTCCTCTGTGATTTTCCTTTTACGTAACGTCGTTATTAATCCAATATTAAACTCAGTAGGCATTGACTCTAAAATGTATTTAAAGTTTTGCTCCAGTGAAAGCAATGAGCAAAAATCTTTATTGGCCTGCTTGTAATCTAAAATGTTCTCCAATGAACATTTGCCTTCTTCCGTAAAGGTGTGCACGAGTATATGTAGCATCAACTCGCGTGGCAATATGTTAAAAGGGTTAAATTCATGACTCATGATCATAATTCACCATCCTGGTTATTCCTGATACTGCCATTATAGCAGATAATCAGAGATCTAGCCGGTCACCGCCTCCTACGGGTAATAGACCTCACGAGGAAAATACAGTAGTATCGCAATAATTAAGTCTAGCTGAAATTATATAATGGCCTATCCAATATTGCTTGAACATGAATATTTGAAACTAACTGAGGGTGCTGAGCTTGTTAAGCGTACCCGCACCAAGATTCGATTGCTGTTAAGTAGTGAAAAAAAGATTATTAAGCATATATATAAGCGTAAATTGCTTTCTACCTCAACTATTTGGCCTTATGCTTCCCGGTTTATAAAGAATGCTAAGCACTTATCATCTAAAAATATCAGTGTACCAAAGATCAATGCGGTTTATTTTTATCCAACACTAAATTGTGATATTTTAATTTATGATTTTGTGAGCGGCATGACATTATATGACCTTGCGCGTACTAATAATATTTCATTTATGCCGGATCTTGCCCGATATTTGGTGGGTCTGCACGATCTGGGTATTTACTTCAAGGATATCCACTTAAATAACCTAGTGAGTAATAACGATACCTTTACGTTGCTTGATCTGGAGTCTATTCAATACCAGCATAGGCCTCTTACTATAACCCAACGTATACGTAATTTGACTCATTTATTTAATAAAAAAGAAGATGTTCAGTTTTACCAGCAGTTTGGATTGGATAGATTTCTTGAAGAATATTTTCATTTGGCTTGTTTATCTGAACGCCTTTGCCGAAAAATAAAAAGAGTACTTGGCTTGAGGGTTCCTCAGGATCTGCTGCAATCTTAGTTGTGCTAAGGATTAGATGAATAGTGTCCCTTATGTTATTATCCATTTAAAATACCTACAAGGAGTTCGGTATGGTTACATCGCATTTGCCCGCCATTTACTTAGCCTCTAGCTCACCTCGTCGCCAAGAACTGTTGACTCAAATTGGTGTTGATTTCGCAGTAATCAATCATCATGTTGATGAGCAACGTTTGGGTGATGAGTCTGCAGCCGCTATGGTAGAGCGGCTAGCCAGAGCCAAAGCACAAGAGGCCGCGCGGCGAATAGGACATTTGCCACTGCGACCAGTGTTAGGTGCTGATACTGTTGTGGTTATTGGTGATGAGATACTCACTAAGCCCACTAATCAGGCGGATGCACTACGTATGTTGTCTCTGTTGTCTAATCGTACTCATCATGTCTTATCAGCGATCGCCGTTGAATCTGAGGGCCAGATCCAGTCACGCTTGCATACTAGTAAAGTCACGTTTGCTGAGATTACGCCTGAACAACGTTTAGCCTACTGGGAAAGTGGTGAGCCTATCGATAAGGCCGGTGCCTATGCAGTTCAGGGCATGGCTGGTATATTTATCAAGCATATAGAAGGCAGTTACTCAGGGGTAATGGGTTTGCCACTGTATGAGACCTTCACTCTATTGCATGAAGTGCTACTGCAGCGATAGTAAATCCAGATCATATTCATCCTGTAGTGGTGCTGTTAGTGGGGGTGGATCTTGAGACAAGGTGAAAAGATTGGTTAGCCATCGCGTGTTAATGCCCAGTGATTTGAATTGTGGCGCAATAGATTGGGCGTTTTGTCTAATGGCGTTAAATTCTGGTAGCTCACCTTTTTTTGTCAATATGATCCTGTTACCATACTGTAAGTTATAAAAATGACCAAATATGGCACTGTAGGTGGCGGATTCACGCTCATATAATCGACTTAAACTAAAGGTATTGGCAGCCAATATCCCTTGTGGTGCTAATAGCGATTTGACTAATTGTAGAAATTCCATCGTCATTAACTCCGTTGGAATGTAGTGTGCATCGTAAGCATCTAGCATAATCAAATCATACTGTTTGCCCTGTGCTGCTGCCAAAGTAATGAATTTTCTGCCATCATCAATAATGAGATGCTGCTGTGTGCTGGTATGAAAACCAAAGTAAGTTTGAGCAACCTTAGCTACCAGAGGATCATTTTCGACACTGGTAATATCACTTTTTGGCAGCAGTCTACCGAGTGTTCGTGGCAACACGCCCCCTCCTAACCCCAAGATAAGAATTTTATGAGGCTGAGGATTTAAATATAATGCTGCCAGCATTAAACGATTACAGCTTAGAGCAAGATAGCTAGGATTTTTGAGTGAGATACAGGCCTGAATAGGGGTATTGCCGACGCCAAGCTGTAAACTTCTTATGCTACCCTCATCAATGACTCTGATTTCTTGTAAACTTGAATGCCCACCAAAAATTAATTTTGGTTTTTTACCTAACCTGAAAAGCCAGGTGAGTAAAAACATTGCAAGCGGAAAATGGCGCTTAAAAAACAGCATTTGCCTCGAACGTTCTAGCATAAGTGTCGATCCTAATGAAGTAAGCTGTAGCCAGGTGAAATCTAGATAACGGACAAATACTATAGCATTACCTATAAAGCTTCTACAGTAGTTACTATTAGCCCCTCCCTCCATGCTTGGCTCGCAGGGACGGGGGTATTATAATTAGGCGGCGCTGAGCCCCCATATTTGTCCTCTTTACCTCTGGCGCAATCGATGGTATTTTTACTGGAATCGCCCATCTGTTTTGGGTGATAACTATTACGTTTTATACGAGGATTGTCTCGTGGAGGAAAAAAATGACGCATGTAAAGGTAATATCCAGCGGGTCGGCACTGCCAAAAAAACTATTAACCAATGCTGATTTGGAAAAGCTAGTCGATACTTCAGATGAATGGATTTCGCAGCGAACCGGTATAAAGCAACGCTACGTGCTTTCTGAGGGTGAGTCATTACTGGATTTGGCTCATCATGCGGCCTTGGAGGCCATTAACAAGGCGGGAATAGAGGCTAATGAAGTGGGTTTGCTGGTTGTGGCAACCAATACCCCACAGCAGGTTTTACCCAGTACATCCACCTTGTTGCAAGGGCGATTAGGTATAAAGGATTGTATTTCATATGATATCCAAGCGGCGTGTAGTGGATTTGTTTATGGTTTAACGACGGCCTTTTACTTAATGAAGGGGCGAAATGATTTACGTTATGCGCTGATTGTAGGGGCTGAAGCACTTTCTAAAGTGGTTGATTGGCAAGATCGAACAACCTGCGTTTTATTTGGCGATGGTGCGGGGGCTGCTATTATTGCGATGAGCGATTCACCTGGGATTATTGCAGCTGATTTAGGCTCAGATGGATGTAGTGCTGAGTACTTGGAGGTATCTTGGGGCGTTTCTCAGGGCTATGAAGCGATGACACTGGAGAATCGCTATATCACTATGAATGGCCGTGAAGTCTATAAAAAATCCATTAACCACTTCACTCATTCTATACAACAGGTTATGGCACAGACAGATATCTCGCTAGAGGAGGTGGATTGGGTGATTCCACACCAGGCGAATGTGCGCATTATTTCCGCAGTGGCTGATAAACTCGGTGTGCCTATGGAAAAGTTCATCGTCACTGTAGATCAACATGGTAATACCTCTTCCGCATCGATTCCGTTAGCCTTTAATTTAGCGGTTAGTGATGGGCGCGTCAAACCGGGACATACGGTGTTGTTTGTAGGTTTTGGTGCTGGCTTTACACGTGGCTCATTATTGTTTAAATATTAGATCCAGTATTTCATGTAGAGCGCAAAACGACCGATCAGCCTTTGGTAGAGTGGTCTTGTGTGCCAGTTTTTCAATGAAATCTCATTGGCTTTAGTCAGATCTTCTTTGAACTGTTCTACGATCAGATCTTTTGAGTGAGTTAGCTGTAGATTAACATCAACCTCTAGATCGTGGAGTAAGCTGCGGTGATTCAAATTACTTGAGCCCACAGTGATCCAGTTATCCACAATCAATGTTTTTGCATGCAGTATGTTGGGTAGGTATTCAAAGATGCGCACCCCCGCTTTTAGCAAGTTGTAATAGAAAGTCGTTGAGGCCCAGGGCATCACAAAAACATCAGATTTGCGCGGCAATAAAATGCGAACGTCCAAGCCTTTTTGTGCCGCTTCAGTCAGTGTTTTTAATAAAACATTGTCGGGTACAAAGTAAGCATTGGTAATCCAGATACGGTCCTTGCAGCTTTTGAGTCTACGTAATAAGTGTTTATGCAGTATTCGTCGTCGCTGCCATGTGTTATTGAGCCGAATAATAGGGTTTTTATTGAAGTGTCTAAAAATCACTTTCATGCGCTCACGTACCGCAATATGATTCCAGGAAGCCTGAAAGGCTAGGAGTAAATCGGTAAGATCAGCGTTGGTTAAGCGCACTCCGGTATCTCGCCAGCCTTGGCCACCGTGTTCGTGTTTAAGGTGGCATTGGCTGATATTCAAACTGCCAATATAGGCAATTTTTTGATCTATCATGCACACTTTTCGATGGTTACGTGAATTTATCTTCAGTAACAAATAGATGACTTTGATCAGTAATGGCAGATGAATAACGGATCGGCTCCAATGCCACACTCGCCAGGGAAAAGGGTGAAATATCCGAGTATCAATACCGGCTTTTTCTAAGCGTCTAGTCATGCTGCCGCCCCAGACTGGAGAGCCCGCACCATCAACAAGCACGCGGATTTTGACTTGACGTTTAGCTGCGGTGATTAATGCTTCGGCGATTTTGTCACCCAATTGGTCACCTTTGAAAATGTAGGTTTCCATATCAATACTGTGTTGGGCGGCATTAATATCTTCTAACAAACTGTCAAAGAAGTCGCTGCCATCTACAAAAATACTTTCGTGGTAGTCTGTTTGTGTCATTTCGGATTTATGGGTGTTGAAAGATTAATAAACTCTATCACTTCTTCTGGTGAGTCAGTAATGGCAATGTGCTGGATATCCTCTATCCTCTATCCTCTATCCTCTATTCCGGCCTGTAATTAATCGGTAACATATTCGCCAGCTTTTCATAAGACCAGAATCCGCTGAACTGTACAGCCAGTGGATTAAGCAATACGCCATTGGGGTCCAGGTAGGCTGGCGCTTCCATCATTACAATACCCGATTGAAATCCCTGTGGCAGGTCACCCGCAACAAAAAACTTTCGCTTCAGGGACTCTTTATAATAAGGATCATATTTGTACCTCACCTGTAAAGTACCGTTCCACCTCAGGTAATACCGGGTGGTATCGTTGCTGTCCTTGAAAAGGATATCATTTCTGCCAACTGCAAATGCTAACTGTGGTGGCTTAGCCGAAACGGTAACTGTATTTCCATTAACAACCGAATTGGGTTTACCATTTTGCGTTGTGTCTGAGGATCGGGTGATATAGGTTGTAAACCCTTCTTTCGCCAAAGCATCAGACAAGAGTGAATGATAAAAATGCAATGTGCTGCCACGATATGTCTTCTCCCTGTGTCGTCTGAATTTCCCGGAAGGTTCCGAATCCGGATCACCCATCTCTTCGTAACGGCTGAATCCATAAAAAAGGGTTCTCCCCTGCTCTGCATCATAAAAGAATTCCTGCAATTCAAAATAAACCCGGTAACCCAGTTCCTTGTTTTCTATGATCAGTGGCACTTCTGAAAAAGCTTTAATGACATTCTTTTTTTGACCCTTTTCGAAAAAAATATCTTCCTCATTCAGGATTTTTGATTTATCCGCGGCAATGGTTTGTCCAAGAAAATTTTCTTTGAGTAAGTTCATCCACTTCTCCCGCTGACTGGGAGTCACAACAAGTATATCCCGCATCTGCTTCACTTTAGATTCCAGTTTGAAAGTGAGCCTGAGTGCTGTTGACTTCACTTCAACTTTATAAGCCACCACTTCAAATCCAATATGAGAAACAATGATCTCGTATACCCCCGGATTGACGCCCGTTAGTGTGTAGGTTCCGTCTTCAGCAGAAGCTGTCCCTATGGTTGAGTTATTGATATATACTGAAGCCTTGGAAACAGGTGCGTTTCCGTTCGCATTCAGAACCTGGCCACTGATGGTAACCTGAGCCTGTAAAATATTAAACAGGAAGGAAAAAAGAAGTATAAAAAGGAATTTGCCCGGCATTGGCACAAAGATAGAAACGAAGGCTCATTTATCGATCATCGTCATCAGGTGATGCTTGCCTTTCATCATAAATTTTTTACTCTGTTCAATTCCATCCATCACCTTTTCCAGGATATTATCCACTGTATCATTATAATCGATATCCAGTGGCTCTTTAAATCGTACAGACAGGAGTGAACCTTTCTTTTTGAACTGTAGGCCTTTCTTATTGAAAGCGCGCCAGAAGCCATTGATAACAACCGGCACAACAACCGGGCGGTTTTCTTTAATGATATGGGCCGTGCCTCTTCTGCCCGGGGCAAAAGGTTTGGTTGTTCCCTGGGGGAATGTGATCACCCAGCTTTTACTCAGGGCCTTTTCGATCTTATTGGTGTCTCCCGGATCTACATTTCGTTGCACTTCTTTTCCTTCTGCCCTCCAGGTACGCTTTACCGTTAGGGCACCGGCTAAAGCAAAAACCCTGCTCATCCAGCTGCCTTTCATGGTTTCTTCGGCGGCAACAAAATACACATTGGAAAAAGGATTAAGCAGGTAATAAGGAATACCAAGCCTGTTTTGTTTTCTCCATTTCACGGCACAGAAAATGTGCAGGAAAGTTATCACATCTGCAAAATAGGTCTGGTGATTGCTGACGAATAAAACATTCTGCCGGGGAAGGCTTTGCAGGTGCTCAGTTCCGCTTATCTGAATACGGTTTACCAGGGCAAGACCCGGGTAGGAAAAAAAACCAACCGTGGCATAAACCATTTTGCGGATGACACTGATATTTTTTAACCGTTCTGTTAAACGATTCATGGAATTTTGATTTGGCAAACAATCGGCTGGTAAGATAAGGAAATATTCATAAATGAGTGTTTTCGGGTATTTCTCCTCAAAGTATTTTTTCATCAGGCTCGAAAATCCCTTGGCATGGCCCATATCATTGAAACTTATATTAAAGCATAGGAGCTTAGATAAAATGTTACCTGTTTATCATTGTGAGCAGAATGTATGCGCTCCCTTGTTATCTTTGGAGGATGAGATTGAATACCGTTATTTTTGATATGGACGGCTTGCTGATCGATTCTGAACCACTTTGGTATGAAGCGGCAAAAGAAGTGATGATAAACCTGGGTGTAAGCCTGGATGAAGAAGCCTATGCCACTACCATTGGTTTACGGACGCGTGAATTCCTTCATTACTGGTTCACCAGGTACAAAATCGATCAGTCACTGGCGCCTGAGACCGAGAAAAATATTACCCGCTTTGTTATTGATAAAGTGCTTGAAAAAGGAACCCTCATGCCGGGTGTTAATTCAACCCTGGATTTCTTCGAGTCAAAAAAATTCAGGGTCGGGTTGGCAACTTCATCCCCGGTTGCATTGATAGACGCAGTATTACAAAGAACGGGATTAACGGGCCGTTTTCAAGCCATCAGCTCTGCCGAACACCTTCCTCACGGTAAGCCCCACCCGCAGGTATACCTCGACTGTGCAGCATTGCTTGACAGCCATCCAACCACTTGTGTTTGTTTTGAAGATTCATTCAATGGCATGATCGCGGCAAAAGCAGCAAGGATGAAATGTGTTGTAGTCCCTGCACCTCAGGCTATGGAGCATAAAGGCTGGGAAGCAGCTGATGCTAAGATTCCTTCCCTGATTGCATTTAATGAAATTATTTTTTCAAACATTGACAGATAAAAAAAATCCTGCCGTTTTATCGGCAGGATTTGTATGAAGCATTTAAAAGTGCTTATTTGCTCTCTGTTCCGGCTTCTTCTTCACTTCCACCTTCCATCTTCTTCTTCAGTTCGGCCAGGATACCGAGGTCGCCAAGGGTGGTTTTTTCAACCTTGCCCTGCACTTCTTTCACGGCTTTCTTGGTTTTTACTGCTTCAGCTGTTTTTTCCTTGATCTCAGCGCTCTTTACATCAGCTTTTACCTGTTCCCAGATGCGGCTGTGGCTAAGTACGATCCTCTTTTCATTACGATCGAACTCAATCACCATAAATTCGGCTACTTCATCAGCTCCAACAACCTTACCGTCTTCTTTTCCAAGGTGACGGCTTGGCGCAAAACCTTCGAGTCCGTAAGGAAGCTGGACAACAGCGCCCTTATCGTCTTTACGGGTTACGGTGCCTTCATGAACAGTACCTACAGCGAATGTATCCTGCAGGGTGTTCCAGGGATCTTCTTCCAGTTGCTTATGGCCGAGTTGCAGTTTACGGTTTTCCTTGTCGATATTCAGGATAACCACATCAATCTCTGCACCTGATTTTGTGTATTCAGATGGGTGATTGAAACGCTTCAGCCAGCTCAGGTCGCTGATATGGATCATACCACCAATTCCAGGTTCGAGTTCAACAAACACGCCGTATGGAGTGATGTTTTTCACGAGGCCTTTGTGGCGGCTGTCTACAGGGTATTTATTTTCGATCTCACTCCATGGATCAGCAGAAAGCTGCTTGATGGAAAGGCTCATTTTACGGCTTTCCTTATCCAGGGTTACAATCCTTGCTTCGTATTCATCGCCCAGTTTGAAGAATTCTTTTGCATTGACCGGTGAGTTAGCCCAGGTAATTTCACTTACGTGAACAAGGCCTTCAACGCCTGGCATGATTTCCAGGAATGCGCCATAATCTTCAATATTCACAACCTTACCTTTAACCGATGCATTTTCCAGTACCCATTCAGGTAAGGTATCCCATGGATGAGGTGTAAGTTGTTTCAGACCAAGGCTGATGCGACGTTTTTCGTCGTCAAAATCCAATACAACAACATTCAGTTTCTGGTCCATCTTCAGAACTTCTGAAGGATGGCTGATGCGACCCCAGCTGATATCGGTGATATACAGCAGACCGTCTACACCGCCCAGATCCAGGAATGCGCCGAAATCGGTGATGTTCTTAATAGTTCCTTCAAGTACCTGGCCTTTTTCCAGTTTACCCATGATCTCCACACGCTGCGCTTCAATATCACTTTCGATCAGGGCTTTGTGAGAAACTACGGCATTCTTAATGGTTTCGTTGATCTTAACCACTTTAAATTCCATTGTCTTGTTCACAAACTGATCGTAATCAGTAACGGGTTTAACGTCGATCTGAGAACCCGGCAGGAATGTTTCCATACCATAGATGTCCACGATCAGGCCGCCTTTGGTTTTGCTGGTAACCAGGCCGGTAACCACATCACCGGTACGGTGTACTTCCACAATTTTTTCCCATGCACGGGCAATGCGCGCTTGTTTCCTGCTGAGGTGCAGATGACCTTCACGGTCTTCTTTTTCAACAACCAGGACTTCTACAACATCTCCTGTTTTAAGATTAGGGAGATCACGGAACTCGTTCAAAGAAACAAGTCCGTCGCTTTTGAACCCGATGTTGATGACCACATCGGTCTTGGTAACGCCAACAACGGTACCCTCAATCATTTCACCATCGGTGATAGATTTGAAAGTGCCTTCATAAACAGCATCGTACTTTTCTTTTTCCTCGCTGTTGTAACTGGCGACATTTCTTTTGTCAATGCTCCAGTCGAAATCATCATGTGCTGTTGCAACTGCTTCTGCTACAGCCGGGTTTGGTAGTGTTGTGTTTTCTTCCACTATTTAATTCCTCCTTTTATGTGAATTTCAGACCTGTTTTGTCAGGCCTGATTTGGGGACGGCAAAGGTAGCGCAAAACTCCCGTCCCTCCATGTTTTCAGGAGGTTTTTTTGCAGGCTTGGTAAAGTCGCCTGACTTTACATATATATTATTGATTTTCAATTATATAGGGGGCTATTCCCGAGTTAATCTTTGCCACTTACGTATATTTTTTTCAGAAATGCCGTTTCCCGGATCATTCCGTTTTAAAGTCACTGAAAACAACGGTCCCGTAATTAAAAAATACCTTTGGTAAAATAATGCTTGATTTGGTCATTGTTTTTTTCTCAGAATCAAATCAAACTGCCTAATTTCCGATCAAATAATCAATATGAAATACTTTACGCTAATTCTTGCTCTTATGTTTGGTGTGTTTTTTACACAGGCCCAGCAGGCAGTAAAAATCAAACCTGAACTCAAAACCGGGACGATCATTGAATACGAACTTGATGCACAGGGACAAACACTGCCTTTATTTTTAAAGGTATCTTCTATAGGTGAAGATGGTATTGTGTTTGATTATGACCTGACAAATGGAATGGCCGGGAAATTTATAAATAGTAAGCTAAACCTCGAGAAAGGCAATTCACTTAACTGGGATCAACCTGTACCGGGTGAAGAAAGAAAACTGTCTGACAACCAGACCATCGCAATCTTATCCCGCACTTTCTTGAAGGAACTCCTGTTAAATAAAAAGTCTAATTATGATGGTATGGAACTTTCGCTGAAAGATCAGCCTAAAGGGAGTGAATTTTTTGCCGGGGGCAAGGAAGTTGATGTTGTATACGCAGAATCTAGCGATGGCAGTACCCGTTACTGGATACTTAATAATGCTGATTTCCCCATCCTGATGAAACTCGATGGAAATCCTGCAGGTATCAACCTTACCTGTAAGGACATAAAAAACCAATAATCACCTGTCTATTTAGAAGCTGAAAATTATTTTAAAAAAAAATATTGTCACGCAATAAAAAATTAGCGGATTTCCCAAACTTGTTTTACTATTTTTGCCCCGAAATAATCAACTATGATAACTACGGTCCTGATAAGTTTATATGAGAAGGAACTGGACAATCTGACGGAAGAGATCAAAGCCTACGAGCAGGATGAACAGTTATGGAAAGTTGCAGAAGGTATCAATAACAGTGGTGGAAATCTTTGTTTGCACCTGACAGGCAACCTGCAGCATTTTATTGGTGCTACTATCGGTGAATCCGGATACATTCGTAACCGTGAAGCAGAGTTTAAATTAAAGAATATTCCAAGGCAGAAACTGCTTGAAGAAATCGAAAATTCAAAGCGTATCGTCACTGATACACTGGAGCAGGTTTCAAAAAAGGAACTGGATAGTGATTTTCCGATCCAGGTTTTTGATGAACCATTGACCACTGAGTACTTCCTGGTTTATTTGCTCAAACATCTGAGTTTCCACATCGGACAAATAAATTACCATCGCAGGCTGGTAAAATAAAGTGTACATCTTATAAAAAAAAGAGGCCGTAAAAAGCCTCTTTTTTTATGCAGCAAAATGCTTATTTACACTTTGATTTTCCTGACGGCATTTGCCAGTTTGTCGAGATCCTTTAAAGAAGTATACACATTAGGCGTTACCCTTACACCATGGATATTCTCCCAGTTAATGGCAACAGTATGTATCTTATATTTTGAGAATAATTCCCCGGCAACATCCTCCGGCTTTTTACCGGCAACAACAAGGCTTGCAATGGCACAGGATAAATGCGGTGATTTCGGTTGATTGAAGGAGATATGCGGCAGGTCTTTAACCTGGTCTACCCAATAGTCTTTCAGAAAACGCAGGCGGTTTTCTTTTCTCTTAGCGCCAATCACTTCATGGAAATCAACTGCAGCCCCGATGGCCATTTCCGAAGCGAAGGAACGTGTTCCCAGCGATTCAAATTTCCTGATATCCGGGCCATCCGGCTCATTGTTTGAAAGCAGTGCCCATACATTCCTGATCTTTTCTTTCTTTACATATAACAAACCGCTTCCAAAAGGTGCCCCCAGCCATTTATGCAATGATGAAGCAAAATAATCACATTCAAGATCGGGAATCCTGAAATCAAAATGGGCAAGTGTATGTGCACCATCTGCAATCACTTCAATGCCGCGCTTATGGGCTTCCTGAGCAATTTTTTTAACCGGTAAAATCTGCCCGCACCAGTTTATCAAATGAGTAACATGAACAACTTTTGTTTTTGGCGTGAAAGCGGAAACGAATTGCTTCACCAGGATATCTTCATTTTCTTCAGGAAGTGTAAGGTTCAACCAAACAAGTTTTATCCCATCTCTTTTTTCCCTTTGCTTCCAGGCATTGATCATATTGGGATAATCCTGTTTTGTGAGGATAACTTCATCACCAGCTTTAAGGTTTAAGCCAAAGATTACAGTGTTTAATCCTTCAGTTGCATTACGGTTGATCGCAACTTCTTCCGGAGAACATCCGCAAATGCCGGCGAGTTTTTCTCTCAAAGGCTCCCTGCCCTGGTCAAGTATCTGCCACATGTAGTAAGTCGGGGCTTCATTACAGTATTGATAATATCTGATATGAGCATCCTGTACCACTTTAGGCTGCGGTGCAACGCCACCATTATTCAGGTTGATTATATTGGGCGAAGTAGTATAAGATTCCCTTACCCAACCCCAGAAGTCCTCATCACCCGGCGTACCGGTTAACAATCCGGATCTGGTTGTCTTTTGATACATCCTTGCTTCTTCTGCAAAAGATGGATTCGCAAATGATAAAAAGGGTAAACTGCCCGTTGCCAAGCCAATCTGGTTCAGAAAATTCCTTCGGGTTGTCATTGAAACTGTTTCTATAAATATAAAGCAAAGCTCCGGACTTTTGGAAAGTGGAGTAACCCTTGGAGAGTGTGTAACCCTTGGAGAGTGGATAACCCTTGGAGAGTGGAGTAACCCTTGGAGAGCGGGTAACCCTTGGAGAGTTATAGGACTTTTGGAGAGTACATAGATTTTATAACCCTTATCCCAAAAAATCCACCCCAATCCATCCAATCACTTAAATTCTGCTCCTCCTATGGAAGCTGCCGCAATCCATCCGCTCGTCCAGGCATGCTGGAAATTAAAACCGCCTGTGATCCCATCCACATTTATTATTTCCCCGGCAAAATACAACCCTTTGACCTTTTTGCTTTCCATTGTTTGCACATCAATTTCGGAAGTCAGCACACCGCCTGCGGTCACAAACTCTTCTTTAAATGTGGTCTTCCCTTTAACTTGGAACGTATGATTGGTAAGGGTTTCAATTAGTTTCACCTGGAGTTTTGCCGGAAGGTCGCTCCAGCGGGTACCGTTGTCAATACCACATACTTTTAAAATAAAAAGCCAGAGCCTGTGCGGCAGATCAAAAGGGTTCTTTGATCCGATAAAAACGGCACCATTAAACTGACGGTAATCCTGGATCAGCAAACGAATTGTTTCAGGGTTATGTTCCGGGCACCAATTGACCTGTAAGGAAAAGTTATAATCCATATCATGCAAAACCCTTGCACCCCATGCACTCAAACGAAGAACCGCAGGTCCGCTCAGTCCCCAATGCGTGATCAGCATTGGCCCTCTTTCCTTAAGTTTTGTTCCGGCGATCTTTAAGCCTGCATCTTCCACCGCAACGCCCATGAGTTCTGTTATAGGATGACCAGGGATATTCATCGTAAAGAGAGATGGAACAGGCATTTCAACTTCATGACCCAGCTTCCTGATCCAGTCAAACTGTTCCGATTTGGAAAAACCGCCAGTAGCAATACATACAAAATCAGCATCCATTATCTTCCCTTCAGAAAGGTGCAATTGAAACTGTTCACCGTTTTTATCCAATGAGATCACTTCCGTTTTTGTGATAACTTCCACTTTGTATTTATCCGCTTCCTGTAAAAGACAATCTATGATTGATGAAGACGAATGACTTTCGGGAAACATACGCCCGTCTGCTTCGGTACATAGCGGCACTTCCCTTTCTTCAAACCATTCTATCGTATCCTTGGTAAAAAAACGATGAAAGGCTTTCTTGACAAAATTTTTCCCGCGCGGATATTTTTCACTCATTTCAGCAATATCAAAACAGGCATGGGTTACATTACAACGACCACCACCGCTAACTTTTACTTTTGCGAGCAGTTTGTTGCTTTTCTCTAAAAGTATGACCTGTAATGCCGGGTTTATTCTCGCCGCATTAACCGCACAGAAAAAACCTGCAGCGCCGCCACCGATAACCACTAACTTTTTTTCTTTCATGAATTGTGTATGAAGGATACCTTTACAATGATACCGCAAAAGGGAAACGATAAAGATAAAGATACTGTAAGGGGCAGAAAATATATGCAGAAATAAAATATCAGATCATGTAACTCGCATCCAGGTTCGGATTTGCTTTTTCAGCTTTTTCCACTTCATTAAAGGAAGAAAGTATGTCGGCCTTGCCTTTGCGCACACACACGTTATGCTCATAATGCGCAGAAGGCTTGCCATCTTTTGTACGAATGGTCCATCCGTCTTTATCATGGTAAACATCCTTTGTCCCCATGTTGATCATAGGCTCAATGGCCAGTACAAAACCTTCTTTCAGTTTTGAACCAGTTCCCTTTCTTCCAAAGTTTGGAATCTGGGGGTCTTCATGAAGTTTCCGACCGAGGCCATGTCCAACGAGATCGCGTACAACACCGTAGCCGTATTTTTTTTCAGTATGTTCAAAGACAGCATTCGAGATATCCCCTACCCGGTTACCGGAAACAGCTTTCTCAATGCCTTTATACAATGATTCTTTTGTTACCCGCATCAGTTGTTTGACTTCTTCCGGAATAGAAACTAACGCAAAAGTATACGCGCTATCACCATGGAAACCATTCTTGAAGACGCCGACATCAACTGAAACAACATCGCCCGGCTGAATGACATAATTTGTGGGAAATCCATGAACAACGGCGTCATTCACAGAGATACAGGTTGCAAACGGAAACCCGTAAAGATTTTTAAACGAAGGTGTGGCCTGGTGATCCCTGATAAATTCCTCAGCAAGCTGGTCTACCTGCAGGGTTGTCTTGCCTGGTTGTAAAAACTTTGCCACCTCAGTTAAGGTGGCACTAACCAGTAAAGCACTTTCCCGCATTAACTCAACTTCAGCGTTGGTCTTTATGTATATCATTTTATAAGGGAGATGTCGTAGCCGGCTGTCTTCCCTGTATGCGGCCGCTGTTCATCAATCCATCGTACTGACGCATCAGGAGATGTGTTTCGATCTGTTGTAAAGTATCGAGAACAACACCCACCATGATCAGGAGCGATGTGCCGCCAAAGAAAGATGCATATGATTGCGTTACCTTTAATTGCTGGGCAATACCCGGAAGAATACCTACAATAGCCAGGAAAATAGCACCGGGTAAAGTTATCCTGTCCATTACCTGTCCAATATAATCAGCCGTTGGCTGTCCGGGTTTTATACCGGGGATAAATCCATTGCTTTGTTTGAGGTTATCGGCCATCTGCTTAGGATTAAAGATCAAAGCAGTGTATAAGAAAGTGAAGGCTATAACCATCACAGCATAGATAAGCATGTACCAGAAGTTACTCGGGTCATTAAATATCCGTGCAATACCCTTTCCGGTTTCAAAATTGGTAAATGAAAACAGTGTGGGCAGGAACATGATCGCTTGTGCGAAAATGATTGGCATAACGCCGGATGCGTTCACTTTCAAAGGAAGAAACTGACGTGCACCGGTAAACTGCCTGTTTCCTACGATTTGCTTGGCGTAGTTGATGGGTATCTTGCGTACACCCTGAACCAGCAGGATCAAACCAAGGATAATAGCAATCAGGAATGCAGTCTCAATTAAGAATAACAGTAACCCGCCGCCGCCTTTGGTTTGCTTGGCGCCGAGTTCCCCAAGAAAAGACTGCGGTAACCGTGCCAGGATACCTACCATGATAATGATAGAAGTACCATTACCGAGTCCCTTATCCTGTATCTTCTCACCTAACCACATTACAAACAGGGTACCTGCTGTTAATATAATTACAGTTGAAATCCAGAAATAAGCCGAATAAGATTCGATCAGTGCATCACGGTTAACACCTTGCAGGTAAGCAACATATGCTGCAGCCTGTAAAGCAGTTACACCAGCAGTGAGGTATCTTGTCCACTGGTTGATCTTCTTTCTTCCGCTGTCGCCCTCTTTCTGCAGTTTCTGCATCTGTGGAACGAGTATCGTCATCAGTTGCATGAAAATGGATGCAGAAATGTAAGGCATGATACCCAGTGCAAAAATGGATGCATTGGAAAATGAACCTCCCGCAAATGTATCAAAAAGGCCGAGCAGGCCTTCTTTCGCACTGGAAAGGTCAAGTTTGTTTGGATCAATACCCGGCAGCACTACGTGCGCACCGAATCGATATACGAGAATAAGCATCAGCGTCACAAGGATCTTGCTCCTCAATTCCTCGATGCTCCAGATATTCCTGAGTGTTTTAATAAATTTGTTCACAACTGTTTTGTTTAGTTGAGTCGCTCAAAAGAAAAGACGCATCACAGATGCGTCCTGCAAATATCGGAAATTATTTCAGTATCTCAAGTGTTCCGCCAGCTGCCTCAATGGCTGCCTTAGCCTTTTCACTTGCACCATTTACCTTGAAATTCAGTTTAGTCTTGATCTCACCATTGGCAAGGATCTTCACCTTATCGGTACGATTGATCAGACCATTCATGAACAGAACTTCCATTGAAAACTCTGTAATGCCGTATTTGGCAGTCAGTTCTTCTACCTGGCCGAGGTTAAATACTTTATATTCAGTACGATCGTGGTTTTTGAATCCACGCTTAGGTATCCTTCTCTGGATAGGCATCTGGCCACCTTCGTGTCCAAGCTTGCTTTGATAACCGGTACGGGCCTGCTGACCTTTATTACCTTTTGTTGAGGTACCACCTTTACCGGAAGCTTCACCACGACCAATTCTTTTCTCTTTCTTAGTTGCGCCTTTGGCGGGCCTTAAAGTGTGCAGTTTCATAATACTGTTTTTTTACTCAACGCAGTCCCCTGAAACTGCTCGCAAATAATGGATGTTCTTTCACCCAGGGAAGTGATCTTACAGTTCTTCTACCTTCACCAGGTGGGTCACTTTACGGACCATACCCAGAATCTGTGGGGTAGCTTCTACCTCAACGGTAGCATGTAATTTGCGCAAACCCAGTGCCTCAACTGTCCTCTTCTGACGCTCAGACCGGTCGATTACGCTTTTTACCTGTGTGATTTTAATCTTTTTCATATCCTGAACCCCGGGGGTTTTTAAATTGGTCAATTATTAAGTTGTATGAATCGATCCCAATGAGGGATTCGGTTATACTTACCCGTTGAAAACTTTTTTCAGAGACACGTTCCTTGTTTTGGAAATGCTGATTGGTTCACGCAGCATAGCCAGCGCTTTGAAGGTAGCCTTTACCACGTTATGCGGATTGGCAGAACCCAGTGATTTGGCCAGAACGTCTGTTACACCGGCACTTTCCAGCACAGCACGCATACTGCCTCCGGCAATTACACCGGTACCATGTGCAGCTGGTTTGATAAGCACTTTGGCAGCGCCTTCTTTTGCCAGCTGATCGTGTGGAATGGTTCCTTTCATTACAGGTACTTTGATCAGGTTCTTCTTAGCATCTTCAATGCCTTTTGTAATGGCTTCCTGAACCTCTTTCGCCTTACCGAGACCATGTCCTACAACACCTTTCTCGTTACCCACTACTACAAGTGCAGAGAAGCTGAATGCACGTCCGCCTTTTGTGGTTTTTACAACACGGTTAATAGCAACAACTTTCTCTTTTAATTCAAGGTCGCCGGCTTTAACCTTGTTGAAATTTACTTTTGACATTTATTCGTAAGATTAAAATGTTTAAAACAAAAATTGATGATCAGAACTTCAGGCCGCCTTCACGCGCACCTTCAGCAACAGCCTTCACACGTCCATGGTACAAATAACCTCCACGGTCAAATACACAGGTGGTAAGTCCGAGAGCAACGGCTTTCTTTGCGATCGCCTCTCCTACCAGTTTGCCTTTTTCTGATTTATTAACTTTCTGGGCCAGAACTTCTTTGTCTTTTGAAGATGCTGCGGCCAGGGTTACTCCGTTTTCGTCATCAATCAACTGAGCATAGATGTCCAGGTTGCTCCTGAAAACACTAAGCCTTGGCTTTTGGGCTGTACCGGATATTTTCTGACGAATCCCGTATTTGATCCGCTGTCTTCTTTCAACTTTTACTGCCATGTGATTTTATTTTACCTCCTGATGCTGCCAGGAATTTATACTAAGTTTTCCCGTTAATCCATACAATCGACAGATGCCCGGTATTTCTTTTTTACTGATTACTTACCAGCTGACTTACCAGCTTTACGCCTTACCACTTCACCCTTATACTTCACACCCTTTCCTTTGTATGGTTCAGGCTTCCTTAAACCACGGATCTTTGCTGCTACCTGGCCGAGAAGTTGTTTGTCAACACCTTCCAGAACGATACGCGGGTTATCACCCTTTTCCTGGGAAGTGGCAACTTTCAGCTCCTTTGGTATTTCAAAAATAATATTGTGAGAATAACCCAGTGACAGGTCAAGAAGGTTACCCTGGTTTGATGCTTTATAACCCACACCCACAAGTTCCATTTCTTTTTTGAAACCTTCTGTAACACCCTGTACCATATTACCTACCAGTGCACGGTACAAACCATGCATGGCGCGATGGCGGATCTGGTCGGTAGGGCGGCTGAATACAACTTCTTTGTCGTTTACTTCAACCACGATATCGCGGTCAATAGCCTGCTTCAGTTCGCCTTTTGGGCCTTTTACAGTGATCACATTGTCTTTACCAACAGAGATACTTACTCCTGTGGTTATGGCAACCGGTTTCTTACCTATACGAGACATATTCTTTTAATTTAGTCTTTTGATAAAAGTGAAAATGATCTGATTTGTCGCCCGGCGGTTTCAGTTCCGTATAGAAAACTTAGTGCGCAGCCGTCCGGCAAACGGAACACGGAATCATTTTCATTTCCGTGCCCGTCTTATATTTTAATAAATGAAGCAGAGTACTTCCCCACCCACATTCTGTGCCTTGGCATCTTTATCGGTCATTACTCCTTTTGAAGTAGACACGATGGCTACGCCCAAACCATTTTTCATACGGGTGAAATCAACCGGCTTTGAATACTGGCGAAGACCCGGCCGGCTAACCCTTTCAAGGGTTTTGATGGCTGGCTCTTTGGTAGCCGCATCGTACTTCAAGGCGATCTTGATCATTCCCTGCTTGGAGTCATCCTCAAACTTATACTTCAGGATATAACCCTGGTTGTACAGTATTTCGGTCATACGCTTCTTCAGGTTTGACGCGGGTATCTCAACAATACGGTGACCTGCCATCTGCGCGTTGCGGATTCTCGTAAGGAAATCTGCTATAGGATCTGTAGTCATATTTTATGCCCTCCTTATTCCTCTCGCCGAGAGGAGTATTTCGGTTCTTTTTTTCGTTGAAAACTTATTTGTCTGGTTCCTTTGGGAACTTGTTCTTTTTATATTACCAGCTTGCTTTGGTAACACCCGGAATCTTTCCGGCTAATGCCATGTCACGGAAGGTTACCCTGGACAGGCCAAAATAGCGCATGTATCCTTTGGGACGACCCGTTAACTGACACCTGTTCTTCAGGCGTACTTTGGAAGAGTTCTTGGGAAGAAGGTCCAATGCTGCCCAATCACCTGCGGCCTTAAGGGCTGCACGTTTCTCGGCATACTGAGCCACCATCTTTTCCCTTTTCCTTTGCCTGGCTTTTACTGATTCTTTTGCCATACTTTTTAAAGTTGTCTGACAGAACCCGAACGGTGTTTAGCCGTTCTGCTGTTCGTTATAAATATTAGTCTTTTTTAGTGCTTTTGAAAGGCATGCCCATTTCCTTCAGGAGTTCATAGGCTTCCTCGTTGTTCCTGGCTGTGGTTACAAAGGTGATATCCATACCAGTGATCTTATTTACCTTGTCGATATCAATCTCAGGAAAAATGATCTGTTCTGTAATACCCAGTGTATAATTACCACGGCCATCAAACGACTTGTCGTTTACGCCTTTGAAGTCACGAACCCTTGGCAGCGCAGATGCGATCAGCCTGTCAAGGAATTCATACATCTTCACACCACGCAGGGTTACCCTTGCGCCGATAGGCATGTTCTTACGAAGTTTGAAGTTGGAGATATCCTTTTTAGACATCGTTGCCACAGCTTTCTGACCTGTGATCTGTGTCATTTCATCAACTGCAATGTCAACCAGTTTCTTATCTGCCACAGCGCCATTAACACCGCGGTTCAAACAGATTTTTGACAGTTTTGGAACTTCCATGATACTCTTGTATCCGAACTTCTTCATTAAAGCAGGTATCACATCATCGTGATATTTAGTCTGCAATCTCGGTGTATATGTTGCGGTACTCATTATTTAATAACCTCCCCGGATTTTTTTGAAATACGTACTAATTTACCAGTTTCCCTGCTGCGCTTGATCTTGGTAGCTTCACCTTGCTTAGCGTCCCAAAGCATCACGTTACTGATATGGATAGACGCTTCTTTCTTCACCAGACCACCTTTGGTGTTCTGCGCTGAAGGCTTGGTGTGACGGGTAACAATGTTCACCCCTTCAACCAGCACGCGTGACTTCTCAGGAAATACTTCCAGTACTTTACGCGGCTTTTTCAGATCCCTGTCCTCACCGGCAATAACCACGATGGTATCGCCTTTCCTGATGTTGAATTTTGCTTTGAATCTGTTGCTCATTTTCTTATGGTTTATACTCTTGTCAGAGTCTTTCTGTTCTGAAATGCTGGACCGGTTGGCTTGTTTTATTTACAGTACTTCCGGAGCCAGGGAAATGATCTTCATATAACCCTTATCCCGAAGTTCACGGGCCACCGGGCCAAAAATACGCGTGCCCCTTGGCTCGTCGCTCTGGTTCAGCAGAACAACAGCGTTATCATCGAAACGGATATAAGAACCATCTTTCCTCCTGAGTTTATTCTTGGTCCTTACAATTACCGCCTTTGTTACGGTACCTTTTTTGATACCACCTGCGGGAATTGCATCCTTTACGGTTACAACAATCTTATCGCCAATTTTCGCATAATCCTGTCCGCTGTTACCCAACACTCGGATACAAAGCACTTCTTTAGCACCACTGTTATCGGCTACGTTTAATCTGGATTCCTGCTGAATCATCTTTTTTCATTTAAACCCTTGGCGGCATGCTGTCGGGCAGTTAACACTTTATCTGAATCACTCTCCGGGTTCACCGGAAAGTAAAAAACATTACTTTGCTTTTTCAATCACTTCAACCAGTCTCCATCGCTTCGTCTTGCTCAGCGGACGGGTTTCCATGATCTTTACTACGTCGCCTGGTTTGGCTTCGTTGGTCTCATCATGCGCATGGAACTTGGTAGTCTTTTTTACGAACTTACCGTAGATGGGGTGCTTTACTTTTCTTTCAACCGCTACAGTGATGGTTTTATCCATTTTGTCGCTGCTGACTACCCCTGTCTTTGTCTTGCGAATTTTTCTTTCTTCAGCCATTGTTTAGCTTTTTCTTGTCAGGCTGGTATTACCCGCCTTCCTGTTATTGATGCCACCCGGATTTTCACAACCCGGACGAAAATTTCTTTATGCTACGCTAATCTTTTTCTGCAATTCAGTTTTCAAACGGGCGATCTCTTTGCGGAGGATCCGGATACTAACCGGGTTTTCCAACGGAGAGATACCGTGTGCAAACTTCAACTTTTTCAGTCGGCCTTCATCTTCCTTAATCTTTGCCCTCAGGTCACTTTCGTTTAGTGGAGCAATGCTTTTCAGGAAATCTATCTTTTTAGACATGTTATCTGTATTTTGCTTTCGCTAATTAATTTATGCCGCGTAATCTCTGCTGGTTACAAACTTGGTCTTGATAGGCAGTTTTGCAGCTGCAAGTTCAAATGCTGCTTTTGCAACTTCCAGCGTAACACCATCTGCTTCAAACAGGATTCTTCCTGGTTCTACAACAGCTGCCCAAAATTCAGGGTTACCTTTACCTTTACCCATCCTAACTTCCTGTGGCTTACGGGTGATGGGCTTGTCAGGGAAAATCCTTATCCATACATTTCCTTCCCTTTTCATGGCACGTGTCATCGCCTGGCGGGCAGCTTCAATCTGGCGGTTTGTCAGCCAAATAGGCTCCATAGCTTTCAATCCGAATGTGCCAAAGGAAATGCTTGTTCCACGCTTGGCTACTTCACGGATCCGGCCTTTCTGTGCCTTCCTGTGCTTTGATCTTTTCGGTTGTAACATTGTCTTATATTTCTGGTTACAGGGTGCGTTTATGTGGTTTCCCGGAAAACGCCCCCTTGTATGTTTTTATAAATTAATTTCTCCTGTCCCTGCGATCGCCGCCGCCTGTTCTGCCGCCACCTCCACGATTATCACGGTCACCACCGCCTCTGCGGTCATCGCGCTGCCCGCCACCCCTGCGATCATCTCCTCTCCTTTCACCACCCCTGTCGCTACGATCGCTCACATCACTCTTGCCACCAACAAAATTCGGGTTCAGGTCACGCTTAGCTAATACTTCACCTTTACAAATCCATACCTTGATACCGATCTTTCCATAAACAGTCAGTGCAAATACTGATGCATAATCAATATCCATCCGGAAAGTATGCAGGGGTACACGACCAGACTTGATCTCTTCGGTACGGGCAATCTCTGCACCACCTAAACGACCACTTACTTTGATCTTGATACCTTCAGCACCCATTCTCAGCGTGGAAGCGATGGCCATTTTCACGGCTCGCTTGTAGTTGATACGGTTCTCAATCTGCTTGGCAATGGTATCACCAACAATATTGGCATCCAGTTCGGGACGACGGATCTCCAGGATGTTGATCTGTACATCTTCCTTACCGGTGAGTTTCTTCAATTCTTCTTTGATACGGTCAACTTCTCCACCGCCTTTACCAATAATGATACCAGGCTTGGATGTATGGATCGTAACAATGAGCTTGTTCAGGGTACGCTCGATAACGATCTTAGAGATGCCGCCTTTGTTGATACGGGCATTCAGGTAAGTGCGTATCTTATGATCTTCGATGAGCTTAGTGGCATAATCCTTTCTGCTTCCGTACCAGTTGCTTTCCCATCCGCGGATGATGCCTAACCTGTTACCAATCGGATTCGTTTTCTGACCCATGTATTAGTTATTTGTTATTGTTATCTTTTATTTGTTTCGCATCTACGATTACCGTAACGTGGTTGCTGCGCTTGCGCATGCGATATGCACGTCCCTGTGGCGCTGGCAGCATCCTTTTGATACTCCTTGCACCATCAACAAAGATGGTTTTTACAACCAGGCTACCCACATCGGCACCTTCGTTCTTCTGCTTCCAGTTGCTGACGGCAGACATCACCAGTTTACGCAGGGGAATGGCGCTGTGCTGCGGATGGTGTTCCAGCATGGCAACTGCCTTCTCTACGTTCAGGCCACGGATAGCGTCGGCCAGCAAACGCATTTTGCGGGGTGATGTCGGATAATTTTTCAGTTTTGCTACTGCTTCCATGATATATCTTTTTCAAATACTGTGTACCGGCGATTATATCGCATCAATAAACAGGTTAATTATGAAATCTTCTTGCTGGAGTGACCTTTGAAATTCCGGGTAGGTGCAAACTCTCCGAGTTTGTGTCCAACCATGAATTCAGTTACATATACAGGGATGAATTTATTCCCGTTATGCACGGCAAAAGTATGGCCGACAAAATCCGGTGTGATCGTACTACGGCGACTCCATGTCTTCATTACCGTTTTCTTCGATTTACCATCATTCATGACAGCTACCTTGTTTTCCAGTTTGGCCTCTACGTAAGGACCTTTTTTTATTGAACGAGCCATAGTTAATTACGAATTGCGAATTACGAATTGCGAATTAAATTTTCTGTTTGCTTATTTCGCCAGTTTCTTACCATCCTTGCGCTGGAGGATCAGTTTATCACTGCCCTTGCCTCTTGTCCTGGTCTTCTCTCCTTTTGCATACTTACCGGTACGGCTGCGTGGATGACCTCCTGAAGCTTTACCTTCACCACCACCCATCGGGTGATCAACCGGGTTCATAGCCACACCACGGTTACGTGGGCGGATACCTCTCCAGCGGTTACGACCGGCCTTACCCATGCTCTGCAGGTTATGGTCTGAGTTGGAAATCACTCCCACTGTTGCATAACAGTTGATCAGTACTTTCCTCAGCTCACCTGAAGGCATTTTCAGTATAGCGTATTTCTCTTCTTTGTTTGTAAGCTGGGCCGAAGAACCTGCACTGCGTGCGATCTTTCCACCCTGGCCAGGCTGCATTTCTATGTTGTGCACATTGGTACCCAACGGCATATTTTTCATCATCAGCGCATTCCCGATCTCCGGAGCAACACTGTCACCGCTGATAACGGTCATCCCTACCTGCAAACCCTGGGGAGCCAGGATATAACGCTTTTCACCATCCACGTAATGAAGCAGGGCGATGAAAGCTGTACGGTTCGGATCGTATTCGATGGTGGCAACAGTAGCTTCAATTCCGGCTTTGTTACGTTTGAAATCGATGACCCGGTACATCTTCTTATGTCCACCGCCGATATAACGCATGGCCCTTCTGCCCTGTACGTTACGACCACCGGTGGATTTTACTTTCTCCAGCAATGTTTTTTCGGGAGTATCCGAAGTGATTTCCGCATAGGCGTTCCCGATTCTCCAACGGGTGCCTGCTGTCATCGGTTTGTATTTCTTCAGTGCCATTTTCTAAACTTTTATTCCGCCTGGGCGAATTTTTAAAACTGTTTGCAATATTTGCGGCCTTGCCGGCCATTCATTTTCTTTTAAGCTGATTCCGTTACCGGGATCAGACATTAGCATAGAGATCGATGGTCTCACCTGCTGCTACAGTAACCAGTGCTTTCTTATACCCTGACTTGCGACCGGATATAACACCTGATTTTGTATTACGGCTCTTTGCTTTAGCAGGAACAACCAGTGTCCTTACCTCTGCCACATTCACTCCGTAGAACTCTTCCACGGCTTTCTTGATCTCCAGTTTGTTTGCCTTACGACCCACCCTGAAAGAATAGATGCCTCTTTTTTCCTGCATCTGGTTGGCCTTTTCAGACAGTATCGGTTTGATAAGTATTTCAGCGAGCTTCATATTACGCCGTTTGTTTTTTTTGTTTGTTAATCCGGAACACTGTTCCCCCTCAAATTCTTACACTCAGTTGCTTAAGCTTCGGCTTCTACTTCTTCTTCGGTGAAGATTTTGGCTGCACTTTCAGACAACAATAAAATATCTGCATTCATCACATCATATGTATTCATATCAGACAACACTGAAGCGAGTACTGATGGGATGTTACGTGCACTTGCAAATACGTTCTCATCAAATTCCGGTGTTACGAAAAGGGTCTTCTTATCAGACACTTTCAGGCTGTCAAGGATGGTTGCAAAAGTTTTGGTCTTAGGTGCATCCATTTTGATATCCTCCACAACGAAGATGGCTTCAGCCTTTGCCTTGTGCGTGAGGGCGCTCATTTTGGCGAGGTCCTTTACCTTACGGTTCAGCTTAATGTCGTAACCGTGTGGTTTTGGTCCAAACACGGTACCACCACCTTTATACAAAGGGTTACGGATATTACCTTTACGGGAACCGCCGGTACCTTTTTGACGGTGCAGTTTACGGCTGGAACCTTTTACTTCGGCACGGGTTTTAACCTTATGTGTACCCTGGTGCTGCGCAGCCAGGTATTGTTTTACTGCGAGGTAGATCACGTGATTATTGGGATCCACACCAAATATTTCTTCCGGCAGTTCAATTGTCCTGCCTGTTTTATTACCGCTTATTGTTAGAACATCTACTTGCATAGCGCTTCAGTTAAATAGTTATTTCTGTATCAGTACGATGGAACCATTGTGGCCAGGAACTGACCCGCCAACCAGGATATAGTTTTTATCCGGGAAAATCTTCACCACTTTCAGGCTTCTGGCTTTAACCCTGTCGCCACCCATACGGCCTGCCATGCGCATGCCTTTAAATACACGGGAAGCATCTGATGAGTTACCAATGGAACCCGGTGCACGCTGACGATCGTGCTGACCGTGTGATTGCTGTCCAACACCGGAGAAACCATGGCGCTTTACAACACCCTGGAAACCCTTTCCTTTGGAAGTGCCTACAACGTCAACTTTTTCACCTTCAGTGAAAATGTCACATGTGATTGCTTCGCCAATATTTTTTTCAAGAGAAAAATCGCGGAATTCTTTTACAAATCGCTTGGGAGAGGAAGAAGATTTAGCGAAATGTCCTTTTTCTGATGCGTTTGAATGCTTTTCGGTTTTATCACCAAATGCTAACTGAACAGCGGTGTAACCATCTGTATCCTGGGTTTTCACCTGCGTAACTACACAGGGACCCGCTTCAATGATGGTGCAGGGTGTCTGCTTGCCATCAGGGCTGAAGATGCTGGTCATCCCGATTTTCTTTCCGATAATACCTTTCATTGTATAATTTTTATACCCCTTTCGGTTATGAGGACAGTGAGGGTAAGGATAACCTCAACTTCAATCCCAGTTTGCCGTTGACCTTTTCTTTTAGTCGCCGGAGCTTTGCGAAGGTGACCTTTGATGCACCACGTAAACTCCGTCATTCTTTGAAGAATGCCCGCCTTCACTATGTTTCGGCGGGTAACAGAAGTACCAACAGTAAACAAACCTCGAAGGGCTTGTTCATATTTAACTCCCGCTGTAGCGGGATTTATTTGTTAGACTATCAGCGCTCCTACTTCTTCCTGTTTTACGGGAAAATTGGGAGATGATTAAAAAGAACTTATGTTTATCCGTTTATCCTTTTGATAACCGGATTATAATCATGCTTTGATCTCTACATCTACACCACTGGGCAGGTCAAGCTTGCTCAGTGCATCAACAGTACGTGAAGACGACGTGTAGATATCCAGCAAGCGCTTGTGCGTACATAATTGGAACTGCTCACGCGCTTTCTTATTTACGTGTGGTGATTTCAACACAGTAAAGATCTTTTTCCTGGTCGGCAAAGGAATAGGACCAGTAACTACAGCACCTGTGCTGCGTACGGTTTTAACGATTTTCTCTGCGGACTTATCCACCAGGTTATGGTCGTATGACTGTAGTTTTATTCTGATTCTCTGCGACATATTATATAACCCACTTTTCAATGGGAGTGCAAAGGTAAGGGCTTAAACAATACAAGCAAAAGATTTGATGCAGATTTTTCAATATTTTACGCAACTGAAGAACATTCAACAAATTGATCATTTAATTGAATTTGTGTTGATTGCATTGGTAATATTCTATGCAGTAAGTAATTATTGATTTAAATATTGAATATTTTTCAATTAATGAAACAATCCTGCCCTTCCGTAATTGACCGATTTTTTAAGTCAAATGCCCTGAAAAAAGAAAACCCCGCGATTGCGGGGCTCCTTCTCAGAAATATCAGCGATTAAGCATTTACTTTTCCTTTTACCTTGGCGATCACTTCTTCCGCAATTCCGTTAGGAGCCGGAGAATAATGACTGAACTCCATGGTGGACGTTGCACGGCCTGAGGACAATGACCTCAATTGTGTAACATATCCAAACATTTCACTCAATGGCACTTTTGCTTTGATCACCTGGGCACCGGCACGGCTGTCCATACCTTCCAACATACCCCTTCTGCGGTTCAGGTCACCGGTAACATCACCCATATATTGCTCAGGGGTAATTACTTCCACTTTCATGATCGGCTCAAGTAATACCGGCTTCGCCTTACGGGCTGCTTCACGGAATCCGCTCTTCGCACACAATTCAAATGACATTGAATCTGAGTCAACCTGGTGGAAACTGCCATCGTATATACGCACTTTCATGTGTTCTACCGGGTAGTTAGCCAGTACTCCATTACCCATGGATGTTTCAAAACCTTTCTGTATCGCAGGGATGAATTCACGGGGAATGGATCCGCCGAAAATATCATTTACAAACTGCATTTGTTTTCCGGGGTTTTCTTTCAGCCATTCTTCATCAGCAGGACCAAACGAAAACACAATATCCGCAAACTTACCACGACCACCGGTTTGTTTTTTCAAAGTCTCCCTGTGTTCAACAGTAGCCTGGAACGCTTCTTTATAGGCAACCATCGGAGCACCCTGGTTCACTTCAACTTTAAACTCACGCTTCATACGGTCAACAATGATCTCAAGGTGTAACTCACCCATACCGCTGAGGATGGTTTGTCCGGTTTCTTCGTCAGTTCTTACACGTAAAGTTGGATCTTCTTCAACCAGTTTTGATATAGCCATACCCATTTTATCTACATCAGCCTGGGCCTTTGGCTCTACAGCGATGGAGATAACGGGCTCCGGAATGAACATGTTTTCCAATACGATCGGATGGTTCTCATCGCACAATGTATCACCGGTCTTGATCTCTTTGAACCCAACTGCGGCACCAATATCTCCAGCTTCAATGAATTCAATTGGATTCTGCTTATTTGCGTGCATCTGCATGATACGGCTGATCCGCTCATTCTTTCCACTCCGCATATTCTTTACATAAGAACCTGCATCCAGTTTTCCGCTGTAACAACGGAAGAAAGCAAGGCGACCTACAAAAGGATCGGTCATGATCTTAAACGCCAATGCGGCAAAAGGTTGTTTTGAATCAGGCTGACGCATGATCTCCTCTCCTGTTTCCGGATTGATGCCTTTGATGCCTTCAACATCAAGCGGACTTGGCAGGTAACGCACAACACAGTCAAGCAATGTCTGTACCCCTTTATTTTTGAAAGCAGAACCGCAAAGCATTGGTACGATCGACATATCGATGGTTGCTTTACGTACAGCTTCATGAATCTCCGTTTCACTGATGGAATTTGGATCCTCAAAGAATTTCTCCATTAATGTATCGTCATACTCAGCAACTGCTTCAATCAATTGTCCCCTCCAGTAATCAGCCTCTTCTTTCAACTCAGCCGGGATCTCAATTTCTTCATATGTCATTCCCTGGGTCTGCTCTTTCCATATGATGCCTTTCATGGTGATCAGGTCAACGATGCCTTTGAAATTATCTTCCGCACCAATCGGTAATTGCAGGGGAATAGATTTTGCACCCAGCATTTCACGAACCTGTTTTACCACATTCAGGAAATCTGCACCGGCACGGTCCATTTTATTTACGAAACCAAGGCGGGGTACATTATACCTGTTGGCCTGGCGCCATACTGTTTCTGACTGAGGTTCAACACCATCAACTGCAGAAAACAATGCTACCAGACCGTCCAGAACACGCATGGAACGCTCTACCTCAACAGTAAAGTCAACGTGACCCGGAGTATCAATAATGTTGAATTTGTATTTTTTTGTATCTGCTACAGGCTCTCCCTGGTTTGTTGGGAAATTCCAAAAACAGGTTACAGCTGCAGAGGTAATGGTAATACCACGCTCTTTTTCCTGTTCCATCCAGTCGGTTGTTGCCGCCCCATCGTGTACCTCTCCGATTTTGTGAGATACCCCTGTATAATATAGAATACGCTCTGTACAGGTTGTTTTACCGGCGTCGATATGCGCCGCAATACCAAAGTTTCTCTGAAATTTTAAGTCTGCCATGACTATAGTTGTTGATAATTTTTATATTCATTCCGGCTCTTAAGACCGGTTTAGTTTACCGAAAATCGTTCCAGTCAGATAATCATCCTATATACATTCTCTAACTCACTGATTTTCAGTGATTCAAAAGGGAAAGACATACCTAACCCATTTTGAGGGTGCAAAGGTAAAAAGAAAAAACCATAAACTGTCAGTTGTGGGAAAAAACGATTTTATGATACATATTAAATGCAGGCTCGTTACTAAACTAATGCGTTTGATGCCATTATTGATTTGCATAAATTGGCCTACATAAAACCCACTTACTATAAACGGTTAAAAAGATATAAAGTCACGGACTTTCCAAAAGACCATCCACTCTCCAAAAGTAACCCCACTCTCCAAGGGTCCCTCCACTCTCCAAAGGTCCCCTAACCCTCCAAGGGTCCCTCCACTCTCCAAAGGTCCCCTCACTCTCCAAGGGACCTTCCACCCTCCAAGGGTCCCTCCACCTTCCAAAGGTTCCCTAGCCCTCCAAGAGTCCCCTCACTCTCCAAAAGTACTCCCATTTAAGGTTTACAAGACCCAATGATTGCAAATAAAAATATAAATGAAACGCCTATAGTGCTGATAATCAGAATATAAAAAAGGAAAGCCGATTGGAGAATTCCAACCGGCTTAAATCAATTTGAAATCTTATAATTATACCCTGAAGTGAGCAAAAGCCTTGTTAGCTTCCGCCATACGATGGGTATCTTCTTTCTTTTTAAATGCACCGCCTTCACCCTTGCTTGCAGCTACAATTTCATTTGCCAGCTTATCGGCCATATTGCGTCCGTTTCTCTCACGGGCAAAACGGATCAGCCACTTGATGCTCAGTGAAGTCTTACGGTCGGGGCGAACCTCAGAAGGTATCTGGAAGGTTGCACCACCAATACGGCGACTGCGAACCTCAACACCGGGAGTTACATTGGATAAAGCTTTTTTCCAAACTTCATACCCGTTCTCACCAGTTTGTTTGGCTACCCTTTCAACGGCATCGTAAAAAATTGTCAGAGAAGCTCCTTTTTTACCCTGCCACATGAGGTTATTCACGAAGCGGCTTACCAGTACATCATTGAACTTTGGGTCTGGCGCCAGGGGTAATTTTTTTGCTCTTGCTTTCCTCATTATTTAGAATTTCTGATATGTTTATTTACTTTTTGGCTGCACCCTTTTTATCACGTTTTGTACCATACTTGGAACGGCTCTTCTTCCTGTCCTTCACACCGGCAGTATCCAGGCTTCCCCGAACAATATGGTAACGTACACCTGGCAGATCCTTAACCCTTCCACCACGGATCAAAACAATTGAGTGCTCCTGGAGATTATGGCCTTCACCTGGGATATACGCTATCACTTCCACTTTATTGGTCAACCTTACTTTAGCCACTTTCCTAAGGGCTGAGTTTGGCTTCTTTGGTGTTGTGGTATACACACGGGTACAAACACCCCTGCGCTGCGGGCATGCATCCAAAGCCCTTGATTTACTCTTGGCTCTGATGATCTCTCTTCCCTTTCTTACTAGTTGCTGAATAGTTGGCATTCTACCCTTATTTTAACGGGACGGCAAAGGTAGGGGTAAAAATGTAAATAGCAAAAAGGAGATCCTAAAAAATACGCAGAATTTCAGAAAATTTCTTTTCCCAATATATTAATATCCCTAAAACACTACTTAATGCCTATAATTTATACAGCCAACCATGCGTATCTGGTATCTTTCCTTCCTTAAGATCGGCCATCGTATTCTTCAATGAACTGGATACCGGATTGTTATTTGTATCAAAATACATCACTTTTTCTTTAAACTTCAACTCTTTGATCAAAGAAACAGTCGCCGCAGTACCTGTTCCGAAAACTTCTGTAAGTTCACCACGATCATATGCTTCTGCCACTTCATCCATGGAAATCGGCCTTTCTTCAACGGTCAATCCCGCTTCTTTAAGCATGGTAATGGCACTGTCCCTTGTGATACCCGCAAGTATGGTACCTGAAGAAAGATCCGGTGTAATGGCCCTGTTACCAATGATAAAAAATACATTCATAGTTCCGATCTCCTGGGCATATTTATGCTCAATTGCATCTGTCCATAAAACTTGGTCGTACCCCTGCTTTTTAGCCTGGGCCGTAGCATACATGGCCGCTCCATAATTACCTGCTGCTTTTGCATAGCCAACTCCGCCGGGAGCAGCCCGTACATATTTCTCTTCAACATAAATCCGCATCGGCGCTATATAATATGGGCCTGTAGGACTTAATATGACCATAAACTTATATGACTCCGATGGCTTTACCCCAATGACATGATCACTGGAAAACATAAAAGGACGTATGTATAATGAATGATCATGAATGGCCGGAATCCAGTCCTTATCAATAAGAATAAGCTGACGCATACCCTCCATGAAAATTTCTTCAGGAACTGCAGGCATCTGCATTCTTTCAGCCGAAATATTGAAACGTTTAAAATTTTCAAAGGGCCTGAATATCGCGGGATTTCCTTCCTGGTCGACATAGGCCTTTATACCTTCAAAAATAGCCTGTCCGTAATGCAATGCAGCCAGGGATGGCTCAAGCATTAATGGCTGATATGGCCTTATCTGCACATTTTTCCACTCACCATTTTCGTAATCCGCCTCTAGCATGTGATCGGAAAAATATTTTCCAAAAGGCAGGTGATCGAGGTTGATATCCTTTAGTTTTGATCTTTCAACCCGTGTAATCTTCATATTCGATACGTCAATCATTAGCTTTGCATTTAATACAAAGAAACAAAAAAAGGAATAACCTGAAACCTAATTCATATTCTATAAGCGTATCATACCAATGAATTTTGAACAATTTCACTTACCTGGCTTCCTGCTGAGGGATTTATACAAAGAATCTCTGGTTGACTTAAATGAGATTCAGTTAATCCCAGAAAAAACAACTGATATAAATGCCAATGTCCTGGGAAATAATCAAAAACGGGTACTCATTCTTGTTAATTATTCAGGTGAACTGGTTATAACTGATACCGACCTGACCTTTCTGCTGACCGTATTACAAGCCTGCAACCTTAGCCTGAATGATGTTTCGATTATTAATATGTCGGCTGCAAATGAGCAGAAATACCAGGGACTTATTGAAACATATAAACCTGCTGTGATACTGCTTTTCGGCGTTCCGCAATCTGACATAAGCCTGCCTGTACATTTTCCTGACTATCAGGTTCAGGCATTTAAAGATATCCGCTTTTTAAGTGCCCCGCCTTTAAACGAACTGCAACAGGACAAAACAATCAAAATGAAATTATGGGCGGGCTTAAAAAAAATCTTTTTAACCTGACATGATGGAAAAACTTGTATTCGCAACCAATAACCAGCATAAAGTGGAAGAAGTAAGGCATGTACTGGGGAACCTTTTTCAAATCATAACACTGCGCGAAGCAGGGATAGACATAGATATCCCTGAGCCCCATGATTCCCTGGAAGAAAATGCACTGGAAAAATCAACTACCATTCATAAACTCACAAATTCCAATTGTTTCAGTGAAGATACCGGCCTTGAAGTGGAAGCCCTTGATGGTGAGCCGGGAGTAAAATCTGCCCGGTATGCCGGTGAAATGAATAATCCTCAACGAAATATTGTGAAACTACTGGATAAACTCGAAGGAATCAAAAACAGAAAAGCAAGATTCAGGACTGTCATTTCATTGATATTTAATAACCAGGAATATGTTTTCACCGGTATCTGCCCCGGGGAAATTGCCTTAGCCCCTTCCGGCTCAGGCGGCTTTGGCTACGACCCGGTGTTCATACCAGATGGTGAATCAAAGACCTTTGCAGAAATGAATACGGCCGAAAAAAGCAGATTCAGTCACCGGCGAAAAGCAATGGATCAATTGATCATGTTTTTACAAAAAAAAATACAATAAAGAAGAAAATCTATTGATTATCGGCCATTAATAAGTTTTTTTGCATCGAATGAACGAGACAAGCAACCAAAACATACCGGAAACCGACTTAATTCAGGGTTGCATAGAGGGAAATCCCAAAATGCAGGAAGCTTTGTACCGGCTATACTCGCCTAAAATGTATGCCGTCTGCTTACGATATTCGGGGCACGCTGAAGATGCCCAGGACATTCTGCAGGAAGGATTCATTAAAGTTTTTCGAAACCTGGCGAGGTTTCGAAGTGAAGGTTCGTTTGAGGGATGGATGCGCAGGATTTTTGTAAACACCGCCATTGAGCATTACCGCAAATCAATCAATCTGTACCCGGTAAACGAATCACAGGAAAACAATGTACAGGATAAAGAATGGACAGCTTTCGATAAACTGGCCGCAAAAGATCTTGTAAAACTGATTCAAACCCTTTCGCCAGGGTATCGTACCGTGTTCAACTTATACGTAGTTGAAGGTTACACACACCGGGAGATCGCAGCAATGATGGGCATAAGTGAGGGTACGAGTAAATCGCAATTAGCCAGGGCCAAAGCCATACTGCAAAATTTGATCAACAAACAAAAAAACCAGGCACCCTAGCCTTTCCAGGATATGCAGTGGCAAAAGAAACTATATCAACATGAAGAACTTCCTCCTCCCGGAGTTTGGGATGAGTTAAAAAATGCATTAGCAGATGAACCTTATCAGGTAAGGCAGTCACTTTTTGAATTAACAGATTCCCCTCCGGCTGGAGTATGGGAGCATATATCTGCCACACTTAAAACACCTGAAGTTGAACAACCTAAAACAATCATTCATAATATCCGCAGGACAACCCTTTCCTACGCAGCTGCCATAATCGGAATAGGATTGTTCATTTCCATCCTTGTTTTTCTTGTGAATAATAAACCAGACCAGGTTGGGGTAAAAGACCTGGCTGCAGGACTCAATTTTCAGGACAGCCCCCTGATAGATGATGACCAAAAAGATACAATTGGAAATGTTGCAGGTATGCTGAATGAAAAAACAGAAACAAATAATGAGAAGGTTTCTGAATCACCTGTAAATAAATCAGACAATGATAAAAAACCACTACGGGTAACTGAAAATATCGCAGTTGTTCAACCCTCTGTACAACCATCCATACCCCAAAAAACCACCGGCAGACCTGCGAAAAAAAATACGCCGTCAAAAAACAAAGTCAGTTATTCAGACGGCAATTACATACTGGTATACAGCCCTGACGGGGATTATAAAAGAGTGTCTTATAAACTGGCCGATATGGTCCACTCTCTTCACGAAACCGGCCAGTCTCCAAAATCACAAAAAGCCTCAACCCAACGCTGGAACAAGGTTTTATCAGACTGGAAAGAAAAGGTCGGGCAATCAACATTTATCCCTTCCGGCACCAACTTTTTTGATATTGCTGAAATGACAGAAATGCTGCATTCAGAAAAATAAAGATTCTTATCAATGCTGTTTCATCTGGCTCGCGGACATTAAGAAGAACATAAAATATCAGGTATGCTTATCTGTTAGTTTGCCATATCCGCCAGCTCTCTTCTGCCTGTATTGTCAGCATATCCTCACCATTCTGAATGAATGCTCCTTTTGCCTCTCCCTTTTCAAGGAACAATGTTTTGGAGGGATTATAAATGAGATCAAATAAAAAGTGATCCGGGGTAAGTAATTCGTATGGAAACTCAGGCGCTTCATTTGTATGCGGATACATGCCCAATGGAGTTGTATTGATGACCAGCAAATGTTCGCTGATCAATCGATGATCAATGTCGGAATAGGTTATGATGCCCTTACCCGGATTACGGCTGACGGACAGACAGGAAATACCATTTTTTTCAAGGACATATTTTACGGCTTTTGCCGCACCACCGGTTCCCAGAACTAAGGCTGCTTTGTGCCTGGGTTTCAGATTTTTCAACAACACGGTTTGGAAACCTGTAACATCAGTATTGTACCCTGTTAAACCAATACCCGTTTTTTTGATGCAATTACACGCACCGGTTTTCAGGACCACTTCCGATAATTCAGTAAGAAAAGGGATTACTTTTTCTTTATACGGAATGGTTACATTCAAACCTTTCAGGTCCGGATGGCTTTCCCACAGTGCATGAAATGCATTTATGTCTTCCAACGGAAAAAGTTCATATATACAATCAGTGATCCCTTCCCTGGAAAATTTTTCCGCAAAATATCTGCCGGAAAAAGAGTGGCTCAGCGGAAACCCAATCAGTCCATAGCGGTTCATGCATTATTTCCTTTGTCCAGGAAAAGATGGAAGGTATCACCCCTTAACCCTACACGCATTGTTTCAAGCGGCAGGATTTCTGTAGGTGCGATATTGCCAAGGTTAACATTGCAACCGAGGAGTTCAATGAAATAAAGTTGCTGCGCTTTTTGCGGAGCTTCCCAAATGATTTTTTCACCGGGGATCTGTGTCAGGATTTCCTGTACCAGTCCTTCCCTTACCTCACCACTGCCGCGATAAATACCCACATTTCCTGCTTCGCGGGCTTCTGCAATCACATAAGTAGAACCTGCTTCCAATTCGGCCCGCATCAGTTCTATCCATTTATAAGGGGGGATGATATGTGCTGCATCTTTACTTCCCACTTCACTTAATACAGTGCCATACTTGGTCAGTTTTTCGATATAGCCGCATTTTTCGGCATGTGGAATGGTGATGGAGCCATCGCTGACTTCCATATGATTGATGCCATAGTCTTTACATACATCTATATAATCCTGGAACTGGTTCCTGATTAGAAAAGCTTCAAAAAGAGTGCCCCCAAAATAAACCGGAATGTCGTAAGAACGGTAAACTTCAATTTTCTCCCGCAGGTTTGGTGTTACATACGAGGTACCAAAACCCAGTTTAACAATATCAACATGGGGATGGGCAATACTCATAAAATTCCGCACTTCTTCCTGGCTAAGACCTTTGTCCATTATCATGGTCAGGCCTGATTTCCTTGGCTTACGAATACGTTCTGGGATCTGGCTAAGATTAAAATTCATGTAGCTGTAGGGTTAAATTCCGGCAAAAATAAGAAAGAATGGCCGAACACCCTCAGCGTAATTTTGACGTGCGGCTATATCAGATTGATTTATTCCTTTTGAAACGGGCAACAAGATCAACTACCTGCTGATGCTGCAGTATAGCCGGATTCAGGTCCATCATTTTTTTAAGCAAACGGGGCGACTTTTCCATTGCGCTTTCCAGTACAAGTAACCCTTCCTTTGATTTACCCAGTGCAAAAAGAATTGCACTTTGATAAAAAAAGAATAATGGTTTCCCTCCGGTGGAATGTATGGCCACCTGGGCCTGTTTTTCTGCTTCTTCAAAGTAACCGCCCTCATACAAACAGCGGATAAGCGCCTCCCATCCAGCCGAATTACGGGGACGGTATTGAACTACGGTAGTAAAATGATGAACGGCCTCCCTTGTCCTGTCCAGTTTCATGAGGGCTTCGCCCATGGCCAGGTTGAATTCCGGGTTGTTTCGGCTGATCTTAAGAGCAATTTCGAGGTATTTTACAGACTGGCCCCAGTTTTTTTCGTTTAAGTATGTACCTGCAATTTTGAAGAGCAATTTGGAATCTTCCGGATTAAGATGTGACGCTTTGCGATAGTAGAACCTTGCCTGCGCATAATTCCTGAGTTTATCATAACAGTGGCCAATGGCCTCGTAAATAACATCTTCCGGCCGGGCCAGTTCCACTACTTTCTCCAAAGCCTCAATGGCATCCTTGTATTTTCTTAGCCGGATGTAGGCATCGGCCATATTACGGTATGCATAATCAAATTTCTCATTGATAACCAGGGCATACTTATAGGCATCTATGGATTTTTCGAAAAGTTTTAATCCCTGAAATGCTGCTGCCAGGTTAAACCAGGCCAGTTCATTATAGGGATATTCGTCAATTATTTCTTTGTGCAGTCGTATACTTTCTTCATTGCGCCCGGTAAAATCGGTCCAGAAGCAGATTTTATATAAAGCCTCTTCATTGTTTGGGTCGTATTCAAGGATCATTTTCAGGCAATCAAATATCTTGTCAAACTCTTCATAATCATCGTAAACGTCGGACAATTCAAACAAAAGGTTTAACCTTTCCTCTCCTTCAAACTGGTCAATGGCTTCCTCCAGCAGTTTAACTGCTTTTTCCTGCTGGTCAAGGGCCAGGTAGGCATCTGTACGAAGGATATAGATGTCGATATCGGTACTGTCGAGTATTTCTGCCTGATCCAAAATGGCAAGGGCTTTGCCATATTTTCGGGTAGCGATCATTAAATCGGCCTTTTTGATCAATAATATTGCAGAAAAAGGGTATTGTTCGATACTGATATCGGCAGCCTCAATGGCTTTATTCAGCTCGTCCATATCATCAAAATGGTCGATTATACGCTCAAAAGACTCTTCATTCAGAAAACTATGACTGCGGCCCGACTTTAGGTTATCGTATTGCAGGAGGAGTTCCCGTATGTCTTCGTGTTCCTGGCGGTATGGATGTAGACTCATGTTTTACAGGTTATCGTAAGGTACCATTTTATGCGGATTCAGCCAATTTTAGTAAACAATAATTATGATTTAACGTTAAGACAATATTAAAGTTTGTGACAAAAGGTTGACAATTGTGGAATAAATTTTATTATATTTGTGATATATGAATCCCGTAAACGATTTTAAATACATTTCCTTCATTCGAAAAACGCTGGTTGTAATGGCCATTTTCGGGATGAACCAGTTTGTATTTGCAGTTGACGGCACCATGAATGGAGGCGGAAAAAGTAAAAAATCAAGTACTACTTTCTCCAATATTAAAAAAGACCTGAACCTGTCACTCAAATCAGGCTACAGCTTTTACAGCAATAAATCATTTGGATTTGACAAAAAGGGTAAAGTATCCATGTTCAACACTGTGGTATCTTACCAGAAAGGCAATGTAACTTATTACCTTCCTTACAAAAACAAACCGATAATGCAGAAATTCAAAACCCCTTCTGCTCCGGTCATTCGCTAATTATTTTCCTTAATTTTTCTTAGTGCTTTCTTCATAAGTCATTTCCCTGTACCCTGACTTTGGTATTTCAAATTTTTGCATGGGAACCGGATCAAAACTGATCTTAGATGCCGTGTATTTGATTTTCAAATTCCCAACAACAGATTCATATTCCAATGCAGTTCCGGGCAGATCTTTGAACTGGGGATCATAATCTGTATTTTCTGTAACAACTTCTTTAGTATAGAAAACAGTGAACCTGCTGCCGTCTTTCAACAGTGCTTCTGCTTTCTCACATTTATAGCCGGCTATGTTTTTTGTTTCGCCGGTTTGTTTAAAAATGATGCCCTCATATTTTTTGTTCTTATCCACCCAGTTGTCCCTGTTCATTTTAATAAGCAGCTTCTGTGTTCCGAAATCTCTCAATACAACACCATTTCCTGTACGGTGATCATAAATCGTAACGGTGCTTCCCAATGCACTGTTAAGCTCGGATCGGCTCAGGCTGCCCCTCAGGGAAAGTATTGCCTGCGCGCCATCAAACATATCGGCCATTTGTGGCTGACTGTTACCTGTCTGTACAGAAATATCAAAAAAAATGGTGCCCTCAGACAATGTTTTTTGTGACATCGCTTCTATAGAAATGGCCAATGTAAAGAGAATACTAAAAAATCCTATTTTATTACACATGATTATGGATAATTAAGGCTCCTGAACAAAATGTCATTACCGATTTTCTTTTACTAAGATAAGGAAATACACATGCAGGTTGCAGGTCGTCTGTTAAAAAAGCCCGGTTATGAGAACCGGGCTTGTAATTATTTCCAAGGCCTATTTTTTCTGGGTTTTTGTCTTCATATCCTCTACTTTCTTTTGTGTTTCCTGCATTGCTTCAAGCCGTTCCTGCCATTTAGGTTTGGACTTTGGCTTTTTCTTATTCTCTTCCAATTGCGCCAGGATCTTATCATGATTGATTATATAATTCTGAATCACAAACTGGAGTATCAATGTAATAAGGTTTGATACAGTATAATACCATGTCAGGGCCGAAGGCAGGCTGTTGAATATACCCAACAGAAGAATCGGGAATATATAAGGCATATATTTCAGCACTGGATTATTTTGATCCGGTGTCATGCTCATACTGTAAATGGAGATCGCTAAACTGGTCACTACCGCCAGGATGGTAAAAAGACTCAGGTGGTTACCGATAAAAGGAAGGCTGGTTTTCCAGGTGATGATAGCATCATAAGAAGAAAGGTCATTTGCCCACCAGAATTTCTGCCCCCGCAATGCTATGCTGGAGTTAAAAAAACTATATAATGCAAAGAATATCGGTATTTGTAATAATGCCGGGATACAACCTCCCAGCGGGTTAACTCCTGCAGATCTGAAGAGTTTCATCTGCTCCATGCTAAAAGCCTGCTGATCGTCTTTATGCTTCGCTTTGAGTATGTCCAGTTCCGGTTTGAGCGCTTTCATCTTTGCACCGCTGAGGTAACTGCTGTAAACAAGCGGCGATGTGATCAATCGGATACAAATAGTCAGCAGCGCAATTACCAGTCCGTAGCTACCGATCATTTTTTCGAAGAAATGGAATACCGGCAATACGATCAATCGGTTGATATATTTCACAAAAGCATAGAAACCCTGGCCCAGGTTAACCATATCCTCCAGGTCCATTTTATAGCTCTTAAGAACTTTATAATCATTAGGACCGTAATAAATCTGGAACGGAACCGAAGCCTTTGTTCCGGAAGGGAAAGTAGCTTTCAGATTTGCCATGGAAGTGGCCACAATCCCGGTAGAATCGTGTGGCACATTTATGCTTATATCGGCATAGGAAAAACCGTTTTTTGCGATAAGGGTAGAAATGAAAAACTTCTGTTTGATCCCAAGCCATTTAACACCTTCCTCGAATTTTTCATTCAGTCCGTCCCCCATCGTAAAATAATCAAACCCGCCTTTTTCCATCAGACCGATCTGGGATTCCCTTTTTTCACTCTGGATATCCATTTCATGCTGCTTTGACTCCACTTGCCAAAGCAGGTTAAGACTGTTCTGTGAAAATAATTTATCGGCACCGTTGAGTTCAACATTCCAGTCGATCATATAATCCTGGGGCCTGAGGGTGAACTGGTGTACAATAGACTTGCCCATTGAGTCTGCCAGAGTATAAACTATCGTCTGGCTGCCATCAGCATTTTTAGTGATGTCTCCTCCTGTATAAAAGAGATCGGAACTGTTTGCCGTTGCATTGGGTCCGGTATTGAGGATATAAGAGAATTTATCTGATTTGGTTGACACCAGTTTCACCGGTGTACTGTCAACTGACTGATACTTTTTGAGCTCTACTAATTTGGGCTGAGCGCCTTTATTTGTAAAGGTAATTTTAAGAAAATCAGTTTCAATGGTCTTTAATTCCTCTTTACCTGCGCCATTCTGGCTAAACTGTCCTGCAACCGCCGCAGGTACAGGGACGGAATCTGCCTGATTCAGGGCTGATATCCTGACACTGGTATCTTTAGCGGGAGCCAGTCTTGCCAGGGAATCCTGAACCTGTTTCTGCTTCATCTCCAGTTCGATCTGCCCCTGACGGGTGAAATAGAAATATCCAAAAAATAACAAGGCCAGTAACACAAAGCCAATCACCGAATTTTTATCCAGTTTCATATCTGAAATTTGAGCGGCAAAGGTAACAAAGGATATGGATATTGGCCCAACCATTTGGCTGGTTGGATATTGGGGATGTTTTAACAGAATTTCAATACTTTAGGAAATAATCTCTCGTTTTTCCCCTTAGTTTTATATTTCTTCTTCAACCTGTCAGTTATTGCTGATCCCGTCTGTTGAAACGATTCAAAACAGACAAAACATGGCTACAAACCCTTTATCGGTTTCCCAACGGGAAACGTATGAACATGGCACATTTACGCATTTTCTCTGGTGGCTGTCAACGGCAGAAAAAGAACTCATATCCGACTGCACCGTAGACCGAAACCGTTATTCCATCATTGGCTTAATAGTACTTACTACCTGGCTTTTTGCCACAGGCGCCTGGACCTATTTTTTTTCCACAGCCATTGAGAACCCATGGGCCTATATTCCACTCGGAATATTTATGGGTTTTATCGTGCTGTGCATCGACCGGGCTCTGATCAAAGGAATCAACCGCCGAAACCGGAACAGGTTAACTCCCTTACTTTTTCGTGGATTGCTGGCACTGACCATAGGACTGTTCATGGCCCAGCCTGCAATACTTTTTTTATTCGATAAAGAAGTCAAAGTGCAGATATCGATCGACAATGAAGCCCGAAAAGCACAAAAAAGAAGTGAACTTGATTCCCTCTATGGGCAACGTAAAAAAGAGTTACTCCAGGCAAAAGAAACTGTTCAGCAGGAACAGAACACCTTTCAGTCAAGAGTAACCGAAGCTTTGAGTAATTACTTAAAAGAAGCCGATGGTACCGGCGGATCTGGAAAAGTGGGGATCGAAAAAATAGCCAAGGCAAAAAAACTGGCCTATGAGAAACTGGAAGCCGACAGGCAAAGCAGCATGCTACTGTCAGTGCCCCGAATGGATTCTATTCAGCGTGCTTTGGGAAGTCTTGAAACCACCATACAGAAAGAGGAAGAATCTTTTGCCAAACTGCTAAACACCGGTTTTTTAACCCGGATGGAAGGATTGAGCAACCTGCTGGATGCTAATGATACCCTGCGTTTTCGATATTACCTCATTGTAGCCATCCTGATGCTTATTGAACTTATGCCAGTTATCGTTAAGACACTTCTCCCCTCCGGCGCATACGAAGAAAAAGCCATCCTTCGGGAAGAGATGGAAAAAGAATTGGCTTATGAAAATATGAACCGGGAAAAAGAATTAAAAAAACTCTACAATTCGCTTGCTCAGGAAAATGACAGCGAAGCTATCCGTGCATTTTTCAGCATGAGTAAAGAATACAGGAATGAAAAGATGAAAAATTTGTCCCAAAAATATAAAGACGACCAGCGGGAAACGTTCGACAGTACCTGGGAGAAGATCAAGCAGGGGGTTTTAAGCAAGCAGGAGAATTAGAGGGTAGAGGATGGAGGTTAGAGGATAAAGGCTGTTTTACTATCCTCTAACCTCTATCCTCTGCCCTCTTAACACTTGCCTTTAAATCATCTCACTCTGTAGCAAAGGATTCTTAACCGAATTCTTATTATCAGCATATTCCTTTGCTGCCTTAATAAAATGAACAAAAATCGGATGTGGATTTTCAACCGTGCTTTTTAATTCCGGATGATACTGCACGCCAATAAAGAATGGGTGACTGGGTATTTCAATGATCTCAACGAGTGCGCTTTCCGGGTTCTTTCCGCTGGCAACCATACCCGCTTTTTCAAAATCGGCCAGGTAGCCATTGTTGAATTCCCAGCGATGACGGTGCCTTTCTGTTATGTTTGTTTTACCGTAAATGGTATTTGCAAGGCTGTTAGGCTTGATTTCACAATCATAGGAACCCAGGCGCATTGTGCCTCCTTTATCCGTTATCTTCTTCTGCTCTTCCATCAGGTCAATGACCGGATTAGGCGTATCGGGATTCATTTCCGTTGAATGAGCATTTGTAAGGCCCAGAATATTTCGGGCGAATTCAATCACGGCCATTTGCATGCCAAGGCATATTCCAAAGAATGGCAATCCCTTTTCACGTGCATATTTAACTGCCGTAATTTTTCCGTCGATACCCCTGTGTCCAAAACCAGGCGCAACCAATAATGCATCCAGTGTGGACATTTTTTCATCCACATTTTCCGGCGTTATGAATTCACTGTGGATATTGATCACTTCCACTTTGCATTCATTCACAGATCCTGCATGCACAAATGCTTCGAGGATGGATTTATAAGCATCCTGTAATTCAATGTATTTTCCAATGAGGCCAATATTCACTTTGCTCTTTGGATATTTTAATTTATCCAGGAATTCTTTCCATGCAGTTAGTTCAGGCTCTTTATACTGCGTGATATTAAGTTTCTTCAGGCAGATAACATCAAGTTTCTCGCGCATCATTGCCAGGGGAACTTCATAAATGGTAGGCGCATCAGCAGCTTCAATTACGGCCTCCTGTTTTACGTTGCAAAAGAGTGCGATCTTGCGACGAATTTCAGGAGATAGCGGCCTTTCGGTACGGCACACAATGATATCCGGATGAACACCATTTTCACTCATTAGTTTTACACTATGTTGTGTTGGTTTGGTTTTTAGTTCTTTTGCCGCTTTCAGGTAAGGAACCAAAGTCAGGTGCACCACCAGGCAGTCCTCATCAGGAAGTTCCCATTGTAATTGCCTTACTGCTTCAATAAAAGGCAGGCTTTCAATATCACCAACGGTACCTCCTATCTCTGTAATCACGATATCATATCCGTTATTACCCAGTAATTTCATTCTTCGTTTGATCTCGTCCGTTATATGCGGTATTACCTGTACGGTTTTACCCAGGTAAGCGCCTTCTCTTTCTTTATTGATAACGGTTTGATAGATCCTGCCAGTAGTTACGTTATTTGCCTGTGTGGTAAAAATATTCAGGAATCGCTCGTAATGGCCGAGGTCAAGATCCGTTTCTGCACCATCTTCGGTAACAAAGCATTCTCCATGTTCATAAGGGTTAAGGGTACCCGGATCAACATTGATATAAGGGTCAAATTTCTGAATGGTAACTGTCAGACCCCTGGCTTGCAAAAGTTTTGCCAGTGAAGCAGAAATGATCCCTTTACCCAATGAAGATGTAACACCACCGGTTACGAAAATGAACTTTGCCATGATATGATAATATTATTGAATGAGACTTTATATCTAAAAAGTGATCCAGATCACAGGTTAAAATGGCAGCATACACTGTCATTTTATTAAACTAAGAAACCTAAAATATGACCTGAAGGAAAGATACAGGAGAAAATTCCCGGGGGTCGTGCAAACATACGCCAAATAACCCGGCTGCAAAAAATTGAAACCAGACTGTGGAAAAAAACCAATTAACATATTTTAAACATCACATCTCTGACTTTATATGTGAAAATTAATCATATATATATTTGATTTTCTGTCATTTATGAATATAAATACAATTATCCTCCGGCGAAGGCGTTATTGAGGCAGCAGGCATCCCAAATGACACGATTTTTTACTCTTATTACTTTTACTGCTTTGATGCTGACGGGGGCAAAACAGTCCCTGGGGCAATGCATTGGCAATACTTCCTGGGTTGGCGGCACACCTGCGACAGGTACCAGAACCGCCACCGGGATCATTCTGGGAACCGTTCAGGTTAATGTTAGGTCTCAGGGAAGTTTTGCCTCTGGCAGGCCAGGTTATAGCATAAATACTTCTGCTTATGGCGGTTTTACCTATCAGTCGTTAATGACTTACCGTGGCGCCAGTTTTGCGTCAGGCACCTATACTTCATTTAAATTATCAACAGCACTGGATGCCAGTTACATTCATATCCGGGTAAGTGATATTCGTGGAGATGGTTTTAACACAGAACATCAACGGGTAACTGGTTTTTTAAATGGTGTAAGTGTGCCGGCCAATTTTGTGGATCCCCAGAATGGCGCAACTGTTACCGGAGGAAACGTAATTAACGGAGCTGCTACCACAAGCGCACTCGTTCAATCTTCCATGCGTGCGTTTTTTACCGGTCCGGTTGACAGTATTGTTGTAATGGCAACCTCCCTGAGCGATTATGTTATTGTAGATCTTTTTGCCAGGTGCGATCTGCTGCTTCCTTTTCAGTTGCTTGATTTTTGGGCAAAGCAAAATAAAAAAGTCATTGACCTGAATTGGAAAACAGCTTCCGAAGAAAATATCATTGCCTATAATGTAGAACGCTCAACTAATGGCATAACCTGGGAAACAGTGGGAACCGTAAGCGCAAATCATTCGAATTTGCAAACTAAACAATATCAGTTTACCGATCAGCTACCATTCAAAGGGAAAAATTATTACCGGTTAGCTTCAGTTGAAACAACCGGCAGGACTCAATATTCCCCTGTTGTAACCATCAATTTTATACAGCAGAATATTATCCGGGGGGTTTCTGTTTTCCCAAATCCATTCAAAGATCACATTGTGATATCAGCTGAACAAAATGAAATGATAAAACAGATAGAAATCTTTGCGGCCGATGGAAGATTAGTCAAAAAAATAACCGGATCAGAATCAGCAATCCGAATAAACACCACCAATTTAAATAAAGGAATTTATATGTTGCAGGTCACAACCTCAAACGGACAGCAAACACTCCACAAAATGGTCAGAAATTAATTTTTACATCTTCTTGCCGTCCAGGCATGTCCTTTAATCCATCTGAGTTCAAAAATTATGGTAGATTTGATAAAAGAACCTGTCATGAAAAAAATATTGACTTTCATCTTACCATTTCTTTGTTATCAGTATGCAGGAGCACAACAACAAATGGCTTGCTGCACCATTGATGCTACAGAAACTTTTTCCCGTCATGCTTCTGATAAAAATTTTGTTGCCGGGCACGATGAGCCGCTTCCGTTTATATATAAAAGTGAAAAAGGAAAAGATATACATTTTCAGGCTGCTGATGGAAAACAAGCCCATGGCTGGGAAATAAAAGCAGCAAAAAAAACATCCTACTATCTCTTTGTAATTCACGAATGGTGGGGACTTAATGATTATATCAAACAGGAAGCGGAGAAACTGGCAAACGACCTGGGATTAAATGTCATTGCACTTGATTTGTATGATGAGAAAGTGGCCTCAACCCGTGAAGACGCAACAAAATTCATGCAGGCTACCACCAAGGAACGGGCTGTTGCCATCATCGAAGGGGCTTATAGCTATGCCGGCAAAAATGCAAAAGTGTTCACCATAGGATGGTGCTTTGGTGGCGGTTGGAGCCTGCAAGCCAGTCTGATTGGCAGCAAACAAGCTGTTGGATGCATAATGTATTACGGACAGCCGGAAAAAGACCTTGAAAGACTCAAAACTTTATCGCCTGATGTACTGGGCATATTCGGAAATAAGGACCAATGGCCCAGTCCTGCCGTTGTAGATGAATTTGCCACCACCATGGAAAAAGCAGGCAAAAAACTTATCCTTAAAAGATATGATGCCCCACATGCATTTGCAAATCCCAGCAACCCTTCATTTGATAAAGCTGCTACCGAAGATGCGTATAAACATGTACTGGCTTTTGTAAGTGAAAGAATGAAAAAATAGTCGCCAGTCGGCAGCCGGCAGCCAAAGTCAAAAACAAAAGGGGATCTCCTTCGGCAGTAAAATAAGACTGTCCTAATATAAAAAAACCTTGCATTGAGTCACTAAAAAATGAATTGATGCAAGGTTTTAATATTATGCATTTGCTTATGAAGGTATATTAGATACTGGTAAGCAATGACTGTTGACTCTTGACTGTTGACTCTTGACTCTTGAGTGCCGACTGGCTACTGCCGACTAATCCTTACTGATCTTCTCATAACTTGCAGCAATTCCCTTTATCAATGAAGAACTAAATCCCTGGTGCTCCATTTCATTTAAGCCGGCAATGGTACAGCCTTTTGGGGTAGTTACTTTATCGATCTCCTGCTCAGGATGCCGTCCGGTCTGTATGAGCAATTCTGCTGCGCCTTTAACAGTTTGAGCCGCAATCAATGTAGCGGTAGCCGCATCAAATCCAATCTCAATCCCGCCCTGAATATTGGCACGTATAAAACGCAATGCGTAGGCTATCCCGCATGCACCCAGTACAGTGGCAGCATCCATAAGTTTTTCATCAATCGAAACTACCCTGCCTAACTGACGGAAAAGATCTTCAATATATTCAAGTTGTTCCGCATTTGTATCTCGGTGACAAATGCAGGTCATACTTTCCTGAATCGCGATGGCCGTATTAGGCATTGCACGTACAACAGGAAAACCCTTGCCTGCGATTTCCTGGATCGATTCGATGGATACTCCTGTTACAACGGAACAAAGTAAGTGACGATTGTGGTCCAGTACAGGCTTCAATGTCTGCAATACTTCCAGAATCTGAAAGGGCTTCACAGCGAGGATGACCATATCCGCATAGCGAACGGCTTCCAGGTTGTCGTTACCAACAAGGATTTCCTTTTCTTCGAGATAACGGATCGGTTCAATATTGCGTTTGGTTACCATGATATGACCGGGCAAAGTAAACCCACTTTTGACAAGTCCTTCTGCAATAGCTTTTCCCAGGTTACCACCACCGATGATCGCAATTTTTTTATTCATATCTATTCAATTGATTCTTATAAAAAAGCCACAGGAAGATTACCCATGGCTGGCAATTTACTTAAATATTACCGAACGAAAAGCCTAAGCATTTTACAACCGATTGTGCTTAATTATGTATTCAGCACCTTCTGCAGGAGGGAGATATATCTGTCCATTGTAAATTTTGATAACATTCTTTTCCTACCCGCTTCACCCATATTTCGAGCGAATGCTTTATTGCTTAATATCTGCCGCATGGCATCTGCCATTTTATCAATATCTTTTTCCGGAACCAATATTCCGGTCACTCCATCAAGAATAACATCCGGAATGCCTGCATGAATGGTAGCGATCACAGGCAATCCTGCTGCTGAAGCTTCCATGATGGCAACAGGGGTGCCTTCGCTGTCGCCACTTTCAGCAACTATGGAATGCTGTACAAAAGCTATGGATTTTTGCATGAAACCAGGTACCATTTCATGCTTTATGATGCCTGGAAAGAATACAGACTTTGATAATGACAATTCAGCAACCAGGTTTTTGCAAGATTCTAAAAGCGGACCGTCACCGGCCATATATAACCGGGCGGAGGGGAATTGGCTTGCCACTTTTGCAAAGGCTCTGATGCTAAACTCCGGCCCTTTTTTTTCAACAAAACGGCCCATTGCAAAAAAAGTGTCAGATTCGTACAGGGGTTTTGCTAAAAAAAATATTTCATTGACACCATAATGATTTAAAATAAGTTTATTGAAAGGACATGCTATGTTTTTTAATGCTTCAGCCATTTTTTCAGATACTACAATAATAGCTTTAGCATATTCAAACATTTCCCTGTATCCGGCAGCATATTTTTGTAGCGTTTTGAAATGGCTTGCATCAAAACCATGGAAGTGAACAACCAATGGCAAATTAGCTTTTTTGCATATAGGAAGTATAGCTACACCAACCGGTCCATATTGTGCCAGTACAACATTAATTTTTTTCTCTTTGATTAATTGAATGATTGCTTTTTCCAGCGTAAATATTTCTTTTTTATAGAGAAAATACGTGATGCGGTTCATTTTCTTCATATTAGTAGAAAGAATCGACTTCTCCCCTACCATAGTTGGCAAAAGACCGCCATGCAGAACCATATCAGCCGGGAGAAATTTAATCTGTGCATGAATGAATGTTTCTGAATAAGCATCCAGTTTATGCGTGACTACAGCTATCCGCTTATTTTTTTGCCCATCCATATATACCGGTTATCATCTGCCCTTCTGTAAATCCGGTTTTTATCATTTTGTCTTTCCGGATAAGGAATACAATACAAGGCCTGAGGAAAAAAGATAAAATTTTTCTGCTGATTGGTCTCATCGGTGATCGTCTGATCCATAGTCCCAGCATTTGTGCCATAGAGGCATGCCAGCCACCCATGGGAAATAAATCTATATTACTGAAGCCACTATTTTTCAAATGCCTTTCCAATGAAAATGGAGTGTACCTGTATTCATCATGCGGCACCTCATGCAGGTTCCAAAGAAAAGGTACAGTTAAGAATAAAATTCCTCCAGGTTTCAATATCCTATATATTTCTTTCAAAACTATAGCCGGATCAGGGCAATGTTCAAGAACTTCAGTGGCAATAGCAGAATCGTAGAATTCATTTTGGACAGGCATTGTTTTGCCATCCCAGCGTATATCCGGAATAATATCCTTATCATATGTGAATGAACTGTCTATATCCATTCCTGTGTATTGGTTAACATCAGACCTTTCAAGTATATAAGCCCTGTAAGGCATTTTACCACAACCGATATCAAGCAGTTTCCCTTTTAACTGAGGCATCACCCGGTTCAGTGCATACAATATATTTGTCCTGACCTGGTATCGATCAAGGTTGTCATATGCATTAGAAATATGTATAAACCCATCAAATTCCATGATCAGTATTTAAAAGCTCATCGCAGACTCGCTGTATTTTCTTCTTGCAATATACTTTGCCCCAAACATTAAAGTCATATTATTCCTTTTTGAAGAGAAAACGAAATCTCTTTGTTATGAAATACAAAGGAAAAAGCACCTTAGGGAGCTTAATATTTTCCAGATCGATCAAACTAGGCCATAAAGCAATTTTCAGGTATCCTCTTAAAAGAGCATTTCTTTCTTTCCTTCCGTCACACAGCAAGAGTTGCCTCTGCAAAGCCTGTATGTTCTTCTTATCTTTAGGTAACAAAGGGAATCCTAAAAGAGAATCTAAAGCAGGTTTTAAAATTTCTTCTTTTGTTCTCCATGGATCTGCAGAATTGGAGCCAGCGCCAAACAAATTATACACAAGGCTCCAACCACAGGAACAATTATTACTTATATGCCAGTTTTGTTCCATTTTATATAATTCCTTCCAGTCTATCTGATCATTATAGCGCTTAATGAAAATGGCAATATCAAAAACATGTTTTATATTTCTCCACAGATCAGACAAACCATGATGTATCATCAACATAAATAAATGCTGTGTAAGATGAAGTGTATTTACAGATTCGCCTGTAAGCAATAACTGTTCCGTATGGCTAAAGAAATAATCGTTATTGTATGGAATCCCATAATGCTCGGGCAGCGGTGACCACTGCAATTCAACGTATATGTAATGTTTGCCGGTAATTTTTTTCCTGAATGCAGATTCCCTTGTGTGTAAAAGAAAATAGACAGGATAGTTTTCAGGATAATAATATACTTCTTCATAACCAGATGATAACAGGATCTCTCTAATTTTAAAAAAGTCGCCGGACCGAATCATTATATCAATATCCGATGTTGCTCTGGTAGTGAAATCATCAAATAGTATTTTGCTCAACAGAACCCCTTTGTAGAAAATAACTGACATCTGCTGTTCCCTGAAATATCTGCTTAAATGGACCAGTTCTGACAGGATGAGCAGGTTATTTCTACCACGCATGTCAACTTCCCTTAAAATTTGGATATCCTTTTTTTGAGTTGAAAATATCTCCCGGCCCTCTTTTATACTGAAGATTACACTGGTTAGTTCATGTGCTTTCACAAGCACTAAAACATAATCAAGATCAGGAGCATTGTTATTAAAAAACAGTTGAATGTCAGCAGGCTTTGCCGTTCCGATTTTAATGCGAAGCAGTAAAACAATCAATGCAATTTCTGCATTGTATTTTTTGGCGATCTGTTCAATCCCCATCATATCTTCTGTGCATTGTAGTACTGGTAAAAGTATCCTTTCTTAGTGATCAGTTCATCAAATGTGCCAGATTCTTTAATCCGTGCGTCATCCATTACATATATATAATCAGCAAGTTTCAGGTTATATAATCTATGGGTAATCAGAATAATAATCTTATCTCCCATTCCCGCCCTCAGGTTATTAAAGAATTCTATTTCGGCCAATGGGTCTATGGCGCTGGTAGGTTCGTCAAGAATCAACACCTGGTGATCTTTGTAAAGAGCACGGGCAATAGCAATTTTCTGCCATTGACCGCCACTTAGTTCCTGACCGAGTGCATAGTTCCGACCTAAGCTTGTTTTTAGCCCTGACTGAAGGGTGTTCAAAATGTCCTGACCCGTAGCTTGGTTTAAAACATATTTTATCTTTTCAGTATCCGGATCATTGTTGCCAATGGCAATATTATCTTCAACTGTCAGATGGTATTTCCCAAAATCCTGGAAAACGACTGATATATTATCACTAAAAAAAGAAGCCGGCAGATCATTTGCGTTTACTCCTCCGTAAATGAGTAATCCATTTCTTGTTTTATATAAACCACAAAGCAGTTTTAGCAAGGTAGATTTTCCGGAACCATTCTCTCCAACTATAGCCACAAATTTTCCCTTTGAAAACTGCATATTTATATCCTGTAATACAAACCGGTTGGTATCATGATAAGCAAAAGAAACTTTTTTGACCAGGATTTCATCAATGCGAATATTTTCCCGGAATATGCCGGATTGATCATCAGATCGTGGCACAGGAAGTGCCAGGTACTTCATAATTTCCTGCAGATACAGCTGATGCTGAAAAAGCGTGATTCCGGATTTATAAAATGACTGCACCGATACCTGCAGACGCTGAAATGCCTGAAAATACATTATCAACCCCCCGATAGTAATAGTACCTGCAATACTACGGGCAATTAGAACCAGGTAAAACAGTGTAACAAACAACACCTCAAAAAAGGAAACAAGCATTCCTTTTTTCATATAAATATAATGGAGCCTGTTTCGTTTCTCATAAATATTACGCTGCATCTGGCGGTACCGGTTTGTGAAGAATTGCCCGAAATTAAAAACCCTTAGTTCTTTTGCATAGTTATTGGTAGTAACATAACTAAAAAGATCAGCCGCTTTTCTTTGTTCAGGGATTATACTTTTTTCCAATTGAAACTGTCGCTGTCCGTAAAATAATTTTGAAATGGCCAGTGGAAGACTGGAAAATATCAGAAAAAAAGGAATGCTCCAATGGACTGACAATAAAAAGATAACCAGTGCCGTGATTGTTATCAATTGCTGAATCAGCGTCTGCAGTGTATTTATGATATGTGACGGAAGATAAGCAGATTGATTCTGTGCAAGGTGAAGGGAGTCATAAAAAACAGGGTCCTCATAATAAGCATAATCAATTTCGCCTGCTTTGGATAATACCTTCAGTGTTATATGCTCGCTGAGCAGGTATTGTTGCTTTTGCAAATAGTAGGCTCCCCATTGATGAACCAAAGAATGCAATAATTGAATCGTTATGAATAAAGCAACAAAGCCATATATATCAGGTTGAAACAACTCTTTGGTTTCAATTATCCTGTCAACCAGCAACTTTAATATCCATAGAGATAATAACGGCAGGACAGCCAGCAGCAGGTAGATAAGGGCATTGAGCATGAACAACCTTTTATCAACCTGAAAAGTAAGCCTGAGAATAAACTGAAAGCTTTTATTAAAAGAAAGTAATTTATTCTTCATCTATTTGATAATATTGCAAATCCAGCTTTTCACCAAATTAAGTCAACGTATTTTAAATTTGTAAATTACAGTTTTTAGTCAAGCATAAAAAACAGGAATCAATCTAATGCCCTATTTATATAATTATACCGGTTTTGGTTTACTGATAGCTTCTGAGATTGAATTTCCTGAATTACTGCCTCATATATATGATCAACCCGATATTTACATCCGCGAAAGTGTGATTCCGGACGAACTGTTTCCTGATAAAGATGCATCGAGGGTACATGTTATTTTTAAAGAAAAAGATTTCCTCCTCAATTTACCCGGAATTGCTAAATACCATGTAACAGAGGGAAAAATAATATCGATAGAACCCTATCCTGCTTCCGATCCGGGATCAGTGAGGCTTTTTTTATTAAGTATTACAATGGCAGCCCTGCTTACCCAAAGACAGAAAATCCTGCTACATGCATCTGCTATTATTTTGAATGAAAAACTCATCTTATTTATTGGAGAATCAGGAGCCGGGAAATCCAGTATCGCTGCAGAATTGAGCCGTCGGGGCTATACCTTATTCACTGATGATGTTTGTGTTTTGGATACGAGCCAGCAGAAAAGCGATCAGGTATTGGCTTATGCCTCCTATCCAATGATGAAACTATGGGACGATACCATATTAGCACTGGATCACAGTGAATATGACAGATCCCATAAAATAAGGCCATCGCTTCCCAAATTCGGACAGTTCTTTCATGAAAAATTTATTACTACTGCCTACCCTATTCAAAACATATTTGTCCTGAATCCACTTGCTGAAGGTCCGGAAGGGTACAGTATTAGAAGGCTTGCGGGTATGGAAGCGTTTGAAAAACTTAGCCAGCACACTTACAGAAAACAATTTATACAGGCAACCCCTTATTTGCAGGCTATTCATCTGAAATTGATGGGGACTTTGATCAAAGAGAAGGAGATAATCGAAATCACCAGATCAAAAAAACACAGTGATATCAGTTCATTTGCAGATTATGTTGAGTCACAACTGGTACAGTAAATGCAGTTTTATATTTGTATACTTTGCCTGATCTTTAAACCGGCTTTAAGTTTGGAAAAAAGACAATAAAAAAATCAATACCCTAAAGTATTGATTTTAAATAATATAAATGAATTGTGAAAGTTACCGGATAATAAAACCTACTGGGAACCATCCAAGGTTCCGCCTTCAGCTTTACCTTGTTCAGGGCCGCCTAAAATAGAAAATTTTGGGATTTCAGTAACATGGGGCTGAATCCAATCTTTTTTCAAGTTTGAGATGGCTTCCTTTTCTCTTAGGCCAGAATCAAGTTTGCTATGAATTTTTTCCATGTTTTTTCGTTAAGTGAGCAAATTTAGTAAAATTTACTAAAAACAAAATATTTTTGATCAATTTATGGCCTTAAAAATGACATTAATCATTCATTTCCAATGATTCCAGGTAAAATGGGCTGTCAGCCTTCCCTAAAGATCGAAAATCGAAGAAAAAATTATCTTCAAAAACCATAATCTAAACGGCAAATAAAGGTAAATATTATTGTTTAAATGACTTTTCCCCCAGAATATTTCATAAAAAGCCTGCCCTGACAATCAAATTTAATCTATCGCTCAAAGCCGGGTTCCAAAATACTGCATAATGAGTTCAATTTCAAACGGATGACTGGGAATAAATTTATCATCTTTATAATTACCAGTATATTCCGGATCATATCCCTTTAAAAGCTTTGATATATTTAATTTTTCTAATACGCCTATAGGTTGTTTATTTTCTATATTTTTTGCCCATTCATGGAATTTTTGTGCATCAATATTGCTTTCTGACCAAAAATATATGAATGGGGCCCCGGTTTTTTCATTTCTCCACCGAATATTCTCCGGAATTATCCCTTCCATTGATCTTCTGTACATATATCGGGAAATTTCCGGGTGGCCGATGATTGCACTGGGCAATGACAGGAAAAAATGCAGGAACCTGATATCAGCCATAGGATAACGAGGCTCAATCCTGTGCCTGATGCCAAAAGAAGTTTCACTTTGCATGCGAAGTGTTGTATGCTTACGGGTCACCTTCTGCCTTATATAATCTTTATATGAGCCCGGGGGAAAGTCATTGCTTTTACTAATTTCCCTTTCAAGGAACTTATCCAGTTCTACATCCAATAAATAACTGTTTCTTGATGATCTGCCTGGCCTGACCTCATTGATCTTGCGTTTTATTTTGGCAGGCAGGAACAGACTTAGCATTTTCTTAAGCGGAAGCAGGTATTGCCCTTTCCTAAAAGAGACCTTTAAAAATTCCAGGAACTCCCCCTCAACAAGCAAATCATGAAAATAAAACGACCCGCTATTTGTGATCGCTTCATCCCCCGGGAAACCGGATAAGGTAACACGAATACCTTTGTCTGCCATTTTCTTTCTCAGCGGCTCCTGCCAGAAAGCATTATATGCATCCACACCGGAATTGACAAAAAGAGCAATATTATGAGGTTCCAGAAAATCGGCCCAATCACTGCCCCTGTTCTTTACAACATTCCGGATTTGGTTAAAAGCAATAATTTCGTCAATATAATTTTCTTCATCAGCATATTCTTTTTCACCTTTTTCATTAACGGGTAAAACGTTGGAAAAAGTAAATAGCTTATTCTTATCATGAATAAGCCTGGCTGCAAAACCCGCAATACCAGAGGAATCCAGCCCCCCGCTCAATTCAACAGAAACAGGAAAGTCGGTTCGCAAACGACATTCAACTGCCCTTGACATTTCAAACCTGAATGCATCAATATAGTCATCCTCTTTTTTAAACTTAAGAAGTGGCGGCAAAGTTAATTGCCAGTAAGATGATACTTTGGGGATACCATTTTCAATAATGATTTGGTGACCAGGTGAAAGAGCAAATATATTTTTATAACATGTTTGGGAAAGCGCAGGTTCAATATTGGCCATCACCTGATATATAAAGAGCTCATTAATATCTTTATTGACTTTTCCAAGAGATAAAATGCCCTTTTTTTCCGAGGCAAATGCAAACAAATTTTTATCTACGTAATAATAAAAAGGCTTTACACCCAAATGATCCCGGGCACAAAAAACGATATTTCTTGCCCTATCATAAATTACAAATACAAAATCGCCAATTATAAAATTTAAGCAGTTGCACCCAAATTTTTTATAAAGCATTAAAATGAGAACCGAATCAGGAGAACTGGCTGAAATTTGAGAAAAATCCTGGAGTAACTTTATAATATCCGATCTGTTGTCTATTCTGCAATCAGCAGTAATTACCAGATCATCAAGAGCCAACGGCATTTTTTCATGCAATGATTCTGGCGAATTATGCAACATCAGGTGGCCCAGGCAAAGGCCGGTTTCAGTAAATTGTCCTAAATCATCAGGGGGCCAATGCATCATCGCAGATTGCATACTGGCAATATCTGCGGTATCAACGGGTTGCCGATCCGAATAATAAAGACCATAAATTGTACTCATGTGTTGTAACCTGTCAGGATGGCCATTGAAATCAATATGAAACGGAAGTTAGCTCTTTTCTAAAAATCCTTTTTGAATTTTATCCTTCAGGGATGATAAAAATTTACATTCCACATCGGGTACCTGATTGCCTTCAATGAGTTTATTAATGAGGTCGAATGACTGCTTATATTCTTTCAACTGAAACAATACAAAAGCCAGCTCATACCCTGTTTTCCAAATTGAAATTTCTTCTTCCTGAAGTACCGGTACTGTTTGAGGCTCAGGTAAAACAATGGCGCATTCAAGGAAATTTCTGGCTTTGGCAGGATTGCCTTTTTTTCGTTCTAAAATTGCAGCATAGTAATATGCTTCTTTCCTGCCGGTATCCTGAAGTAATGCTTCCTGCAAATAAGCCTGGGCCTTTTCCGGAGCCTTATTCATTAAAATCAGGTATTTCGCTGCAAACAAAAGGGCTACGTAATGATATCCGCTTGATTTGATTCCGGCATGTGCTATTTTATCAAACAAACCAACTGCCTGATCATATTCGTTTATGTCAAGATATATAAAGGCAAGTTGAATAAACCTGTGAATATTTTCTTCCTGAATTTGTTCAGTTGCCAATTCTGCCCATAACAAATTTATTTCAAACAGTCCTTTTTCACGACTGTTTTGAAATTTACGGGAATACGATCCTTCATATTGATGTGCCCGAATATATACATCATTTAAATGCCTTTTTTCAGTCACGCCTTTGTGTGCGGTCAGGTATTCGTGCACTTTGCCTTTCCATTTCCAGTCAATACCATCGATCCAGGGAAGGAAAAGCCGCTTGTAGGTGAGGTCCTTTAATTTTTTATATGTGGTATATGAATATCCATCCTCCAGTTTATTTTTCCAGTTCCTGTTTATGATGATGAGTTCTTCATCTGCATCAATGATCATGAGCCATTTACACTTGTGCTCCCCGCGTTGTTTTGCCATGATTGCTTCATCCAAAACCAATTGACGGTTGTGGCTGAAATCCACCCATTGATGTTCAACTACTTTACCGGGAATCTTGTACATTTTTCCCAGTTGCCGAATCATGTCAATGGTATCATCTTCTGAACCGGTATCAGCAATGACGAAATAATCAATGTATTTATACAAGGAAGCAAAAAGCCTTTCCAGGTTTTTTGTTTCATTTTTCACAATCATATTAAGACAAATACCCATAATTCCTCTTTTGTTCAATCAATGCTGGCATCAGGAATAAAAAGAATGTACTGTAAAGTCATTCATTTCTTCACCCCCGGTAATGATTCTGTCAAAAGATCGCAACCAGGCATGACCGGCGTAACTACCATTACTTTTTTTATTGAATCCAATATAAATTGTTCCGGGCAAACCATGGTGCCGGAGTAAAATTTTACCGGTCAATGCACGGGTATAACATTCCGTACTCCAAAGGGTATACTTGTCACACAGCCTTATTGCGGCCTGCAGTGATTTTCTAAATGAAAGAGACCCTTCATCTTCTGTATTTGGACTTTCTACATTCACCTGTCCCTGCCAGGCTAAGATTTTTTTGAAAGGCATAAAAACGAGTGAGAAACGCACCAGTGCAGACAAAAAATAGGCCTTTAGAAATAAGACCTTAACTTCCCTGGGAGAATTAGAAAATGATTTGACTTTTTTGATCATTTGAATCTTTGCTATTAATCATTCTCCTGCAACAATCCAAGTTGCCTGATTTTCTCTAAATACTCAAGAGTCTCATTGGTACACTTCCCAATATCCACATTGAACTCATTCATCAATTTTTCGATTATCTCACTCACCTTTTGAGGTGTTTTAAGATGTTCCCAGATTGCGGACCCAACTAAATTCAAGCCAATATAATCGCCAGTCTCCATGTTCAAAATGATGATCTCATCACCTACCGGATTGGTTAAAAACTGAGCTTCATTTCTTGATATAATCGTATTTAATTGTAACGCCATACTTATTTGTAAATATTAAAAAAAAACAATTTAAACTGAAATATCCATTTAAACCTGTCTGAAAAATTAATTTACCTCAAAAAAAAGATTTGTCTCCGTTTCAATATGCTCAAATTTTTTACTGATCTGATTCAAATAGGCCATCCTGATCTCTGAATTTTTACCTGTCTTTGCATCCTGCGTAAGCGACCCTGCATGGACTCTATAGCCATATAAAACTTCAATTACATGCTTTACCCTAAACATACTTTCTGCCCGGTAAAGAAAATCTGTATCCGCACCACATATCCAAGGTTTAAAACCACCAAGCTTGTCAAATACCTGTTTTTTAAAAAAAACTGATCCATGTTTCAATTGAATATCATTGGTATCTTCTTCCTTTTTAAAAAACTTCTGGCAATAGTATCTAATTATATCATATTCATCCATGTGCTTTGCAATCTTTTCAATCATTTGTTCTTTCATAATATCATCCGCATCAAATATGATTATATTGTCTGCCTTGGTAATGGAAATCAAAGTATTCAAAGTGACAAATGGTCCTTTATTCGTTTCCATCATAAAAACCCGCAAATTTCGGTAGTTGTTTCTGATTCGTTTTACTTCCGCCAAAGTTTCCTGACAAGCGTCTACGCCTAATAGTATCTCATATCCTTGATTCGTTTTAAAATATGTTTGCAACTCAATTGAATCCAAACATTCTTTTAAGAATTTATCTGCTTTATATGCAGGTATAATGATGGCTATTTTTTTATTTTCTTTCATATATGTAATGAAAAAAGTTCAAATAGTAAAGAAGCTTAATTCTTCAATAATTTAATTTTAGCTGAAATGTTCTTCAAAAAGTATTCTTTATATAAACCAAGATTAAAAAAAAATATTTTAGAAGCCGGCTCCAACGTATATTTTTTACCATCTAAACCAAAAAGAGAAAAATTGAAACCAAACAACTTTTTCCCGCCTCTATTAACAGAATTAAGCATATTTGAACGATGCACCACTTCGCACCATAATTTATTACCTTTATACTCAATTTTATCTTCAATTTTAACCCAGTCTTTGTGCTTAAGCGAAAACACTGTTTTAATAAATGAAATCTCTTCAACCAAACTTATAAATGGATTAAAAAGGTTTGTATAATTCCGAACTTCGGCGTGATCATTTTCAATACAAAGCTGATACCCGTTTTGAAGATCTATCACTGTCTTTTCGGCCGGTACAAATAAAGACTGAATAACGGCTATAAATTCCTGATGAATCATATCATCATTATCAAGCCTGGTTGTTATAATATATTGATCTTCTGAATTAACATGTGATTTAATAAAAGTCGCCAATGAACTCTTCAGGGAATCCGCTCCATTGATATAGAAAACCTTAATATTGCTATATGCTTCCGCAATGACTGAAATTCTTTTCCGATAAGGAACCGGTGTATTTTCATCAAAATAAATACACCATGTGAATTGCTGATTATGCTGATTTTTAACAGAAGGCAAACAAAAATTTTCAAATAAATAGAATCGTTTTTCCAACCAGTCTTCCGTCAGAACCTTTTCGCCGTTTTTAGTCTGATCCCAGGAATCCACCCGCAGATTGAATCTGGTTACCAAGAAGTGTCTGAACATCAGGTAATATTTCTATTTAACCGAATCAAATAAAGGTCAGTTTTATATGTCGTTGGAACCAATGAATCTTTCAACCCATGGAGTATCCGGATAATTTTATACCTTTTTATGAACTATCAGCAAAAAATGTATTTAAAAAATCCTGCCTTTTGGCAAGACAAAAGACTACGATTTTGCAAGTACCCGGAACTAAAAATATTTTGAAACAATTAAATAATTTCGCACATAATCCCCCACCCCGTCTTCCAGGCTGGTAAACGGTTCTGTATACCCTGCATCTTTCAGCTTCTTCATGTTCGCTTCCGTAAAATACTGGTATTTGTCCCGAATATCCCCAGGCATATCAATAAACCTTATATCAGGCACTTTATCCAAACCGGCAAAAGTTGCCTTTACCAGGTCCTCAAAACTTCGTGCCTTCCCGGTCCCAAGATTATATAAACCAGATGCCGGCAAAGCCGTGGATAACCAATGGCAGACCTTTATTACGTCTTTTACGTAAATAAAATCCCTTAATTGTTGCCCGTCTGCAAAGTCCGGACGATGAGATTTGAACAACTGCACATACCCTTTTTCCCCGATCTGGTTAAATGCATGAAAAATAACGCTGGCCATTCTTCCTTTATGATATTCATTGGGGCCATATACATTAAAAAACTTAAGGCCGTACCAATGAGGGGGGCGGACATCCTGCTTTAGTGCCCATTTATCAAATTCATTTTTAGAAACACCATATGGATTCAGTGGTTCCAGTTTCTCAACAACCGAATGATCATCATCATAACCCAGGCTGCCGCTGCCATAAGTGGCGGCAGAAGAAGCGTAAACCAACGGTATGTTGTTTTGGGTGCAATAGTTCCAGATATTTTTTGAGTAAACTACATTGAGTTTTTCGTGTACCGAATAATCAAATTCAGTGGTATCTGTTCGTGCGCCCAAATGATACACAAATTTAACCGGAGGATTTTCCGCTTCAAGCCAGTCAAAAAACAGATCCCGTTCCACCCGATGGGCAAATTTCTTTCCTTCCAGATTTGGCACTTTATCCAGGCGTGAAAATTCGTCTACCAGGATCAGGTCCTCCTCCCCCAGGTGGTTTAAATAACCCACCATGCAACTGCCTATAAATCCGGCTGCACCGGTTACAACTATATATTTCTTCATGTGTATTTATCCCTGTGGCTCGATAACAAAATGGATCATCCGACCAAAAACCTTAAAAGCTATTCCGCATGATAAGCATTCATGTATTTTTCAATAGCGGTATCATACCTGTCTCTCCATGAAGTTATATGCCCCCATGAATCCCCTTCGATATTAACATCACCATCATTTACCTCACCAAGACACACAAAAGGAATTCCTGATTTCAGTAAGGATTCCTCCAGTTTTTGACTATCCGCCTGGGCGACAGTTACTACAACACGGCTTTGCGATTCGCCGAACCAGAATGCATCTTTGCGTACAGCTGAACCTTGCATTGACACTTTGAATCCGAGGTTATTTACTGCGGCGCTTTCAAATAACGTAATAAATAATCCGCCTTCGCTGAGATCATGTGCCGAGTTGATCATTTTTCCGGAAATAAGCGAACTAACTACTTCCTGTAACCGAAATTCTGTATCCAGGTCAAAATGAGGCGCCGGGGAGTAATCCACGCCACAGAACTTATGCAGGTATTCTGATGAGCCCAGATCATTATTCACCTCACCTAAGAGGTATATGCGGTCACCGGGAGATTTGAAATCAAGCGTCATCTTCATTTCCACATCTTCAAGCAGCCCAACCATACCAATGGTAGGAGTTGGATAAACAGCACCATCAGGATTCTGGTTATAAAAACTTACGTTACCACCGGTAACCGGCGTATTGAATTTCTTACAGGCCTCACCCATACCCTTGATGGCATATACGAACTGGTAATACACTTCAGGATCATAAGGATTGCCAAAATTCAGGCAATTGGTAACACCAAGCGGTGTTCCGCCACTGCAAACAATGTTTCGCGCAGCTTCACTCACGGCAATCATGCAACCTTTGAATGGGTCTGCATAAACATATCGGCTGTTGCAATCAGTTGTCATGGCCAGCCCTTTAGTTGTTCCTTTTACCCACACAATTGCAGCATCACTGGGCGCATTGGTAGATACATTGGCTGTACCCACCATACTGTCGTACTGGCGATATATCCATCTTTTATTGGCAATATTTGGCTCAGCGATGAGATGCTCTGCAACGGCACGGAGATCTGCAGGCTGCGGGATATTGTCTGCGTTGAAACTGTTTATCTTTTGGAAATATGCCGGTTCGCGGTATTCCCTTTCATAAACCGGGGCACCGCCACCTAACACAAGACTATCGGCAGGCAATTCAGCTTCCAGTTTATCATCCATATAAAAACGAAGCATCCCGTCATCGGTCACTTCACCAATTTCAGAACAGGGAAGATCCCATTTATCAAACACCTGTTGTACTTCTGCTTCACGGCCCTTTTTAACAACCATCAGCATCCTCTCCTGGCTCTCGCTTAGCAGCAGTTCCCAGGCCTTCATATTTTTCTGACGTTTTGGGACTTTATCAAGGTTGATCCGCATTCCCACTCCACCCTTCGCACTGGTTTCGGCGGTTGAACAAATAATTCCTGCAGCACCCATATCCTGCATACCAACTAAAGCCCCTGTTGGGATAACTTCCAGGCAGGCTTCCAATAATTTCTTTTCCTGGAAAGGATCACCCACCTGCACGGAAGGAAGGTCCTGGGCGCTTTCCGCAGTAATATCTGCTGATGCAAAAGATGCTCCGCCAATACCGTCTTTACCTGTTGCAGACCCAACAATAAAAACAGGATTACCTTTTCCTTCAGCGGTTGCACTTACGGTAGCGCCAGCTTCCACAACCCCAACACTCATTGCATTTACCAGCGGATTGGTATGATAACATGATTCGAAATAAATTTCCCCGCCAACTGTAGGTACACCAAAACAATTTCCATAATGACCAATGCCATGTACCACACCGCTTACTAAGTGTTGCGTTTTCTGATCGGCGAGATTCCCAAAACGAAGTGAATTCAATGCAGCAATAGGCCTTGCACCCATCGTAAAAATATCCCGGTGTATGCCACCCACCCCCGTTGCTGCACCCTGAAAAGGCTCAATGGCAGATGGATGATTGTGTGATTCAATTTTAAAAACAACACCCAACCCATCGCCGATATCAGCAAGACCGGCGTTTTCCTCACCTGCTTTTATCAGCAGCTTTCCCCCTTCACGTGGCAGGGTCTTCAACCATTTAATAGAATTTTTATAACTGCAATGCTCACTCCACATCACTGAATAGGCTGCCAGCTCAGCAAAATTGGGGTTCCTCTCCAATACTTTCTCTATACTGTCGAATTCTTCAGCGGTAAGACCAAGCTGTTTTGCGGTTGCTACTGTTGTTTCCATAATATTTTGAAGGCTCAAAGGTAAAGTTCTGAGACGGAAGTAGAAAAAGACAATACAGGATTTGAAAAAGTTATGGTTGAAGTAATAGCCCAAAAACCATTTACCATACAAATTCGAAAAAACATTATGCAATTGGCAGGGATATCAAATTACATATTTTTATAATATTTTTATTTTATTCAATTTTAGCTGCTTTTTGATGAAAATTCATTTTTTTTTAAACATTTAATTGACATTTTTCAGAAAGGGGATATTTATTTGGATAAAAAACACATTTTTTTCGAGAAAAGCTGCACATTTGCCATTCCAAAAAATTACAAAATCATGCAGTCTCTTCGTTTCAAAGCTATTGACAATCTTACCACGGGCAACCTTGATGTGAATGTTGAGGGATCAGCAAAGATCACCGCTATCTTCGGCGAAAATGTTTTCACTCTGAAAACAGCACGCGATTTCTTAAGTGATGATGCCTATAAAAGTTTGCTCGGTTCTATTAAAACCGGACAAAAAATTGATCGTCACGTTGCTAACCAGATTGCTGCAGGAATGCGCCAGTGGGCAGAAAAAAAGGGTGTGACACATTACACGCACTGGTTTCAGCCATTGACCGGAACATCTGCAGAAAAACATGATTCATTTTTTACTTTAAAAGGGGATGGTACACCGTTAGACCAATTTGAAGGTGATGCGCTTGTACAACAGGAGCCGGATGCTTCATCATTCCCCAGTGGAGGATTAAGGGCAACTTTCGAGGCCAGAGGATATACTGCCTGGGACCCAACCTCTCCGGCCTTTATCATGCATATTGGCCAGGGTATGACCCTGTGCATTCCAACCATCTTCGTTTCATACACAGGCGAATCTCTTGACTATAAAGCTCCTTTGATCAAGTCCATTGAAGCCCTCAATAAAAGTGCGGTGGAAGTTTGTCATTATTTCGACCGCAATGTTGCTAAAGTACATGTCAATCTTGGCTGGGAACAGGAATATTTTGTGGTGGATGAAGGACTGGCAAACGCACGCCCTGACCTGGTTATGACGGGCCGGACTGTTTTTGGCCATACGCCGGCCAAGGGACAGCAAATGGAAGACCATTATTTTGGTTCCATTCCAGAGCGTGTCTATGCATATATGCGCGATTTCGAGTACGAAGCCTACCGTTTGGGTATCCCGCTCCGTACAAGGCATAATGAAGTAGCTCCTGCCCAGTTTGAGTGTGCCCCTATCTTCGAAGAATTGAACCTTGCCGTGGATCATAATACCCTGTTGATGGACGTTATGAACCGCGTAGCAAAAAGACATAAACTCAAGGTATTGTTGCACGAGAAACCATTTGCCGGAATAAACGGAAGTGGCAAGCATAATAACTGGAGTATGGGTACCGATACCGGCGTTAACCTGCTGGCTCCGGGCAAGACACCCAAAACAAACCTGATGTTCCTGGCTTTCTTCGTTAATACGATCAAAGCTGTTCATGATCACGCAGACCTGCTCCGGGCATCCATCGCTTCTGCGGGTAATGATCACCGTTTGGGGGCAAATGAAGCACCTCCTGCAATCATCTCCGCTTATATCGGCCATTACCTCAATAAAGTGCTTGAAGAAATTGAGAACCGCGTTGGTGATAAATTCGATGAGCAGGATGAAGTGATGCTGAAACTTGATATTCACAAAAGTATCCCTGAATTGTTACTGGATAATACAGACCGGAACAGGACCTCTCCCTTTGCCTTTACCGGAAACAAATTTGAATTCCGTGCCGTAGGCTCATCTGCCAACTGCGCAAACGGTATGGTTATCCTGAACACCATCATGGCTGAGACATTGTCAACCTTTAAAAAGGAAGTGGATATACTTATTGAAAAAGGTGATAAGAAAGAAGTGGCCATCATGCAGGTGATCAAGAAATATATCAAAGAGAGCAAAAAAGTATTGTTTGAAGGTGATGGCTACAGCGAAGAGTGGGCAAAAGAAGCGGCAAAAAGAGGCCTCCCGAACCTGAAAACAACCCCAATCGCACTGGATCCGTTGATTTCCGACAAAGCCAAGAAGTTGTTCGAGAAACATAATGTTTATACGCACTCCGAACTCGAAGCCCGTCACGAAATAGAACTGGAAAAATACCTGAAGATCGTACAGATCGAAGGTCGGGTTATTGGTGACCTCGCCGGTAACCATATTATCCCGGCTTCAATACGCTACCAGAATTTGCTGATAAACAATATTAAAGGACTTAAGGATATTGGCGTTCCTGAAAAATCATACAAAGCGCAACTGAATATACTGGAAGAGATATCTGAACATATCAATAAAGTGCAGTCACTCTCTTTCGAAATGACAGAAGCAAGGAAAAAAGCCAATGCACTCACCGATACCAGGGCTAAAGCCATTGCCTATTGCGATGAAGTGAAACCTTACTTCGATGATATCCGCTACCATGTAGACAAACTCGAGTTACTGGTAGATGACTCCGAATGGGAACTTCCTAAATACAGGGAACTGTTGTTCCTTCGGTAATCCAGCAAATTGACACCTAGATAACCCATGACAATCGGTTAAAAAAAAAGCCCCGCAAAATGCGGGGTCTTTTTTTGGCATACTTTAACCGCTAAGTTGCAAAGATTTTGTTTATATAAAAACATAAATTATTACTAACAAAAAAAGCTGCAGAATGATTCGCAGCTTTTTTTTAGATTAAGTTCTTACTAAACCATTTTAAATGTATCCATGAACTTGGTGGTGAAATTCCCTTTTCGGAAATCCTCATTGCGCATGAGTTGCTGATGGAACGGAATAGTGGTTTTAACACCTTCAATTACATATTCACTCAGGGCCCGGCTCATGGTGTTGATCGCTTCCTCACGTGTACGGGCAACCGCAATTATCTTGGCAATCATGGAATCATAATAGGGAGGAATAACATATCCCGCATAAACGTGAGAATCCACCCTGATACCATGGCCGCCGGGCTGATGCAATACACTTATCTTTCCGGGGCTTGGACGAAAATCATGATAAGGATCTTCCGCATTTATCCGGCATTCTATGGCATGCATGGAGGGGTAATAATTCATACCTGATATCGGATCTCCTGCAGCAATTTTAATTTGCTCCTTGATCAGATCAAAGTTTGTTACTTCCTCGGTCACACAATGTTCCACCTGGATACGGGTATTCATTTCCATGAAATAAAAATTCCGGTGTTTATCTACCAGGAACTCGATCGTTCCCACACTTTCATAGTTGATCGCTGATGCCGCTTTAACGGCAGCTGCACCCATTTTCTCCCGAAGTTCATCGGTCATAAAAGGAGAAGGCGATTCTTCCACCAGCTTTTGGTGACGGCGCTGAATGGAACAATCCCTTTCACTCAGGTGACAAACCGTGCCATAACGGTCACCTGCGATCTGGATTTCTATATGACGCGGATCTTCAACGAATTTCTCCATATAGATGCCGTCGTTTTTAAATGATGCGCCGGCTTCTATTTTAGCTGAATCATATGCTTTTTCTATATCTGATTCTTCCCACACGATCCGCATCCCTTTTCCGCCGCCGCCTGCTGTTGCTTTCAGGATCACCGGGTAACCAATTTCTTTTGCCAGCCCTTTGGCCTGGTCAACACTTTCCAATAATCCGCCACTGCCGGGTACAACGGGTACACCTGCACGAATCATTGTTTCCTTAGCTGTTATTTTATCGCCCATCGCCATGATCTGGTCAGGGGTCGGACCAATGAATTTGATTTCAGATTCATTGCAGATCTCTGCAAACTTGGCATTCTCAGCTAAGAAACCATAACCCGGATGTATAGCATCTGCATTGGTAATCTCTGCAGCAGCCATCAGATGTGGTATGTTCAAATAAGAATCGCTGCTCGAAGGTTTGCCGATACAAACAGCTTCATCCGCGAATTTAACATGCAGGCTGTCCTTGTCGGCAGTGGAATAAACCGCAACGGTTTTAATGCCCATCTCCCGACAGGTTCTGATCACACGCAGGGCAATCTCACCGCGATTGGCAATCAGTATTTTTTTGAAATTAATCTTAGAGTCTTTGGTCATGGGATTTGATTAAGATGAGGTCCTTGTACCAGGTTTTTTTTTTAAGCGGGCGATACCGCCAATTGGTACTCATGGTCATGAAGGATCAACCAGGAATAGTGGCTGATCGTATTCTACCGGTGTAGCGTCTTCCACTAAAATTTTGACCACTTTGCCGGCAACCTCACTTTCAATCTCGTTAAATAATTTCATGGCTTCAATAATACAAACCACTTTACCTACCTGAACATCATCGCCAACTTCAACAAACAAAGGTTTGTCTGGTGAAGGTTTTCGATAAAATGTACCGATCATGGGGCTTTTTATGGTTACAAAGTTTTCTTCCTTTGCTGAAGGAGCCTCTTTTTCCTCAGGTGCTGCTGATGCTGAAGGGGCAATTTGTTGTTGTGCAGCCATCGGGTGCATCATCTGAACCGGAGCCTGGCCGGAACTAACTGATATGAATTTATCTTCTTTCTGTTTAATGGTTATCTTGAAATCACCTTCTTCTATAGTGAGTTCCCCGATGTTGGACTTGTTGATCACTTTGATCAGATCCTGTATTTGTTTGAAATCCATGGACTGGTTTTTAGATTGGCAAAAGGTTCAGGTTGTGAAACGAATAACTAAGATAGCAATCTTTCTGATTATAAAAATTGTCAATTTTGGCCCAAAATGAATAAAAAAAGGGTAAAAAACGTCCTTTTTTACCCTTTTTCTTTAAAAATTAAGCAATTTATTCCTTCACTCGTTCCATATAATCACCTGTCTTTGTGTTGACCCGGATCACATCTCCCTCATTTACAAACAAAGGAACCATAACAGTTGCACCTGTTTCCACGGTAGCCTGTTTAAGGGTCCGGGTAGCTGTATCACCCCTGACACCGGGTTCAGAATAGGTTACTTTAGTAACAATTTTATCAGGCAGTTCCACACTCATCGGAAGCTCTGTCTCAGTATTTATCAGAACAGAAACTTCCTGGCCTTCTTTAAGGAATTGGGGCGCATCTACCATATTTTCATTTACAACCAGTTGTTCAAAGGTTTCGTTATCCATGAAATTATAACCTGTATCATCCTTATATAAATACTGGTAATTTTTCCTTTCAACCCTGACCGGGTAAATGGTATCCCCTGAGTTCCATGTTTTTTCGATTGTCCGGGCATTATCAACCCCTTTCAGTTTTGCCCAAACTTTAGCTGCAGCACGGGCTGTTTTGTTTTCCCCGAATTCAATGACTGTATATAAACTTCCATCAAGTTTAACGATCAATCCCCGGCTGATATCAGACGTATTTGCCATATCAATTTGTTTACAGATTTAAAGAAAATCAAAATCCAAAAAGATTTCGATAACAGTCGGCAAAATTAAGGCAAAAACTCCTTGTAGCCAATTCAGGCTGTGTCCGACTATTTAAATAAACCAATTTCCTTAGGAGATTCTTCTATTTCTGAGTACATTTAATGTTCAAATACCTTTATGAAAAAATCACTTTCCCTGTTTTTGTGTATATTTTTTTGGGGAGGCGTAATTGCTCAGAATAAAGCACTACCCCCTTACCTCAAGAATCCTGTGCTGCCTGATTTCAAAATTCTGCAAAAAGACAGCACTACCTGGTTCAGCAAAAAAGACCTGAAAACCGGTAAGCCTGTTATGATCATGCTTTTCAGCCCGGATTGCGACCATTGCCAGAAGCAAACTAAAATGATCCTGGAGCGGATAAAGGATTTGGGTGACCTTCAGATTGTTATGGCCACCTTCCAACCCATGGATAAAATGCGGAAATTTTATACGGATTACGGTATAGCAAAATACCCCAACATTCGGATGGGCAGGGATGTCCCTTATTTTTTTGGGGGATTTTACAGGGGCAGGTCAATTCCTTACCTGGCCATTTATGACCGAAGCCAGAAACTTGTTAAGATCTATGACGGAGGGGCAACGATTGACAAACTGCTGGAGGCTATCAAATTATGAGAAGGCAGGTAAAAACATTTTTACTGCCGGTGAAGCCTTAAAAGTTTTGTCAGAACATAGCCCTTCTACTACCTTTGCGCTGCCGTTTATTACGCCGAAAATTTTGGTTATCTGCCGCCAAAAAACGGTATCAGGCAATTACAATCAATGAACGCAATATTTTTCCATAACCAAAATCTCGTCTACGCATGAAAGTTACTGTTGTAGGTGCAGGCGCCGTTGGCGCAACCTGTGCCGATAATATCGCCCGCGCTGCCATTTGCCAGGAACTGGTACTGTTGGATATAAAAGAAGGCCTTGCTGAAGGCAAAGCCCAGGATATGATGCAAACAGCTGCCCTTCTTGGCTTTGATACACGAATAACCGGAAGTACTTCGGACTATTCAAAAACAGCAGGCAGTGATGTGGTTGTTATTACTTCCGGAATACCGCGTAAACCCGGCATGACCCGTGAGGAACTAATTGGCACCAATGCCGGTATTGTAAAAGGTGTTTGTGAAAACATCCTGAAATATTCTCCGGACACCATTATCATTGTGATCAGTAACCCTATGGATACAATGACCTACCTGGCCCTGCAGTCCACAGGCCTGCCAAAGCACAGGATCATTGGAATGGGTGGCACGCTGGACAGCAGCAGATTCAAATACCAGCTGAGCCAGCACCTGGGTTGCAGCGCTGCCGACCTCAATGCAGTAGTGGTTGGCGGCCATGGCGATACGACCATGATACCGCTCATAAGAATGGCTACCTGGAACAGTGTTCCCGTAAGTCAGTTGCTCAGTGATGACCAGCAAAAACAAATTGTTTCTGATACAATGGTTGGCGGAGCCACACTCACCAAACTAATTGGCACATCCGCCTGGTATGCACCCGGAGCAGCCGGAGCAGCACTGGTTAAAAGCATCCTCCGCGATGAGAAAAAACTCTTTACCTGTTGCGTATCCCTTGATGGTGAATATGGTCAAAAAGATATCTGCCTGGGTGTACCTGTTACTATAGGCAGGAAAGGCTGGGAGAAGATCATCGACTTTAAACTGAATGAAGAAGAACAAACACTATTTGCTAAAAGCGCTGAAGCCGTAAGGGCAATGAATGATGTCCTTAAGACATTATAAGCAATAAATTCCAAAGATAAAAGACCCTGCAGCGCATATTGCAGGGTCTTTTTTTATACTATCAGACAGTGTCGGCCGTTATTATATCATAATCCATACCCCCATGATCAAATACCTTTACTCACCATTGAGGATGACCGGTATTCTACTAACCCTAACCGGGCTTTACCTCAGTTTATTTACATCAAATCCATCATTACCAGAAGGCTTTTCCATTGTTATGCTGGGCATCATCATGTTATTGACCGGCTGGGTGATCACAAATTCAAGTTTGAGCTCTAAAGAAAGGGGAATCATTGAAATCGTTCTGGTAACGATCATCATTTTATTTTCCGGATTTATGGCGCTGGACTATTATGGGATTATTGCCATTCCCGGTTTCCTAAGTATTACCGGCTTACCCTAAAGTTGCCAATAATATCTGATCAGTGCAGCAATGGCCTGGACATCCTGTTGATACATGCAGCGGAAATGTTTCCTGGGGCATGATGCATAACCAATTTTGGAACAGGGCCTGCAGGAAAGGCCTGCTACCTCCATATTCGTGTACGGTACAACGTTATTACCATAATATGGATACATGCCAAAATCCGGGACAGTATTACCCCAGACCGCAATCACCGGTTTTTTACAGGCAGCAGCAATATGCATGAGGCCGGTATCCGGTGTAATGACCACCCTGGATTGTTTAACCAGGCTGGCCGATTGGTGCAGGCTGAATTTTCCGCAGCCATTATATATCCGGGTTGGATCTGCAGCTGCCAGCACTTCACCCGTTTCACTGTCTTCTTTACCGCCCAGCAGCATTATGGGTAAATCCACAGATAAACATATCTCTTTCATTTTCTCAACCGGTATTCTTTTAGTGGCGTGAGCCGCCCCGGTTACCAACCCGATATACCCATCACGGAATTTTTCGGGTAAGCTATCAGTATTGATCATCTGGCCGGCCGGAATAAAGTAGTCAAGCCCTTTGCCGTCATTTATTACACCAAAGGATGACACCGTTTGAAGGTACCTGTCCACAATATGGATATCAGGCAAACGGTTCCATTTAAAATTGGTCAAAAGCCATTTTTCAACGTTCAGTTTCTCAAACGAATATGATTGAACCCTTAATGCCCGCTTTACCCGGATCGTACGCATATTGTTATGCAGGTCTATAATCGCATCAAATTTTTCCGGCTGTATTTGCTTAATCAATGCGGTAAGATCATCCTCCAGAAAATGAAGATGATCAATATATGGATTAGGTTCGAGGATAGAACTGAACGTTCTCCTGGTCAGGTAATGAATAACGGCACCGGGCACCTGTTTTTTAAGGCAGCGTACAACGGGTGTTGTAAGTACGATATCGCCGATGGATGAGAACCGGATGACCAGGAATTTCATACTATTTGGGAGTATACTATTTTGGAACAAATTTTAAGGCAGCATTTCTTCCGCCTCTATATAGTTCAGGTCTTTATGAAAAGTTTCTTCGGTAAACCAGGCAGCTATCAGTGTTATACTCATAACGATCACCCCGGTAACCACGGCACTTTGTACCATACCCCAATGAAAGGTCTTTTGAAACAACCCTACAAAAGTGATGTTTATCAAAGGCAGTGACCCCCTCACCATATTGGGAATGGTAGTAGCTGCCGTAGCCCTCAGGTTGGTCCCGAATTGTTCCGCACCCATCGTTACAAAGATTGCCCAGAACCCGGTACTGAAGCCAAGCGCAGCACAAGCGGCATACATGGATGTATCGGTATTATTAAGGGGGCTGAAATAATAAATACCTGAGATAATTGTCAGGGCATAATAGAGATACAATGCTTTTTTACGGCTTTGAAAATACTGACTGACAAGCCCGATAAGAATATCTCCCACAGCAATGGCCGCATATGCATACATGATGGCTTTACCTGAATCGACCTGGTTGGGGCCATAAAGTTCAGTAGCAAAACGGTTACTGAAATTGACCAGGATACCAATCACATACCAGGTTGGCAATCCAATGAGAATGGCCAGGATATATTTACGGAAGCGCCGGGCGTTATTGAAAAACATGAGGATATTGCCCCTTGATACATTCTTCTCCTTAAGGGTATTGAACATGCCACTTTCGGATACGCTTATACGCAACAACAGTAACATGATCCCCAGTCCGCCGCCAATTTTATAACAGAGCCGCCAGTCGCCGGAAACTTTGTAAATAAAATAAGCGAATACCGCACCAAATAATCCGATTCCGGCAACCAGTGAAGTCCCGATCCCTCTTTTATTTTTAGGCAGTAACTCACTCACCAGTGTAATTCCTGCACCCAGTTCTCCGGCAAGGCCGATTCCGGCAATAAATCTCGCAAGGGCATATTGATCCACTGTTTGAACGAACCCATTGGCAAAATTGGCCACTGAGTATAACATGATAGAACCAAATAACACACTCAGCCTGCCCTTTTTGTCGCCCATTATACCCCATATAATACCACCGATCAGCAAACCAATCATCTGCCAGTTGATAATCTTAGTACTGGCTGCAATCATATCGCCATCGCTTACCTGCAGGCCCCTAAGGCTAGGTTCGCGAACAATGGTAAATAACAGGAGATCATATATATCAACAAAGTAACCAAGTGCAGCAACAATTACAGCAATATTGAAAACAGATGATTTTTGCGTTTGCATACCGCTCAGGAATTGGATTTACTATCGTGGTCTGCCCTTTTCTTATTCCCGGTAAAAACTTTGAAGAGTACAGGCGCCGTTGTTACAACTATGATCAGAATGACTATAGCTTCGAGGTGCTCCTTGATGTCAAAATCAAAACGTTTCAGGAAAAACATATACAGGTAATGGCCGGCAAAAAGCATGGAGATAGCCCAGGCTACACAGCCTACAATATTATAGAACATGAATTTTTTCTTATCCATTCCCACGATACCTGCAATGATGGGTGCGAATGTTCTGATAAAAGGCATGAACCGGGCAAATACAACAGCCCCCCCACCGTGTTTATCATAAAAATCCTTTGCCGCAAAAAGGTGTTTCTTCTTAAAGAAAAAAGTATCTTCTCTCTTAAAAAGATACGGCCCGCTTCTGGCGCCAAACCAATAACCCACCATGTTTCCAGCCACACCAACCAGTATAACGAGTGCAGAAATGAGCATCAGGTTCAGGAAATCATTATTCAGGTCTATAACTTCCCTGGCCAGTTCGTTGCTGTAAATTCCCGCTACAAAAAGCAGCGAATCGCCGGGCAGAAAGAACCCCGCAAAAAGCCCGGTCTCAGCAAAAACGATGAAGAGAAAAAGCCATAACCCACCATTCTGAATATAGAATTCAGGATTCAGTAAGTCTGTCCACGTAAACTGTAATAATTCAAACATGTTTCATTAAATTTTTTAAATCCAACTTTAAACCTGCCTTAAACCTCATAAGTAGTTTCAATATCAACCGGGGTACCCAGTTCATTTTCCCATTTACTAACGGCAGTAGTGGCCAATGCATTGCCTAATACATTTGTCATAGAGCGGAACATATCGCAAAAATGATCAATAGGCAGAATAAGGGCAATCCCTTCGGGGGGGATATCAAACATGGCGCAGGTTGCGGTTACCACAACCAATGAAGCGCGTGGCACACCGGCAATCCCTTTGCTGGTAAGCATAAGCACAAGCAGCATGGTTAATTGGGTTCCAAGGTCCAGTGGAACATGGTACACCTGGGCGATGAAGATGCTGGCAAAAGTCATATACATCATACTGCCATCCAGGTTAAAACTGTAACCCAGCGGCATGATGAAAGCAACAATTTTATTTTTACATCCAAATCGTTCCAGTTCTTCAACCAGTTTCGGAAATACCGCTTCACTGCTGGTTGTACTGAAAGCAATGGCCATAGGATCCAGGATGCGCTTTATCAGATCGAATATTCGATTACCCAAAATAAAATATCCGACAATGAACATCAATGCCCATAAGGAAATTATCCCCAGCAGGAAAGCGCCGAAATATTTTACATAAACCACTACAATGCTTTCCACGCCATATGTTGCAACCACTGCTGCAATGGCTCCGAAAACACCAATAGGTGCAAAGTTCATCACATATCCCACCATTTTTAAAATGATATGAGAAAGCGTTTCAAGGGCACGGATCAGCGGTTTAGCCCTTTCCCCGATGGCAGCTGCAGCAATGCCAAAAAATATGGAGAAAATGACAATTTGCAGAATCTCATTGGTAGACATGGCTTCAACAATGCTGCGCGGAAAAACATGATTTACAAAGTCAACAATGGAGAACCCTTTCGATTTGCTGATGACATCGGCGGCGGCGGCGGTATCTGCCGAATCAATGGTGAAGCCAACACCTGGCTTTAAAAAGTTGACCCAAAATAAGCCGATTAAAAGGGAGATGATTGAAGCCGAAAAAAACCAAAGCATCGCTTTGCCCCCAATCCGACCAACCGTTTTAAGGTCACCCAGTTTGGCGATACCCACCACAAGTGTGGAGAATACCAAAGGAGCAATGATCATCTGAACCAGGCGCAGGAAAATATTGGTAAGGACCTTCGTATTGGTTGAAAACTTCTTAATGAACTCCGGAGAAGCATTAATATGAATGAGATAACCGATGATTATCCCTACGATCATTGAAAGAAATATATATAAGGTAAGCTTGCTCCCGTTTTTCTTCATAAATGCACAGTTGGTCTCGCAATATAATATTAAAAGCTTTATACTCGCACCAGTAGGTATAAAATGCCTGTAAACCAACGTGAAAGAAACAAGGAAATCTTTTGAAAAAGGGAATGAAAGAAATCTTTATCTTTCCGAATTCTAATTTTATTTTTTACCAGAACACTAACTGTAATATGAGCATATTCAGAAAAAAGGATCTTGAAGGCATGCTTGCCCAGGCCGAAGACGATGGAAAAGGCTTAAAACGGACACTAGGCGCAGGTAATCTGATCGCCCTTGGTATTGGCGCCATTATAGGAGCAGGTTTATTTGTAAGAACAGCTGCCGCTGCGGGCCAGGCTGCCGGACCAGGCGTAACTATTTCTTTCATCATTGCAGCTGTTGGCTGTGCTTTCGCAGGACTTTGTTATGCTGAATTTGCAGCCATGATTCCCATTGCGGGCAGTGCCTATGCTTACAGCTATGTGACCATGGGTGAAATGATCGCCTGGATCATCGGATGGGCGTTGATCATGGAATATGCTTTAGGTGCGGCTACCGTTTCCATTGCCTGGAGCGAATACCTGAACAAGCTTTTGGGGGGAAGCATTCCCTATGAATGGAGCCACTCGCCTTTTGAAAGTTTTACAGACTCTGCCGGAATAGCACACCAGGGTATCATTAATGCACCTGCATTGATCATCCTATTAGCCCTAACGCTTTTGCTGATCAAAGGCACACAAGAGTCCGCTTTCGTAAATGCCATCATTGTATTCATAAAAGTGGCCATTGTAATATTATTTATCGCTATTGGCTGGCAATTCATCAAACCAGAGAACCATACACCTTATTTTATTCCGGAAGGGACCAAACCTGTGCTGGATTCTGTTGGCAAGGAACTTTTCAGTTATGATGGGTTTTTTAAACATGGCTGGGGAGGTATACTGGGTGGAGCCGCTATCGTTTTCTTTGCATTTATCGGCTTTGACGCCGTAAGTACGGCTGCACAGGAAGCCAAAAACCCCAAGCGTGACATGCCTATTGGTATCCTTGGTTCACTGGTGGTTTGTACCATCTTATATATCCTGTTTGGACACGTACTCACCGGCGTGGCAAACTGGTCAGAATTCGTGGATCCGGAAAAAGGCCGTGAAGCTTCTGTTGCGTATGCCATATCTGAATATATGACGGGTTATGGCTGGCTGGCAACAGCGGTTACTGTGGCTATCCTGGCGGGTTTTTCTTCAGTTATCCTGGTGATGCTGATGGGCCAGAGCCGCATCTTTTATACCATGAGTAACGATGGTTTGATTCCCAAAGCATTTGGTGAATTACATCCGAAATATAAGACTCCATATAAAGCCAATTGGATCCTTTTTGTATTTGTAGGTTTATTCGCTGCATTTGTACCGGGCCATGTGGCTGGTGACCTTACCAGTTTCGGAACTCTCTTTGCATTTGTGCTGGTAAGCCTTGGTGTATGGATACTAAGGATCAAGAGCCCCAACATGCAACGGCCCTTTAAAACACCGCTTGTACCATTGGTACCAATCCTTGGCGCTGTCATTTGCCTTGGTATGATCGTGGCTATTGATTCAAGAACTTTGCAGTTTGCCTTTTTATGGATGATCCTTGGGCTGTTTGTATATTTTGGCTACAGCCGTAAAAGGAGTAAACTTCACTCCCTGGGCGAGATACTTCCCAAGGCCACAGACTTCGAATCAAAATAAAATATCGCTTTAGGAGCCCCGGGATGAACCCGGGGCTTTTTTTTACCCTGACTGTAGTACCTTTGCCACCCAAGACTAAAAAATACAAAATCACACCAATTCATTATGGGTCGGATATTTGAAGTAAGGAAGTCAACCATGTTTGCCCGTTGGGATAAAATGGCCAAGCAGTTCTCACGTATCGGAAAGGAAATTGCCATTGCCGTAAAGGTTGGCGGACCTGATCCGGCCACAAACCCTGCCCTACGCAGGTGTATGCAGAATGCCAAAAGTGTAAACATGCCTAAGGATCGTGTGGAAGCTGCGATCAAGCGTGCACAGGGAAAGGAGATGGAAAATTTTGAAGAGATCCTGTATGAAGGATACGGGCCCCACGGTGTTGCCATCCTGGTTGAAACTGCCACCGACAACCATGTAAGGACAGTAGCCAATGTAAAATCACATTTCAATAAAGGAAACGGTACACTCGGAAACAGCGGAAGCGTGAGTTTCCAGTTCAAAAAGATGGGCACTTTTAAAATGAAACCGGAAGGATTGAGCGCTGAAGACCTCGAACTTGAACTTATCGACTTTGGCCTCGAAGAACTTGGAGAAAGTACAGGGGATAACGGAGAAGAACTGCTGGTTATCAGATGTGCATTCAACGACTTTGGCAATATGCAGAAAGCGCTTGAAGAAAGGAATATCATACCCATCAGCACAGAAGTTGAATGGATCCCTTCCACCCTGGTGGAACTGGATGAAGAACAGGCCCAGGATGTTTTAAAACTGGTTGACCGTCTGGAACAGGATGAAGATGTGCAGAAAGTCTTTCACAACCTGAAGTAAGAGATTAAAAAAGTTGATAGTTGTTGATTGCTAGTTGTCAGTAACAGCCAAACGTGAATGCCTTTACAATCAACAAACAACCATCAACCAACAACTACTTTGGGCCTTTGCTATCAACTAACAACCACCAATTAACAACTCTTAATTGCATTCGAGTTCAGATCCTATAATCTTATTCGACGGCGTTTGCAACCTGTGCAACGGGACGGTACAATTTATTCTGAAAAAAGATAAAAAAGAGTTGTTCACCTTTGCATCACAACAAGGCTCTTTTGGGCAGCTTACGCTTAAGCGATTTGGCCTGACCGCTTCAAATCCCAACTCTTTTGTTTTATTGGAAGGGGAAAAAATCTTCACACATTCTACCGGAGCATTGCGTGTTTTCAGGCATCTTGGCGGTATATGGAAATTACTATACGCGTTTATAATTGTCCCCCGATTCATACGGGATGGCGTCTATAATTTTATTGCCCGAAACAGGTACAACTGGTTTGGTAAAAGAGCATCCTGCTATTTGCCTTCACCTGCCTTAAAACACAGGTTTCTCGAATGAAATAATGACTGTCATTTGGTGACTGGCTACTGGTGACTGGAGACTGTTTATCAGTCTTTCATCATATCAATTACCTCAGCGATAATATCTTCAACATTCGGTTTGCCAAAATAATCGCCGTCACTTCCGTAACCCGGGCGGTGATCCTTTGCAGTAAGTGTTCTTGGCGCAACATCCAGCCATTTATATCCGCCCTGTTCTTCCATTACTTTATTGAACATATATGCTGTAGCTCCACCCGGTACATCTTCATCAACAAATAAAATCCGGTTGGTTTTCTTTAATGAGTCGAGGATCATGTGCTCCCGGTCAAATGGCAGAAGCGTTTGTACATCTATAATTTCAACGCTGATATTCAGTTTTTCCAATGTCTGTGCAGCCTCCTGTATGATCCTTAGTATAGAACCATATGAAACTATAGTTACATCAGTTCCTTCCAGTATCACTTCTGGTATCCCCAGCGGAACACGAATTTCGAGCAGATTATCGGGAAGTTTTTCCTTGAGGCGGTAACCATTCAGGCATTCTATAACAATGGCCGGATCATTTCCAGCTAATAGTGTATTATACATACCCGCAGCCTGAACCATATTCCGCGGAACACAAACGTGCATGCCACGAAGCGAATGTATGATCATGCCCATTGGCGAACCACTATGCCAGATCCCTTCTAATCTGTGTCCTCTGGTTCTTACAATTAGAGGCGCGGCCTGCCTGCCGCAGGTCCTGAAATGCAGTGTGGCTGCGTCATCACTAAGAGGCTGCAAACCATAAAGCAGGTAATCCAGGTATTGAATTTCTGCAATGGGCCTGAGGCCCCTCATGGCCATGCCTATACCCTGCCCCATGATGGTCAGTTCCCGGATTCCGGTATCGAAGATCCGTTGTTTACCGTGTTTTGCCTGAAGGCCCGCAAAGCCCTGATTAACATCACCAATATGTCCAAGATCCTCACCGAAAGCCAGAACAAGCGGATTGGTTTCAAAGACTTTATCAAAATACCGATTCAGGATTTCATACCCATTTACCAAAGGTGCTCCTTCAGCATATACGGCTGCTTTTTCTTCAACTAATAATGGGCTTTTGGGACCCTCATTATATAAGTGTGTATTATAAAGTGAATGATTCTCTTTTTTAAGGTTATCATAATACTCGCTCAATTCATAAGTTACTGCAGTTTTTCCCAATATACTGATTGACTGGCCCAGGGCATGCATCACATCCCGGCGCAATGGTTCCCGGTGTGATTCAAGTCCGTCGATGAGCTTTTCTATTGAAGGAAAATCTTCCAGTACCGACTGCGGAAGGTTTCTAAGCAAATTAACGGTACGGGATACCTGCTGTTTAACCGGACCGAGAAAAACTTCCCATGCATGCTGGCGGCTGTCGATTGCGTGTTTCTTGGCCTGGTTTTCTATATCCGACAGTTCATCATCAGAGGCCAGCTGGTTTGATAAAATCCATTCACGCATCTGTTTTATACAATCCCATTCCCGCTCCCATTCAAGCCTGTCAGGTGTTTTATACCTTTCATGGCTACCCGAAGTTGAGTGGCCCTGTGGCTGCGTAACTTCCTCTACATGAAATAAAGCAGGCGTGTGTGTAGCCCTGATCTTACTTATCCCCTCTTCAAAAACTTCACACATGCCGGCATAATCCCATGCCTTTACTTTATAAATATCTATGCCGTTTGTACCCTCTTTTTTCTGAAAACCCTGTAAGGCCTCTGAAATCGATGCCTTAGTTGTCTGGTATTTCTTAGGAACAGAAATGCCATAACCATCGTCCCAAACAAAAATGGCCAAAGGAACCTGCGAAACGGCCGCAGCATTAAGGGTCTCCCAGAAATGACCTTCACTGGTTGAAGCATCCCCAATGGTACAAAAACAAACCTCGCCGCCTTTATCTGAAAGATCTGTTAGTGATTGTAATGACCCTATCTCCCTGAAAGCCTTGGAGGCATAGGCCAAACCCAATGACCTTGGCATTTGGCCGGCAGTAGGAGCTAAACCGGCGGCAAGATTTTTTTGTTTTGCCAGTTTCCTCCAGTTTCCGTCTTCGGTAATCATGGGTGTAGCAAAATGGGCATTCATCTGTCGACCGGCGCTGTGCGGATCGTTATTAATATCCGGATCTGCATATAGCTGTGAAAAGAATTCAGATATCGTGGCACAGCCCGTGGCAAAAGCAAAAGTCTGGTCGCGGTAATAACCACTGTAAAAATCACCTGGCCGGAAGAATTTAGCCATGGCAACCTGGGGCACTTCTTTACCGTCGCCAAAAATCCCGAATTTAGCTTTTCCGGTCAATACTTCTTTACGACCAAGGAGACTTGCCTGGCGACTTTCGCAGGCTAATCTGTAATCCTGAAGTACAGCTTCACGGAAAGCATCAAATGACAACTTTTCCTGAACTAGCGTATCGTTGGAAACAAGTGAGTCCATGTGACAAAACTACCTGAATTTATTATATGAAATTCCTACGGGGAGAAATTTCAATTGGCATCCGGAAATTTATCTAAAACATTGATTTTTATCTATTTAATAAATTTATATGTAATGGTTTTCCACACTGTTAAAAAAAAGTCAGTATTCGGGAAAGGCTTCTTTTTCCGCTTACAATATGTAGATTTGTGTAAACGTTTTATAAACCGGCATAAACAGTCGCTTGAATGAAAAACAGCTTAATCCTCTTTTTAGCCTTATTTGTACATTTTTCGGCGAAAGCACAAACAACACCAGCATTGACATATTTGGCCAAAGAAGAAGTGTTGCAACTTAAAGAAACGCAATTTGACTTTGGTAAAATACCACAGGGCAAACCGGTTACACATATTTTTGAAGTGATCAATACCGGAAAGACTCCGCTTATTCTGGAGAATGTACAGGCCTCATGTGGATGTACCACGCCGGAATGGAGCAGGCAACCAATTGAACCAGGCGCATCCCAGCAAATAACTGTAGGATACAATTCAGCCAGTGAAGGTCCTTTTGAAAAGTCGATTACCATTTTTTATAACAAAGGACAGATGAAGAACCTTATGATCAGGGGAAACGTTTGGAAGACACCCGATCAATCTGTTCCAAAGAATAATTCCATTGCCATTTTTAAAAACTAAAAATCATACAGCATCATGAAAAAATTATTTCTTGCTTTGTTTATTTTCGGAATCAGTTCAGCCGTTTTTGCACAAGGTGATGTAAAGAAAGCAGACGAAGTTGTTAAGTTCAAGGAAATGAAACACGATTTTGGTAAAATCAAGCAGGGCGTGCCGGTAACCTATGATTTTGTATTTACCAATGTTGGTGAAACGCCGGTTATTATTGAAAATGCAAGTGCATCATGTGGTTGCACAACACCAACATGGCCGCAACAACCTATCATGAAAGGTAAATCCGATAAGATCAAAGCCGGATTTAATGCTGCTTCACCGGGAGTATTCGAAAAAGGGATTTTTGTAAAAGTAAAAGGTTATGATTATCCGATCGAAATCAAAATCACAGGAGAAGTACTATAATTCTGCCGATTTAAAATAAATTCAAACCAGTCAATTAAAAGTCTGGCTGAATACCATCACTTGAAAATAATCAATAAAAATATAGCCCCGGAACATTCCGGGGCTATATTTTTAAATTGTCCTTGCATTATCTATGAACTCTCTTTTTATCATTCTCGGATCGCTTATCGTCCTGTAAAAATCGTCAAGGAATTTTATCATGCCGTCCTTGGATTTTTTACTAAGAAACTGAAAATCGGTTATTAGCTTATATATCTCTGCCTTCTTTTCATTAAATAATTTTGTCTCCTCCTGTAATTCTTCCATCGATCTTGGGAATCCCCGGTAAACGCGTTCAGTTACAGAAGTAGTTCCCAGGAGTTCATCAGGTATTGCATAAGGGGCATCCACGAGTCCAGAAAAATCAAAATCATATGGAACCGCGTATGGCCTTGCAGTAGCGCTATCCCTCAATTGCAATAACTTGATATTATGATCACCCGGAACAGACCAGTCTGTATTTCCGATCATATACTGAAAGAGTGCAACCCTGGTCATAAATTTCCGGTCTGTGGCTTCAGTTTGTAATTTTTTCAGTTCAAGTTCTTTGCATCCATTACGTTTAGCCATATCATCAACATCTTCGATCAGAAAGCCATACTGGTTGATTGGTTTTTTCTTTCCATCACTGTCAATAAAAGTGATGGAAACCAGCCTAACACGAAAGCTCATATCCGAGAGAATATTAAAAATTTTATACGACAGGTATTCTTTCAAAACAAGTTCTTCAAATTCTTTTCCCATCCGGCAGGTACTGACCATCTTCATTTTTTCAAGGGAGGCCATTCTGTTGGTATCAGATTTTTTAAAGTTCAGCATCAGTGAAGGGATGTAGCAGTACTCACGCCTGAAATTTCCCCTCGCCCGCAGTTCAATTTCTTCATTTACGAATGAACTGTCGGGAAGTTTGCAGGCAACGATTGCTTTTTGAAATTCCGCTTTTTCCTTTTCACCGGTGAGTTGGCGAATGTCGGTTGTTATGGTCATCTGCAAGGGCACATCATCTTTAAACAACTTGATTTTTTTGGCACTTGAGTCCGATTTATCTTTTTTCTTTTTGCTTGTGCTATCCTTTGCTTGCTTTTCCTGGGCCACAGAAACCTGGTAACCAAAAAGAAAAACCAAAAAAATGACGAATCCAAAAAAGCGATTATGCGTTTGCATTGTATTGAGTGTTTGAAAGAAAATGTACGAAAGAATTTTACGACCTCCAAAAATACTTCTATTCATACCGAACCGGCAACTAATTTACAAATCCAGACCAGGGCAACCTCAACAGCGATAAATTTCAAAAAGCTTAAAAAGAAGCTTTTAACCCGGATCTTCCAAGACAAATCAGCTGATTTTTTTACTTACTTTGGCTGATCAAAACTAAATACCCCGGGATTAGATTGCTACCCCTGCAGAGTTGATTTTGATTCATCATAAATATTTATAGCCATGTGTAAAAACTTTGCCTGCCTATGTATCCTTTTGTTTTTCATTAAACTATCTACCGGCCAAACTATAGAACCGGAATTATTACAAAAGCAATGGCCTGCATTCTGGATTGCTTCAGCAGAGGCAGCCCCAAATGCATATTCAGTTCAATATTTCCTGAAGGATTTTACATTATCAGAAAAACCCTCGAAATTCATTATCCATGTTTCCGCCGATAACCGTTATAAACTATATGTAAACGGGAAAATCGCTTCTTTAGGCCCTGCAAGAGGAGAACTTTACCACTGGTACTTCGAAACGGTGGATATTGCAAGTTTCCTTAAAGCAGGTGAAAATATCATCAGCGCTGTTGTATGGAATTTCGGTGAAGAATCCCCGGAAGCCCAGATCAGCTTAAGAACAGCTTTTATTTTGCAGGGGAACAGTGCTCAGGAAGCGGTGCTCAATACCAATAAAACCTGGCTTACGTATAAAGACTCAAGTTATGCACCCCTGAAGCCAACCTTGATTTATTCCTACTATGTAGCCGGCCCCGGTGAGCAAATTGATTACAGAATGCACCCGGGGGATTGGAACAACACAAGGCCTGATCTCAAGTCATGGAAACCTGCACAGGAAATCCTTAATGGTTGTCCTAAAGGTGTATTTGCCTGGACCGACAGTTGGATGCTTACCCCCAGCAACATCCCCCGGATGGAATTAAAGAAGCAAAGGTTTTCCAAAGTTGCCCGGATACAAAATATTACATTGCCCGCAGATTTCCCTTCAACGCCTTCCGCTTTAACCATTGGCCCGAAACAGAAAGCAACTTTCCTTTTAGACCAGGGCCAGTTAACTAATGCGTACCCGGAATTATTTTTCAGCAAAGGGAAAGACAGCCGGATAAATATCGGCTATGCCGAAGCGTTATACATAGATGAAGGCACCAAAAAAGACTGGCGGGCACAGAATAAAAAAGGGAACAGGAATGACATTCAGGATAAACGATTTGTTGGCGTTAAAGACCAGGTCATAGCCAATGGAAACGATAAACAGTATTTTACCACGCTTTCGTACAGGACATTCAGGTATGTTGAAGTATATATTGAAACGGCAGAGGAGCCGCTGGTGATTACAGATATCTCCAGTGTCTTCACAGGTTATCCTTTTCAGATGGAAGCCACTATATCAACGGGGGACGATACTTTGCAAAGCATCTTCAAAACAGGGTGGCAAACGGCCCGCTTGTGTGCTATGGAAACTTATATGGATTGCCCTTACTATGAACAATTACAATATATTGGAGATACCCGTATACAGGCAATGGTTTCGCTTTATAATAGTGGAGACGACCGCCTGATGCGAAATGCCATTACACAGCTGGACTATTCCCGGATGGCGGAAGGTATAACACTAAGCAGGTATCCAACCAGGCATCCCCAGCAGATCCCCCCATTCTCACTCTGGTGGATCGGCATGCTGCATGATTACTGGAAATACCGGCCGGATACCAATTTTATAAAAGAACATCTACCGGGCATGAGGCAGGTTCTCTGGTTTTTCAGTAAGTACCAGCAACCTGATGGTTCACTGAAATCAGTTCCATATTGGAATTTCACGGATTGGTGCAACGGAACAGGGTGGGACAAAGGTGTTGCCCCAACAGGTAAAAACGGAAATTCAGCGGCATTGGATTTTCAACTGCTGTGGGCGTACCAGCTTGCAGCTGAACTGGAAAACAAACTTGGCCAGCCTGCAAAAGCCTTCGAATATGATCAGGCTGCTAAAAAACTACAGGCTTCCATCAGGAAAAACTACTGGCACACCCAGTCGATGCTTTTTGCAGACACGGAGGAAAAGAATATTTTTTCGCAGCATATCAACGCACTTGCAATACTAACAAAGACGGCTAACCTAAAAGAAACAGGTCATATAGCCCGAAGTATTCTGGAAAACAAAACGCTTTCACAGGCAACCATTTATTTCAAGTTTTATATCCACCAGGCATTGATCCAGGCCGGACATGGCAACGATTATATTGACTGGCTGGACACCTGGCGGGAAAACTTACGGATGGGAATGACTACATGGGCAGAGATTTCTGACATTACTGCAGCCCGTTCTGATTGTCATGCGTGGGGATCGAGTCCGAATATTGAATTTTTCAGAACGGTACTTGGCATCGATTCTGATGGACAGGGTTTCAAAAAAGTAAAGATCGAACCAAGGCCTGGAAAATTACAGAAACTGAACGGCACGATGCCCCACCCTAAAGGCATGATCGAAGTACATTATAATATCCAGGGTTTAAAAATGGAAGCACTGATCCAACTGCCACCGGAAACCTACGGGAACTTAATTTGGAAACGTAAAACATATCCTTTACATCCCGGAAAAAATTCACTTACTATACAGGACTGAACACCCAACGGCCTTACCTGACCACTGAACTCAGGTGCAAGCAGTGCGCCATTTGATTTATGTAAGGAAAAAGTTGCCGGTTTTCGATCTTGGCGGAATAAACCATTCAAGCTACCTTTGAGTCATGCTACAACTATCAGAAAGAGGAAGGCACATGCCTCCCTCTCCCATCCGCAAACTGGTTCCATATGCAGAAGCTGCCAAGAAAAAAGGGATTCGGGTATATCACCTCAATATCGGCCAACCGGATATTGAAACACCACCGGCTATCCTGGATGCCGTAAGAAAAGCAGACATCAGGGTGCTGGAATACAGCCATAGTGCCGGCAACGAAAGTTACCGTAAAAAACTGGTGGAATATTATAAGCGTGTAGGCATTGATGTTACACCAAACCAGATCATGATCACAGCCGGCGGAAGTGAGGCCATCATATTTGGATTTATGAGTTGCCTTAACCCCGGCGATGAAGTGATCATTCCCGAACCATTCTATGCCAACTACAATGGCTTTGCCGTCATGGCTGGTGTTACTGTTGTTCCCATAACGTCCGTTATTGAAACAGGCTTTGCACTTCCGCCGATGGGGGACTTCGAGAAAGTGATCACATCAAAAACAAGGGCCATTGTTGTTTGCAGTCCCAATAACCCTACCGGCTATCTCTACAGCCGCGATGAAATGGAAAAACTAAAGGCGATTTGCCTTAAACATAACCTCTATCTTTTTTCTGATGAAGCTTACCGGGAGTTTTGTTACGACGGAGAATATGTAAGCGCAATGCACCTGGAAGGCCTGGACGACAATGTGATCCTTATGGATACCATTTCCAAAAGATATTCAGCCTGCGGAGCAAGGATCGGCGCTTTTGTTACAAAGAACAAAGCAGTTTATGATGTAGCCATGAAATTTGCCCAGGCAAGGCTAAGCCCGCCGGGACTTGCACAGATCATGGGCGAAGCCGCAGTTGACCTTCCGGAAACCTATTTCGAAAAGCCGAAATCAGAATATTTAGCCCGCCGGGATTTGCTGGTAAAACGGCTGAATGCCATGCCCGACGTTTACTGTCCAAACCCCGGTGGTGCATTTTATGCCATCGCCCGGTTACCCATTGAGGACAGTGATCATTTTTGTCAGTGGTTGCTTGAATCTTTCTCCTACCAGAACCAAACCGTTATGCTGGCACCGGCCACCGGGTTTTATGGCACTCCGGGTTTAGGGAAAAATGAAGTACGGCTTGCCTATGTATTGAACCTGGATTCCATCAATGCCGCAATGGATTGCCTGGAGCAGGCATTGCAGGTGTATCCGGGAAGGGTGAAAGGAACAGAGAATATTGAACAGGGAATATCGAAAGAAGAAACAGCATAAACCTGGATGCAGTTCTGAAAGCAGACAGACGTTCATTATGCAATTAAAATATTTTAAAGGTATAGCATCTAAAACCGGTTAATGATCACAACGCCGCCTATCACCAAAGCTGCACCAATATAAGTATAGAGAGGCACCTGTTCTTTGAGAATGAAAACAGACAGGATCAGGGCAAAAACGGGTACAAGGTTATTAAATACGGCAGTTCTTGTAACACCCAGCTTCGTTACTCCTTCATAATACCATACAAAAGCAAGTACGGTTCCAATAATGCCCAGGTAAGATAATGCAATCCATACTTTGCCCGGGACAAAATCAGGATACGTTTCTGTTCCGGCAAATAACAGAAGCATGATACATCCGGATAAGGCCGCCCATGCAGATGCCTGAATGGGTGTTGTGGTTTTGAGTGCATCTTTACCCGCAATAGTATAAACTGCCCAGGTTACAGGGCATCCCAGCATGAAAGCATCACCCCATTGAAAACTGGAAAAAAGTTCCGAGGGATTGCCCCTGGAAATAACAAATACAACACCCATTAATGCAATCAGCATTCCAACGATCCTCATATTATTTATTTTTTCTCCATACTTCCAGGCAGAAAAAAGCATGACCATAATCGGGTTCAATGCAACCAGCAATGCGCCATGGCTTGCCGGCACCAGTTTTAGACCTTTAAAAAAGAAAAAATTGTAAGCAAAAATGCCGGAAAATCCAAGCAGGCATAACTGAAAAAACTGCTTTTTATTGACCCGCAGGAAATCACGATTTGTTTTCCACGCCAGCGGCAATAAAAATACACAAGCAATAATATACCGGAGTGAGGCCCCCATAAAAGGCTCGAATGTTTGTGCGGCAATCCTGGTGGCAATGAAAGTACCCCCCCAGAATAATGCAACGAGTATGAGTTTTACGTAAATCAATCTTTATATAAATGAGATTCAGATTAGTAAACTATAAGAGGCCAATTACATTATGATATGCTAAACTTAAACAATTTTCGGCGCATCTTCTTAAACAGACACAGTTAAGCAAAAAGAAATAAATTGGCTAATGATGATTAACTTAAACGTTCAAACAACTATTGTTACTGATGAAACATTTCCTTTTGCTTATATTATTTTCTACCGGCACAGCATCTGCACAGATTAATCCCAAAGACGTACAAATAGCTCGGGATTCATTTGGTGTTCCGCACATCTTCGGGAAAACCGATGCGGATGCTGCATATGGACTGGCATGGGCCCATGCAGAGGATGATTTTTATAATATTCAAAGTTCCCTGCTTGCGGGCAAAGGATTGCTTGGAAGGTCGATAGGCCGGAAAGGAGCCGAAGCTGATTATGTAGTTGCCTTGCTGCGCTGTCGGGATATCGTACAAGAAAAACTGCATACCCTTTCCCCTGCATTTTTGAAACAGGTAGAAGCGTATATACAGGGAACAAATGATTATGCGAAGGCGCATCCCGGTGAAGTAAGGGTGAAATCAGCTTTCCCTGTAACTGTAGAAGACTATCTGACCACTGTTGTTTTTTCACTGTGCATGATCAGTGGGCTGGAGCAGGCGCTGCCCCGTATCTTCAAAGGGAATATTCCGTTGATTCCCGGTTATGAACCAACCGGCTCGAATGCATTTGCAATTCATCCAACCCGGACAAATTCCGGAGAGGCTTTCCTCGCCATCAATTCACATCAGCCCCTGGAAGGACCGGTGGGTTGGTACGAAGCCCATATTTGCAGTGAAGAAGGTACAAATATTCTAGGTGGATTATTTCCTGGCGGACTAACAGTGCTGTCTGGTGTAAATGAAAATCTGGGATGGGCACACACTGTAAATAATATGGACAAAATTGATGTCTACCAGCTAAGAATAAATCCTGCCAATAAAAACGAATATGCCTATGACGGCAAGTGGATAAAACTTGAAATGAAAAAAGTCAAATTAAAAGTTAAAGGGATCCCTGTTAAGATTAGTAAAAAAACATGGTGGAGTAAATATGGCGCAACTGTTAGAAATGATAAAGGCACTTTTTCCATCAGGTTTACTGCCAATATGGATATAAGGGGAATGGAGCAGTGGTGGAGAATGGGCAAATCAAACTCTTTCACCACTTTTTATGAGGCTATTTCCATGCAGGCATTACCCTTGTTTAATATTGTTTACGCTGACAAAAACGATACGATCTTTTATATCAGTGGAGGGAAAATGCCGGTCAGGGATAAAAACAGTATGTATAATTGGAACAGTACCCTTCCCGGCGACAGTTCTTCCCTGCTCTGGCAGGAATTCCACCCAATCAGTGACCTTCCTCAATATGTAAATCCATCAAGCGGGTACCTGTTCAATACTAACCACTCTCCTTTTCTCGCGTCAGCCATTAATGATAACCTTTCACCAGATAAGTATGATAAAACAAGTGGATACGAAATGTACCATAATAACAGAAGTCAAAGATTCACAGAACTTATGCCGGCAGATGAAAAGCTTGATTATTCGACCTTTAAAAAAATCAAATACGATGGTCAACTACCCGGTCAGCTTCGCTTTTCTTACAATCTTGACACAATGGAACTTATAAATGCGCAAGACTACCCAGACATTTCAGATATCATACAGGAATATAAACTATGGGATCGAAAAAGTGATACCGGAAGCAAAGGTGCCGCCATCTTTGCGCTTACTTTTCAATATGTGATGACAAAGCAATCAGTTTGGACCAACACCACTCTTAATACAGCCCAGGTAGCCGAAACTTTCAGATATGTAAAGACCCATCAGCAAACATATTTTGGGACATCAGGTATCAGCTTTGGCCAGTTACAAAAACATATCAGGGGTACAAAATCATTGCCACTGTGGGGCCTCCCCGATGTTATTACCGCCATGTACAGCAAAATGCAAAAAGACGGAACACTGAAAGGTTATGTGGGTGATTGTTATATCCAGTTGGTCAGGTTCCCTAAAAATGGATTACCCATCATGGAAACAGTCAATGCTTATGGCGCTTCATCAAAAAATAGCTCACCGCATTATACAGATCAGATGGAAATGTTTGTGAACAAACAAACAAAATCCATGACACTTGATAAGGAAAAAGTTTTGAAAGAGGCCAAAAAGATTTATTACCCGGGGATATTGCCAATTGACTAATTATACTCCGGTTTCGTATTTTAAATCTTTCATTTAACCGCAATGGAACAAAGATTAAGTTCTTAGCGGTCTTATTTCTTAGCGGTAAAATATCCTCAAAAGAAAAAAGGCCTCAAATGAGACCTTTTGTAGCGGGATCGGGAGTTGAACCCGAGTCCGCCGCGGCGGATATGAATCCAACACTCTAAACATCAGTATTTATTAACCCAGAGTTTGGATTATGATTTAGTGTTTTGATGAAATCCCGACCAACACCACTCTTTAACCATTTCTCATATTCACTGGCAGATGTTTTAGTATCAAATTCTTTTCTGAAAATAAGGCGCCATGGCCTGTATTTAGAAGTCCATCCTTTGCCAAATTCATTGTGGGATTTCAGACGTAATTCAAAATTATTTGTATGCCCTGTATAATGTTTATCGTATTCTTCTGAATACAATACATACACTGTAAAAATCATAAAATGAAAAAAGTCCCAAATGGGACCCTTTGTAGCGGGATCGGGAGTTGAACCCGAGACCTTTGGGTTATGAATCCAACGCTCTAACCACCTGAGCTATCCCGCCAAAATGGGGTGCAAATATACTGCGAGGACCTGAATTAGGAAAATGGATTATTTTCAATCTTTATAACCTTTATGCTTCGAATTGCCACCCCCGGGGATGCCCCTGCAATGCTTGAAATTTACCAGCCTTTTATCTTGCATTCCGGGATAACACAGGAGGTGCTGGTGCCTGGGAGAGAGGAGTTTACTAACCGTGTGGCAAAGGGTTTACCTCATTTTCCCTGGCTGGTGGAGGAAACCCATGGAAAGGTCACCGGGTATGCCTATGCCAGTCGCTACCGCGAACGGGAAGGGTATAAGTGGTGTGTGGAGACTTCGATCTATCTTGCTCCTGCATCAAGAGGTAAGGGTGTTGCAAACAGATTATACCTAACCCTGTTACACCTGTTGCGGATAATGGGGTATGTAAATGCTTATGCGGTGATCACCCTTCCAAATCCGCCTTCCATACGCTTTCATGAAAAGATCGGGTTCAGGCATTTTGCTACCTATGACAAGGTTGGGTTTAAATTGGATGTGTGGCATGATGTTGCCTGGATGCAGATCAAACTGCAGGAGCATCCCTATCAGCCTCAGTCTCCCCTCGCTTTTGGTGATCTGGATCAGGCTGTGGTCCAATCCATTCTAAATGAACAGCCTGCTTCTCCCTTGCTTTGAGCAGAGTCATTGAAGGCGCCTGTTCAGGTCATTGAAATAAACGGGTACATACGGTAAATTAGATCATACTATTATTCACCAAACCGTTTATCATGAGCAAGATCCTTGTTCCCACTGATTTTTCTGCCACAGCGAGAAATGCGATTGCCTATGCCATCCGAATGGTCAAACAGGTAGATGCCGGCCTGGTGATATTTCATGCCAATGACCCCGCATCGGTGAGGTCGGATGAAGAGGTACAAGCGGCTATGGATCAACTTCGGTTGGAAATCGAACCTGGTCTGTTTGGACTCCGATCGATCGATTATAGCGCCAGACATGGGAAGTTGAAAGACCTGTTACCCGTAGTAGCCGCCGAATTCAACGTGGATCTGGTGCTAATGGGCACCAACGGAGTTTCAGGAGGTGATCCTTTCAGATGGGGAAGCAATGCCTATTCTGTCATTGAAGACAGTCAGGTTCCTGTATTGGTGGTGCCACCCGAAGCGGATTTTCATGGCATACAACGACTGGCCCTGGCGGTGGATTACCGCTCCGATTTTTCTCAATTACCAGTCATACCACTTATTAAAACCCTCCAGCTTACCGGCGGAGAAGTATTTGTGTTAAGCATATTACCTACAACCAGCGAAAACCCGCCCGAAGCGGTGATGGATGTACGCATGGTCGGCACCCTGTTAAAAAATGTGCCTCATTCATTTCATTATGTGTATGCGGATAATACCGAGAAGGCCATTGTTGATTTTGCAAAGCTGCAATTTGTGGATGTGGTCATTGTGTTGCCCAAAAAACATTCCTGGTTTAAGAAGTTATTCAATACTTCCCATACACAGAACCTGGTTTTTCAAATTGCGACTCCTGTGTTGGCGATAGGGGAATGAATTTTAGAGGCGTGAGACGTGAGGCGTGAGACGTGAGACGTGAGACGTGAGGCGTGAATGGTGAATGGTGAATAGTGAATAGTGAGGAAAATAATGTATAAAACAAAGGGTCAATAGTAAATACTATTGACCCTTTGTTTGTATTTTTCACCATTCACCATTCACCATTCACCATCCTCATGCTATCCACATTCAAAACCAATCTCCAAGCTAAATTAAATAGCCTTTCCTTTAGAAATAAAGCAGCTATTGTCGCCGTATTATTTTCGACCATACCTGTGGTAGGGATTGGTATCCTCGCTTATACTTTGGCTCATGATGGTCTGCAAACATCCGAAACTGAGCAACAGCAGTATGTGAGTGAATCTTTTAAAGGTAACTTAATTAGATTTATGATTCTGCGGCGGAAAGATATTCAAAGTTTGTCACTAGCACCAGTACTGACGAATCCCAAACTGAGAGCTACTAGCTCGGTACTAGAAATTGAAACTTATTTAGATCGATTCAAAGATACTTATAAGTTGTATGACAGTATTATGGTGTTCGATCTTCAGGGAAATCCCCTATATGTTTCCCAAGGTAGTCCCCGCGATAATCATCGCGATCGAGCATATTTTCAAGCAACGCTCAAAACTGGCAAAGCACAGATTTCTAACGCCCAAGTTTCCAAGAGTTCAGGAAAGACTGTCTTCCACATTACCGCTCCCATTCTGGATAGTAGCACCGGACAGCTAAGTGGTATTGTCCGCGCTCGCATGCCGATCGAGTCGCTCAAAGTACTTGCCAAAGCTTTTGGTGAGGATAATACTCGTAATGAGTGGCATATTCTGGACAGAAATCTCAATCAAATTCTCCTCGCTGGTGAGAGCAATCGAATTGGGCGTAAGGGTAATGACTTTGGGAGTTATGAAAAACTAAAAAATGCTCGGCAGCCAACCACGGTCATTGATATCGATAAAGTTGATGGCAAGAGACAGCTAGCATCGTATCTTGCTGTTGCTGAGACACCAGAGTTACCAGATCTCGGATTGACAATTCTCATTGCCAAAGATACGGATGCTATTTTTGCCAAAGAGCAGGGACTGATCGTAGTTATTGCGTTAGGAGTACTGGCAACAGGTGGTTTAACCTTGGCTTTATCCCTCTTGTTGGGGAATCGGATTACCAAGTTTATCGCCAAGCTTGCTGACTCGATCGTCACTTCTTCGGGGGCGATCGTCGATACAGTTGAGATGCAGGAAGTCACAGTCAATATCCAGGCAAATTCGGCGATCGATACTAGTACCACCGTCAACGAACTCGGGGCGATCTCCTTCCAATCCGCCGCCCAAGCGGAAGCCGCCACCAATGGTGCCAGACAAGCACTTTCACTCTCTGAGGATGGGACGCGATCGGTACAACAGACCCTCCAAGGGATGTCTGGACTCCGTGAAAAGGTAGACGCGATCGCCAATCAGATCGTCAATCTCAGCGCACAAACCGGACAAATCACCGTCGTATCCGACCTCGTGGCAGACTTGGCAAGTCAGACCAATATGCTCGCCCTCAACGCTGCGGTAGAAGCTGCTCGGGCGGGAGAACAGGGTCGTGGATTTAGTGTAGTTGCCGATGAGATTCGGAAACTCGCCGACCAAAGTAAAAAGTCTGCTGACAAAATCAACGCGCTAGCCGAAGATATTCAAGCAGCAATCAACCGGACGGTGATGGTGACCGATGAAGGTACTAAAACTGTAAATGAGGGGATCGATCTGGCGCGATCGACCGCAGCCACCTTTGTGGGCGTGACAGATGCCGTAAACAACGTATTCTTGAACTCCCAACAGATCTCCACTAGTGCCAAACAACAAGCGCTCTCGATCCAACAGGTACTCAGCTCGATGACGATGATCTCTCAAGGCTCTCAAGAAAGTGCCGTCGGGATGCACCAAGTGAAAATGACCACTCGGGAGTTGACACAGGTAGCGGATGAGTTGAAGGCGGCAGTGGTTTAGAGGGTAGAGGGTGGATGGTGGATGGTGGATGGTGGATGGTTTTAAGAGTCAAATTTTAGTCACTATCTACTATTTGCCAATAGCAATTCACAAATAATTGTCAAGATCGAGGTCGTTGAATGAGCGTTAGTAGTTTTCGCGATTTAAGAGTTTGGCAGCTAGGGATGGAAGTAGCTGAAAAAGTATATCGATTAACAGCAGATTTTCCCAAGTCAGCAACTTATGGTCTGAGTAGTCAGATGCGACGATCGGCAGTTTCGATCCCTTCAAACATTGCTGAAGGTCAGGGTCGAGATTCAACTAAAGAATTTTTGCATTTTCTCGCCATTGCATTTGGCTCGATCTGCGAACTTGAAACTCAACTACTGTTAGCACATCGCTTTAATTATCTATCCGATAACGATCTTCAAATAATCCTTGCTACTTTAATATCAACAAGTAAAACAACTCGCAATCTACAAAAGGCTCTCAAATTGAAGTTACAAAGTTAACCAATCGTCGATGGTAAATAGCTAAGAACAAGGAATCATTGACTATTCACCATTCACCATTCACCATCCACCAAAACCCCATGTACATCGAAGACGACGAACTCCGAGGACTCTACAAAACATCTGCCGCCGAACATATCCAAGCGATCGAGTCGGCACTGATGCAGTTGGAAAAACAACCGCAAAACCCGCCTGTCTTAAAGGAACTATTGCGCTCTGCACATACACTCAAAGGTGACTCGCGGATGTTGGGGGTGGGGGATGTCGAGACGCTGGTGCATCAGATCGAAGAATGTCTGATGCCGCTCGAACAGGGACGGGAGCAGATGACTGATGAATTGTGCGATCGGCTGTACGTCGGACTCGATACCATCAAGCAACTAGCCCACACTGCGGTGACGGGTGAAGCCAATGATGTCAACATGTTTTATGTCTTGGCGACATTGATGGGGGATGCGGGGGTAGCTGCGGTACCTGGAGGGCGATTCTCCACAGGAGAGGCTCCGCCAACGATCGCTCCTGATTTGGTGCAGTCGCTGGAGATTCAGCCGAGTTTAGCAGATCTCGGTGACGATCTTGCTTCTGACGGTTGGGTGGCACTTTCCAACGAAGAACCTGTCTTTGAGATGTCGGCAGATTTTTGGGTACATGAAGGCAATAGCTTACCCACACCAGTAGTGGCGGTAGAGCCGCTACCTTGGGATGCCTCAACTGCTGCACCATCTCAGTTGCAGACAGACTTCTTGGCGTTAGCCGCAGATTTATTTCCAGTAGATTCGACTTTGCCTCAGCTCGATCGCGATACCGTCTTTGGTGACTTCACGATGATGCCTGGTACCGAACCAGTCAGCGAGGTGGACTCAGTGTTGTTTGCTACTGATGACTTGACATCGAGGATGGAGGAGATCGACTCTGTGGATCGAGTTACTAGCTGGGCGGATCGAGGCGCAAACGAGCTGCAATTATCGCGATTGGGAGAGTTGGCGGAAGATGAAGGTAGTCTGTTTGATACCTTCGAGCCGACTTTGATGCCCGCGATCGACAATTTCTCACCAACATTGCCGCCAGGTGTAGCAGATCCTACCGTGCAACGTCGCCTAGTAGCTGACTCAGCGGTAGCGCAAGATCGAGTCATCACCCCCACACGATCCGTTCAATCTACCGATCCCGTCGCTCCGACTATAAATGCGATCGATTATCAGATCGAGACAATTCGGGTAGAAGCCAAACAGTTGGATACGTTGATGGGACAGTCTGGCGAAATCAACGTCATCAACCAGCAGATCGCCACGAGATTGCTCGATCTCGAAGCACTAACCGAACTCTGGGAAAATGGCAGCCGCGATCGTCAACAGCTCCAAGCTCTGAGCGAACAGATCTCCCCTCAATCGCCACTGTATCGACAACTGAACCGCGATCGACAGCAGTGGGAACAAATGGGTAAATTGATTGGCAAGTTTAAAAAAGCGATCGGTGGCGATAGTTCCCGACTCGATCTCGTCACCACCGCCTTGGAATCAGGAGTCAAACAGCTACGACTGATGCCAATGGCGACGATCTTCAATCTCTTTCCCCGACTGGTGCGAGATTTAGCCAAAACCCAAGCTAAGGAAATTAATTTGACGATCGAGGGTGGCGATCTACTCCTCGATAAACGGCTCCTAGAAGAGATCAAAGACCCCTTGATGCACATTTTGCGAAATGCGATCGATCACGGGATTGAGACGCCAGCAGAACGCCAGCAGCACGGTAAATTGGCTGCTGCCAACTTGAAGATCCAAGTCCATCAAACTGGCAACCAAACCACGATCGAGATCCTTGACGATGGGCGGGGCTTGGACGTACAACGGATTAAAGCCACTGCCATCAAGCGGGGTCTGTACACTAGTGCCGAACTAGAACTGATGAGTACCGAGCGCATCCAATCCCTGATCTTTGTGGCGGGCTTCTCGACCCGATCGCGGGTCACGGAGCTGTCTGGGCGCGGGGTGGGACTGGATATCGTGCGGACGAATGTCGAACGGATTAAGGGATCGGTCGATGTCGAATCCACACCCAATCGCGGGTGTACCTTCCGGCTCGTCCTCAGTCAGGCGATCGGGAGTTCCCAGGTGATGATGGTCGATGTCCGCCACCACACTTACGCCATCCCCGTCGAATTTATCGAGCGGATGTTGCTCGTCAACAAAGCCGAGATCTTTGCGCTCAGTGGTACTTCTAGTACCGAGATTGACGGACAGACAACTACAGTCGCATGGCTGGCAGATCTGCTCTGCCTCCCGACAGTCGCCCCCGACTCGCCTGGAGCGATCGATCGTACCACCAAGACGATCGCTTGTCTGCTGATCCGATCGGGACGCCAACGACTAGCACTGCTGGTCGATCGGATCGACGATCGCCAGCTCGTGACGATCGAAGCCCCCCATCCGCTCCTCAAAACGGTGCCACATCTAACTGGCTCCACAATCTTGGGGACGGGCGCAGTTTGTTTGGTACTCAATCCGATCGATCTGCTCGCAACTGCGGCAGGTGGCAATCCACTCATTGCCACCGCCGCCACGACGGCCGATCGAATTGGTGAAGAGCGTCCGCCTGCCATCCTACTGGTAGAAGACTCTCGCGTCATTCGGATCCAAATGACGCGGATCTTGGAACGAGCGGGCTACCTAGTCACCACTGCCAATGATGGCGTCGCAGGCTGGGAACAGCTCCAAGCCGGACAATTCGATCTCATCATCTCTGATGTCGAAATGCCACGCTGGAGCGGATTGGAACTCATGACTGAGATCCGCAACCACCCCCAATACCAAGATCTCCCAGCGATCCTAGTCACCACCCTCGCCACCGCCGCCGATCGCGATCGCGGTTTCCAAGCTGGTGCCAATGCCTATCTCACCAAAGGTGATTTTGACCAGCAACTGTTGTTGGATACGTTGGCGAGGTTGATCTAGGTTTTAGGCTTTAGGTTTTAGGCTTTAGGAACTAGGTTCTAGGAACTAGGTAAATTGGTTAGTGGGAGAGCCAGGGCGTTCGCATTCTTTCAAACTAACCCAATTCTGTAACTAATCAAATCATCCGACCCTAAAGCCTAAAACCTATTACGCGAATAGATCGGCAACTGTCAAGCCGCGATCTTCGGCGACTTGATTGAAGCTGCGAAGAGTTTTGAGAGCGTTGACTGCGGCGCGAGCGTTGTTGAGAGGATTGCCAGAGCCGAGTTGTTTGGCGAGGATGTTCTTGACACCTGCGAGTTCCAAGACAGTGCGGACGGCTCCACCTGCGATTACGCCAGTACCAGGAGCGGCTGGGCGCATCATCACATTAGCACCACCGCCACCACCGACGATCGGGTGAGGAATGGTATTTGATTTGGTCAAAGGAATGGTAATCAGATGTTTTTTGCCGTCGGCTACGCCTTTGCGGACTGCACCGATCACATCGCTGGCTTTACCAACGCCTACACCCACTTCACCTTTTTCGTTACCAATCACGACGATAGCGCGGAAGCTGAGTTTTTTACCACCCTTGACTACCTTGCTTACCCGTCGGATTTGGATCACCCGTTCTTGATAGGTGATTTCCTTTTCTTCCTTTTTGCCTCTACCGCCGCCGCGATTGCCGCCGCCTTTACCGCCACCGCCGCCACTACCGCCGCTACCGCCACCACTGCCGCCGCCGCGACGTTGCTGTTGTTGTTCTTGTGCCATAATCTGATATTTGGATGATTTATAGTTAGAAATTCAAGCCAGCTTCACGAGCAGCGTCAGCCAAAGCTTGGACGCGACCATGATAAAGATTACCACCACGATCGAATACGACTGTCTCGATGCCTTTAGCTTTGGCACGTTCGGCGACTAGTCTGCCGACTTCGACTGCTGCGGCAATATTACTACCACCACTCAATTTAGATTTAAGTTCGGGTTCGAGACTTGAGGCTGCGGCAAGGGTATGCTGCTCGGTATCGTCAATGATTTGGGCGTAGATGTGTTGAAGCGATCTAAATATCGCCAGCCGAGGGCGAGCCGTCGAGCCTTTGACGTCCTTCCGAACGCGACGGTGCCGACGTTGTACTGATTCTTTACGTGTTAGTTTCATGTTATGTGCTATTTCTTCCCAGATTTACCAGCTTTCCGGCGGACAACTTCACCTTCATAGCGAATTCCCTTACCTTTGTATACTTCTGGTGGGCGAACATCGCGGATTTTGGCAGCAGTATTGCCGACTAATTCTTTGTCAATGCCACTGATGGTGACACTAGTATTCTTTTCTTTGGGAACTTCGATCGTAATTCCCGCTGGTGGCGTGATTTTGACAGGTAGGCTATATCCGACATTGAGCGTCAGGATATTGCTATCGACAGCCGCCCGATAACCAACGCCTTGGATTTCCAATTTCTTTTGGAACCCAGTGGAGACGCCTTCGACCATGTTGGCAACGAGGGTGCGACACAAGCCATGTTGCTGACGAGCGGGACGAGACTCATTCGCCCGATTTACGAGTACCATTTCGCCGTCCATCAGGATGACGACACCGGAGGGGAGGATGCGCGAGAGTTCGCCTTTGGGACCTTTGACAACAACTGATTGACCATCGATATCGATGGTAACTTTAGCTGGTAAAGGAATTGGACGTTTGCCAATTCTAGACATCTTGATTATTTACTCCTTGTCAATGAAATTACGCAGCAGGAGTGCCCGTAAAGATGGATATTTGAGCCAGGGGAGTAGGAGTTAGTACAGATTAAGGTTACTAATTCAGAACCAACCGACTGCTGAATGTGATGCTACCAGACGTAGCAGAGGATTTCGCCGCCGACACCTTGTTTGCGGGCTTCGCGATCGGTCATAATCCCACTAGAAGTGGAGATGACAGCAATCCCAATCCCACCCAGAACTTTTGGTAAGTCTTTGTGGTTGGAATAAACGCGCAATCCAGGCTTACTGACACGTTTGAGCGCAGTAACGATCGGTTGACGATTTTTGCCTTTATATCTGAGTGTCAGCACCAACTTTTTGTCAATTCCTTCGCCGACTTCTTCATAGTCACCGACATAACCCTCTTCACGGAGGACTTTGGCGATGCTACGAGTAAGTTTGGTAGCTGGGAGATTGGTGGTTTGATGTTTGACGATGCTCGCATTGCGAATGCGAGTGAGCATGTCTGAGATGGTATCGTGTGCCGCCATTTGTTGTTTGTGATTGAGGGTGATTAGCGATTAACTGGCGCGGAAGGGCATGCCCATTTCTTTTAATAATGCGCGTCCGGCTTCATCATTATCAGCGGTGGTGATGATTGAGATATCCATCCCGCGAATTTGGTCGATCTGGTCGTACTCGATTTCAGGAAAAATCAATTGTTCGCGAATCCCGATACTGTAGTTACCACGACCATCGAAGCTTTTGGGGCTGATCCCTCGGAAGTCCCGAATGCGGGGCAGTGTGAGGTTAATAAACCGATCGAGGAAAGCGTACATCCGATCGCCCCGCAGTGTCACCATGACGCCGACAGGCATCCCAGCACGGATTTTAAAACCCGCGATCGCTTTTTTGGCGCGAGTGACGACTGGCTTTTGACCAGTGATTTTAGCGATTTCCGCGATCGAAGATTCTAGGGCTTTAGCATTAGTTGCTGCTTCACCAAGACCGCGATTGACGGTAATTTTGATCACCTTGGGCACTTGCAGCACATTGGTATAACCAAATTGCTCCATCAGCTTGGGGGTAATTTGTGATTGATATTTGGTTTTGAGTTGTTGTGCCATGATAGTTGAGATGAATTCCTGGGCTTGGTCAGGATAATAACGATCTTAATAGAGTGAACCTGATAACTAACTAGTCGATAATCTCGCCAGTCTTCTTCAACATTCGGACCTTCTTACCTTCAGCGTTGAGAGTGTAACTAATGCGACTGGCAATGTTTTGCGTCGTTGAGTACACCATCACTTTCGAGCTATGGATGGGTGCTTCGGAGGTATCGATCCGACCGGATTCGCCTTCTTGAGCTGGTTTGATGTGTTTAGTGCGAATACTCACGCCTTTGACGATCACTTTACTCAGTTCGGGGAAGGATTTGAGGACTTCACCGATTTTACCTTTATCGCTACCGGAGATGATTTGAACGGTGTCGCCTTTTTTGACGTGCATCCGATGTTTAACTTTAGGTTTCTGTCTTGCCATTTTTTAGAGTACCTCTGGAGCCAATGAGACGATTTTGGTGAAGCTTTTTTCACGAAGTTCGCGGGCGACAGGGCCGAAAACGCGAGTACCTCTGGGATTGCCTTCAGCATTGACGAGTACGGCAGCATTGTCATCAAACCGGATACTCATCCCACTATCGCGACGCATGGTATGTCTGGTACGGACGATCACCGCACGAACTACTTCGGATTTCTTGACTGCCATATTTGGAGTGGCATCTTTGACAACAGCGATGATGGTATCGCCGACACCGCCGTAAGTACGATTACCCGCACCCAGGACGCGAATACACATAATTTTGCGGGCACCGCTATTGTCCGCAACGGTTAAATAACTTTCTTGTTGAATCATGGCTAGGTATAGGGGGAGGGGGAGGGGGAGACGGGGAGACGGGGAGACGGGGAGACGGGAGAGGGGTGCTTGAATTGCTATATGCAATAAATTTCTACCTTGCTCTCGTGAATCGCAACCATCATCCTACCTACCCCTACCATTTAGGAGGCTTTAGTACTGAGAATTTCAGCGAGTGTCCAGCGTTTGGTGCGGCTGAGGGGACGGGTTTCCGAAATCCTTACTCTGTCGCCTTCTTTGCACTGGTTGTCTTCATCATGAACCTTGTATCTTTTGGTTCTGACGACCACTTTGCCATATTTGGAGTGGGCGGAGCGGTTTTCGATCGCGACCACGATGGTCTTTTGCATTTTGTTGCTGACGACGAGGCCAACTCTTTCTTTAGCTGCCATTTTGTGTTGGTTACCTGTGACTCTTGGATGTTGAGCGATCTAAACCTTGGCGGTTTTACGTTGGTGTTCCACTGTCAATAACTGCGCTAGTTTGTGGCGGTTATGTTTGAATTCGTGGGTTTTGTCTAACCGACGGGTAGCTTGGCGGAGACGCAGGTCAAACAGATTACGTTTGACAGCGATAATCTCCGCTGCTAATTCCTCATCGTTTAAGCTGATGACATCAGCAATTTTGGGCAGAGCCATAACTATTCAGTCTCGTCTTCTAGATGTGCTTTGACAATAAATTTGACCTTGATCGGGAGCTTGTGCATTGCTAGACGCATCGACTCGCGGGCGATCTCTTCAGGTACGCCACCAATCTCAAACAAGATCCGACCAGGCTTGACTACTGCTACCCAAAACTCCGGCGAACCTTTACCAGAACCCATCCGCGTTTCTGCTGGACGCATGGTAACGGGTTTATCGGGAAAGATCCGAATCCAGATTTTCCCGCCCCGTTTGAGATAGCGATTCATGGCTCGCCGACAGGCTTCGATCTGACGCGAGGTGATCCAGGATGGTTCGATCGCTTGGAGTCCAAATTGACCAAAAGCGATTTCATTACCTCTGGTTGCTAAACCAGTCATTCGGCCGCGTTGTTGTTTGCGGAATTTCGTTCTTCTCGGACTTAACATTTTTCAATTCCTATCCTTCATCAGAGCGATCTTCAAACTGCTGACGGCGACGTTGTTGCTGTTGCCGACGCTTGGGTTGAGCAGCACTAGGTACTTCTAGATTTTCTTGTCCGGGGATGATTTCGCCCTTAAAGACCCAAACTTTGACACCGATGATGCCATAGGTGGTATCGGCGGTTTTGGAAGCGTAGTCGATATCGGCACGGAGAGTGTGCAGTGGTACACTACCTTCACGGGCTTGCTCTGTCCGAGCGATTTCTGCGCCGTTTAGCCGTCCGCCGACCTGAATTTTGATTCCTTTGACTTCTGCCCGCTGCGCCCGCTGAATGGCTTGACGAACGACGCGACGGAAGGAGACGCGGCGCGAAAGTTGTTGAGCGATGAACTCAGCAATCAGAGCTGCATCGGCGTCAACTTTAGCAATCTCAACGACGTTAATCCGAATCTGGCGATCGGTACCAAGCTTCTTGAGCAGAGCTTGACGGATCACTTCGATCCCACTGCCTTGACGACCGACGACGACACCAGGGCGAGCGGTGTGGATTTCGAGTTCGATTTGGTCGGCTTTACGCTCGATCCGAATTTTGGAAATCCCCGCTGTGCTGAGAGTTGCGTCTTTCTCGATATGTTGCCGAATAATGTAGTCTTCTTTGAGCACTTCGGGGTAGCGTCGGCTGTCTGCGTACCACCGCGAACGGTGTTCCTGCGTGATGCCTAGTCTAAAGCCGATCGGATGAATCTTCTGTCCCATGTTATTTCTTTATATGCTCCCTAGTTCGTTTCCGCCACTGCCACGGTGATGTGACATGTCGGTTTGCGGATTTTGTAAGCGCGACCTTGCGCTCTAGGTCGGAAGCGTTTCAACGCAGGACCACCATCAGCAAAGGCAGTAGAAACTACTAGCTTGGCTGGGTTCATACCGTTATTATGCTCGGCATTGGCTACAGCCGATCTCAAGACTTTGATAATCTCTTCACAAGCCTTGTAAGGCATGAATTCGAGAATAATCAAGGCTTCACGGTAAGAACGTCCCCGAATCTGATCCAGTACGCGGCGCACTTTAAAGGGAGACATGCGAATGTATTTCGCAACTGCTTTGATTTCTGTTTTGTTATCGATCGCCATAATTTTTCCTCTTGAATCCAGAGTCCAAAATTCAAATCAACTTTGAATTATCTACCGGATTTTTTGTCTCCCTTTGAGTGAGAACGATAGTTCCGCGTGGGTGAGAATTCACCTAATTTGTGCCCGACCATTTGATCCGATACAAAGACGGGAACGTGTTGACGACCGTTGTGTACGGCGATCGTGTGTCCGACCATTTGCGGCAAAATCGTGGATGCCCGCGACCAAGTTTTAATTACGTCTTTACGACCAGACGCATTCATTTTTTCTACCTTTGTCATCAGATGATCTGCGACGAAAGGACCTTTTTTGAGAGAACGACCCATAGTTAATTTGGTGAATGGTGGATGGTGGATGGTGGACGGTGGATGGTGGTTAGCAATAGATCGAACCTTGATTTTACTCTGCTCATAATTACGATCGGAGCATCAATAATGAATAACCGATAGTTAATTTCACTATCCACCATTCACTATCCACTTTCTTAATTCTGACGACCGCCTTTACCGCGTTTCGAGGACTTCCGGCGACGGCGGATGATGAGTTCGCTGCTGGCTTTCTTCTTCTTGCGAGTCTTGTAGCCGAGAGTTGGCTTACCCCAAGGCGTAACTGGGCCGCTGCGACCGATCGGCGCACGACCTTCACCACCACCATGTGGGTGATCCACTGGGTTCATGACGCTACCTCTGACCTTAGGACGGCGACCTTTCCAACGGTTACGTCCGGCTTTACCTGCGTTGGTATTCCGTGCGTCAGTGTTACCGACTTGACCGATGGTGGCGTAGCATTCTTTGCGTACCATGCGGACTTCACCAGAAGGCATTTTCAGGGTCACATAGTCCCCTTCTTTGGCTACTAGTTGTGCCGCAGCACCAGCAGAGCGGGCGATTTGAGCACCTTTGCCCGCCGTGAGTTCGACGTTATGAACTGTAGTACCTAGTGGGATATTAATCAACGGTAGAGCGTTGCCAATCTCAAAGGGAGACTCTGGACCAGTAACGATTTCAGTACCGACTTCCAATCCGACGGGATGCAGGATGTAACGTTTTTCGCCGTCTCGGTAAAACAGGAGGGCGATCCGGGCATTCCGGTTAGGATCGTATTCGACTGTAGCTACTTTAGCGGGGATATTGATTTTGTCTTGACGACGGAAGTCAATCTGCCGATAGAGCCGTTTGTGACCGCCACCGCGACGGCGACTGGTGATGACACCGCGATTGTTACGCCCTTTGGCGCGGTGCTTGTTATAAACGAGTGATTTTTCCGGCTGATTACCCACGGTAATTTCAGCAAAGTCTGAAATTACGGTTTCGCGAGTACTGGGCGTATATGGCCGATAAGAACGGGTTCCCATAATTAGGTATTAGGTGTTAGGGATTAGGTGTTAGGGATTAGATAACTGTAGGTTGGGTAGCGGATGCGCTCCGGTCGGGTTTCAAAGGCGTTGGGGAGAGCTTCGCTCTACCCAACCTACGAATTGTGATTTAATGCCTATTCCTGATTAAACTTCAGGGAAGAGGATAATCTCTTGACCTGCGACGATCGTGACAATTGCCCGTTTGTAGCGAGGCTTGGCACCGAGGAACTTCCCGACGCGGCGGGTCTTGCGGGGCAGATTTTGAGTGTCCACCCGTTTGACTTTGACGTTGAATAGAGACTCGATCGCGGCTTTGATTTGCGGCTTGGTAGCTTGCGGAACTACGTCAAATACGTACTTGTTTTGTTCCATTGCGGTCGTGGCTTTTTCAGTCACGATCGCAGTCCGAATTAAGTCGGGTAAATCGCGGTCAGCAACTCTAATCGTCATTGTAAACCTCCTGGATTTTGGCAATCGCTTCAGCAGTAGCGACAATTTGGTCTGCATTCAGGAGATCGAAAACGTTTAGCCCCGACGCAGAAATCATTTTAACTTTGGCAATATTCCGCACTGACAATAAGGTATTGTCTTCAATCTCAGCGACGACGATCAATACTTTGCTGTCTGGCTCGACACCCCACCGAGTCATCGCTTGCACGAACTCTTTAGTTTTTGGTTGAGCGACATTGGTAGTAAAGTCTTGCACGACGATAATATCTTCAGTCCGACTCATTAGAGCTGTCCGCAGAGCCAGTCTACGCTCTTTGCGGTTCATCTTCATGTTGTAATCTTTGGGCTTTGGTCCAAAAATTACCCCACCCCCCCGCCACAGCGGAGACCGGATCGAACCCGCACGTGCGCGTCCAGTACCTTTTTGCTTCCAAGGTTTGCGACCACCGCCCCGAACTTCGGCACGAGTCTTGGCACTAGCTGTACCTTGACGCGCATTATTTGTCTGCCGAATCAGGGCACGATGGACGATGTGAGCAGCATTTTCTTCTTTGGCAACAGCCAATTCGAGGGTGGCGGAGCCAGCTTCCTCGCCTTGCCAGTTGCGAACGACGCAATTAGCCATAACTATTTTCTATCTCCCGATCTAATGTTTGTAACTAATTACCGACTTTGACTTCAGGCACGATTCGCAGGAGTGCGCCAGGTTTGCCAGGGACGGAACCTTCGATCAGGAGAACGTTACGCTCGACATCGATCTGGACTACTACCAATTTCTTGATCGTGATCCGTTTACCGCCTAGTCGTCCTGCCATCTTCTTACCAGGATAGACACGACCAGGAGTTGTACCCGCACCAGTCGAACCAGGTTCGCGGTGATTTTTAGAACCGTGGGTCATCGGACCGCGCGCAAAGTTCCAACGTTTTTGCCAACCAGCGAAACCTTTACCGATACTGTTGCCAGTCACGTCAATAATCTGACCGACTGTGAAAATATCTGGTTTGATTTCTTGTCCGAGTGTCCAGTTGTCTGTGCTATCGACCCGAAATTCTTGTAAGTGACGCAGGGGAGGAGCCTCGGATTTTTTGAGGTGTCCTAGTTCTGGTCGGTTTAGGGCTTTTTCTTTAACTTCATCAAAACCAATTTGGATGGAACTGTATCCATCAGTGGCTTGAGTCTTGATCTGGGTAATGGTGCATGGACCTGCTTGAACGACGGTGACAGGAATTGCTCTCCCTGTCTCTTTGTCGAAAATTTGGGTCATGCCAAGTTTGGTGCCGAGAATACCGATAGACACGGTGTAATAATCTTCCTTATATTTGAAACATCAGGATGTGGATGGACTTCCACCGGCAGGCGCGTCCATCTGTGGGTTTGACTGAACTTACAACTTACCAATCCAGCTAACTTCAACATCTTCAAAATTGTGCGCTGACGCACGGGATTGAAGATGCCTCGGATGCGATAAGTTTTCACTCATGACGCAGAAACGGAACAAGGTATCGATTAAGCAAATCGTGTTTGGTGCTTAAATAGACTCGGGCAGCACGCCGCCTAGTATCTATTTGAGCCGATTCACCGCAGTCGCAGTTCACTAGAACTGGAAGTTTCAGACCACAATCTATAAGTCTACACTAGACAATCGCTGTTGTCTAGATATTTTTTAACAGCGGGAGATTCGATTTAAGATGGTGCAAGAGATTTTTACTTATGATTGCAACTATGGCATCCCAATTAGTCTTCAACCTGGCTGGTGGTTCGGTATCCTGTGGCTTGACAGCAACTGCGGCAAGGGAGTTACAACAAAAGCTCAATGAGATCGTCCAGGTGCTCAAAGCCAAAACCGCAGCAACATCTGGAGGTAGTAAGTTCAAACCGCAGCAATCGATCGAGTACCAGTATACTGGGGACGTTTTTCTGGAAATATTCTGTAATCCCAATATCTGGGCAAATGTCTTCGTTGCCAAGGTGTCGATTACCTTGCGCGACGATCGCATCCGCCTCAGCAGTGAAGCTGAATTAACCCGAATTATCGAAGATGTCGATCGATTTGTGGAGCAGATCGGTGACAACTGATATCGATTAAACGCTCAGTCATGGATCTGCGGGCGATCGAACTGTGATTTATGGAGGAGGAGCGATCGCCGTCAGTTGTTAAATCTGCTGTAAATCCACAGTTATAATGTCAAGATCTTCACAGACAATCGTGATATAATAGCTCCAAAATTTAGCGTGCAGCTACAACCATGAATATGACTGACAAATCGATCGCTAGGATCTGCTGGTACGGTGTTCTAAGTATCTGGTTATACCCATACCAACTCTTGGCTCAAGTACCAAATGGATCTACCAAAAGTAGTCCTACTACTTACGAAGACGATCGCATTAAAGTTGTCATTCAAGATTGTAGCCGCAAACGGCAAGATCTCATCTGCAAAGCGATCCTAACTAGCAAAAATAACGATCGTACTGTCGATCTCAATGGAAACAACATCAAGCTAGTAGATTTTGAAGGTAACGAGTACTACCCAACCAGTATGCGATTGGCAAACAGAACTAGTGAGAACAACTTAATCAAAACCGAACTGATTGAAAATGTCCCCTTCAAAGCAAGTTTTGTGTTTGTCAAAATGCCTGCAAATGTTACCCAAGTTGCCTTACTCCAAATCCCCTTGAGTGGTGGGATTAACACGATGGCTAAATTTAGGAACTTTGCGATTGTTACTCCCACTACTTTGGGCGCAACCCCCCTGAAAGCACCAAGATCTGCAACTAATTTAGCTACTCTGAGTTCAGAAATTAGTGATGACAATAGTTTGATTTGTCCAGAGCGGACTAAAATTCTCTATCGTGCAACTTCTAAAAGTTATGCAATGTATATTTGTGGTGCTAGAATTCCAACTCACTACGTTGGACTAGCAAAAGATGGTTCCCAAGGAATCCTATTAAGACTACGTTACTACGATCGCACGCAGTTTTCCGCAGACAATGGTGAAACTAATTACACGATCGCCGCAGACCGATTAATTATCCGCAAAGATAGTAAAATTATTTATCAAGAAAAGATCCAAGTATTACAACCGTTGCCAGGAGCGATGACTACGGAGAATACCACCGCTCGAATCAAACCGAAAAAGCAACCGTTGCCAATGAATAACCAGCCCGATCGATTACGTAACTCGACTAACCAATCACCACCTAAAATCCAACGGTAAGGCTGGGCGTGAACTACTTTTACGATCTTGAATTGTCTTCAAGAAGATACAATTGAATTAGATCGAACTAATTCAGCCGAAACTACCGATATCATTGTCAAGTTTAAGCATTTCGCTACTTTAATCTCAGTATAATCTTCCAATTGACGCAGCAAATACTGAATCGACTCAGTATTTTCACCTGTAGTGACTGGACGATCGAAATTCGATCGAATATAGTGAGATTGCGGTCAAAAATCTATGTATTTGTATGAAAGAGGCTCAAAATTCCATCCAGCAGTTACCATCGTTGCCACCCGAGCGAAATGTCGGCAATTCTAGTCAGCTAGGAACTTTGTACGACTCGATTGACAAATACGCAGATGCCGAAGCCCTACACAATCACTCCCTGACGATTAGCGAGCAGCAATTTGGCTCCAATCATCTCTACACTGCTCAGAATCTCAATAATTTGGCAGTCTTCTATGAATCGATGGGCAAATACATCGATGCTGAAGCTCTCTACGCCCGCACCTTATCGATTCGCGAAGAGCAACTAGGCGTCAATCATCCTTTTACTGTTCAAAGTCTGAACAACCTGGGACTACTATATGAGTCAATGGGTCGCTACATGGATGCAGAACCATTCTACACCCGCTCTCTAGGGATCAGAGAGGAACGATGGGGAGACACCCATCTCCATACAGCACAGAGCCTGTATAGCCTAGCTCAGTTGTACGTAGCGATGGGACGATACACAGAAGCGGAACCATTATACATTCGCTCCAACGCTATCTGCGAACAGCAATTGGGAGCCAACCATGTCGATACTGCCCAAAGCTTAGGACATCTGGCAAGCTTGTATCGGGCGATGGGGCGATACTCGGACGCTGAACCTTTGTACCTGCGCGCTCACAATATCTATGAACAGCAAACTGGAATCGATCGCCCCGATCGGGTTCAAAGCTCACAAGACTTGGCTGCATTGTATGTCGATATGGGGCAATTCGATCGAGCAGAATCCCTCTATATTCGCGCTCTCAAAATTTGCGAACAGCAAGCTGGCACCGATCGCACGCAGACTGTGGCTAGTATCAACAGTTTAGCTGACTTATATGCAGAGATGGAGCGATTTGAAGATGCAGAATCTTTGTATATTCGCGCTCTCAATATCTCCGAACAGCGACTGGGAGTAGATCGACTAGATCTAGTTGCTAGTCTCAATAACTTAGCAGATTTATACAAATCACTACAACGGTATGAAGATGCAGAGCCGCTATACACTCGTGCTCTAGACATCTGCGAACAGCAATTAGGTGCCAATCATGCCTACACCGCTCAAAGCCTAGAGCGGCTAGCGAATTTACACTATGAGATCGGTGAATTTACGGAGGCGCAATCGCAATTAGTCCGCGCGTTGAAGATTTACGAACAGCAACTAGGTGAAGAGCATCCTTACACTGCTCAGGGATTGAACAATCTCGCCAGCTTGTACTATCGGATCGAAAAGTACGCTGAGGCAGAACCACTCTACACACGATCGCTCGGCATCTACGAGCGGCAACTCGGACAAGATCATCCCCACACAGCTCAAGGGCTAAATAATTTAGCCGTCCTGTACTACAAAATTGGCAACTACGCGGCTGCCGAGCCACTGTATGTCCGCTCTCTCGCCATCCGGCAGCGTCAACTAGGGATGAATCACCCGCATACTGCCCAAAGCCTCAATAACTTAGCTAGCCTGTATTACAAAAATAGACGATATCAGGAGGCAGAACAGCTATATACTCAATCCCTAGCAATTAGAGAGCAGCATCTAGGTACAAATCATCTTCAAACAGCCACTAGTCTGAATAATCTCGCTCTTGTCTATCAATCGATGAAACGATATAGTGAGGCAGAACAGCTATATACCCGATCGCTCTCTATTAGGGCGCAACATCTGGGTGCAGACCATCCCAAGACTCAAAAAGTGCGATTAGATTTTCTTGACTTTCTCCAACAAGTCGTGAATACTGGACAAGTCGATCGACTATCGACGCTCCCATTGACCCAAGCATTACTTCAAAAAATGCAAGGGTAGGTAGCGAGCCAATAGTAGCTAATTGTCACGATCTGCTACTATTGGCTGGACCAGCAATTGGGAAGGCGACGATAAATTTCTCCGACAGGAGCTGAATGTGTACCCAAGAGGAGTGCATTAATATGATATGATGCTCGGCAAAGCTACATGAAAGCTATATCGGTTGTGAGAACTAGCGATCGACGATCTCAGATCGGTCACCCTAAATAGTTCGAGCGACCGATCTGCTCAGATCGAAAAAAGAGCAGAGTCTTGAATTGCCAAATTTACACATTTCGCTCGAACTACCGATTCCAAGTCATTAACTTGACTTGCAAAATGTATTCGGTCGATCTAGCCACCAATATTAGACCAGATCGGTCTGGTAACTGGTAACCTACTGGAGTGGGCTTCGACGATCTATTCGATCTCAGTCTCTCCCCCGCAACCTTCAGTTCACTGCCATCAATTTCAGCGAAGGAGGCCGAAGTGCAGGATAAGTGTGTCAAAAACCGCAGCAGACCGAAACGGCGCAGTATTTACTGCCCCATCCATGACTGTTATCTCGATAGTATGAGCAAAAAGTACTATTTGTTTGCAGATCGACCCGAACAGCTCGAAGCCAGAGGGATGGCTCAATTAGCCGCCAAAACACTAATTCGCTTCCATACCACTATTGGGATCGCGGGTGAGTGGCTAGAAGCTTTCTGGTGCGATCGCTGTCAAAGCACTCGCTGGTACTATGTCTGCAAGACTGACAGTCGTACCTATGAGATCTCGCTAGCACCAGATGAGCTGTGGCAAAGAGTCACGGGTGTGGTGCATCCCAATGGCAATCCATCGGTGGGAGAGTTTACCCGTCGAGAAGCTCGGGTCAATCATTATCAGGGGATCAAAGCCTTCAATACGATTCGTTAGTGCGATCTGCCACCACGCTGTTGCAGCAACCTGTATATAAATATACCAATTAAATCTAATCTTTACTACCGTATTTTGGCGGATCTCACGAGATTTTATGGGTACCAATGTCGAATAGTGCAAGGTAATTGGCGATCGTACCGAGCTAGGAAAACGACGCCATCAAATGGACTAATTACCCAATTCAACCCAGTCTCAGTCGCAAAAACAACTCGGTTGAATAACACTTAACAGCATATTGGGCAAGGATTTAAGCGATTGAAAGCCTTCTAAATAGCCAATCGAAATCGAAGTTAATTAGAGATTAACGCGATCGACCTGCCAACAGTGGGCACTATAAAGTAAGACATTCGACCGCCACTAAAATTTTAGATAAATAGCTCATTTTGATTATGGATTCATCCGATCGCACGATACTAGTCACAGGTGGGGCTGGATATATTGGCTCCCATGCGGTAAAAGCATTAGAAGAGCGGGGTTTTCACACAATCATCCTCGATAGCCTAGTTTACGGACATCGCGATCTCATTGAAACCAGTCTCAAAGCTAAATTGGTGGCTGGGGATATAAACGATCGAGCTTTCCTCGATCGACTGTTTAGCACCACCAAGATTGATGCAGTGATGCACTTTGCCGCTTTTGCTTATGTGGGTGAGTCAGTGACAGATCCAGCCAAATATTATCAAAATAATGTGGTCGGGACTTTGACATTGCTCGATGCCATGCGCGAACATGGGGTGACTAATTTCGTATTTTCCTCCACCTGCGCGACTTATGGGAATCCTCAGAGTATCCCCATCACTGAAGATCATCCGCAACAGCCGATCAATCCCTACGGTGCGGGGAAACTCGCGATCGAACGAGTCCTCAAAGATTACGATCCAGCATACGGACTCAAATCGGTCATCTTCCGCTATTTCAACGCCGCTGGTGCCGATCCCGATGGACTCCTCGGCGAGGATCACAACCCCGAGACGCACCTAATTCCGTTAGTTCTGCAAGCTGCTGCGGGCAAACGTCCATCTATATCGATTTTTGGGACTGATTATGAGACTCCAGATGGTACTTGCATCCGTGACTATATTCATGTCACCGACTTAGCTCAAGCTCACGTTTTGGGGCTACAATACCTACTCGAACATCAAAATAGCCAAATCTTCAATCTGGGTAACGGTAACGGTTTTTCTGTCAAAGAAGTAATCGATACTGCCAGACAAGTAACTGGCAAAGAGATCGCGATCGCCGAATGTCCCAGACGCGTGGGCGATCCCGCCATCCTAATTGGCAGTAGCACTAAAGCGCGCCAAATGTTGGGCTGGGCACCAAAATACGCTGACTTGAACGCGATCGTCAACCATGCGTGGAGTTGGCACCAAGCGCGCCATTTTTTCTAGTCCGCAGCACCGATTTTTGTCCAGCAAGGAAACATCAATCTTCCCACACCATGAATGTAAAGACCACAGACTCAAAACCAGAGCTGATCATCGAAGCAGGACGAGCAGAGAGACAATATTGGCAAGATCTCTGGCGGTACCGCGAGTTATTTTACTTTCTGGCATGGCGGGATATCTTGGTGCGTTATAAGCAAACCGCGATCGGGATTGCCTGGGCGTTGATTCGACCATTCATCACGATGATAGTATTTACTGTGGTATTTGGAAATCTCGCAAAACTACCATCAGAAGGCGTTCCCTACCCGATTCTAGTGTTCTCGGCGATGCTACCGTGGCAGTTCTTTTCCAATGCTTTATCTGAATGTAGTAATAGTTTGATTGGTAATGCTAATTTAATCTCTAAAGTCTACTTTCCTCGATTGATCGTGCCCGTGAGTGCGATCGTCGTCAGCTTTGTAGATTTTATGATTTCGGGGATCATTCTACTAGGACTGATGGCTTACTATGCTTATGTTCCTAGTTGGCGAATATTGATGCTACCAGTATTTATCGCGATCGCTTTTGCGGCTTCGATCGGGGCTGGTTTGTTGTTTGCTTCGCTCAATGTTAAATACCGCGATTTTCGCTTTATCGTGCCATTTATCACCCAAATTGGGTTGTATATCTCTCCTGTAGGGTTTAGTAGCAGCATCGTCCCCGAACAATATCGCTTGCTCTATTCTCTCAACCCAATGGTAGGCGTAATCGATGGATTTCGCTGGTCAATTTTGGGCGGGGAAGCAAAGCTGTATTTACCAGGATTTGCCTTATCATTATGTCTAGTATTATTAATGTTAATTACCGGAATTGTTTATTTCCGCAAAGTGGAGCGAACATTTGCAGATGTAATTTAAGATTGGCAATTGGAGATACTAATCGAAAGATAGAATAATAATTTATGTCTGACACCGTAATCAGGGTCGAAAATTTAAGTAAGAAATATATTCTCGGACATCAAAAGCAGGAAAGCTATACAACTTTACGAGATTCGATCTCAAACGGTGCTAAGGGTCTACTAAAACCGTTTCAACGAAGTAAATCTCAAGGTACAGATTATAATTCTGAAGAATTTTGGGCACTGAATGATGTGTCATTTGATATTAAACAAGGAGATCGCCTTGGCATCATTGGCAGAAATGGGGCTGGAAAATCAACGCTGTTGAAAATTCTGAGTCGAATTGTCGAGCCAACGAGCGGTCAAATAGGAATTAAAGGACGAGTCGCTAGTTTATTAGAAGTGGGTACTGGGTTTCACCCAGAGTTAACCGGACGGGAAAATATTTCCCTGAATGGGGCGATTTTGGGAATGAGCAAAGCAGAAATTACCCGCAAGTTTGATGAGATCGTGGCATTTGCCGAGGTGGAAAAGTTTTTAGATACACCTGTAAAGCGATACTCATCAGGGATGTATGTAAGGCTTGCATTTTCAGTAGCAGCGCATTTAGAACCAGAGATTTTGATTGTAGATGAGGTATTGGCAGTGGGTGATGCCGCATTCCAAAAGAAATGCTTGGGCAAGATGGAAGCGGTAGGAAAGGAAGGTAGAACGATTGTATTTGTAAGCCATAATATGGGAGCAATCACAACTCTTTGCGATCGAGCTGTTTTCCTAGAAAAAGGTAAGGTTCGAGACGTGGGATCGGTTGATACTATTGCAAATATTTATTTGTCAGAATTGTTCGAAAATAAAGTTAATGAATTATCACAACTAAGAATGCCTGGAATGGGTAAAGAGATATTTTTCTCTGATATCCAGATAATTTCAGATAATGGTAGTAACTTAATCTTTGGAGAAGATCTGAATTTTGTTATGACGATTCAATCGACTATAAAGATTGACGATCTCGCTTTTGGAATTAGTATTTATAGCAATACTGGAAATTGTGTAGGAAGCCTCTTACCTGAAGATAGTATTTGTATTAATGCTGATGAAGAAGTCTCTCTGAGTTTACAAATATTAAATACAAATTTAGCCCCTGGTAGTTATTATGCAAGCTTTGGCATAGCACAAAAAAACACACAAATTCTCCTTGATGCGATAGTTGGAAAACCTAATTTCCAAGTTTTGCCGATCTCAGCAGATAAGTTTCAATCTATATCTAATTGGAATAGCTCGTGGGGGAGTATTTGCTTTACAGAAAGTAAATTGTCTATTCTTGCCCAGCAATAGATAACTTTTCAAGATATTTAATTGACTTTCATTACCATACATTATTGATTGGCTAATAAGATTGCTTTTGACAAGACATTTCTTAATTAAGACAATTGTGCAATGGAAATATAGTTTTGTAATCAACATAAATATACTAATTAATGTTGAGTTTTTTTAAATTAAATTAGGATTAGAGATATAATGGCTACTCAAAACTGGCAAAAAGATTATCAATGTGATATAGAACCTAGTTCAGATCCAAATAATAGTCTTGTAAAGCAACTTAACCTTATCGGTAACAATAGAAGCGTTCTAGAGTTTGGCTGTGCTACGGGATATTTTTCAAGAATGCTCTCTGAAAAAGGATGCAGTATAGTAGGAGTTGAGATCAATTCTGATGCTGCTAAACACGCGGAAAAGTATTGTAGCAAAGTAATAATTGCCGATCTCGACTTCACACCACTTAATGAGATTCTATCGGAACAAACTTTTGACGTTGCCATATTTGGAGATGTTCTCGAGCATTTACGTAATCCTTGGCAGATCTTGAAGCATGTAAAAAATCATCTCAATCCAGGTGGGTTTGTCGTAGCTTCTATTCCCAATATTGCGCATGGAGCTGTCCGGCTGTCTTTACTACAAGGTCAATTTAATTACCAGAAATATGGTGTATTGGATAATACTCACATCCGATTTTTTACCAAAACTACTATCGATGAAATGTTCGAGAAATCAGGGTATTTCATAGATGCTTTAGAAAGAACTAAAATACCCATCTTTTCTGGACTAGATTTACTACCGCCATTCGATCAAGGTACCGTAAGTCCAGATCTTATTAAACAGCTTGAGTTAGATGAAGAATCAGATACACTTCAATTTGTAGTTCGTGCATATCCTGAATCAGAGAAGGATCGATATGTATCACTACTAAATAGATATAATGAATTAGAGGATAAATGTAACGAACTAATAAAAATCATATCTAATAACGATGAAAAAAACTTAGAACAAAGTAGATGGTGGCATTTAAAAAAGCTATTTTCTAGATAATTTTATACATGTGTTTCGCAACAATTCATGTGATGGAAGCAGCTAATGTTTGATAAAGTCAACAACCCACGGTCTGAAAGCTTACTCAGAATCTACTGTAGAAAGATTTACTGGAGAATCAAACATAGTATTTATGACAGGGCATCTGTTATTCTACGCAAGATCCTCAACCCAGAGGTTCCTATTAGTGATGATTTAGCATACTATAATTGGCTAATTCAAAACCACACTAGAAAAGCTGATTTAAAAAAGATGGCAGACAGCATTGATGCTTTTGCCTACCAGCCACAGATCAGTATAATTGTCCCAGTTTATGATACACCAGAAGATTTTTTGCGAGAGATGATTGAGTCGGTATTGTCTCAAGTCTATCCGTACTGGGAACTATGTATTTGTGACGATGCATCTCCTTCTAGTCATGTTAAAAAGATCTTGAGCGAATATGCTGCTAAAGATAGCAGAATCAAGGTAATACGCAATACAGCTAATAAACATATTTCACATACGTCTAACTCTGCAATAGAAATTGCTTCTGGTGAATTTATTAGCTTACTAGATCATGATGATTTGCTGACACCAGATGCTTTATATGAGGTAGTTTTACTACTTAATCAGCATCCTGAAGCTGACATGATTTATTCGGATGAAGATAAAATCCTTCCTGATAAATCGCTAAATGCAGCATTTTTCAAGCCCGACTGGTGCCCTGACAAATTTTTGTCGAACATGTATACTTGCCACCTTGGAACTTATCGACTATCTTTAGTGCGAGAGGTTGGTGGATTTAGACCTGGATATGAAGGTAGCCAAGACTACGATCTTGTTCTTAGATTCACAGAAAAAACAGATAAGATATTTCACATTCCTAAAATTCTCTATCATTGGAGAATTCATCCAGACTCTACATCGGGCGGATCGGAAGCAAAGCCATATGCAGATGATGCGGGAAAACTAGCTCTAAATGATGCACTTTCAAGAAGAGAAGTGGATGGTACAGTCACATCTGTCGCTTCTTTACCTTGCTGTTATACTATTCGATACAAGATTACAGAATATAAACTCGTTAGCATTATTATTTCTGTGTCTAACTCAGCGAGTAATCTCGATCGCTGCTTGAATTCAATTTTCACACAAACTTTGTACCCAAACTATGAAGTTTGCGTAATGGAGAATGGCACTAACAATCTCGACATTCAGCAAACAGTCAATCGTTGGCTAAAAAAAGAACCAAATCGTTTTAAGTTTTATGCCTTAAATGCTACCCTCAATTCCTCTGAGTTAAATAACTACTCAGTTGCTCAAACAAGTGGAAACTATATCTTATTTCTCAATAGTGCATTACAAGTCATCACACCTGAATGGATTGAAGCTTTGGTCGAACAGGTACAGAGAGATTCAATCGGTGCTGCTGGAGCCTTATTGCTAAACCCTGATGATACTATTTATCATGCGGGGATTATCATAGATAGGAAAGAGTTAGTTAGGTATGGACATCAACAATTACCCTCAACCTCTGGAGGTTATTTTGGCTGTGTTAAGACAATTAATAACTATTCCGCCGTAAGTATTGATTGTCTTATGTGTAGACGAAGTGTGTTTGATAGTGTGGGAGGATTTAGTGTAGAATTTTCTCAAGATCTATCTGGCGTAGATATATGTTTGAAAATATTGGAAAAGGGTTATAAAAATATCTATCTACCTCACGTTATACTATATTCTTATGAATCAGCAAGAAATTTGAGTAACGATCTAGTAGCAAGAAAAATTCATCAGGAAAGAAGCTCTTTTCAAAAGAGATGGCAGCATTTACTTGACAGAGATCCATGTTATGGAAATCATTTTGCTCTAAAAGATACATATTATGGTGCGGTTATAAAGAAAGAATACTAATCTCGATTATATAAATTCTAGTATACAAATTTATTGTATTTGTAAAATTTTAAATTTTTCAGTCTTACTTTGTAGATTGTTCATTATATATGAATATCCAAAAGAATAAATTTTATAGATCTGGAGCATGTTAACTTGTGATACCTATCATTAGCGTCTGTGTACCCACTTATAATGGTTCGGCATTTTTTCAGGAATGTATTGATAGTATTCTCTCGCAGACATTTTCGGATTTTGAACTACTTATTGTTGATGACGGATCCTCCGATCGAACTGTAGAGATTGCACAAGCATACGCATCAAAAGATTCTAGAATTACAGTCATCGAAAATTCTCAAAACTTAGGACTGGTAGAAAACTGGAATCGTTGTATTGAACTATCACAATGTGAGTGGATAAAATTTGTTTTTCAAGATGATAAAATAGCATCTAATTGTTTGGAGAGGATGCTGGAGGAGAGTACACCAGACTGCGATTTTGTTTTCTGTAGGCGAAATTTTGTATTTGAAGCTAGCGTCTCTGAAGCCAAACGAAAGGAGTTCAGTTTTTTCCTAGATTTAGATAAAGTACTACCAGGAAATACTAGAATTTCTGCATATGAATATTGTCAAGCTGTAATTAACCAGCCGTGGTTAAATATAATTGGAGAACCCACATCCAGTATGATTCGGAAGCGTGTTTTTGATGAGTTTGGAGTATTTAACCCCAACCTAATTCAAATTTGTGATTTAGAATTTTGGCATAGAGTAGCTACTAATAGAGGAATTACCTTTATTAGAGAAAGTTTAGCTACTTTTCGCATTCACGATCGATCGACAACAGCAAAGAATCATGACGGTCACAACTACCGGATGAGTCTTGATTTCTTGATTTTAATTCACGATTTTGCTTATCATCCAGCCTACCAGAACTTACGACTTTTTTGTACGAAGCAACCTAATGTCGATATTTCGGAACTCATAATTAAGGAGACATATTCTTCTTGGCAACGAGGGCAAAAAATAATTAAAATTCAACCTCAAGAGAAACAAGAAATAGAGAAAGTATGGGATGAACTAATTCAAAAATACCCCAGATTTGCAAGTATAAAAAAGCTCAGTCTTTTAAAACATGTTCGATACCGAGTGGCTCCAAGACTAGAAGCGATAAAGCATCGATTGAACTCTCTTTTAAAGTCTATGTAAATAGTGTCAATATCGATTCCTAAATATGTCTAAAGTTTCTGTTATTATTCCAAATTACAATCATGCTATTTACCTGAAACAGCGAATCCAGAGTGTTCTCGACCAAACTTTTCAGGATTTCGATCTAACGTATCTTGATGATGCCTCTAGTGATGATAGTAATGCTGTCTTCGCCGAATTTGAGCCACAGCCGCGAATCAAAGCAATTTACAACGATCGAAATAGTGGCTCTCCATTCAAGCAGTGGAATAAAGGCTTTCGGGCGACAGAAGGCGAGTATGTGTGGATTGCGGAATCTGATGATGTTGCCGATCCTGACTTTTTAGCTACGCTTGTTCCAATGCTCGATGACAATCCTAATGTGGGGATTGCCTATTCTCAATCTTGTCGAATCGATAGCAATAATGTGGTGTTTGAACCAACGTTGCGTCAGTGGGTTGAAGATTTAGACCCCGATCGGTGGGAGCATGATTTTGTTGCTAATGGGATAATTGAATGTCAGAAGTATCTGGTATTCAAGAATACCATTCCCAATGCTAGTGCTGTGTTAATTAGACGATCTATTTATGAAGCCATTGGTGGAGCGGAGGAAAGCTTGTTGCTCACTGGTGATTGGATGACTTGGATTAAAATGTTATTAAAATCGGATATTGCCTTTTGCGCTCGACCGCTTAACTCTTTTCGCACGCACAAATCGTCCGTTCGATCGAAGACAGCCCTAAATGGGACGGCAATTTGTGAGAATATCTCGATTCAGAAAAGTATTGAGAATAGTATCTTGATTCCTCCAGCAACTTCGTTGAAAATTGCCGAAGAGTCGATCTGTGGGTGGATAAATTTAACGTTCGATCGTGAAAGTACAATCGGGTTGCAAGACTGCATTAAATTTTATCGGCTAGCAAAGACAACTGTCCCACGTATTGAGATTGTCATTGTCAAGCAACTACTTTACTATCTAAAAAATCAGTCCTCCAGAAAAGTCAGGTCCTGGATACCAAAATCGATTAAAACAGCGTTAAAAAAAATTAATGCGTCTCCAGCATAGCTAGAAAGCTTAACTCAATCTAAATTCACAATTGTCTCCGATCTTCGATCGTAAATTAGCTGTCTATGGTAAACCTTATTTCAATTGCTTTTGCTTGTGACGATCTCTACACCAAGCATGTCGCCGTAGTCATGCAGTCTATTTTTGCAAATGCGGCATCGGAAGATCGGCATGAGTTCCATGTTTTGACGAGGGGGATTACACCAGAGTCAGAACGGCGATTAATAGAAGTCGCGACTAATGGTGGAGCGACTATGCTCGTCCATAGAGTAGATCCGCAGCTTTTAGCTGGATTTACAGTGACATACGTTACTTTAGACTCTTATATTAGGCTGTTGCTTCCAGAAGTTTTACCAAGCCATGATAAGGTTTTATACCTTGATGCCGATCTGATTGTTATGGATTCGTTACGTGAGTTGTGGGACACTAATATCGAAAACTTTGCCGCTGCTGCTGCAAGAGATGGAATGACAATTACTAAAGGGCCAGATTTGGAGCACTTTGAAGCTTTAAACTTTCCCAAGGAGCATATTTATTTTAATGCGGGGGTTTTATTACTTAATCTTAAAGTTTTGCGAGAAATGCAATTACTAGAGATAGTGAAAGTATGGGCACAAAAAAATTCACATTTAATGAATCATAACGATCAAGATGTTCTAAATGTAATTTTAGCTGAAAAAATTGTTCATTGCCATCTCCGCTGGAATTTACAAGCACCCTTAATCGCTCCAATTAAGTTAGGCTGGAAATGTTCCCCAGAGCATGTTAAAGCAGTTTCAGATCCTGGTATTATTCATTACGTTACCAATCGCAAGCCGTGGCGAAAAGAGTTTAAGCTACCTTACCAAAGTCTCTATTTTAAGTATCTCGCTCAAACGCCCTGGAGAGAAGATGCGATCGATCCATTTACTGCCGATCTAGTCTGGCAGCGTTGCCTGGAAGAGCTAGAGTGGGGGCGTAAATTGGTAATGTCTAAGATCAGACGACTGATTGGTCGTCGTTTTGTCTTATCAGATGATACTAAGTAATCTATACTAAACTCGCTCGAACGACTCAATATAAGGTAATTCAACTATAGTTCCTCAATTCTTCCATGAGCCTCTCAACCCCAGTTGCCTTCATTATCTTTAATCGTCCCGATACAACGGAAAGAGTATTTGAGGCAATTCGTCAAGCAAAACCACAGCGGTTACTCGTTGTTGCTGATGGACCGAGAATCGATCAACCTGGCGAGGTCGAAAAATGTGCGGCTACTCGTGCCGTCATCGATCGAGTAGATTGGAAATGTGAAGTTATTACTAACTATTCTGACATTAATCTCGGCTGTAAACGGCGAGTTTCTAGTGGCATCGATTGGATATTTTCACAAGTCGAAGAAGCTATCATTTTGGAAGATGACTGTTTGCCAGCACCGTCATTCTTTCAATTCTGCCAAACGATGCTAGAACGTTATCGCTACGACGATCGCATTTCGATGATCGGTGGTAGTAACTACCAACAAAAACATAGTCGCACATCTGACAGTTACTTCTTCACAAAATACGCTCACATTTGGGGCTGGGCAACCTGGAGAAGAGCCTGGAAAGATTATGATGTAGAGATGAAGACTTGGCCTGAATGTAAGCAACGTGACCTATTACAAGCGGCATTTCACGATCGTTACGAACAAAAAGCTTGGATTGATGCCTTTGACAAAGTTCATGCAGGTAAAATCGATACATGGGATTATCAATGGCTTTATACTTGTTTTTCGCAGAGTAGACTATCGATCGAACCCGACTTAAATCTCGTATCTAATATCGGCTTTGGTGCAGAAGCAACCCACACTTTTGGTGATAGTCCTTGGGCAAATATCCCCACTCAAGACATCTGGGAGGTCGAGCATCCACCGATCGTGACTCGTAATGTTGAAGCTGATTTCTATACTTTTAATCATCATTATGGTGGTAACAATATGCGCCAACAAGAACGCCTCATCCCCAGAATCAAAAATCGCATTCGACCACTCAAACGATTAATTCAAACACTTTATTAAGCGTTAATCTTGTAGATTTGATATGAAAATCCTCTATGACGGTCAAATTTATGCAGATCAAATAAATGGAGGCATCAGCCGCTACTTCACCAACATTATCACTCGGCTTCCTCAAACTGCCCAGCCCACCTTAACCGCTAGCTATCGTAGACGCAAAAGCCACTATCCTAACCATCCAAACCTTCAACTTCAAGAATTTCCTGATTTTCGGCCTTCCCGAATCGCCCACTCAGTTCGCAGCCACTACTTCCGCTGGCTCAACGAGCATCAATCTTTTGATATCTTCCATCCCACTTACTACTTCCTACTCGCAGGAGAAACCTTCAGCAAAACAAAACACCCGCTGGTCATCACCGTCTGTGACATGATTCACGAGCTATTTGCCAGTACTTTAGATCCTGAAGGCTACACCATCCGCGCCAAGCAAGCCGCTATCGAAGCTGCTGATGCGATCTTCTGTATCTCTGAGAATACTAAAAATGACCTAATTAAGTATTTTCCAGCCGCAGAGTCTAAAGCTATAGTCACTTACCTCGCTTCCGAATTTAGCAGTGAATGGAGTTATGGGACAGAAGCAACACCCCCTCAACCTTATTTCCTCTATGTTGGCGGTCGCACTAAGGAGTACAAAAACTTCGATACCCTACTTCTGGCTTTTGCCAAAGTCGCCAGCACTAACCCTGACATTCTCTTGTGTGTCGTCGGCGCACCCTTTAACAACGCCGAACAACAACAGATCGCCGAACTAAGACTTACAGAGCGAATTCAACACTATCGCAATGCCAGTGATACCCATCTTGCCAAGCTCTATCGCTGTAGCATCGCATTTGTCTACCCCTCACTCTATGAAGGCTTCGGTATCCCGCCACTGGAAGCTATGGCTTGTGGTACTGTAGTTGTCGCAGCCAATTCCTCCAGTATTCCTGAGGTTGTTGACGATGGGGGCATTTTATTCGATCCTAAAGCGGTTGGAGAGCTGACAGATATATTGCTAGACCTAATTGATTCACCCAGCAAACGAGACAGACTTATTACCAAAGGACACGATCGCTGCCAACAATTTAGTTGGGACAAAACCGCAGCTCAAACAGTTGCGGTTTATCAATCTCTTAGTTAATAATCCCGATCTAAACAATGACCAAAGACTATATTTTGGTTACGGGTGGAGCAGGGTTTATCGGTTCAAATTTTGTTTTACAAATCCTCAGTTCCACACAGCTAACAGTAATCAATTTAGAAAAAGTCACTTGTACTGGTTCAGATTTACAACAAGATCGAATCGCAACCGAAACTGCATAGCTCTAAATTCAAGAATTTAGTCATCGATTTTTGGATATTACTAGAAATTCTATATAGTTAAGGTTATAAATACATATCCACTTATGAAAATCGATCTAATATTACCTTCAAAAGAAAAAATTAAAAATATTTTGAGATTCTTTAAAAAGAAGACTATCTTTGTTATTCAAAGTTTTCCTATTAGCTCAAAGTATTTTGGTTCTCCAAAAGGATCTTATGTTTCATCAAAAGAGTATTGGCATATTTGTAAGAAAAACAATTTGAATAATGTTTCTTATATACCATTCCTGCCATCACATACTTACACAAGAAACTATCCCAGATCGATTTACAATAAACAGCACTGGAAGTTTGATAACATGTATGTCCATGCCGATCCGGAAACATTCATTATTTCTGCACCTAACTGTAGAGTCGTTGGAAATATTGGGACAATGATAACTCATGACGATAAGTTACTTTCAGATGTTTCACAACAATTTGGCGGAGGCGAACATTTCATCTTTGGTTATCTAAAGCTCCCAGCACTTAAACAAATTGAAGGAACAGTTGCTGTTCTAGCAACTGCTGGTGGAGAAACATATTTTCACTGGTTGACGGAAGTTTTACCAAGAGTTGAAATTTTGAGAAAAGCTTTTCCAAATGGCATAGAAAATATAGATCGATTTATTGTCAATCCGGCAGATAAGCTTCCGATAATCATCGAGTCACTATCATTACTTGGTATTCCATTAGATAAGCTTATCTTTGCTGATATTGATAAACACATTCAATCTGAAATGTTCGTTATTCCGTCTCTTGCTGGATATACAGGTAATCCTCCTGCTTGGGTGCTGGAATTTCTTAGAGAAAGTTTTCTCAAGCATAAATCAGAAGTAAAGCCGATTCCTAAGTTATATATTAGTAGAGCAAAGGCAAGTTATAGAAAAATTATAAACGAAGATGAAGTAATTGAATACTTATCAAAATCGGGCTTTACGCCAATTTACCTTGAAGAATATAATTTCACGACACAAGTTGCTCTGCTCTCAAATGCAGAAATTATTGTTGCTCCTCACGGAGCTGGACTAACCAATCTCGTTTGGTGTAATCCAGGGGTCAAAGTACTAGAAATATTTTCTCCTAATTATGTTAATGTATGTTTCTGGACAATAGCAGATCGACTCGGATTGGAGTATTTTTATATGGTTGGTAATAGTGAAAGTCCAGTAGATTCTTCTTCTCAAATGTATGAAGATAATTTGTATGTACCGATAGAAGAACTTAGTTTAAGTTTAGCTATGATGTTCGATTGATTTGTATTTTAAAGTAAAGTGTTATTTGTAGTTAGGTAAGTCAATCTTTTTATCAAATCAGTCAATTTGTACAGGGAAAGTACACCTTTTGCTTGTTAAAGTAATACATAAAAATTAGCTAGATAAAGTATTGATCCGTGAAAAATGCACTGAGAAGAGCCATCCATCTTTCTCAGTAATCCTAATATCTTTCATAGCTTTTTAATCTCACGTTATGCTGTTTAGATTAACAACTCATGTATAAACAATGAATAAAGACTATATTTTGGTGACGGGTGGAGCAGGATTTATTGGTTCCAACTTTGTTGCACAAATCCTCAGCTCCACACAGCTAACAGTAATCAATCTAGACAAATTGACCTATGCTGGCAACTTAGCGACGATCGAGCAGTTCGCAACTGAAGATCGACATATTTTCGTCCAAGGAGATATCGGCGATCGACAACTTATCGACAACTTACTAGATAAGTATCAACCTCGATCGATTGTCAACTTTGCCGCAGAAACTCACGTCGATCGCTCGATCGATGGCCCCGCTAGCTTCATCGAAACTAATATTAATGGCACTTTCAATCTATTAGAATCCACTCGTCAATATTGGCGAAAACTGACTGATGATGCCCGATCGCAATTTCGCTTTCTCCACATCTCCACCGATGAAGTATTTGGCTCTCTAACTGCCCAAGAGCCAGCCTTTACAGAATTAACTCCCTATACCCCCAACAGTCCTTACTCAGCATCCAAAGCTAGTTCCGACCATCTGGTGAGAGCTTACTTTCATACCTACGGTTTACCAACATTAATTACCAATTGTTCCAATAATTATGGGCCTTATCAGTTTCCTGAAAAGCTGATTCCCTTGATGATTCTCAATGCCTTTGCGGGTAAACCTTTACCAGTATATGGTGATGGTCAAAATGTGCGAGACTGGCTCTATGTCGAAGATCATTGTCATGCGATCTCTTTGGTACTAGAAAAAGGCGCACCTGGTGAAACCTATAACGTTGGCGGTAATGCCGAACGGGATAATCTCTGGCTGGTGAATGAGCTATGTGCGATTTTAGACGAACTATTGCCGACTTCTCCCCATTGTCCACACCAGCAACTAATTCAATTTGTCCAAGATCGACCTGGACACGATCGACGTTATGCGATCGATTTTACTAAAATCCACCAACAACTTGGCTGGGAACCCAAAGAAGATATCAATTCTGGGCTGCGGCGGACGGTGCAATGGTATATAGACAATCAAGCTTGGTGCCAAACTGTCACCACTGATAAGTATCAGCAACAACGATTGGGAGTAGAGGCATGAAAGGGATTATTTTGGCTGGCGGCTCCGGCACACGGTTGTATCCCCTGACGCGGGTGATTTCCAAGCAACTGATGCCTATTTATGACAAGCCGATGATTTATTATCCCTTGTCAACACTGATGCTGGCGGGGATTCAGGAAATACTGGTGATTTCCACCCCACACGATTTACCGCTATTTCAAGAGTTATTGGGCGATGGCAGTCAGCTTGGTTTATCGATTAGTTACGCGCCTCAGCCCAAACCAGAGGGGTTAGCGCAAGCCTTTATCATTGGCAAGAAGTTTGTCGGTGACGATGCAGTTGCTTTAGTCTTGGGTGACAATATTTTTTACGGCGATAGCCTCAGTGTCGGCCTCCAACAAGCAGCGCAGTTAACCACAGGAGCGATTGTATTTGGTTACTATGTCAGCGATCCCTCTCGCTATGGAGTTGTCGAATTCGATCCTGATGGGGCAGCAGTTTCGATCGAGGAAAAACCCCCACACCCCAAATCTAATTATGCTGTGACTGGTTTGTATTTTTACGACAACCAAGTCATTGATATCGCGCATCAGATCGCCCCTTCCGCTAGGGGCGAACTCGAAATCACCTGTGTCAATCAGAAGTATCTGGAGCTGGGGCAATTAAAAGTGGATAAACTGAGTCGAGGCACAGCCTGGTTAGATACTGGCACTCACAGCAGCTTGCTCCAAGCCTCAGTCTTTGTAGAGACAATCGAACAACGACAGGGATTAAAAATTGCTTGTATTGAGGAAGTAGCCTTTCGGATGGGATACATTGACGATCGACAATTAATCTCGATCGGTAACACTATGGCTAAAAATGATTACGGACAGTATTTACTCAAACTAGCTAAAGAAGGAGTATAACCAGTCATGGAGATCGTCCAAACTTCCATTCCTGAAGTAATTGTTTTCATCCCACCAGTTTTTACAGATAGTCGGGGCTACTTCCTAGAAACTTATCAACAAAAGAAGTATGCCGAAGCCGGAATTCCCAAAGACTTTGTGCAGGATAATCAATCTTATTCTACCAAAAACGTCCTGAGGGGATTGCATTTTCAACTTCGATATCCTCAGGGTAAATTAGTCCGAGTTACGCAAGGAACGGTCTTTGATGTGGCTGTAGATATCCGCCGCAGTTCACCTACCTTTGGCAAATGGCATGGTGAGATTCTATCTGCTGAAAATAAAAAGCAGATGTATATTCCTGAAAACTTTGCTCATGGGTTTTGCGTACTGAGCGATAGTGCAGAATTCTTATATAAGTGTACGGATTTCTACATTCCTGGTGATGAAGCAGGTTTAATTTGGAACGATTCACAAATTGGCATCCAGTGGCCAATTCATGAACCAATTTTGTCATCAAAAGATGCCGACTTACCAAGTTTGTCTGAGGCTCTAAGTTTGCTCCCATCTGGCGAGTAACTGACTCAGGCTCAAGTTCCAATCTGGTAACTGCACGCCAAAATCAGCCAAAATCTTGCTATTATCTAGTACTGAGTTGGCTGGACGCTGTGCTGGTGTTGGATAGTCACTAGCAGGAATCGGTAAGATGTTTTGGATGGTAAGGTGTCGATCTGGATGTAATGCTTGATATTGACTGACAATCTGACTAGCAAAGCCATGCCAACTAGTTGTTCCAGCCGCTGAGAGATTGTATAAGCTCCTCAAAGATCGATCGTCACCACACTGTGCTACTATCTGCGATGTGGCTTCGGCGATCGATCTACTCCAAGTTGGTGCCCCAATCTGATCGGAAACAATTTTCAGTTCCGATCTCTCTGCGGCTAAACGTAAAATAGTCAGCAAAAAGTTTTTGCCACGATTGCCATATACCCAAGTCGTCCGTAAGATTAGATGCGGACAATCTACTTGTATAATTGCCTGCTCACCAGCTAATTTACTCGCTCCATATACACCCAGTGGATTGGTAATATCGGTTTCTAAATAGGGGCTAGTCTTGCTGCCATCAAACACATAATCAGTAGAGTAATGTACGAGTAAAGCTTGAGATTCTAGTGCTAGTTCTGCTAAAATCCCTGGGGCGGTAGCGTTAATCGCTGCACAAAGCTCTGGCTCGGTTTCTGCCTTGTCCACGGAGGTGTAAGCTGCCGCATTGGCGATAATATTGGGCTGAACCTGTCGGACTCGCTCTCTAATTTGGTCTGGATTGGCTAAGTCCAGCTCCTGACTACCAAACACTGTAACGTTGCCCAAACTGGCAAGAGTAACCTGAAGCTCCCAAGCAATCTGCCCCTGTTTACCAAGAATTAAAATTTCTCTCATATTTTCACTCGATCGAAATGCTCATTACTATAATAGTCTACGAAGCTGTGAGGATGTAACTTTGCAAGAACAAAAATCACATGGCAATCTTCAAGATAATAGAGAGCGAATCATTCACATTTCAATAGTTACAATTGTTTTTAATTATCTCGAAAATTTATAGAAAAAATTCTCAAATGTCATAGGGTAAACCGATCGAGACGTGAAATAATTACTATTTTAAATAAAAATATCCTCATGATGCTCTCTTCTTCATTACCTTTAACTAATAAAATAGGATGGCCGTGGTCTTCGGAAAAGTCCGTCGATGCTGATGTCTCCTCGATCGATCGAGAGTATCCTAAAATTACTGTACTTACTCCCAATTATAACTACGGACACTATTTAGAAGAAACTATTCGATCGGTATTGTTGCAAGGTTATCCAAATTTAGAGTACATCATCATTGATGGTGGGAGTACCGATAACTCGATCGAAGTCATCAAAAAGTACGAGCCGTGGTTAACTTATTGGGTAAGCGAACCCGATCGCGGTCAAACTCATGCTATTAATAAAGGATTGGAAAAAGCAACGGGTGAAATCTTTAACTGGATTAATTCAGATGATGTTTTAATGCCAGGTGCTTTGTTTGCGCTCGCCAAAGGAATGCACAACCATGATGCTTTTGCTGGCGTAGTGAATAATTTTGATGACAATGGCAAGCAAGTTAAAGTTTTTCCCCAAAACATTACATCTAAAGGCTTGTTGACGAGATTTAATACTACAGATAATCCAGGTGGTAATGATACAGTTTATCATCAACCAGGATTTTGGTTCAAAACTCAATTACTTAAAGATATTGGGTATCTGAATGAAAATTTACATATTCAATTTGATTTCGATCGGGTAGTTAGGTACACTCATCATCATCCTAAAATTAATTACAGTAAGCACGTACTGGTAAATTTTAGATGTCATCAAGAGCAAAAAACTGCTCCAGGCAACATTAAGCAGGAAGGTCAATCGATCGCTAATAGTATTATTGAAGATCCAGCCTACCAAGACATACATCAGCCAGCTAAATTATGGTTGAGTCGTCTAATTTGGTATGAAAATTTATCTGAAATTATTCACCAATATGGAACACTCCGAATTGTCAAAACATTAAAAATATTGTTACTATCTTGCAGTAATCCTAATGCTTATTGGACTAGATACACATTTGGGAGTATTCGTCAATTATTGATGAGATAATATGTAAATCATGAAAGTAATTTTTGATATTTCTTCAGTTGGTGACAACCCAAAAACTAGAACAGGTGTTGCTCGTACAGCTTGGACATTAGCCGATTTATTACATCAAAAACTTGGATACAATATTAGCTTTTCGGCTACTGGTTCGATCGAAGCATCGCTTCAAACAGAACGGCTGCTGAATTCTTATCAAAATCTTCGTTCTGCGATATATCCCGTCAGCCCTATTGCCAGGAATGTCAATCAATTAAATAAGCAAGTTAACAATAATAGTCTGATCGAAAAAACAAAGCAGTTAACTTTGCCTAATATTTCTAGGGTACTTAATATCACTAGGCAACCGATCGATCCCAAAATATTAGCGGAAGCAGACATATTTCATTCGTCTTATCCACGTATTCCAAAGCAAGTAAGAAAAGCACTTCCCAATCGTCACATTCAAACAGTTTACGATCTAACTCCTTTGATTTTGGATGAAAAATATTTTCTGCCAGGTCAACGAGGTATCAATCAAAGAATGATCGACACAATCCAACCTGATGATTGGGTAACAACGATTTCAAATTCTGCGCGTAACGATCTGCTCAATCGAAGACCATATCTTAATCCAGATCGAGTAATTACAGTTTATCTTGCTGCTGCTGCTGCATTATTTTATCCTGTCTCAGATCTAGCAATAATCGAAGCAATAAAACAGAAGTATCAAATACCTCAAGGAGATTATTTTCTCTCTCTCCACTCTCTTGCTCCGCACAAAAATATGGAGCATTTAATATCTTGTTTCAGACAAGTAATCGAACAAGAAAAAGCCAAAGATTTACACTTAATAATCTGTGGTGGAAATGAAAATTCTTTAGCGTCCCTGATGCAGTCTAACCAGTTAACTTCTATGGATCTAAAGAACATCCACTTTACAGGTTTTATAGATGATTGTGATTTAGCAGCAATCTATAGTGGTGCAATTGGTTTTATTTTTCCTTCTCTTTATGAAGGCTTTGGACTACCGCTTTTAGAAGCGATGCAATGTGGGTGTCCCGTAATTAGTTCCAATACATCATCAATGCCAGAAGTTGTCGGAGAAGCTGGTTTTTTAATCTCACCTACAGATCGAGACGTTCTTTGTGAATCTATCATTAAACTTTATCGTGACAATGGTTTACGTTCTAAATACTCGCTACTTAGTATCGAGCGATCTACTTTGTTTAGCTGGGCAAAAACTGTGAATGAGACTCTAGATATTTATAATTACATGATATAGTAGTTGCGCGATAGTACTATCGATAATTTATCATTACTTTTTAGGAGTATAAATCTCTCATGCACAGATCGAAAAAGTATATAGGTACTAAATATTTAACTTATAATGAGAAAAGGAATATTGCTCTCCCATTTGAAAGCTATGAAATTAAGAGAACAATAGATTTGTATGTATTGTTGGCTTCTGGCTATTTGCGTCTAAAAGGTAAGCCAAATCACCAACTAGTAAATCTTCACAATGATTTGAATGTCAATGATTGTATCGGATTTCATTTTTGGAATGCTACAAGTTTTTCAAATAAACCTTGGGCAACTACCTTAGAACTTCCATGTGTAGAATCATTGCGATTGGAGCATTTGTCTCGTCCTCAATGTAAAAAAGTTTATTGCCTCAGCTCTTGGGTAATGGACTATCAAAAAAATCTCTTAGAAAAAAGTCCATATCGCGATCTGATTTTACCAAAGCTAGAGCTGCTACACCCAGCGCAAAGCCTCAATATCAATGAGTCAGAGCTACTAAGTAAAGATTTTTCAAAAACTTTAAGATTCATTTTTGTAGGTAGAGATTTTTTTAGAAAAGGTGGGTATGAATGTGTTAAAGCATTTACAGAGATAGTCAATCAGGGATTTGATGCTGAGTTGATTATTGTTTCTCAACTAACAACCTATGATTATCCAAATCCTGCTCCCAAGGAAAACCTCGAACACGCCATTAAATTAATTGAAGATAGCCAAGGTAAAATAAAGCTTTTTAAAGATATTAATAACCAAGAAGTTTTGTCTCTAATTAATACTAGTCATGTTGGACTTTTGCCAACTTATAATGACTCTTATGGCTATTCAGTACTTGAATTTTTTAGTTGTGGCTGCCCTGTAATTACAACTAGTATCTTGGCATTGTCGGAGATCAACCATCAAGATCGTGGTTGGTTAATAGATATGCCTCTCTTTGAGACTGAGTATCCAATGAAAATAATCGATCGCAGTTCTCCCGATCGAGTCAGAAGGATATCTAATTTATTAACAGAGTCTTTAACAGAGATTTTATCTTCTATCTTAAATGATAGATCTCAATTGAAGTTGAAATCTATAGCAGCTCTAAAATACATCGAGCAGAATCATGATTTAGCCAAAAATATCAAGGCTTTGGAACAAGTTTACGATACATTCTAAGCTTATGCTATTTTCAACACTCGATCTTCATCTTAATTGTGAATCACTCTTAATATTATTACCCACGAAGAGTTTTTTCAACAAATATATTCATCAAATCTTATTTTAGCTATTTTTATTTAGTTTATGATGAATATCATTTCATATATTCAACCTGTACGTACCTATTTACCATGTACCGGAGTCGGTAGGCATATCAATAATATTTTAATAGGATTGCGATCGAAAGAAAATATTAATTTAGAACTTTTATTTTCACAGCAATGCTTACAGGAAGATGGCAAATTAGATATTCGTTCTCCACTGCGAGATATCCCTCTAAAAACTTTTCCAGCTCCAGAAAATTCTACCGAGCGAAATTGGAAGCTATTTGGTTTTCCCAGTGTCGATAAATTTATTCCTGATGCAACTGATTGGCTATATGCTCCAGTCGAAACTTATTTACCTGTTTCTAAGTGCCCAGTTGCAGTTACGATCCACGATATTCAAGCATTTGAAACAGATCTACCTTGGTCAAATACCCTAGAACACAAATTATTTCGGTATAAATGGGCTTGGTGGGTTCATCGAGCATTATCAGATTGCCGAGTAGTATTCACAGTCTCTGAGTTTTCTAAACAACGGATGGTAGATATCTTGGGAGCCGATCCTCGGAAGCTGGTAGTTTCAGGGAATGGAGTCGATCGAGCATTCTTTGATATTGCTTTGGTAGATCCGATGAGTTTGCCGCGTCCCACTCCAGATCCATATATATTCAGCCTGGGTGGATTGCGGAGCAAAAAGGGGGCGGACTATATCCTGATGGTAGCCAGCCAGCTACTCAAGCTCAGAAGTGAATTTAAAATTGTTGTGGCTGGAGATTCCGAACTTGTCTATGTGAATTCAGTTAAAGATTTTCCCAATATCATCTTGCTGGGGATGGTACCCGATAAAGACTTACCCTTACTAATGCGTGGAGCTTCTTCTCTGCTGTTTCTGTCACTATATGAAGGTTTTGGGATACCTGCACTAGAAGCAATGGCAGCCGGAATCCCCACGGTAGTAGCCGATCGTGCTTCTCTGCCAGAGATAGTCAGTACGGCTGGAATTGTAGTCGCACCGGAAGATACCGCAGTCATCGTTGATACCCTGATTCAACTTCAAGAAAATTTACAACTGCGAGAGGATTATATTCAGCGAGGATGGGAACACTCACAACAATATACTTGGTCGCGCTGTGTCGATATTGTCCAAAAAACATTGTATGAATATGCTTAACCTTACGTAACTAAGATCGATGTATAAAGTTGTTGTCTGCTGGTCTGATATTTCTGGTTATATGGCAGCCTGCTGGCGATCGCTAGCAGCTTTACCTGAAATTGAACTATTCGTAATTGCTTTCCAAGCTCGGACTCAAACTGTTTTTTCAGATGAGTTAATGAAAGGAATTCCCTGTCGTCTGCTGGATATTCAAGAGCGAGATGAGCAAGGATTAATCGAGCAATTAATAAGTGAAAAAGCCCCTGATATAGTAGTTGTATGTGGATGGTTTCATACACCTTATCGGCAGCTAGCTTTCTCACCTCAATTTCAAAATCTAAAATTTATTATGTGTATGGATACCCCTTGGTGGGGGAGTTGGAAACAATACTTGACTCCTTGGTTATTGCGCTCTTACCTACAGCGGATGGCTTATGTGGTGGTTAATGGGGAGCGGAGCTGGCAATATGCCCGCCGACTGGGAATTCCGTCCAATAACATTTCTTCATTGGGGATGTGTGGTGTAGACTATCGCACCCTTGAGCCGCTGTTACACGAGCGCAATCAATCACCCTGGCCCCGTTCTTTTCTATTTGTGGGTAGGTACAGCCAGGAGAAGGGAATAGATACTCTGGTAGCCGCATATCAACAGTACCGTCTTCAAGTTCTAGAACCCTGGAATCTAGTTTGTTGTGGCAAGGGTGAGTTAGAATCTCAGCTAGAATCTCAACCAGGAATCGACAATCGAGGTTTTTTACAACCTGGCGAACTGAAAGATGCTTGGCTCAATGCAGGGGCATTTCTGTTGCCTAGTCGTTTCGATCCCTGGCCATTAGCACTTGTGGAAGCAGCATCTGCTGGTTTACCAATTGTCTGTACTCAGGTGTGCGGCTCTTCCGTAGAAGTCATTCGCTCTGGCTACAATGGCATCGTTATTCCTGTTGATGATGTTGATGCGCTCACTAAAGCTTTGCTGAACATCCACGATCACTACGATGATTTATCATTGTGGGGAAAACGTGCCCAGCAACATGCAGAACCTTATGGAGCAGAGCAGTGGGCCGATCGCTGGTCAAAAATAGTTCAATCTGTACTATAAATAAATATCTATAGACTCGATCGAGCGACTAGCTAGTTTTATTGTAACAATATATAGAACTGAATCAAAAGCATCGAGTTATGACTAAATAAAACTAAAGTATGAATAAAACGTTTATCGACCAACTGATCGGTTTTCTATCCACTCCTTTTGGAATAATTAGTGTAGCAATTGGTATATTGATTGTGATCAAAGCAAGTCAAGATCGTCCCACTGGATGGCTGCTATTTAGCATGTGTTGCTTTGCATCTTCGCTCAATACATATACAGATTTTTGGATTAAAGTGGCACCACCACTAATATTTCCACTTCAACAAATTCGAGCCTTCGGTAGACCATTAGCAATTGTATTACTGATCTTCTTAGTATTTTTAGCATTACAAACCCAAAGTAATTGGCGGCAGCGGATACTTCCCAAAGCGATCGATTATCTCATGGTCGTCCAATTCGCCATTTTCGCGAAGACACTGCTTTACGGCAGTCAAGAATTCGCTGTGATTTCAGCATTAACCTTTGGCGGCATCATCTTTATGCTCAAGATGGGGCTAGGTAGATGGATGAGTGACGACGAGAATTTTCATCTTGCCGTCAAATCGATCGCAGTAGCAGGATTAATTTTTGTTGTTGTAAATGGTGTTCAATTTTTAGTTAATCGTCAAGCAATTACTTTCGTACATGGTCGCTTTCTGGGAACTACAGGGAATCCTCAACATGCAGGCGTGCTATTAGCTGCGACGATTCCGTGTTTGATGTTTTTAATTCAAAAATTACCCAGATGGAATTTTGCTAAATTCTTATGGGTAACAGCATTAATTGTGACACTGTACTTTTTAGCACTCAGTGGTTCTCGCACTGGGTTAATGATGGGTGCGGTTTCAATTTTATTATTTTACCGAAATAATGGTGGGGCTTGGGTCAAAGTAATATTGTTTCTAGCAATATCCGCAGCCCTAATCGTGCCATTTCTGGGAGCTGACTCGTTGAGTTCGTCCTCTACAGGGATTGATGTGTCTGTGAGCGATCGCTTTTCATCTACCACTAATACTCGCGAAGGTGTCTGGAGTGGTTTATGGAATGGTTTTATGAACAATATTTTATTTGGTTCCCCGCTCGAACAGGGCGGTCGATTGGGTTATGGTGAAAACTCCTGGCTCTCCGCAGGTGCCAGTCTCGGCTTAATCGGATTTATTCCGATGATGATGATGGGATGGGAATCTGTGAAGATGATCTGGCAACTAAATCAGTTGAGCAATCGTAACTCATATTACTTTTTTCAAAGTAGCGCGGTGATAGCGGGACTAGGATCGATGCTAATCGGTAGTTGTTTTGAAGGTTTTTTACTGGGAAATATTACATTTTCGCTGATTGCATTCTTGACTTATTTACTAATGGGCGCGTATTTGATTGAAGTAGATCGAGTCCGTACTTACTACGCTAGAGCTGAAGCAGAAGCGGAATTGGTCGATCGATCTGGAGTCTATCAGTGAAAATCTTACATGTCATTCCGTCGATTTCTCCAGCACGGGGGGGGACGAGTCGAGCTATTATTGACATGGTTCATGCTTTACTCGATCGAGGCATCGATGTCGAAATTGCCACTACCAATGATGATGGTGACGATCTCCTCGATGTACCATTAGGAACACTTATTCTCTACGATCGCATCCCTACATACTTTTTCTCCCGCTTCTCCCCGCCACTACCAGCACTGCGAGAATTTGCCTTTTCAGGCGCATTTACAATCTGGCTATTTCAAAATATCGCCAAGTATGACGCGATTCATGTTCATGCGTTATTTTCATATACTTCTACAGTCGCGATGACGATTGCTAGATTCAAAAAGATTCCCTATCTCACCACACCACATGGTTTACTCTGTGAATGGTCGTTAGAGCAAAGTAAGCAAAAAAAGCAGACTTATCTCAAGTTAATCGAAAGAGCAAATCTCGATCGCGCTCAAGCCATTCATTTAACCTGTCAGCAAGAACAAGATGATGTTCTGGCGTTAAAGTTTAAATCGCCTACTTTTGTCCTCCCGCTGGCTCTAACGGAGGTGCCAGCACAGATCCCCGATGCTGCCAAGCTACTGCGACAAAATTTGAATTGCCCCACCGATGAGCCGATTATTCTGTTTCTATCTCGACTGCATTACAAGAAAGGATTGGACTATCTGATTCCAGCACTCGGTAAACTTCGAGATCGGCGGTTTACATTTGTCATTGCGGGAAGTGGAACACCCACATATGAAGCACAAATTCATTCACTATTGGTAGCATCTGGAATTGAGGATCGCACCCAGATGATTGGCTTCATTGAAGGAGCGCAAAAAGATCTATTAATCCAAGGAGCCGATCTATTTGCCTTGACTTCTCACTCAGAAAATTTCGGTATTTCTGTTTTAGAAGCTTTGGTTGTCGGCACTCCCGTGTTAGTCACTCCTGGTGTAGGATTAGCTACTGTTGTTCGAGATCGTCATCTTGGTTATGTAGCAGAGCTAGATATTGAGGCAATTACCCAGGCACTCGATCGATATTTGACCGATCCTAGTTGTGCGAAACAGATGGGCATCCGCGCCCGCCAGTTTACGATCGAGAACTACAATTGGGATAAGATTGCTATCGATTTAGTTGGAGTCTATCGATCGTTGGCGTAGCGGATCGAAATAATCGTCGTCATTGGTGCAGCCTCTTGTCCATGAGCATCGGCAGCTACTCCCGCCACCTTTGTCAATTGGCACAAACGATACCATCAAACTAATGACTACAACAAAATCTCAATTCGAGTATCAATATTCTTCTAGCCAACTCGATCATACTTACGGCTATTTAACAGCTCCATTATTGATGATGCTTCCTCCACCATCAACTCATCTTGATGAACAAAAAATCAGGATTCTAGATATTGGGTGTGGAAATGGTAGCTTTAGCAATCTTTTGACTAAGTTGGGTTATGCAGTTGTTGGCATCGAAGAATCAGCCGCTGGTATCGAGATCGCTCAACAGAACTATCCTGATTGTCACTTTCGCCAAGGCAGCATCTACGGACTATCAGATCCAGATCTACAAAATAGTTTTGATGTAGTTATTGCAGTTGAGGTCATCGAGCATCTGTTTAATCCTAAAGCTCTGGTGACAGCCGCAAAGTATTGTTTAAAACCTGATGGAAAGTTTATTTTAACAACTCCTTACCATGGCTACCTGAAAAATTTAGCTTTAGCTGTATCTGGTAAAATGGACGACCACTTTACAGCATTGTGGGATGGTGGACATATCAAATTCTTCTCAGTACCGACATTAAGCAAGTTATTAAAATCAGAAAATTGCACCGACATCAAATTTAAATATGCGGGTCGAATACCTTATTTGTGGAGTTCAATGTTATGTATGTGTAAGGTGAACTAGCCAACTTTTCGGATCGAATGTTAAAACATCACTAGACACAACAGACTATCATTGCTCTATATCTATGAATCTTGGTAATATTACCCCACTCATTCTTACCTATAATGAAGCCGCCAATATCGATCGAACTCTTCAGCAACTAACCTGGGCAAAAGAGATTGTCATTATCGATAGTTACAGTAACGATCGAACTCTAGATATTATAGTTGCTTATCCGCAAGCGAAGGTTATTCAACATCAGTTTGAATCCTTTGCCAGTCAATGTAATTTTGGGTTGTCACAAGTAAAGTCTGAATGGGTACTTTCTATTGATGCTGACTATATTTTAAGCCAAGAGCTGATTGATGAGATCGGATCGATATCAGAGCTTACTGATATTGATGGCTATATTATCCCCTTCAAATATTGTGTATTTGGTAAACCACTGCGCGGGACTTTATATCCAGCTCGTCAAGTTTTATATAGAACGAATAAAGGAGTTTATAAAAATGATGGTCATGCTCATCGAGTAACGATCGATGGCAATACTCGATCGCTTACTAATTGCATTTATCATGACGATCGCAAGCCCCTAAGCCGCTGGCTATGGGCACAAGATCGGTATATGATTATCGAATCTAAAAAACTATTACAAACACCCGATCGAGAATTGAGTTGGGGCGATCGCATCCGCAAACGAAAAATTTTCGCGCCACTAATTATTTTAATCTACTGCCTCATTCTCAAAGGTGGCATTTTCGATGGGTGGCAAGGTTGGTATTATGCATTCCAAAGAACTCTAGCGGAGACATTACTTAGTATTCATATTATCGAAGCTGAATATCTGCGTAAACAGTTGACAGTTGATAGTTGACAGTTGACAGTTGACAGCGATTCGCGCTCCTCGGCTCTGCCGAGGAGCGCGAATCAAGAGAGCAAAGTTATTGTTGAGGAGATTTAAAACGGAATAACAACAACTATCCCACCTTTAGTCGGGGGATCTAATCCTCTGCTATTTAGTAAATCAGTCGATCGTTAGTAATCTAAATTATGAACCCCCAGAATTTTCATCCACCACAGAAAGCTCGATCGGGTGAGAGAGCACTTTTCGCTCTTTAATTGGCTGCGCTGGATTGCCTGCGTAAATTGTCATCGGTTCCAAAGACCCACTTGTTACACTCCCTAAGCCCAGTACCGCACCGCGTCCGAGTTTCGCGCCTGGGCCGACTGTAGCCCGCGCTGCCACCCAACAGCTCTCACCGATATGGATTGGAGTGTCCTTTAATCTAAAAGTGGGGCTAGTCCAGTCATGATTGCCCGTACAGAGATAGACCTCTTGAGATATACACGCATGGCTATCGATCGTGATCAAAGCCACATTGTCAATCCAACAATTTTCACCCAGCCACACAAAATCCCCAACTACCAATCGCCACGGGAACTTTACTTTTAGCCCCGGCTTGATCGCCACTCCTCTCCCTATCTGTGCCCCAAAGCGGCGCAGCACCCAACATTTGAAGTCATAACTCAAGATCCAGTAGCTACTTACCAGTGGTGCGCCTAGATAGTACCAAGCTACTTGCTGCCATAGCGGTGCGCCAGGAGAATATTCGCCGACTGTGTATTTGTCTAACCGCATCGCCGATTGCCTCCACCTCACTTACCAACAAAAAATGAATACTCGCCTAGCTAAAAATTGTCTTCCGATCTGAATAGGCATTTTGAGGGAATACTGTACTAAGATGTTCTCATCAGAGAAGTATATCGGATTTTTGCCATGATGAAGCCGATCTGTTCACTGGCGATCTACATAATCCAAACACCCCGATCGAATTTAGCGAATTAGGGCACAAGGTAAATTTTCAAGGTTTTTAGTTATCCATCTAGACAATAGGGGTACTATGTAGACAAATACTCTGTAATTCTTATAGCTCATCTTTTACTGACCACATAAGTGCGATCTAGTCATCAACCGCGCTTTGCTACTGTGATGTGCAACCAAGACTGAGCAAAATAATAGCTTTATCGATGAAGCATTCCTCCCCACCAGTTAGCGATATGCCTTTCTCAACCAAGACCGATACCCCCGAAGCAAGTCCTATTTCCCACCAAGATTATTCAGTTACTATCCACAAAGATTATCATCCTGCGCCTCTGAAAACACATCCCCCGATTAAGCTGAAGATTATCAATCAGTTTTTTCCGCCAGATTATGCGGCTACAGGTCAACTGATCGAAGAATTATCCCACAATCTTAAGAGTTGCGGTCACATTGAGGTATTCACCAGTCAGCCATCGTACGCTTTCGATCGCAATGACTCGCCTCGGATCGAGTCAGATGCATCTCTAGTCGTGCGTCGCTCTCAGTCGGCGCGGTTTTGGCCCCAACGAATTCGCGGCAAAGCAGTGGCGGGAGCGATATTTTTTGTGCGGACGGCTCTCCATCTCCTGCGACATGCCGATCGCCGAGGGCTGGTATTATTGACCACGGCTCCGCCGTTTTTACCTGTGTTGGGATATCTACTCAGCCGAGTTTGCCGGATTCGGTACGTCTGCTTGTTGTACGATTTGTATCCAGATATTGCGATCGAGCTAGGTGTCATCAAGCAACATCACTGGATTGCCAAGTTGTGGGATCGGCTCAATTGTCGGACATGGCAGCAGGCGGCGGCGATTATTGTCTTGAGTGAGACGATGAAAGCGCGGATTCTTGCCAAACAACCAGGTATCGATCGCAAAATTGTGGTGATTCCGAGCTGGGTCGATCCAGAGCAGATCGTCCCCAGACTAAAACAGGACAACTGGTTTGCTCAAGAGCATGGACTAGTCGAGCCGTTTACGGTGCTGTATTCTGGAAATATGGGTCGGTGTCACGATATGGATACGCTATTTGATGCGATCGTCCGACTTCGGGATACTCCGATTCGATTTGTATTTATCGGCAGTGGTGAGAAGCGCAAAGACTTTCAGCAGTGTGTCACCAAATTAGGTCTGACTAACTGTCTATTTTTGCCGTATCAATCGCGGGAAAACTTGCCCTTTTCACTGACGGCTTGTGATGTCTCGATCGTTAGCATCAGCGAAGGGATGGAAGGCTTGGTCGCACCAAGCAAGCTGTACTCAGCATTGGCATCTGGGCGACCGATCGTCAGTATTTGTCCAGAAAATTCTTATCTCAATGATGTGTTTGCCCAAGCCAATTGTGGTACTACTGTCCGGAATGGTGATGGCAAAGGGTTGGCAGATTATTTGTCTAAATTGAGCGAAAATCCTCGGTTGACCCAAGAATTAGGTCGCTCTGGGCGCGAATATTGTCGCAAAAATTACACATCTGAAAAAATCGCTCAAGATTACCTGGATTTATTTCAATCCTTAGGAACGGTGGCGGAATAAAAGATGGTCGTAACGATCCTGACTGCTTGGAGCAGTTAGGGTCAGCGATATCTTGAGTAGGGGCAAACTATTTGGATTTAGCCACATCAGCGAACTCAACAAAATTAGCTAGCATTTGTAGCCCGATTGTCGATGACTTTTCGGGGTGAAATTGAACAGCCATCACATTCGCTTGCGAGATGGCGGCGGTGACAGTTTGGGTGCCGTGGGTAACGGTTGCGGCTGATACCGATGCCAAAGTTGGCTGGACATAATACGAGTGGTCGAAATACACCCACGCATTGGTGGCTACTTGCCCCCACAACTGACAATTGGGTTGAGTGAGCTGAAGTTGATTCCAACCCATTTGGGGAATAGTTAGCGCTGGTTCTGGCTGAAATTTGTGGACTGTCCCGGCAATGATGCCTAAACCAGATGCTTGTCCTTCGTCGGATCGATCGAATAAAATTTGTAAGCCCAGACAGATCCCTAAAAATGGTTTACCACTAGCGATAATATCTTTGAGTGGTTGCTCTAAATCTCGATCGCGGATCTTCTTGACTGCCGGATCGAACGCACCAACTCCTGGCAAGACGATCGCATCAGCTGCTGCTAATTCTGATGGTACATGGGTGATGACTGTCTGAGCACCAGCATGTTGTAAACCCTTGCACACCGAGTGCAAATTTCCCATGTCGTAGTCTACAACGGCAATTTTTAGCATGATGGGGAATAGAGTTTGGAGTTGGAATCAGTCAAGTTGGGACGAATGCAGAGATAAATTAGTCCACCAAATAGGGGAATCAATGACAGTAGTTTGACTAACTGTGGATTGGCGAAATTACGCAATTGCATATCTTCACCAATGAGGACAGGTAGTAGTAAGATGAGTAGGCAAAAATCCAGACTCATCACATGAATAAATCTGCTAGTCTGCCACTGTTGGACAAAATTTGTCCAATTTCCCTGGGTAATTCCATAGCCGAGCAGGATGATTGTGCCGATCGCCAGTGTGATGCCAAACCACCGCGAATCAACTAGTTTGATGATACCACGTCGATCGATCCCGTCCGATCGCAGCCGCTCTGTCTCCGCAGTGGGATGGGATACACGCAGCGCGAGGTAAGGCAAAATGGCAAAGGCTCCAACTGCAAAAGATGCCGCACTAAATAAGCCAGCAGTAAGTATTTGAGTTTTGCCATCGATTAAGAGCAGACAGGCATAAACCATCGGCAAAATGCCCATGAGATTGAACAAGGCAATAATTAAGGGATCGATGCCTGCCCATTTTCCGGTAGAGAGATCGATAATCAGTTGCAGACTATCCGCGCTATCTGGTGGAGCTAGCAGAAAAGCATAGCCACTAAATCCCAACCACAATGCTCCGAAGACAATTTTATTAAACATTAGCTCAGATTAACTTTCAGATTTTAATTATCCGCAAACATCCTTGTCTATTCCTGACTGATGGCTGCTGATATATATTCAGCCGCTGATTCAACCAAGGCGATCGCATCTTCATACAGCATCCGTTTTGGCCCTAATAAGCCCACGCTCCCCACCGGAACCAAATCTTGATGGTAGTTGGTCGAAATCAAGGTACAAGTCTGCATCGGCTTGAGCGGGTTTTCTGCTCCGATTCTAATGGCGACTTTCGGTCGATCGGGTGCAGAGTCAAGATTGGGGTTAAATATTAATTGCCAAACTTTATCTTGTTCTGACTCTAGTAAATGTAGTAACGTTTTGACTTGTTGGAGTTGGGAGAATTCTGGTTGACCTAGGACTTCTGAGATCCCCCAGATCATAATCTGCGCTGAATGAATCGGTCTAGAATGACGAGATAAATCTGCTAGTAAGTTACTAATTAAATCTACATATTGCTGGAGTTTGCGCCAATCGATCTCGGATACTTCCCTAATCAGTTCGCTCCAATCCAATTTTAATACTTCCAATACCGATCGACCTTGCAGCTTACTATTTAAAAAGTTGGATAAAACCTGTAATTCTCGATCGAGTAAGTCACGATCGATGGTCGTACGATCTGATGGTAGCTGTATTAAGAGCGATTGTGTTTCATAAGTGTCCCACACCACGATCGCCATAATCTTGGTAGCTTCGACCCGGATGAGCTGAATATGCTTGACCGTCGAGCGGCGAGTTTGGGGCAATGTAATCATCGCTACGTAGCCACTGAGAGTCGCTAATACTTCCACCGCACTCCGCAAAACTGCTTCCAAGCTCCATCCTTCCCAATCTAACTTATCAGCTAGCAATTGGGTAACTTGTCGCCCGATCGCTGGCGATGGTTGAATTAGTCGATCCACATACAAACGATAACCCAAATCAGAAGGAATTCTCCCTGCTGAAGTATGCGGTTGATACAACAAACCCGCCTTTTCCAAGGTCGCAAATCCACTGCGGATTGTGGCTGGACTAATATTTAAATTGTACCCATCTACTAGTGTTCTGGAGCCAACAGGTTCGGCGGTAGAAATATACTGACGGATCGCTGCCCACAAAATCTGTTGATGACGTTTACTCAAGTCAAATGACATAGACCAATACCGCCGCGCGGAGTGATTAATTGTAGCAATGCTCCAGTGGATGCGGTGGCTCTCGATCGCCATAGTCGCGATCGGTCGATTGATTACTAATAATTAGTAACCGCTGAATTATCTATTTGCCATCGATCCCAGCTACTTGATGAGTAGATTTCTTGAGAGAATACTATCCTAACCGATATCGGCGATTGCTACCAAAAATTCGCGCGATGGTCGATTAGTACCGTGGTAATCCTGAATCCACATGGTGACTATAAGCATCAATCCCCCCAATGATATTGCTGACTTTGGTAAAGCCGCGCTCGATCAACCATTGACACATCTGCGCCGATCGCATCCCATGATGACACAACACCAATGTTTCGAGATCTTTATCCAGTCGGGTATATATTTCTGACGACCAATCAGCGTATTCACTCAAAGGCAAATTGATGAATCTCGGTAGGTTCACAGTGGCTAGTTCATGGGCTTCTCGAACATCCACAAATTGGTATGGTGTATCGTTGTCCGCCAGTTTGGCGGCTAATTCAGTTACGGTAATTTCGGTGAAACTCATGGGGAGAGTGAATGGTGGATGGTGAATGGTGAATGGTGGATGGTGGATGGCTTGCACTGAGCGTAGCCGAAGTGTGAATGGTGAATGGCTAATAATTTGGTGTTGCTCATTTGAGGTCCAAGCCTCTACTTAGCCAAATATGTCACGACTAAAGCCCAAAGCCCAAAGCCTAAAACCTAAAGCCTAAACTACATCAGGTAGACTACGCCGCCGAAGATAGAGCCATAGTAACCCGATCGAACCTGCGGCAATCCCAACTAAACTGATGACTTGCGCGATCCTGAGCGTACCAAACATCAAACTATCCGTCCGGAGACCTTCCACCCCAAATCGTCCGATACTATATGCAACTACATACACCAAGAAGATCGAGCCAGTCCGCAAGCGTTGGTAACGATTATCGCGGATAAATAGCCACATCAAGACAATAAATACTAGTAAATTCCACACAGATTCATAGAGAAATGTGGGATGAAAGTACTCAAAATCGAGGTAATCAAACGGACGCCGATCTCTCGGAATATATAGCTTCCAGGGTAGGTTTGTCGGACGACCGAATGCTTCAGAATTGAAGAAATTCCCCCATCTACCGATCGCTTGTCCCAGAGCGACCGACGGCGCAACCACATCGGCTAACTGCCAAAAGGACAATTGCTTGAGCTTGGCAAAAATAATCGCCGCGATCGACCCGCCAATGATGGCACCATGAATCGCAATCCCGCCTTCCCAAATTTTGATAATCTGCTCGGGATGTTGGGAGTAGTTTTGCCATTCAAAGGCGACGTAGTACAACCGTGCGGATGGAATCGCGGCGAGTACCAACCAAATTGCCAAATCGGCGATCGCTTCGGGATCGATACTGCGAGACTTTGCCAACCGCATCGACAGATTCACCCCAATCAAGACGGCGGTCGCAATCAACACGCCATACCACTTCAATCTAAAGCTACCCAGCTTGAAAATGTCTTCGCCTGGCGATATAAATTGGAATCCCAGCAAGGCTCGTCCCCAACTATCCGCATCGAGACTAAGTTGAAACAGCGAACTTAGATCTAACTTGAAGAATTGACTGATGGCAAATAAATTGTCCATCCCCACACCTGGGAAATTTAGAAACTCAGCTAGCATATAAGATCGGTTCGGAGTAGATAGTTAACATCGCTGCTGTTGATGGTGATAACTGATACTAAGTAAGTCGGTACAATTATTTATCCAAATCTGTTTGCAGCCGATCGAGTTGGGGAGGATCGCTAGCAATGCGATGCGGTGGCTGCGGATTGGTATTGATATATTCAGGTTCAAATCGATCCCACTGGTGGGTATTGACGGATTCGGTCGTAGTCCGCATAGTTGGTTTGACGGCGATCGGATGTAGCTGTTTCCCCCAGTGTTCTGGTCGTTCGGGGGTGGATGGTGGTGGCAATAATGAGCCAGACAGAAAGTCTTCATCTTCGATCCATTCTTCCCAGATCGTGCCATCTGGATCGAGGGACAGATCGAGATCGTCATCGCGATCGATCGCCCTCGGATCGATCTGGTTGGGGCTAATCTGTTCTCCCTCCCAATTGGCGGTGGGACTGACGATTTCTGGCGGTGGCATCACATGGCGATCGGTCGTGCTGGCTGCGTAGATCCGCTCTGATTCAGCTTGGCTAATGCTGGGGGGTGAGGAGCTAGCGGCGGCTTGAGTCAATCGTGTTACAAGATCCGCAGAACTGAGGCGACGATCCGAGGGTTGTGGGTGATGGATGCTAGCGCGATCGCTACTTGCTGATGATGAATCTAAAACTGTCAAAATCGCTTTGATTCGATCTAAATAACCCTGCACGAGCCGATGACTGACCACAATCTGGTCGATATGCAATTGTTGCAACTTGATATAGCTCGTACTATCGGCGACCAGATCTTTACCGACTTCATTCTGGATTTCTCCCGTCAGTAAGTTGATTTTGGTACGCAGATAGGCACTACGGCTAGACTGACTAGTTGCCACCTCAGTCATCTGGGTCGTGACATCTAGCTCACTGCCATCATTTAGCACCAGTGCCAAAGCTTCCTGAATCTGCCCGGCTTGCAGTTTTTGGTGAAATATTTCGCTGGAGATCATAGTTTTTGGATAACAGGACTCACCAGTAACTACTGAGATCGTAACTCAGTTCGGCTAGCATCGATCGCAGTAGCGGCAAGCTCAGACCGATGACATTGCTATGACAGCCCTCAATCTTGTCAACCAAGGCACTGCCTTTGCCTTCGAGGGCAAAACAGCCCGCGCAGGCGAGTGGCTCGCCAGTATCAATATAAGCCTGAATCTGGGCATCAGTCACCCGACCGAAATAAACTTGGGTAATCCCACACCGGACGACTTGCGTCGATCGGGTTTGATCGATCAGGGCATGTCCGGTATATAATGTCCCCTGATTGCCGCGCATTTGTTGCCAGCGGCTAAAGGCTTCGTCGCGATCGCGTGGTTTGCCATGAATTTCATTAGCGACCACCAAGACCGAATCACACCCCAATACGAGCGAATCGTTGACCTGACTCAAGACAACTTCGGCTTTGCGCTGAGCCAATGTCTCCACTAGCGCGATCGGATCTGTCAGTTGCACTTGAGCTTCATCAAAGTGACTCACGCACACGAGGGGATTTATCCCGACGCTCTGGAGTAGTCGCCGTCGGGCGGGAGAAGCCGAAGCCAAGACAAAGTTGGTAGTCATAGTTTCAGGAACCAGTGGGTTTGTGGCTTAGGCAACACTAAAAGAACTGATGACTTCATCGAAGACCTTTTTCATTTTCGGCCACCGTCGATCGGTAGTAGAAGCATTGAAGGTAAACAACTTACCCCGACTGACTACAACGCTAGCCAGATTGTGCCGATGGCTATTGGGTAGTTTGACATCATATTCAAGAAAATAGTAGGTTTTGCCTTTGGCTTCACGAGTTTCGGCACTCACCAACTCAGCTTCCCGTCCCGATCCTGGCGGTGCGATCGCGTTTTTGCCCAGCTTATAGCCGACATCGGATGCAGTTCCGAGATCGCTGAGTTTTTTGTCTTTATCGACTTGGCTGATGACGACGCTGACATTTTCACTAGACTCGATCAAGTCATGGAAGATGATATCTGCACCTTTGGTCGTTTTGACAGCCACCCAGCCATTTGGATATAAGAATTTGTAGCCATCCGCAGTGTCGATATAGCCCTGAAGTCCTGCCGCTGCAACTGGGGCGATGTTAATTTGTAATATGATTGCCAGTGCCAAGATCGATGACACGGTAATTTTTTTCCACATGGGTGCTTAATTTAATAGTAATGTATCGGTAATAATTATAGACTCAGTTGTTACTAACGCTGAATTTCGAGGATACAGCTTGAGGTGTTGGGTGGGATTGCCCACCGTCTAGTCACTACCGATCGACTCGCCAGCAAATTCGGGATGGGCGTCGCCATCAACTGGTGTGCGGATCAGATCGATCGTCCCAGCGATCGTCCCAGCGATCGGTACTGAGACGATGACCCCCAATAATCCAGCAATCTGACCGCCGATCAGTAAACAGATTAAGATCCCGATCGGATTTAAACCGCTCAACTCACCCATTAATTTGGGAGCTAACAAATTATCTTTAATTTGTTGAACGATAATCGAAACAATCAACACCGAAAGACCCAATCCAAAGTTTTTGAGCATAATTACGATGGTAACTATGCCAATCCCCAAACTAGCACCGATAAACGGAATCAATTCGGAAGCACCAATAAAGATCGCAAAAGACAATCCAAATGGAACTTTGAGGAAAAAGAAAGTAGGGGTGAGGATCGATGCCATGAATGTCCCCAGGATCGACTGACTGATGAAAAAGTTCTGGAAATTTAGCCGTAAGGACTCGCTCAGGGGCATTCCAATCCGCTCGGGGAGCAGGGCGATAATTCCCAGCCACAACTCATCGCCATAGATCAGCATATAAACCGACAATACCACAATCGACAGAGTATCAATCACCCCAGATAGTGTACCTACCGCCAATCCGACGACTTGAGCACCGATGATTTGAATTTGGGTGTCGATTTTGGCATTTATCTGAGTTCGCAGTACATTAAAATCGATCGGAAAGCCTTTACTTTTGCCCCATTCTTCCCAGGCATTGATATTATCATTACTCGATTGCAGCCACTCTGGTACCTGTTTGACCAACTCGGTAGTTTGCTCGATCGCACTTGGTACCACTGTTACTCCCAGAATTACTAGCAGCGCGATTGTAATCAATAAAACGCTAATAATCGCGGAAATCCGGCGCAGATGAATGCGTTCGAGTAGCTTCACTGGGTAGTTGAGTAAAAATGCAATCAGAGCGGCGATTGTCAAAATTGTAATCAGGTGCTCGAAGTAGCGAAAAAATTGCGACAATACCCAGACATTGAGTCCGACGATTGGAAATCCTAACCCGACGAGTAGCAAGTTGGGGATATTGACTGGGAGACGGCGCATTTGGGATCGATCGTGAACGATTGCTTATCCATTAGTTTAAGCGAGGATCGACCTCGCGATCGCCAGTGTAGATTGGCGATCGGCGATAGAGCATTGCTGAATTGCTATAGCAGTCCTAAATCAGATCCTCGGATATCGCTCGTGGTGCGTTACGGCTGTCTTGTCTTGACGCACACAACCTGTCTCGCCTTTGTCACCCGCCCAGTGAAGGATACACCTCCATGTCGATGCGTCGCTGATTTGCTGCTTGGTGCAACACATGCACCAGGGTTCCTCCGCGTGATTGCATCCGCAAACCCTCTAAAACCTAAAACCTAAAACCTAATTATTCACAACTCGATCTAAGATAGGTGGGTGTTCAATCCGGTTGAAGATTTGTGACTGACTTCAAAAAAACCACTCGCTCGATCGCTAGTATCGCTGGCATCGTCGCTGCTGCCACTCTAATTAGTAAAGTATTCGGGCTAGTCCGCCAGGTGACTTTAGCCGCCGCCTTTGGTAATGGGGTAGCGACAGAGGCATTTACTTATGCGTACGCCATCCCAGGGTTTTTACTGATCTTGCTTGGTGGGATCAATGGACCCTTCCATAGTGCGATCCTCAGCGTCCTCGCCAAGGAAAAAGATAAGTCTCAAGTCGCCCCAATCGTCGAAACGATTACGACGATCGTCGGCATCATGCTACTTGGCGTGAGTATCGCGATCTTTTGTTTTGCTAGCACGGCGATCGATCTGACAGCACCACAGTTGCTACATCGGAGTGATGCGGTGCTCGGAGCCTTGGTCCGCCAAAGCGCGATCGAGCAGCTACAAATTATGTCAGGGATGGCGGTATTAGCTGGCTTCATCGGGATTGGCTTCGGGACACTCAGTTCGGCTGATTTTTACTGGTTACCCTCCATCAGTCCCCTGCTGACTAGCTCTACGACGATTATTGGTGTCGGGATCTTGGCATTTTATCTCAAGTCCGACATTGCGCTCCGCGAACACGCTTTATTGGGCGGGAGGGTGCTAGCTGGTACCTTTTTAGTCGGCGCGCTCTTGCAGTGGTTGCTCCAAGTTGTGACCCAGTGGAAGGCGGGATTGGGGACGATTAAACCGCGATTTGAGTGGCGGCGACAGGGTGTCAAAGATGTCTTCAAAGTCCTCGGTCCTGCGACATTCTCGTCAAGTACTTATCAAATCAATCTCTTTATCGACAATGGCTTTGCATCAGGAAGCGTCGGCGCAGCGTCGGCGATGTCTTATTCAGGATTGCTCGTACTGACTCCCTTGGGGATTATTTCCAATGTCGTGTTGGTATCGCTATTGCCAGAGTTTTCGCGGCTGGCAGATGCCGAAAATTGGCTACAGCTCAAGGAGCGGCTCCGGCAGGGATTGATTATTTCCGCGATCGCCGTGATGCCTTTGAGTGCGATGATGATGGCTCTATCATTGACGATCGTCAAAACAGTCTATCAAAATGGTGCCTTCACAGCTCAAGATTCTCAGCTAGTCGGCTCGATTTTGATCGCGTCGAGTTTGGGGATGTTTATTTTCCTCGCGCGCGATGTGCTGATTCGAGTATTTTATGGACTTGGCGATGGCAGTACACCATTCAAAATCAGCCTCGTCAATATCTTTTTCAATTTCTTATTTGACTATTTACTCTGGAAACCCTTTGGTGCGGCTGGGATTACCCTCTCAACGGTGTGTATCAATCTCATTTCTTGCTTGGCAATGTTATTTATCCTCAATCGCCGCCTGCATGGTTTACAGTGGCGCGGATTGCTGCCATTAGTGAGCGTCCTACTTGCTAGTATCGTAACAGGTGGCGCAACTTGGGCTGTCAGCTCTGCTTGGGAGCAATTTATCCCAGTCAGCAATAAGCTAACGCTGCTGGCGCAATTAGTCCTCTCTGGGGGCATCGGTTATGGGGTGTTTGTGGCGATCGTCGCTCAGCTCAAACTACCAGAGTTCGATCGGTTTGTCAGCCAGATTCGACGGAAGTTGTTCAAAAAGTAGGCGATCTCTAACATTTCTGGAGATCGCCCAGTAGCGATTGTTGTTTGACTACGATCGGCGATCGACATGAACAAATGCACTGGAAACGTTGGCTCCCTTTTTCATTATTTTTCTTATTTGTAGCTGGCATCATTATTGGGAGCGGCTTGGGTCAGATTAGCAGCATCACCAACTGGGTGAATGATGTCCCCTTTGGTGACAAATCTGGACATTTGCTCCTGATTGGCACGTTGACATTTTTGCTCAACTATGGTGTGAATGGTCGAATAGTGAAAATCGGGCGGCTAAAAATATTGTTGGGATGCGCGATCGTCGCAGTAGCCATCACAGTTGAAGAGTTTTCCCAAATATCGATCCCCGCTCGGACATTTGACTGGCTAGATTTGTGCGCCAATTATTTAGGGATCGCTCTAGCTGGTATAGTTTGGTTTCACACTCATCCCTGCTAGCTCAAGGTGACGCGATCGATGTCGGTCATCTGCCAAAAAATACTTGAATTGGCTGATTATTATTTCTCAAATTGATACTAATCTACTAAAGTATAGCAACCGCCTTGGCGGTTAGGACAGCACAGCGATTAAAATCGCCGCTAGTGCTGCAAAGTCCGCCTGTCTTGTCTTGACCGAAACGCTTAGCACGAGGAGACCTCAGCGCGATTTCGGTCGCTGATGCGCTGTCTTGACCCAAACACATGCGGAGGGAACCTC